>JAUXUD010000045.1 GCA_030680835.1 Bacteroidota bacterium
ACGCCGACTCAACGAACGTTATGAGGCATGGATTACAAGCTATAAACCCAAACATTTAATTATAGAAGTGGATGAGCTGAACTTCGCCGAAAACTCTGAACATTTAGGCAGCATCATCAGCCGCATAGAAGCCGAAACCAATGGGCTGTTCTAGCATTGAGCAGAGGGCATAGGGCTTGTGGTAACGAAGTGTCATGTCGAGCGGAGTCGAGACAAAGTTATGGTTAAAACAAAATTTTAAAACGCTTAATTACTCCATCCGATTCACTGATTTAATGAAGAATTGTTCTCGACTCCACTCGAACTAACATGCTCCATGCCTGTTCCTACAAACACCCGGTCCTTCCCCCATCCACAGGTATATTAATTCCTGTAATATAAGCTGCATATTCACTGGCCAGAAAACAGGCAGCATAAGCAATTTCATCGGGTTGGGCAAAACGGTGCATGGGTATTTCCTTAAGCATTTCTTCACTTACCTGTTCAATGCTTTCATTTTGTTTGGCTGCTTTGCCTTCAATAATTTGATTCAGGCGGTCGGTTGCTGTGGCACCGGGTAATATATTGTTTACGGTTATTCCCAAAGGTGCAAGTTCTGTTGCCAGGGTTTTACTCCAGCCGGCAACTGCTGCCCTTATGGTATTCGATACCCCCAGTCCTTTTAAAGGTATTTTTACACTGGTTGAAATAATATTGATGATGCGGCCATATGCACTTTGTTTCATGCCATTTACCACTCCCTGAACCAGATAATGACTGCTCAGTAAGTGGGCATTAAAAGCGGTTAAAAACTCTTCTTCTCTCGCTCCGATGATAGTCCCTGGACTGGGCCCACCACTGTTATTTACGAGGATATGGTAATAATGGTGGGCGTTTAATTTCTCTTCAAGGGCTGCTTTTACCTGCTCGGGTTTTGTAAAATCAGCAACTATAAAATCATGCTTCTGGCCTTCACCTGTATATAAATCACTGACCAGCTTTTCCAGTATATCACCATTTCTTGCAAACAGGGTTACGTTTGCACCCGATAATGCAAATTTTTGGGCAATTGCAAAGCCTATTCCTTTGGTACTTCCGCATACTAAAGCGTTTTTCCCCTTTAAATCAATGTTCATATGGCAAATGTAAACAAAACAGTTTATTTTGCAGCCATGCAGTTTTTGTATCCCTCATTTCTATATGCTCTTGGCCTTTGCGCCATTCCTGTTATCATTCACTTGTTTAATTTCCGGCGCTATAAAAAAGTTGTGTTCAGCGATATCCGCTTTTTAAAAGAACTCACCGAACAAAATAAAAAACAACAAACCCTTAAAAAATATCTGATACTGGCTTGCCGCATCCTGGCCATTTCATTTTTGGTGTTCGCATTTGCCCAACCCTATATTCCATTAAATAAAGACGCATCAAAGTTTACTACTAAAATAGTTTCTGTATATATCGATAACAGTTTTTCTATGCAGGCCATTGGTAAAAACGGACCGCTGCTTATGCAAGCCAAAGCAAAGGCAAAACAGATTGCCGGCGTTTATGAAGAGTCGGATCAGTTTCAGTTGCTTACCAATGATTTTGAAGGCAGACACCAAAGACTGCTTAACCGGAATGACTTTTTACAGTTGCTGGAGGACGTGCAGATTTCACCCGTTCACAGAAATTTAAGCGAAGTATATAAGCGTGCGCTTCAGCTGTTTGTTATGAATCCGCAGGCTCAAAAAAACGTTTACTGGATTAGCGATTTTCAAAAAAACATGGCTGATTACCCGAACATTAAAACAGACACTACCGTTAACTTGCGGATTGTTCCCTTGGAAGTTTCAGCAAGTCAGAATGTATGGATCGATTCGGTATGGTTAAAAGAACCTTTTATTAAGATAGGTTCAACCAGTACACTGCAGGTTTTAATCAGAAACCAGAGTGAGACCGCAATTGAAAACCAACCTTTGGTTCTCAAAGTGGATGGGGTACAAAAAGGAATACAAAACTATTCATGTGAGCCCAATGCAAAAACAGTTTTAAATATGAACCTTGCGCTTAAGGATTCACTCTGGCATCAGGGTGAAATAAGTTTAACCGATTACCCTTTGGTATACGATGATGTGTATCACATAGCATTAAAAGCCCGTCAACATGTTAACGTATTAATGCTGAACCAAAGCAGCGATGATAAAGCGTTCCGGCAGGTTTTTTCATTAGACCCGTTTTACCGGTTTAGCAGCCAGAATGTGTTTCAGATTAATTTTAACGATTTTCAAAAAAGCCAGCTCATTATCTTAAACGAGCCCGAAGCCATCAGCTCTGGTTTAAATGAAGAATTAAAGCGTTTTATTGAAAACGGGGGTATTGTATTATTTATTCCTGCCCAAAACCCCAAAGACCTGGCAGGCATAAATACTTTTTTAATCGAAGCCGGTGGCCTGCAATTAACAGGTTTACATAAACAAAACTTAAAAATTGCAGGCATTGATATTCAGGATCAGCTGTTTGAAAAAGTATTTTCAAAAATTCCCGACATGGCCAATTTGCCCAACCTAAACGAAACCTGGCAAATTCAATTGAAAGGTTCAGCTATGGCCAAACCGGTTATGCTGTTAAATAATGACTGGCCCTATCTGGTTCATTCCAGACTTAAAAAAGGAAGTTTATATGTGTCATCTGCTTCATTTAAAATAAGCAACTCCAACATGGTTCAGCATGCCTTGTTTGTGCCTCTTTTATTGAGAATGCCCTTATTATCCAAAACAACTTTTTCGCTTTCATATGTTTTGGGAGAGCAAACCAAATTTAATTTCGACAATGAAGGAAATCAAAAACTAATCAAATTAAAATCAGCAGAACAGGAACATCTGGTAGAAGCTTTTTCACGCGACGGAAAATGGGAAGCACATTTAAATGGCCAGTTGAAAACGGCCGGGGTTTATTCATTAATGGATCAAAACACACTTTTAGCCAGTATTGCTTTTAATTATAACCGAAAGGAATCATACCCGCAAACAGAAGATCCCGACGCGCTCAGCAAAAAACTGAACGCTGCGGAACTCGATAAGGATTTGTCGTTTTTGAAAAAGAAAGTAAACCTTGAGGGAAACGGAACCCCTTTTTGGCGGTTGGCTTTATTGCTTGCCCTGGTATTTGTTATAATTGAACTGATTTTGTTAAAATTGCTAAAATAGAATTTTAAATGATACATTTGCCATTATTGTAAACGCTTACGAATGAAGATACTTTTATGCAACGCGCAGGTATGTGATTTTCAGTCGCCTTTTAACGGCAAAGTTTGCGATATTTATATCGTAGAAAATCAAATTAATACGATTCAGCTTTCTTCAAAAAAAGCTTTTTCAAAACTTCCTAAAAACGTAAAAATCATTGAGGCCAAAGGCAACCTGGTTTCGCCCGGATGGTTTGATATGCGGGCCGATTTTTGTGATCCGGGATTTGAATATAAGGAAGATATGGGATCCGGGGCCAAAGCCGCACTTGCAGGAGGTTTTACCGATGTGGCGTTATTGCCTTCTTCAAATCCCACCCGTGATACAAAAACAGGGGTGGAAAATGTGTTGAACCAAAGTCGCAAACTACCTGTCAACCTCTATCCTTATGGCTGCCTCAGCCAGCATCGGGAAGGCAAGGAAATGGCCGAACTATTCGATATGCATCAGGCCGGAGCAGTAGGTTTTACAGATGGAAACAGACCCGTTGCGCATGCGGGAATATTATTACGCTCTTTGTTATATGCGAAAATTTTTAAAGGCCTGGTTTTAAGCAGTGCCGATGAAATTACCATCAGTGAAGGGGGCCGGATGCATGAAGGGAATATGAGTACCTTACTGGGCTTAAAAGGGATTCCTTCCTTAGCTGAAGAATTAATGGTAAGCCGTGATATTGATTTGTTGAAATATACAGAAGGCCGTATCCATTTTTCACATGTGTCTACCAAAGGCGCCGTGGATTTGATTCGTAAAACAAAAAAAGCAGGATATGCAATTACCTGTGATGTAGCCGTTGCAAATTTGTGCTTTACTGATGAACAGTTAAAGGATTATGATTCCAATTATAAAGTGGTACCCCCTTTGCGTTCAAAACAGGATCAAAAGGCATTGTGGGACGGAATCGCTGATGGAACCATTGATGCCATTGTAAGCAATCATCAACCCCAGAATATCGAACACAAAGAAGTTGAATTCGAATATGCCCTGCCCGGCATGATCACCCTTCAAACTTTCTTACCCATGCTGATTCAGCAGATGCCAAAATCATTAACATTGGATAAAGTAATTAAAGCAATTACGTCAAATCCCCGCACCATTCTGGGTAAGGAAAATATACGCGTTGAAGCCGGACAA
Organism: Bacteroidota bacterium; assembly: GCA_030680835.1. GTDB lineage: Bacteria > Bacteroidota > Bacteroidia > UKL13-3 > UKL13-3 > B1. The sequence goes on from JAUXUD010000045.1 coordinate 4,341, forward strand.
ACGGCGAGCCTGGTTGTTTTTGATCCTGCCCAAAAATGGACCTTCAGTAACAATGTTTCCAAATCAAAAAATTCTCCTTTTTTACAACAACAATTAACAGGTAAAATCAATGCAGTAATTTGCAAAGATGCATACCACAAATATTAAAATGTCAAACCAAAACCCAAGTCAAAATGCAGTTATTAAAAGTGTAAGTGCCCTGTTGGGAACCTATTCCAAACATAAAGCACTGCCGGATATAACCGATAAAATTGTGGAAATTATACGTGATGAAAAAGAAGCGTTCTTTTACCGTGTAAACCTGCTGGATGAAGTTCTCAAAAAACATCCTGATTTTGATCCGTTAAAAGAGTTAATCTTTGATTTATTAATGGTGCATTTTCTGGCAGCAGAAGAACATAAAGAAGATTATTTTGATTCACCCGAATGGAATGAAATTGAAAATAAAACCCTTGACAGGGGTTCGGAAATGCTGAACTTGTTTTTGTATATCAGTGAAGCCAATGAGAACGGAGTTGAAATTGGGCTTGAGGATTTTTTAAATGAATTTCTATTGGTGGGAGAAGATGAATTTCAGGAAGAATACAGAATTTATGAGAGCCTGATTGTAAACGAAGATATACTGGAGGCCGATTTGGATGAATTGAGAAAAATTCAGAATGGAATAAAACAGGATACTGGGCTTGAGGATTTTTTTGTACCCCTGGTATTATTTTTTCAGATAACAGAAGGTATCATAAATAAAGACGAAGTTCCTGAAGGTTTGAATGCATTTGAAACAGCCACATTAGAAACCATGCT
>JAUXUD010000046.1 GCA_030680835.1 Bacteroidota bacterium
CTGGCGGGTTGCTCCTCAGCAGAGCCCGCTTCCGCTTAGTCCGGTTCAACAAAAGTAAACGGTATTCAGGATTAATTGTATAATTGTAAACCCAATTTAGGATTTAAAACAAAAAGTGTAAACTTTTTTCAGGACGAGTCAAGTTCATACTTCCCATTTCCCATTTCCAACTCATACCTCATACCTCATACCTCATACCTCATACCTCATGCCTCATACCTCATACCTCATACCTCATACCTCATACCTCATACCTCATACCTCAACCTCATACCTCATACCTCATACCTCATCTTACTTACTTCTTCCTCTTAACCCCATGAATGCCATCATAACCAAATCCATTCTCCAAAGCAAAGTTCTTTAACGCATCATCGCTTTTAAGCTTCAGTTTTTTAAGCATTCGTTTATAATATTTATCCAATGTTTTAATATCGATATCATCGTGCTTCGAAATTTCTGTAAGCGTTAAACCATTGGCGAAACCATTTAGAATCGCTTTTTCACTTTCATTCAATATACTTAACCAAACATGTTTTTCCAATTCAAACATATTCATATCAACGCCATTCACATTCCATGAATCATTTGCACGGTCATCATAAATTAAATCCCCTGCAACTATTTTAGGTAATAAAAGTTCAAGCAATTCAGGATCTTTTCTTGAATAAGCATGAATGCCTGAACCGGCTATAATATCTATCCTGTACGGAATAAGTCCATAAGTAATGGCATAAATTTTAAAAAGAACCCCACGGGTTTTTAATTCCAATATCACTTCTTTACCACTCATTTTAGGCAGGTGGGTATCAATAAGCAGACAATCAAATTCAGGCAATTGGCTTAAACTTTTTAAAAAATCAATTCCGTTACTGAATGCACGCAATACGGTAAATAAAGGATTCCGGTTGAAGGTGCGCATCATTACATAAGCATCGGAGGGTGAGGGGTCAACAATTACGATTCTGATTTTAGGCATGGTAGTTTCATAGTTAGGTATTCGATGTTATGCAATTGTTTTAAAAAATACAAACGGCTCATGAAATTAAATCCCAGATATAGGATAAAAAATGAAGGTACAATTAATATCTAATTGATATACAAAAAGTTACAATTTGTAATATGACATTAAAATAACATTATAATTATTTAATCAGTTGAAAATTGATGATTAATTGATGTTTATATTTGTAATTTGGCTGATTTAGGGAAGGCGAAAAAACTATTTTTTACCGGCAATGGGTAAAATAATTTGTCAGTCAGTAAAATCATCCGAATCCCTATAAAAATATTTCAGATAAACAATCCCATTTCTTGGAAAAAAGAATTTTAAAATAAACTTTTTCCAAGAAATGGGATGTTTTAAGAAAAGACTGCACGCCATCTTGCAACTGCAATAATGAACACGTGATGTTGGCAAGAATTTACTTTTTATCCGGACTCTTTTTGGTGAACCTGTTCTTTACGGATGCGATGAGCAGCCATGAAGGCAATCGTTTGAGCATATTAATTAAAGAATATAAACAAACAAAAAGAGAATCAAAATCATTGCACAGGTTTATCAGATACAGGCAAAAATGTGAAAAAAAAATTGATAAAAGAACAGGTTTGAAAATTCCTGTTTTTCAAAAATATAATCAACCCGGAAAAATAAAAGTTCCAGGCGAGTTAAAACACCCAATTATATATAAAAATACAATTACAAAGGATACCAATTATTATATCTCCCAAATTATTTATTATAAAAATGACATTGCCTTTTGCAAGTGGAAGCTGGCGGAGATGGAAAAGGCCTTGAAAGAAAAATTGCTTTTATCTTATTCATCTTCTGAACCCCAAAAATCGAACAACAAAACGGTTCAAAATATTTTAAAAAACGACAAACGCCTGTATTACCTGCGCAAACAACTAGCCAGAAAACAAGGGGATCTATTGAGAAAAATTAACCTGAAACCCTTTCAACAATTATTGGATCAGGCACAAAAACAAAACAGCTTATTGAGTGCACAGCTATACAACAACCCCGCTATGCTTTTACCCCCGCAATACCAGTTAAAAGGAAAGGTACAGCAGGCATTACCGCAAAATAGGGCCGGTATTGAACCAAATAAAAGACTGGAATTACAAGACAAATTTTCGAATGCCACGAACAATATGGATGCCTTATTAGACAGCATAAATAAGTTGCAGATAAATATAGACAGCGTATCCTTCAAAAAAAATCCGTATCGCGAAATAGCACTGAAAGAACGGCTTGAAAAAAGCTTGAACTGGCAGGCACAAAAATCAAATAATTATTTCCCGGCAATTCTTGATATATACTTTGGATTGGGTTTTAAACTGAGTCCCAGGCTTACACCGCAGGCAGGTATCATTTGTAAAGTAGGCATGGGTAAAGACATTGAACATATTCAATTTTCACAACAAGGATTTGGACTCAGAGCCGGAGCAAATTTTATGTTTTATAAAAATGCCCTGCTCTTTTTAAATTATGAATATGCCTGGTTTAAAGCGAATCAGGAATCAAATAATGCATTTAAAGCAATTCCAGGATTGGTATTTGGATTGGGCTTAAAAGGCAAAATAAACATGCAAATAGGATATGATTTTTTACAATACATAAATCCGCAAAAAGGAAGCCCATGGACACTAAATTTTGGCATATAATCATGTGCGGGCAAACCCACGTGTTTGCATTGCCCTATATTCAATTATCACCAATAGCACTAAAATAGGAATGAATTAAAAATAAAATTTCAAACACTAATAAAAAACAATATGAAACAAGCAATTACAACACTCTATTTATCCGTTCTAACAGTCGGCTTAATTTACGCACAAAATTCAGTAAACCCGGTATCTCCCAATGCCGCTGCTTTTGGAAAGTATATTGATATCCCGGTAGGAGAAGCCACCGGTATTCCGCCCATCCAAATTCCCATAGATGAAATAGATGACCCCGGCCTGAAACTTGCGATCTCATTGAGCTATCATGCAGGTGGACAAAGGGTAAATGATATTGCCACCAGTGTAGGTTTGGGCTGGTCACTTAATGCAGGCGGGCAGATTACTCGGGTAGTCAATGGAAAACCCGATGATTTTACAGAAGGGTATTGGACACAGTACGAACGCATTCCGAACCGGCCTGTGAATTATATGACAGATTTTTCACTATTAAACAGTATAAGCAATGGTGCGTATGATACAGAGCCCGACTTGTTTTATTATAATTTTAATGGGGAAAGTGGTAAATTTATTCTAAGTAATATTTTATGGGGTTTGACTCCAGCAAGACATGGAGAAACAATTCCAAAGTCAAAACTTAAAATAGAGTATTTAGCAGGTAAATTTACCATAACCACACTGGGTGGAATTGTTTATGAATTTGGGATTACAGAAGCCGTTTCCCAGGCAGTAACCTCTAATGGAAATTCAGATCCGGTTACATTCACTTCTAATTGGTTGCTCAGTAAAATAAGTTCACCATTATGTGAAAATAACATTTTGTTTGATTATGATGAAGAAGTTAATCTTGTTTACTCATCAATACTTTCTCAATCGTTAAAAAACTATCTGGCACAGGAAGGTAGTTCTACTTCTCCTAATTTTTGTATTAATAACTCGGGATTGAATAATGCCTGGTCTTTTTCAGGATTATCTCAGAGAAGACTTAATAGGATTACTTTTTCAACAGGATATTATTTGTTTGTTAAAGGAGCGGTAAGAACAGATTTAGCTGGAGATTATACGCTTGAATTTATCAAGAAATACAATACCAATGATGAACTTATTTCTGAATATAAATTTCAATACATCTACAAAGGAAACCGCTTGCACCTGAGTAAAATATTTGAAGGGAAAGGAGGAATTTATCTACCTCCTACTGAGTTTTTTTATAATACAATGAATTTACCCACTATCAATTCTTTTTCGCAGGATTATTGGGGATTTTATAATAATAAAGCAAATACCAACCTGATTCCGGATAATATAATTAATAAACCCTATTTTGATTTTGCTAACCGCGAACCCAATGAGGCAGGAACCAAAGCAAGTAACTTAGAACAAATTATATATTCTACAGGAGGAAGTACTATATATGAATATGAACAAAATAAATACAGCTTTAACTCTGGTAATCTACCCATCAATAATTCTATTGGCACGCCCGTAATTTTAAATGCAAATGTAACTGCCTTAGGGGGTGGTGGTTTAACAAATCAAACCTATACAATCAACATTTTATTTCCTCAAAAAATAAGAGTTGAATTTATCTCAACCTTTCCTGTTAATGCGCCTGCTTATCAACAAGTCTCAAAATCATTCAATATGATGCTTGGAACTCAGAGTTTAATTTATACACAAGTTAATGCGAACACAAGAGAATATAACATCTTAACGGCAGGTACATACCAGATTACCATTGGAGCGAGCTCTGAATTCAGTGATTTTACATATCATGGAATGATTAGTTATCAATCAGGATTAATCATTCAAAAATTTAAATATGGGCCCGGTTTAAGAATCAAAAAAATAACAAAAAATGATGCTGCAGGTAATATTTTTGGCAAATCTTATTCTTACACCCTTGCGAATGAACCGGATCGTCAAAGTGGAATGATGCCGGGTAATTTGGAATATCTGCAAAACTTCAAGGAATATACAAATATTAGTCCCGCCATCGGATGCCCGATACCCTGCTATGTTTTATGTACATTTCAGGTAGTTTCTTCAGAAACCAAAATTGGCCCGGGAAAAGTTAACGGTAGTTATATTGTTTATAAGGAAGTTGTTACTGAAGATATCAATCCTAATTTCACTACCGTTTCAAATGGTTATGTACGAAAGTTTTTTGCGGCCCCGAATAATTCAGGGATTACGGGTTTTCCAGCAGTTACTTCATTATTCCCTGATTATTTATATGGTTATGTAACAAAAGAACAAATTTTTGACAATGCAAACCTTAAAAAGAAGGAAGTTATCTATAATTATTCTTCAGACAATTATTTTTCTACTGTTTTTTTGCATGGCTTAAAGGTTGCTAGAATAATTTTTGGTTATTTACCTTCAGACCCATCCAGTTCCATAATTCCTCATCCATTTTTTCAATTTAAACAATATTTACTTACAAATCCATGGTTTAAATTGGATAGCAAGTTTGAGTATACTTATTCAAACAATGCATTTCATGAATATTTAGTTGAAAGTACAGAGTATTTTTATGAAAATCCTATACACCTTTTGCTTACAAAAAAAATAACAACAATTCCAGACGGTACTGTTTTAATGGAAGAAACCAGATATCCCCCAGACATGAATCTTGAGTATTTCAATAATAGTCACACAAATCCGGAAGTTAGAGCCATGAGGGCTTTAGTGGCTTCATATATATTCAATACTCCTATTGAAATTTATTCTTCAAAGAAATTTGGAAATACATTTAAAGTTATAAAATCAACATTGAACAAATATAGTTTTGTTGATTCAAGACCACTTTTAACTTCTCAATATTCACTAAAAATTGCCAATCCGGTTTCCAATTTCCAGCTGTCATATGTAACCGATAATGGTTTGAATTATCATCCTGATTATTATGAAACAATAAAATTCAATTCCTATTCGAAATATGGTATTGCCAATGAGATTAGTGAAAGAGGGAAAGTGAAATCAACAATCCATTCCAGCCTGGCTCCTTACGTAATTGCAGCGGCCGAAAATGCATCAAATAGCGATATGGGTTATTGCGGATTTGAAGATTATGAGTGCCGGAATTCAGGAACTTCTACAAATTTTTTGAGTGGAAATTTATCTTTAATCAGAAACTCGGCAAGCTGCAATTATATTGAAAGCACAGATTTTGTTACCGGCTCAAAAGGATTTGTCTTGGGCGGAACCTGCGCAAGTTCAATTCAATCAGCCCTGCCATTGAATGCCGATCAAACCTATAAAATTCAATTCTGGATGAAGAACGGAAGTACCCTTAGTGTATACAATGGATACACCGCACAAACAAACCCGCAAACAATTAAAATAGCAAATGGCTGGACACTTCAGGAATACACTTTGACCAATTGCATTTCCTTTTCCATAAGCGGATCAGGAATCATTGACGATATAAAATATTTTCCTGTGGGAGCTTTAATGAAAACATGGGTTTACAAGCCTTTGATAGGCATCCTATCCGAGGAAAACGAAAACAACAACCACATTTATTATGAGTATGACGGGTTCAATCGTTTGGACAAAATTCTTAATGAAGACAAGAAAATCATAAAGAAATATATATACAGCCTGGGTGAGGTTCAGTAAATAATTAAATTAAAAATCATGAAACAGATAAATAGATTAATCAAGATTCTGGCCCTATTATTTTTGACCCAAATCAGGGCCTGGTCGCAGACCAATATGCCGGATGCCACAGCGGTTTCAGGGAGCACTTTTATTCCCAATTTGCCGGCAAATATTACAGGTTCTATTATTGTAAATTCACTAAAAACAATTGAACCCTTTGTGCCCATCGGTTCAGATGCCGAATTAAACAACCTGGCACCCTTATATGCAAATTGCAAAGTTAGAACCGATTATTTTGACGGTCTGGGAAGGGAATTGCAAACTGTTGTAAAAGGGATGACCAATGGAAATAAAGATTGGGTGCAACACCATATTTACGACGCCTTTGGCAGAGAAGCAACCTTATTGTTGCCCTTTGTTAAAGCAACCAATCCGGGTAGTTTTTGTAAAAACATTCAGACTGAATTGCTGAGTACCTATGCCGCTCTGGGCTATACGAATGAGCAATTTTTATATAAAAGTGTATTGCTGGAAGCATCGCCATTAAACACCTTGAAAAAAACATGGGCAGAAGGAAGCAGCTGGAATGGAAATGCGAAAGGAGTAGGCGTAGAACTCGCAGCAAATACAAACGGAGACAATATAAAATTATGGACGATTTCAACTGCCACAAATTTACCCGTAACCAGCAGCAGTTACCCCGGTGGAAGCCTTTGGATTAAAACCACCATTGACGAAGATGAACTGACCACAAAGGAATACCTGAATATGGAAGGTAAAAAGGTAATGAGCGCTCAGGTGAATACAACGAATGCGGCATTGAGTTTAAATACCTATTATGTTTATGATGATCTGGGAAGACTCAGATATATTCTTCCCCCAAAGGCTGTACAAGCAATAGAAAGCAACTTATGGACAGTTACATCAACCGTGCTGGATCATTTAGGTTTCAGCTATGAATATGATGATTTGGGCAGAGTGATAAAGTCTAAAAACCCGGGAGTAGGCTTCAGCTATATGGTATATAACAGAAAAGATGAGCTGGTAATGGTTCAAAACCCCATGCAAAGACTGGAGAATCAATGGCAGTTTAATAAACAGGATATCGCCGGCCGATTGGTTCAAACCGGAATATATACCACAACTGCAAGCCATGCTGCACTGCAGGCATATGAAAATACCCAGTTGATTTCCATTGCTTTTCTGGATTATATTTTTAACAAAGAAATAAAGGATCAGAGCGATTATATCAACACCTTTACGGATGTATTGGTATATCTCACAAATTATTACGACCATTATAATTTTACAAGCATAGCATTTGACCAAAGCAATGCCAGTATTGCAGAAGGATATGATATTAACAAAGGAAGCAATACCCGTGGTTTATTAACGGGCGTAAAGGCATTGATATCGGATAATTTTACAAATCCCTCTGATATAAACTATAACCTGCTGGTTCATTTTTATAATGCGCGTTCAGAACTGATCCAGCAGCATAAACAGTATTTCGGAACCCAAACTGCCATCACGTATCATGGATATGATTTTGCGGGACGAAAAAAAAGCACGGTAATGAAGCAAAACAATGCACAAACCATTTATAAGAAATACACCTATGATTATTATAACAGATTGCTCACAGTGAAGCATAAATTAAACAATGCTGCAAATTATACCCAATTGGCATCCTACAGTTATGATGGGCTGGGAAGATTAAATATAAAGAAATTAGGCAATATGCAATACCCCTTAAATTATCAGTATAATATCCGGGGATGGTTGACCGGCATCAACAAAAATTATTGCACGAATAAAACAGGAGATCACTTTTTTGGAATGGAAATAAATTACGAAAATGGTTATGAAAAAAATTATCTGAACGGGAGGGTATCGGGCATAAAATGGAGAAATAAAGGCAGCAGCACCCAGCAAAGAACCTATGGTTATACCTATGATTTTGCAAGCCGTTTAATCCTGGGTGATTATTACCAAAAGACAGAGCAGACGGGCACTCCGGCACCCACCTGGAGTAAAACTTTAAAAGATTATACTACCAGCAATATGAATTATGATGCCAATGGAAATATATTATCCATGAAACACATGGGCGTAATAGCGGGTTCAAAAATAATTCTGGATGACCTCACATATACCTATGATCCCAATACAAATATATTACGAAATGTAACCGAAAGCACTGCCTCACAAAGCAAGGATAAAAGCGTGCATGATAACCTGGCCGACTTCAGGGATATGAGCAATACAAATGATTATACCTATGATGCGGGTGGCAGCCTGATCAGTGATGGAAACCGGGGAATCGGCATGATCAGTAACAATTGGTTTGTTTTAAATAAACCCATGAAGGTGGATGCCGGTTCAGGTAATATGATTGAGTATACCTACGATGCAAGCGGTACTTTATTAAAGAAAAAAATCACCCAGGTAATTAACAGTATAAACAAAGTTGCCGAATACTGGTATCTGGATGAAATAACCTATAAAGATGGGGTATTGAATTTAATTGAACACGAGGAGGGAAGATACCGGCCGGTTGTAGCACCCAACACATGCGGATATGAGTATTATATCAAAGATTATATAGGAAACATCAGAAGCATTATTGGAGAAACCCAATCGCAGGGCGTGGGCACGAGCACGGGCACAAATCCCATTTCATCAGGCAATACAGGCGGACCCGCAACGGGTGCGGGAACTACCGGTCCAAATAACGGAATCAGCGGAGCAGATATAAAAACCTGTGACAGTTGCCAGATAACTTATGCCGACACCAGTTATATAGGCACCCCAACGATGTATTTGGCCACCAGTGAAGTTCCAAATGCAATACTTGAAAACCAGCTATTCGACAATGTGGATGAAACCCGCGATTTAAAACCCCTGACGAGTGATTCAACCGACGTACGGGATGCGAAATTAAATGCCAGTCTGGGCAGTGTGGTAGGTCCGGGACTATTGTTAAAAGTAAGTGCCGGCGATAAAATTGAGATAGGCGCAGAGGCCTTTTATTACAGCAATACCGCTCCGGACAATCCCATTCCGGTAAGTGATTTAATCAGCAGCATCATCAGTTCATTGAGCGGCATGGTTTCATCAATAGAAGGCGGTATTGTGGCAAGTACCTCAAATATTAATGTAGTAAGCTTAACCAACAGCATTACGCAATTACAAAATAATACAAACGATACCCTGACCCCAAAAGGATATTTAAATTATATTATATTTGATGAGAATATGAATTTTTTACCCGAAGCAAGCGGCGCCATAAAAGTATTTCAGGCCAATACCTGGACCGACCTTTCGGTGAATGCATTTAAGGTACCGGTTAACGGATTTATCTACGTATTTACCAGCAATACCAGCTCCATAACCATAAGAACCGACAATTTATTTGTATTGCACTGGCAGGGCCAGTTACTCGAAGAGTTTCATTATTATCCCTACGGATTATTTTTTGAAGCATACAAGGCAGCCGGCATATTAACGAGCAGCAACTACAAACACAATTCCCAGCACATCCAGCAAAACGAATTCAGCGACGGCAGCAACACCTATGGCCTCGACTGGTACGATTTCGAAGCCCGCACCTACGACCCGCAAATCGGCAGGTTTATGCAGATTGATCCCTTAGCCCCAAATGCCCCCAACTGGTCACCCTACAGATATTGTTTCGATAACCCGGTGAATTTAACGGATCCGGATGGGAGAAATGAGACGGATTTTCAAGACAAAGATGGAAATCTCATAGAGCATGTTGAAGATGGATCAAATGCAGTGTTTCAGCAAACTGGAAAAGGAGTTGATCTTCATTATGAATTTAAAAAGTACAATGATCAAGGTGGTAAAGATGAAATAAATGACAAGGTAATAACATCAGTGATTCAAATGCAGCAAGAATTGAATTTATCAAACGCTGCTTTACAACCAGGGGCTGGGGGTACGACTTCACATTGTAACCAAGCTACAGCTTGTATTACAAAGGCAGTCGGAAGTGCACTCGCTCAGAACATTTATATACCAGGAAAGGCTAATGAAGTTGCAGTACAAATTGAAAGTAATTCTAATTATAAAAATGTTAATATGGCTGCGGCATTAAAAGCCGCAACAAATGGTAAATTGGTAATTGCCGCTTATATAAATCCAAAAGCAGGACGTTCAGGTCACCTTGCTACTTTGACAGTAGGAAGAAATATTAGCAAAGGAATTCTTGCCAATATTGGTTATTCAAAAGGTGTAACGAATTTTGTTAATCCTACGGGCACTAAAGAAAAAAGTTGGAATGATGCAGCATTCAAAGCAAAGGATTGGAATAATAATGTAAAGTTTTATATTTTAGCGGCACCAATAATAAGGTAAAAATTAAATTATGAAAACATACTTTATTGTAATTATTGGGATTATATTTTTCTTTACTTGTTGCAATGATAATTTAGGTAAATTATCCAATTCATACAACGAAAATACAATCGAAATTAGTTTAGGAAATAATTTTAAAATTATCGTTTCAACCAATGGTGAAAAGTTTGACTCTTGTAAACCATACACGAATGTAAGTTTAATGTTTGGTAATGAATTACTATTTCATGACACAGGTTATGAAATTAAACTTTTATGCAATAATTACCCTAAAATTAAAAATTTGAAAAATAATCAATATTTAATCTTTTTGGAAATTTTTGATGCCCCTGATATAAACAAATTATTAGTAATTAATATTAAAGATGGAAAATACATAAAGCAACAATTATTGCCATTTTTTGATACAGATCCATCAAATTTAGATATTGATGAAAATATGGAATTTCAGGGAACAATGAATACAATTGAAGGCTTTGGAAGTGGTGATTCATGTTATTATAATCCTGAATTATATTATGAACTAACTGATCAAGGCATAGAATTGGATACTATTTTAAGCAAGAAAATGATTACGAAAGTTTGGGGAGGTTTTTATGGTTATGAACAATCGGATAAAATCATTTTACCTTGTAACTAAGATATAAAGTTATGTGCATTATCAGATGGACTTAATGATTATTTTTAAATAACCCCAAGCCCTGAAAGGGCGCCCATCAACAGCGATGGGTGAAGCCCATCGTTCGAAAGTAGCCCCGCGCAAACCCGGAGCCCTGCAAGGGCGCAATAACATTTTGGACAAAATAAATTATTCCTAAAAATCAAAATTTAAAATATGTGAAAAACAAAATTGTTGCTTTAACTTTTGAGTGATTCGATTTATATCAATATACTATTTCACCCTTTCAGGGCTTTGGGGGATTGTTGTTAACCAATTGACACAGGGCTTCACCCTGTGCTGGTGATTATCGCCCTTTCAGGGCTGGGGAAGAATGTATAATTTTTATGATTAACATAATTGAAATAGAATTAAATTAAGATACAGGTTAAAGAAAAGAAGGACCGACCTATTACAATAACGCCAGCAAATGTTAAAAGATTGACCAGTAATTAAACATTCAAATGAAAGCAAAATTAGCAGACCTTGAGCAAGGCCTATACAGTCGCATCGATTGGCCTTGCGGCTTGGGATGCGGGCCGAGGCCAAACTTTTTTACATTTGCAAGTTATTGTAATAAGTCTTGATTTTTTGTTTCTTTTTGATCAAGCAAAAAGAAAAAAAAGATCAATTGCAACAAATTACAAGGGTAGAAACTGATTTCAAAATTTTAAATAAAACACCATCTAAATTTAAACTGGACACAAAATGTTTTCTTTGCTTCAATAAATCGCCGGGGCTCTTTCATCCGCTTTATAAGTCCTTGTAATGCTGCACGTTCATACATAGTTTACAATTTACTCAATGTGTTGAACAAAATTACTCAAAATTATGTTAAATTCTATATTATCTAAAAAATCATATACTTGCTTATACATTCGCAAGCTCAAAAACAGATAACCAAATTATGAAAACTGCCATCACATACATCATTTTATTCCTAAGCCTTACCTGCAAGTTACAAGCTCAGGTAAACCCCGCTTCTCTCATCGGCAAATGGAACCAGGTTGAAATTAACGGCGAGGGAAATATTAAATGCCCCTATCAGCTCGAGTTTAAGGAAGATAAAAAATATATAGTATATGATTGCCGCGAACCCAAAGATTCAAATGGTATCGCTGAAATGGGCTCCTGGGCTATAAACGGACAAGTGCTGAGCCTCACCAAACGCATATTTTTTGGAGATACCTATTTTCAACCCAAAAGCCGGGGTATCAATTGCAGCATTAAAACAGTAAAAGCCACCAAACTTGTAATTATATACAGAACTCCCAAAGGAGAAATAAGCGAAGAATATAAAAAAGTGCAATAAGTTATTGAATTGTGAAACCAGATTTCAAGAAACGAGATTGCGAGAGTTGAGAAACGAGACCAATAGTTTTTGTTTGTCACCGTACATCGTACATTTTGTCTCGTTTCTCGATTCTCGTCATCTCGCCTCATCTTCAACTAATCTTCAAACTCCGCATCGAAACGGATCCCATTTCAATTGATTCATTAAAGAAGCTAGTATTTTCCTGCTTCTGCTTAAGTGCAAGGATATATAATAAAGGCAGGTAATGCTCATTGGTAGGAATAGAAAGACTGGCTGCTTTTCCCAGATTTTTATAATCTGTTAATGTTTTTAAATCATTGTTGAGAATCTTTGTTTTTGCAAGTTCATCAAACTCTGTAGCCCAGTCAAAGGGTTTGCCTTCAAAGTTGAGCAAACCTAAGTTGTGTACGATATTGCCACTGCCAATAATCAGAACGCCTTTTTTACGCATGTTCATTAAATGTTTCGCAATTTCTACATGTTGTTGCGGAGTAGCGGTATAATCCAAACTCAACTGAAATGTTGGAATATTAGCTTTGGGAAACATGGGTTTTAACACACTCCAGGTGCCGTGGTCGAGACCCCATTCAAAATCTTTACTGATATGTCCGGCCCGAAATTGGCTCATGGTTAACTGTGCATATTGCGGTGAACCGGGTGCCGGATATTGGACATCAAACAAAGCTTTGGGAAACCCTCCAAAATCGTGTATGGTTTTGGGTTGCTCCATGGCGGTAACTTTGGTGCCCCGGGTTTGCCAATGTGCCGATACACATAAAATAGCTTTGGGAACCGACAACTCATTGCCCAGTTTTGCCCAGCTACGGCTAAAAGCATTGTCTTCAATCGCATTCATCGGACTCCCATGTCCGACAAATAACAAAGGCATCATTGCCTCAGCAAAATGATCGCCTATTACTTCCTTTTCAAACTCTTGTAGGTTCATACTTAATAAGGGCAATCCAATACTTGCTTTTATAAAATCTTTACGGTTCAATAATTTACGATTTACGCCCCGATAGCTATCGGGGTACGATGTACAATATACAAATTTATTATTTTCTATTTCCTATTTTCTACTTTTTTCATTCTTCATACTTATACTTCAACTCATACCTCATACCTCATACCTCATACCTCATACCTTATACCTCATACCTCATAACTCCATCGGAATATCCATCACCAAAACTTTAGCTGATTCCAGGGCTTCAATCGTAAATGACTCATATTCGCTGATACCCATGGCATCACGTTTTGATAATATTACTTCACCAATTTTTATGCTGCCTTCAATTACAAAAACATAGGCTCCATTGAGCATGTTTCGGGATGTATAATCAATGGTTTGGTCTTGATCCAATTCGGTTTGACTGAACCACGCCTGCTGGTAAATTCCAATGGCTTTAGCTTCGGGTTGATCGATGGGAGCGATGATGGTTTGCCACTTATTATGGGCAGCTTCGCTTGCGTATGATTTTTGATCATAACGGGGGTTAACATTTTGGATATTCGGAAAAACCCAGATTTGAAACAATCTTAATTCTTCGGTTTTTGAGTCGTTAAATTCAGAGTGGTAGATACCCGTACCTGCACTCATCACCTGTACTTCGCCGGGTAAAATCTGAGAAGTATGTCCCATACTGTCTTCGTGACGTAAAATCCCATGCTGAACCAATGTAATGATCTCCATATTCTCGTGTGGGTGCTTACCAAACCCCATACCTTTAGCTACAATATCGTCGTTTAATACCCTTAATACACCAAAATTTGTTTTGTTTGGGTCATACCAGGATGCAAAACTAAATGAGTGATGGGCGTTCAACCAACCATGGTCTGCATGCCCTCTTTCCGCGGCTCTGTGAATGATTGTTTTCATTTTTTTGACTGAATATTTTACTAACCAGGACTACAAATGTACAAACATTATATGTAGACATAAGTAATATTTAGATAATTATTTGAAACTAAAATCGTAGGTATATTTCACGTAAACATATTGTTCTTTATAATTGTTGTTTGAATTGCCATCATCTGTATATGGTTGATAACCATATTCTGCATCTAAAGCCATTCCTTTATAAATCCTGAAGCCAAATTTCCCAATGAATGAGAACCTTTGCGTTTTATTAAAATACATAGTAGCCAGGTTAATATTATTGGAAACCGATGCACCTGCCCGAATTCCTTTTTTGTTTTGCCAGTTTAAGGATCCTGTGTATGTATTAATATCTGAAAGACTTTCTTTAGCCTGATTAAAAATAATCGTTTTTCCAGCATCAAAAGTGATAAAGAAATTTTCAGAAAAGTTTTCTCCCAAACCCATCATTAAATTATAGAATGTTGTATTACTTTCTGGTCTTAAATAATCTTCCCTTTTCGTAAAACTATAAACCAAACGAAAATTATGGTTCAAATTCCAGAATTTTTTTGCATAGTTCATATTGATTAATAAGATATCCAATTTATCATTAATTGTTGCTGTTTTTACAATGGCATTTTGCGCATTACGGTTTTGAACCATATAATTGAAAAGTATTCCCGGCCAGTTTGCATTGTACATAAAAAATGCGGATCCGCTTATATATTGGGTTCGCATGGTAGCAATCAGGACCTGGTTTAAATCATTTGTAAATTCCTGATAATTTCCGTTTAAAGATAATCGTTTTTTCCAAAACCATACACGTTCTCCTATCACATAGCCTTCATAATTATTTCGCAAAAAAGGATTGCCGAGAGAAACAAACTGCGGTCCGTTTCTACGGTATTCAAATGAAAAATTTTGAAATTTATTATTTAAAAAAATATTTCCAAAATATGCCCCATAATCAAAATGTTTTGGAAAAACAGGTACTGTTGAAGAATTTATAATTAAATATTTTTGGTAATCAGCCGGGTCATAGGGGACATGTGTATTAAACGTAGTATCTATCTGTGCTTTGTTTGCCACTCCATATGAAATATCATGCGTTATCACACTTACAGCCGCTCCGAAACTGATTCCCAAACGGCGTTTAAAAAGTTTGAATGTCATATCCGCCCCGGCAGCTAAATTGTCTTTTGGGGTAACGCCATATTGAATGGAATGGATGTCATCTTTAGCTTTAAAAGCACTGATTCCGAATTTAAAATGCTCTCTTTTGTTACCTAATTCCATACGGCCTGCCATCATCAATCTTTTATAAGTACCTGGAAGTTTATACATGCTGTCATTCACAAAATTAGTGGGTATAATGCCAGTACCGGGTATATATTTTTGAATACTTCCCTCTATTGCCGTATTAATTTCACCATAATAAAATTGTAATGAACTGCCACCTGACCGCAATATTGCTTTTACTCCACGCATACGAACACCGCTTACTATAAAACGGTCCATTGAAGGATTAATATCACCGTATGAAACTTCAAACCATTTATTAAGATAACCTACCTGGAAAAAATCACGGTTTTGAAATTGAGAATAATTGTCGGTTGTAGTAAAAAAGCGAATAAATAATTGGTTTGTGTTCAAACGGGCTAATGCATTTAAAGATAAAGTGCGTGTGTATGCAGGCTCCTGCCGTAGTGCACGTCCGGCACCATCAATAAATTCACTGCGGTTATCTGTCATCAGATTCCCATTTAGGGTATATTGTTTTAATTTTACAGATTCATATTTTGAACCGGGTAGGGGATATTTATTTTTTGTAAGCAGGGTATCGCTTTCAACTTTTACATTTACATAAAAATACCAGCTTAGGGATTTAATTTTTGCAGACTCATTTCGGTTTCGATAACGAATTTCAATGAAGTGTTTTCCATCAGGTAATGTATTTTCATAGATGAAACTTAATCGGTTCTGGTTAATTTTTGGCAAAATCAGGATCTGGGTTCTGTCTATTAAAACTTTGACATCATTTTCAATGATTCTATGGTTTGAACTGAATGAAACAACCACAAATAAATTTCCGCTTGAAACGATACTGCCGGGCTGAGGATTTATGATAGTGTAGTTACTAATTTGACTGTGTGAAGTAAGACATATGAAACAAAAAGAGATACATAGGGATATTTGCAGGAGCAATTGTTTAAGAAATAAAAAATATTTATGCAAGATATACTGCATATCAAATTATTTTCTCGGTTGGGGAATTATATTTATTTCTGAGGGTATAGATAGCTCACTAATAATTCCATTTTCGCTTACGGCTTGTATCATAAACTGATAGGAAGCACCCAATTTTAACCCCGGTGTTTTAAAGGTACGGTTTGTTTTATTTAACTGAAATTCACTGGCAACCATATTCCCGTTTTGAAAAATCCTGAAACCCTTAAGGTCCCATATTTCAGGATAGTCCCAATTGATTAGCACACGATTGCTGTCTAATGAAAGGTTGTTAATACTGATATAAGGTAATTTTTGACTGGGTGAAATGGACCGTACAGTATCACTTAAAGCACCTTCACTTTTATATACACTTACGGCTGAGACACAGAATTTATATGGGTTTGCAAAAGGGTAATTAATTTCATAACGATAAGTATTGGTTTTAATAGGTAGACTACCTGCCTGCATAAATTGTTCGTTCACTGGATTTGTAGCATATAATAAATAATAATCGGTTAAGGTATCATCGGTTCTTTTTGGATCCCAGCTCAAATCAGCATAAAGTTTCTTCTCATTATGTGTCCATTTTATTTTCAAATTCATGGGTGTTGGAGGCCTTATTTCAGGTAAAAAATAGATTAGTTTTTCGTTGCTGTTCAATTGGGTTTCATCACTGTAAATTACTTTTACCCTGAACCCGATATAGCTTGCTGGTGGTGAATAAGTGCTATCAGTATAGCTCCTTATTTTGGCGGGAATTATATCGGTAACTTTCTGAAATGAATAGGGAAGATTTGATTTTTCAATAACAAATCCTTTAATAAATTTTTCTTGTTCAGATGCAAAACTCCAGTTAATATTAAACCCACTTTTATAATTTTCACCTGATAGAATAATCTTGTCTAACACCGGGGTCTTATATTCAGCTGGATATTCAGAAGGGTTAAAAAAATATTCAACTTTTTCACCCTCATTGTTAAAAATACTTTGTAAAGCAACTGCATATAATATTATTTCATTTTTGATTGCAGTCGTGTCGAACCAAACATACTTGCCTGCCTGAGAAGTTTTAGAATTTAATGGGTATGAATTTTGCCTGATCCATTGACCGGTTATTTTCTTGTATATATTAAATCCTGCCACATGCACTGTTTTCATCTTATCGGTATTTACAAACCAGTTTAATTCTACCTTTCCAGTCTTGCCATATTTTCTCCCGCTTATTTCTATATCCGGTTCAAGCAACGATTTTGTTCCATACATCCAGCTAAAAACGGATACAGGTTCATTGGCAGTTTGATTCGCTTCAATCAGAAACAAGCCATACTCATAGTTATTCCCTGCAATAGCCGTTTGGTCAATAAAAGCAAATCCATTGAGGAGCGCAAAATCATAATCAAGAGCGATAGCAAAAGATAGTCCCTGAAGTGCGGACGGGTCATTACTCAGACGCATGAGGTAATCCTTATTATGAATTTCTTTTGTTTTTTTTGTGGTGATCAGTTTTCCAAGTTTTAATTTGAGCCTTTGAGATTCGTTATCGCTGACACCCGTATTGAACAGGTTTTTATTCAGCGCAATTTCAGGCACAATCGGACTATTATTTAATTTTTCCCAAGCCGATATTTGTAATGAGTTTATAGTTCTTCTTTTTATATCAAATCCAATTGTATTTTTATTCCAAGTTTTAAAAAACCATATCATTTTAACGGTTTTACCATCTGCACTTTCTCCGATTAATTGAACGGTTTCATTTTGTGAAAGGAGCTTATTTGAAACAAGCATTATCAATACAATTTGTATTATTCTTTTCATGTTTTCGTTTCCTTTAAATTGAAATACTGATGGTAGGTGTTGTTATTGTATCGCCATAAAATGGAATACTGAAAGGAAGGGTTACCGTTGCATTGCCGGTTAAACTGAGTGTACCACCTGTATATCCAACATCCCCGGTAGCACTGGCCGATGCAGAGGTGGTTCCGGTATATACCCAGGTATCAACCGTTACGCTGCCGTTGCCATTTACGGTTACATTAAAGGTTCCATTGATTCCGGTTTGGTCGAAACTTACACTCATATTTGAATTCATGTTTAATGAAATGCTTCCGGATACGGTTCCCCCAAACCAGCTATCAGTATAGTTAAATGAACATGTGGCTTTTCCCCCCAGACTACCGGTTACTGAGGTAACATTGCTCAGGTTGCCACTTAGGCTAAAATTTCCATTCGACAATTGAATTTTATTTCCAAACATTTGTCCACCCATATTGCTTCCATTTGCACTAAACTGGTTGTTGCCAAAAAAGAACCCAATATTGAGATTTTGTGATTGAAAAGCCCAGCCATTGCCTGGAATTTTCAATACTGCACCAACGCTTCCTGAAAGTGTATTGGCAGGAATTTTATATGTAACATTTGCATTGCCATCAAAAAATTTATTATTTTTTAAAACAGCAACAGTGCCTACCAATGTGATATCAACGGTGGCTGAAGTAAAAGCAACCACCACTTCTCCCGTTACCTCACACATATTTCCAACATCTGCTACCCCCAGTTTGAGTCCGGCCAGATAGGCTCCCTGTTGCGGATTTCCCATTGCATTTACATTGGGCAAGAAATAATTATAACCTACTTTGCCTCCAATTTGTGTGAGTTTTAAACCCGACTGGCCTAAAGGTACATTTGCCTTAACTGTGATGGCCAGATAAGCAAAATTATATGCAGGTTCGGCTCCGATATCAACCGCACCATCTAAACCAATTGCGGCGAAATCACCATTGAATGTACCTGTAAACCGATTGGTACCAAAGGTTGCCGAGAAGCTGATGCTGGCCGGTGCCCGGTTGAGATTGCCAGCGATTGTGCCAATGGAAATGCTGCCATCTTCTTTAATTTTAAATGCCGAAACCTGAATCATTACGGAGGTTCCTGTGGCCGACATTTCCAGTTTGGCACTGATGCTTATTTCACCCGGAGGACCCGATGCAAATGATGCATTTTCCAGCGTGAATTTAAAGTTGCTGTACTTTACCACGCCACTGCACGCAAATTCTTTCAATGCTCCGTTTTCAATTTTAAAATTATCGACATTTATTTTTACATCAAATTGAGTATGCTTTGCTTTGAGTTTACCCTGAACCAAGGTCATATCAAAATCTTTGTTGAAATTTGCGTTCAGTATAAAATCGCTTAAAGTCATGGTGAATGCGGTTATACCCGCTGCTTGTACGGTTGCATTGCATCCGCCTCCGGCGGGAAATGTAAGGGCTAAATCAATAGTACCGCCAATGGTTTTTATTTCCGAAATTTGAACTTTACCACTGCCACTCTTTAAAGCAAAGCTTGCATTCGTTATATCCAGTTCAAGACCCAATGTGAGTTCTTTCATGGTTATTTTAAATAAACTTGTTTTATACGTTGCGTTCAAAACAACATGCAGGTCTCCTGATAAAACGCCGGCTGCTGTATAGTTGCCATTAAAATCTGCAATGATTACATCGGCACCATTGTCCTTTTTTACAAGATCAATTTTAATGCCGGCGATTCCGCTCCAATCCCAGTTACCGGTAAATCCATTGGTATTGTTAAATGTAAAAGTTATGGTAGAATTAGTGCCTTTTCTCAACATCACAAATCCTTTGTTACCCGATAAATCCCTGTCAACCGTATTGGTTATTTTTACTTTAACCGTTCCACTTAAATTGCCGTTTACAGCAACTGTCACATGAATTTCACTTACATTCATTTTAAAAGTAGTTACCGGTCCAAATCCCGGAACATTAACCTTGGCCTCAGGTATTTCAATGTCTCCGGTCCAATCAACACTAACATCAGTTAAAGCACCTGTCTCACAATTTTTACCAAATTTTACAGTGGCTCCATTGTTAATGTTTACCTGCCTGTTAAATCCTCCTATACCATTCATGTTCATCATAAAAGCGGCGTTGCTGGCCGTATATTTACATACACCTGCCTCTGGTGTTTCATTGTCAGGATTTACATTAAAGTTTAATTGCAATGGCCCGGCTGTAATGCCATTTGTTATAGGTGCGCAGGAGCATTCACAGGTTGATAAAACACCCTGGTCCTCATAGGTTACACCTTCAATGGTAATTTTAACTTTAACAACTGCATGGGTTACATTGGTATCAAGGAGTTTGATATGTGCAGTTTTTTGATCTGAATTTGTTATCAAAACATTTGAGTTGGTACTGGACCAAAGATAGCTGCCACCGCTTGAAGGAAAACTAACTGCTGTAATGTCTTTTTCTCCGGTATGTCCTAAGCAGATGGTATCGGGCAAGTCTATCAGGATGCTCACTATATTGAAGCTTAATACCTGAGAACCCACATCATTTACCATTTCATGCGCACCCGGATTTCCTCCATGAAAAGTGCACCCTCCGGTTCCGGAAGCTGAACCGTTATTTGAGCAATAATAAGTGCTCGTTACAGTACCATTTGTACCTGCACCATATGGACGACTATAAGTAATATTATAATTTCCGGTTACACTTGCTGCCACTGATGAACCAGCTGCCGGGCAGGTTGCTACATCCGGATAAATACTTCCATTCCAGTTTTTATTTTCATTGGTAGCAATACTAAGTGAAGAAGGGGTGATGGAATAATTAATCGGTCCCGTTTTACTGAGTGTAACGTTTCCCTGCTCGTATCTGTCGGTTTGCTTTGAATAACTACCACTGTACTCACTTTTTTCATTGGTTTGTTTGCTTACATAAAGGGTTGTGGTTTGAGCATAAAGGCTTGAACCCAACAATATAGTTGGAATCAAAACAAATACTTTTTTGAATTTCGTTATAAATTTTTTCATTTGAATTATTTATAAAGAATGATAAAAAATAGAAATTTGATTTACCTTTTGGGTAAGCCAAATAATTGTTTCAACATAGCATCCATCATCCAGTCGGAATAGCTTTCTGCAGGAGCAATTTCTTTTAGTTTAATTGTAACTGTTGCATAGTCCTGCAACTCACCGTACTTTGCAATAACAGCTACTGTTGATGCAGAATTTCCTGCAGTAAATAAGCCTTCCGAATTTATATTACTTCCTGGCGGTACAACTTTCCAATCGGCCTTCATATTAAAAATCGGTAAATTATCCTGATCGAAAAACTGCACAATAAATTGAAACGATTCACCTGATTTAAGTTCAATTTCCTGAGGAGTTACCAAAATCTTACTAAGGCTTTTGCTTCCTCCTGCCGGGTCGCTGATTGAACTGAACATAAATCGAAAAACTTCACTTGGTAAATTCTGCACCCCTTTTGAGTTGATAATTTTTGCTTTAATTTGCCAGGCATACATTTGACCATCAATTAATTTTTCGGCATAAGCAGGATAAATAAAACTGCTTCCTTTTAAATCGCTTGCCTTGAAAACTGCAACATTTCTTACTACTTCCTCTGGAGATTGACCTGCCATTACTTTATATAAAGCGATATCATAATTATTGGCCTGTCCAAACCAATGAAACAAAGGAAAAGCGGTATATATTTTTTCGGGATTTGCACTGAAATTTGCCCCGGGGGCAATAAGTTCAGGATTAAAAACAGGATTGGTAACAACTGTTTTACTAATATCTTCTCCAATAATGACTCCATTTTCTTCAACAATCAAATGATATTCATAATTGTCGGGAGGCAAAACCCCTTTTATTTTTATTTCAGTTAAAAAATAACCCCCGTTTGCAGAGGCAACTTCAAATTTTTCGAAATTACGGTTGTTCAGTCTGAGCATTTCATTGGCTGAAAGATCTCGTTTATTTATGCTCACTTTTCCTACCAATCCGTATTTGTCTGTCTTGATGGTAATATATATTTTAACAGAACGGGGTGTATTGTCATTAAATAAATTAACAAAATAAAATATGGGTTGACTCGCCGGATTGGTAACATCGAAATCGCTCAAACTATAGCCTTCTAAAGGAAGTAATTCAATGGTGGCTCTGAAATTATTGACGCCACCCGGATTAAAAATTTCGAATGCATCCTGGGTTTCAACAACAGTTTCTGTTCCGTTTTTAACCAACACATTTCTAAATCCGGGCAAAGCGGTGGGTTCTATTTTTATACTTGCAGTGGCAAGCATTGAATTGGAAACTGCAATGGGTTTCAGCAATATTATTCCTGCACCCAATTCAATATTAGACAATCCACTTTTAAAAACAGGTTCTGTACTTCTGATGATGACATCAAGTACTTGCCCGGGCATACCTGAGTTGGGAGATAATAATAACTGCGTGTTTTGTGCATGTATTTGAAATACACATGCCGAAACAATAAAGAAGACAAGCGTTTGAATCGGTTTTTTATTAGTTATCATTCAAATCCTCCTTTCTTTTACTCAAAGAAAAAAAATTATTATGATAATTAAAAGACTGAAAATTAATATGTTAATACGAAATTAAAAAAGGCATTGAAATTCGAATTTTAAATCCGATTTTATGCATGAAATTGATTTTGGTTAAGAAGTATTTAATGTATAAGTGTAAAATTTTACAATGATTCAAATATGTTTTTGATTTTTAACATATCCAGTGGCTTGGAAATAAACCCTTTCACATGCTCATATGTTTTTGATTTAATATAATCGTTTGGATCAACAGATGAAGTAAACATGAAAATTTTTGTGCTGCTTTTTATTTTGGTATAGTCATTCAAAAAGTTCCAGCCATTATACCTGGGCATATTTATATCAAGCAAAATAAAATGAGGTTGTTCTATATCTTGCTTGAGCAATGTTTTTATTGCTGTTTCTCCCGAATTAAAACTGCTGATGATAATCTCCGGGTCAAAGTTAAAAAGAGTCTTTTTTGCCAAAAAAATAGTTATCGGGTCATCATCAATAATGACAATAGAAACAGGTGTTGGCAAGTGTGGAAATTGTTGACTCAAATTGATTTAATTACCCTGCAATTGTAATGAAAATTTATGGCAATTAAAAGGAGAGTATGAATGTAGGAGGGTAGGAGGGTAGGTAGATGGGAGGGTAGGAAGCTTTACCGTTTTACATTCCTACACTCTTACACTCCTACACTCCTACACTCCTACACTCCTACTATCCTACCCATCCTCCCTCATTTCCTCTAAAGTATCGCTTTCCACATCACCTTACTCGCATACTCACCCCAGTCTTTAACAGCTTTGTTGAGTTCATCTTTATATGATTTAAAATCTGTTTTCTTACTTTTGGTAGCTTTAATTACAAACTCAGTTTCAGGGAGTAACTGGGTTTCGACTTTTGTAGCGAAGTAAGTAAGGTTTAGTCTCGGAACCACTATACCCAGTATCATGCCCGGCAAGCCATTAAACGATTCAGGTCCTCCTGAAATTGGAATTTCATCGGTATAAAATGCAATGATATACAATGAATCCATGATAATGGTTGAAGCCTTCCGGCAATTATATCCTGCAATATCCCGGTATTCACCCAGTAATTTCCATTGCAGTTGGGGCAGAGAATCTTCAATGCGATACTTACGTTCGTAAATGGTTTTTTCGGCAATATATTGTTTGGTGTCAAAATGATTTAATACGGAATTGTTTGCAGCCACCTTCCACCAATTACTAAACGGACTTTCATCTTCCTGTGTGAGCAGGTATAGGGATTTATGTGTATTAAAACTCAATTGAAACAAGTCTGTCCGGTACTTAGGCAATCGCTTTAGCATCTCTTCGGTCCAGCTATTCACTTCAGTAAATTGTTTGTGTAAATTTTCCTTTTTTTCAAAAGTTATTTTTCCGCTCAGGGCCAGTTGCTGGCAGTATACGGTTTGAACACAATATAACGAAAGGGTTATAAAGAGGAAGCATGTATAGAATTTAATTTTTGATTTCATTTATTTTTGTGGTCCTTTATTGAAGTTGTAAGCAAGGCTTAACATAAAATATCTTTTTAAAACCGTATGTGTGTTTTCATTGATATAATTATTATAAGCCGAACGCTGAAATCCTATATTTTGATTTAACAAATCTTCGACACCAATACTCACATCCAGTTTGTCGTCCTTTAAAAACTTTTTACTGATATTACTACTAACAATAATGGTATTATTATTTTTATCAAAGGTTGAAGTTTTCTGCCTGATATTCCATTGTGCATCTATGGTAAATTTTATTTTTTTAGGAAGTGTTTTATAAAAAGAACCATAATAACTATAGCCGAAATATTGGGTTACTACGTCTTTTCGCAGGCTTGTGGTACTTCGGTTATAGCTTATAGAAGGGGATAAATGAATGCTTATTTTTTCTTCTATTTCATAATTGAAATTGAGATGATAGGATACATTGGAATTCAGGTTGGTATTGGGCAATCCGTTTATAAAATTGGAATTTTTGCTCTGACCGCCATTTAAACTGTTGCCAAGGGTTATATGATATTTTTTGAGCGCATAGTAATAATAGCTGTATGCATTCCATCCCTGATTTCCATTTACATTAACGGTTTGGGTAACTCTTCGTCCATGCGCATCTACCTCGTCATAGCTGGCAAAATCGTTATAGGTAAATCTATAGGAGCCGCTAAAATAGAAACTTCGTCCTGTTAAAGGTTTATAGCTGTTAAAGTTTATAGAGATATTGTTTCTGAAACTTTGCCCAAGATTTGGATTTCCTTTGGTAATTAACAAGGGATTGGAGTTATCCTGTATGGGTTGAATTTGTTGCAGTGAAGGTTGCCGTGTACTCCCGTTATAGTCGAACCCAAGGGAACTATAGGTGCTCATTTTATAATTAAATCGGGCTGATGGAAAATAATTGAGAAAGGAACGTTTTACAGTGGTATCCGTAACTATATTTTGCTGGGTTAAATCGGTATTTGAAATCCGTGCTCCCAAAGAATAATTTATTTTTTTATCGACATATTTTAAAGCCAATCCACCTTTGTTTATGGCTATATCATATTTTAATTCATTGCTTAAACTGTCAATTCTTTCACTCAAATTGCCAAATTTGTTGTTATAAGTATTCCTGTTCGAATTATTTACAGTTTTATGTATATCATAATCTGTTACAATAAACCATTTTTTTGTTAATGGCTCGGTATAAGTAATTCTAACACCATAATTATTGGTGCTCTCATCGCTTATTTTTTTCTGGTCAATGCTTTGTTCTGAATTTACAGTTGAATCTCCGTTAAAATAGGTTGTGGCAGATTTTAAATATCCATTGCTTTTGTTTTTACTCATTTTTTGATCCAACTGGAATGATAAGGTTCTGCCTGTTTTCCTGAATTTTTTATTGTATAAAATACTGTAATTACCTGAATAAGAGTTTCCGGTACTTGCGTTGGTTCTCAAGTTTTTATTCACTATTTGCGAATACCCGTTATAATTTTCAGAAGTAAATGCATTCGAATTTTCAAATTCAGATTGGCTCAATGCCAGTTTGATAATGAGGGTTGAAAGCGAATCCAGCTTGATTTCATATTTACCTGAAAAACTATTGGCTGTTCTTTGTGTGTTTATTTTATTCGTCTGTTGATTAAAATACATAGTATCCGGTAAAATGGTTTGAGTATAATTGTTATCAAATGCATTTTGTACAATGGTTTGTTTGTTATTGGCGGTAAAATTAAAAGCGTGTTTGTCCTGTTTAAGTTTATCGCTGTAATAAGTTCCAAAATAGCGCGTTTGAGGAATCCCGATTCCGTTGAAGTCATCATCGCCCGATTCATAATAAGAATACATATACCCACTGGCTTCATCATATTCGGTGCTGTAATTTCCTCCGGCATATTTTTCCATATCCCCCCAGTCCAATCCTGTTTTATTGGTATTGCTCAGGGTGCCAAAAACAGATGCTTTTCGTTTATTTTTAAAGTTATTGTACATGGCTTCCGTTTCATATCTTTTCTCGGTTCCCGCGGCTCCTTTTACCTTTCCAAAATATCCTTTTTTAGCATCTTCTTTTAAGGTAAGGTTTATGGTTTTTTCTTTAACCCCATCATCAATTCCGGTAAAGGCAGCCTGATCACTTTTTTTATCAAACACCTGAACGGTTTCAACATTATCGGCTTTTAAATTCCGGGTTGCAACAGTTGGATCATTGCCAAAAAATTCTTCTCCATCAACCAGTACTTTTTTTACCTCCTGTCCCTGGGCTGTAATTTTTCCTGCCTTGTCAACCTGTATTCCCGGCAAACGTTTTAACAAATCTTCAACATTAGAATTTTTGTTAACCAGAAAACTATCTACTAAAAATTCAGTGGTGTCTCCCTTGATCCGGATGGCTTGCCGGTCTTTGATCAACACTTCACGCAATAAATTTGCCTTCGAAAGCAATACGATGGAACCGATATTTTTTTCTTCTCCTTCCGCAAAACTGAGTTCTTCTTCATAATCGGCAAAAGTGGGTCGGGTAACCAAAAATCGGTAGGTATCGGGTTGTATATTTAAAAAATTAAACAAGGATTGCTGATTGGTAAACTGATGTTTGTATAAAACAGAATCCTTTCTGATTAATGAAACACTGGTAAATGCCATTGCTTTAAAATTGATGGTATCAACAACGCTTCCAAATAAACGGGCAGGCATTAAAATCCTCAAAGGCTTTGTTATTGCTGTGAGAGAATCAGCTTCGGTTGTTAATTGTTTAGTGGAATCTGAAATGGTAATAAGCGAGTCGGGTAAAGTTTTTTGTGCAAAGGCAGCACCTGTGCATAAAGTCAATCCCAGCAAGAGGTAGCGTATGAATTTTTTCATATAGCATCAAAAATGTATGTGATTAACGATAAAAACAAATAAATTGTTGTAAAAGGAAAATAAACAGGATTTTTGGTCCTTCACTGGTAGAGACGCGATTCATCGCGTCTCAGCAATTCATCGCGTCTCAGAATGCATTGGATGTAACCATCCTGTACACTAACCATCGCGTTTCAGGACGCATTGGGTGCATCCTGCCCATTCGCACATGGCCAGACCCACCTGTCTGCCCTTTCTCCAATTTCCGCAATATTTTCCACAAAATAAACCTAAATTGCCCCCCGGATATGGAAAAAGAGAAAGAATGGTTTGCCGAATGGTTTGATTCGCCTTATTATCATATTTTGTACGAAAAAAGGGATATGGATGAGGCAGAGTTTTTTTTGCGAAACCTGATAGCACATTTTAAGCCTCAGCAGGATGCGAAAATTATTGACCTCGCATGTGGTAAAGGCAGGCACAGTATTTTTCTGAATTCCCTGGGATTTGATGTTACGGGTGTTGACCTTTCGCCACAAAGTATTATGGCAGCAAAGGGCTATGAAAATGAAAAACTGCACTTTGAAGTCCAGGATTTAAGAGACCTGCATATGTTACGGCATTTTGATATTGCCCTGAATTTGTTTACCAGTTTTGGGTATTTCGAAAATCTGGAGTCGGATATACATGTACTCAAGCAGATTCATTCCATACTTAAACCCGATGGGTTTTTATTAATTGATTTTTTCAATGCAAAAAAAATATTGTGTTCCTTGGTTCAGGCCGAAACTAAAAATATTTGTAATATAAAATTCGAAATTTCAAGAGAAGTAAAACAGGGTCAGATTATCAAAAAAATTCAATTTACAGATTCTCATGAAAAGCATTCGTACCAGGAAAAAGTACAGGCTTTGACTATAGAAGATTTTGCGTATATATTGGATAAATCGGGGTTTAATTGGGTAGAAAGTTTTGGCAGTTATAGCCTGGATCCGTTTGATGCAGATAAAAGCGAACGCTTAATTATTTTAGCTAAGAAATCAGATGCTGGATAACTTACTATATTTCGATAAACAATTTTTCATATTTGTAAATAATGGTTTGTCGAATCCGTTTTTCGACTTTATTTGTCCGCTTATAAGAAAGCAGGAAATCTGGTATCCTTTGTATGCCCTTGTTGCCTTTCTGTTTATCCGAAAATTTGAAATTGAAAGTTGGAAAATATTCCTTGCAGCAGGGATCATGATTTTATGTACCGATCAGTTTAGCGCAAATCTGGTAAAAAGCACATTTACGCGCATCAGACCCTGTGCTGAACACGGTTTAACAGGAGTTGTAAGGCATCTGGTACCCTCCTGTAACGGCTTTAGTTTTATATCCGCACATGCCACCAACCATTTTGCGCTGGCGCTGTTTATTCCCTATTTTTTGCAAGAGCTGAAATTCCTGTTACCGGTATTCATATTCTGGGCATTTACAATTGCCTTCTCGCAGGTATATGTAGGCGTTCATTACCCGCTGGATGTAATTGTTGGCGGACTAGTAGGTTGCTTATTCGGAGTAGCATTTTCAAGGTATGTAAATAAATATTTAACACAAAAAACATGAGTAATTTTTGGTTATTGTTATTACCTTTAGGACCCCTGCTGGGAACCTGGCTGGCAATTAAAAGCACAAAACGATATGAGTCGCAATTGAAATGGTTTTTGTCGTTTGCAGGTTCCTATTTACTGGCAATTACATTACTGGCTTTAATACCTGAGGTGTTTCAGGTATTTGATCCCTACAAAGGTTTGCTGGTTCTGGGAGGTTTTTTCTTTCAGGTGTTTTTAGAAAAATATTCTGAAGGGATTGAACACGGACATATTCATGTGCATCATCATTTAAAAAACAGGGTAATTCCTTTTGGAGTCGTTGCTTCCATGAGCTTACATTCATTTACTGAAGGAATACCTGTAGGATCTTTTCTGATGAACGAAAATCAAAGTTTTTATTCATTGCTGATCGGAATAATTATTCACGAAATTCCCGCTGCATTTGCGCTCATTAGTATATTAAAAGGCATTCATATCAAACAATCTGCATTGGTGTATATTGGAGTTTTATACAGCTGTATGGCCCTATTCGGTTCAAGCATCAGTATTTTTCTTGAAGCCAATATTGATATCGAAGTGTTTGATTATTTTATGGCCTTTGTTATCGGAACCTTCCTGCATATTTCTACTACCATCCTGTTTGAAAGCAGTGAACAACATCATTTTACCAAGCAGAAAATATTTGCCGTAATTTTGGGTATCGGTGTAGCTACGCTTATTAGCATTGGCTTATAAGTCATGGAAAATTAAACACATAGATTCTGTGTTAATTTCCAAATAAATCAAAATTTTATTTTCTTTGTATTTCAAAAGCGACCAAGAGTCAGCTTGTAAAGGGCGTCAATTACTTGTAATTGATGCTCTTTTCTTTTCTTCATAGTCGCTTTGATAAGTTGTTTTATTTTTGAATAAGGTGTACATCAACTCAAGTATTTTTCTTTGTATAGCTACCAATCCTTTCATTTTGATTCCATTTTTACTTACAAGTCTTGCATATGTAATTTTGAATCGTTGATTATGTTTCACGGCAACCAATGCAGGCATATGCATTGCTTTTCTCAAACTCTTATTCCCCTTTTTTGATATTCTGGGTTTGCATTTTATTGAAGTTCCAGATTGTTTTTCTTTAACATCCAGGCCGGCATAGCTTGTTAATTGTTTCCTGTTTCTTATTAATTCAAATCCATTTGTTTCAGCAAGTACGATAGCCGCAGTGAGATTACCAACTCCCGGTATGGTTGTTAGTATTTTGATTTCTTCCTGAACAGATTCATCTTCAGCAACACAATTATCAATATCCCTTTTAATCTCTTGCTCTTGTTTTGTTAAAAAGCGAATTCTCGCTCTTAAACGATTAATACTGTTAGGGTTTGGCATGGCTTCTGATTTTTCTGCATGAAGCTGGTTTTTAACCGCTACCCGTTCATCAACAATCTGATCCCGCTCTCTGGTGAGTTGTTGAAGATTTCTATATATATCTTTGGGGCGTTTCCATCGATCTAATTTTCTTTCCAGACCGAACCTGGTTATGGCATCTGCACAGGTCAGATCAGTAATAGTTTTGGTATCCAGTGAACGCATATAATTGCTTATTTTGTTGGGCATTACAATGCTAAGTTCATGGCCATTTTCCTCCAGATAATAAGCGAATTTTTGATGGTAGACACCAGTAGCTTCCATTACATACCTGACTACAATCTCACAACTGCTTTGCTTTTTTACCCACTTTGCTAAAGCAGCAAATCCGCTTTCCTTGTTTTGAAATACGCGCTTAGCGTATACCTCATGTGAAAGATCTTCATTCATTCTACCCAAGGATACAACCAACTCCTTTTGGGCTACATCTACACCCAATACTTGCTTTAAGATTTTCATAGATAATAAATTAATTAATTTGTAAAATAATAAAGCGAGTATCTCCCTTCGTTTTTTCTCCTAATTGGATATTCTGGATATAACCAGTAAATTTGGATATTCCTTACATTCTGTTGAAACTCCAAGAGAAAAAAGAATGGGGCAGTATCTATGTGAGAATATACTAAGATTGAGTTATTTATGAACATATAAAGCTCCCACCCTTTTTCACTTTATTATAACAAATATAATGATGAGTGCAACATAGGAGGAACAATAGTTAAAACCATAGGCACATAGTTGCTTATGTGTCTATGGTATTCCTATTGTGCCTATGTGTTTTAAAAAAAGCAATCATTTATATCAAAGTAAAAATTATATAGTGAATCTAAAAAATAGAGTACCTTAGTTTAAAGTAAGAGTTATGAAAAAATATCATGTTTTATCGGTTTTGATCTTATGTATTATAATAGTTTCAAAACTAAATGCGCACACCAAATGGATTCCGAAATTTAAACCGATAATAGGATCGGTTGCTAATTTGTTGCAGGGTAAAATTACAGAAGCAATAATTAAATCGGATACGATTAAACCCGTTGTGAACCTTTTGAATATTACAGAATTGAATCTGGAATGCTGGAAAGAATATACTGATGCTCCTGTACAACTATTGGATGATATTAATTCAGATGCAGAAATGAGGGCAAATCTGTTGATAACAACCAATATGCCCAAGAATACAGCCGGTAATTATTATTGCGATTGTGATGGACCCTACAAAATAAAATATGTAGTCAGTGATATGGCAGGAAATAAATCAGATACTGCAGTACGTACTATATTTTGCATACCGGCATCTGGCATTAAAGATATACTAAATATTGACAATATAATACAGGTTTATCCCAACCCAGGCAATGGTATTATTTATGTGCGTTTGGCCAACACACAAAATGAAGATGTGCTGATATCGGTAATGGATATGCTGGGTAAAGAAATATTACGTACAAGTATAATGGGCAACAACCAGCAAACAGAAGAACTGGATCTGACTGGGGCACCAAAAGGCTTTTATCTGATAAAGGTTCAAACTGAAAATAACATTTATATAAAGAAATTACAGGTGAATTAAACGCAGATATTAATGTTTTATTTGTAAGGACAGGTTCTAACTTTCCCTCCGTGGATTTGAGCAATTTTGATAGGGGGGAATTAAACACATAGTCAGATAGGAAAACCATAGGCACATAGTTGCCTATATGTCTATGGTTTTCCTATTGTGCCTATGTGTTTTAAAAAAAGTTATCTTTCACATCAAATAATTAAAAGTATGAAAAAATTGCAGGTGAATTAATATACCTGAAAATCCGTATTTTCGCACGTGATTTTGTTATAACTAAACGAATTTATTGTGCAAAAATATTTGATAAAAGACCTGGCCAAACATGAAGGTCAGGATGTTACTTTGATGGGCTGGGCCAGTAACAAACGCGAAAGCAAAGGCCTGGTATTTATTGTTTTACGCGATGGTACCGGCTGGTGCCAATGCGTGGTAAGCCTGGAAACTGTGGGTGAGAACCTATTTGAAGAAGCCCGAAAGGTGAGCCTTGAATCATCACTGACTATTAGCGGAAAAATTGTAAAAGACGAACGCCAGATGGGCGGCTTTGAATTGCAGGCAACGTCTGTAACTTTAATAGGGGAGTCGATTGAGTACCCGATTGCCAATAAGGAACATGGAGTTGATTTTTTAATGGATAAACGCCATTTGTGGCTGCGTACCCAAAGGCAGTGGGCCATTATGAGAATCCGCAACCAGATTATTTTTGCCATACATAAATTTTTTCAGGAAGAAGGTTTTGTACAAATGCATGCACCCCTTATTACCGGAAATGCCTGCGAAGGAACCAGCA
>JAUXUD010000049.1 GCA_030680835.1 Bacteroidota bacterium
TCCCTCACTCTCCGCCAAACATCAAAAAAGCCTTGTTCCGCATAGCGGGACCGGGCTTTTTTGTTTTCAGACGTGTCAAAACGCAACGAAGTGTAGTTTTGTAAGCGGCAGAAAACAAAAAAGCCCGTGAGCGAGAGCGAAAGGCTTTTAGGATGTTTGTAGCCACCCCCCAACGGGATCATGGAGCGAAGCGGAATAATCCACACATTCCAAATTAAATCATAGGTATTTTGAGTATATTTAAAATACATTTGCTTAAAATGAAATAACTACAACCTCAATAATATCCAAAAATTGATCATCAAATACATATCGCATGGCAAACATGTTACAGGTGGATACATGCATGAAAAGTTTTTATTTGAAACGCTGACTGAATATTATAAATGTAATAAAAAAGAATGTAATCCAGTTGAAAAAAGGAATTGGGAATTCTTTGAAGGCTTCAGGGCTCATTTGATTTTATTGTTTTGGGCATTTAAAGAAGCTCATGCTGATATTAACCTTACTGTTAGCCGGCTTGCATTGCCTGTTATAATACGAAATCTGTTCAACACCAGTAAAACATTGGTTGTTCTGCATAATTATGACCCCCACGATGGTAAAAACATTTCACTCAAAATGTATTACTTTTTACTATTTACTTTATTAAAGTTTGCCCCAAAAAGTAAAGTCGCCGTTATAACAGTGGCTCGATACTGGGAAAATTATTTTAAAATAAAAAAAGGTGTTTCATCCGTTTTTTTGTTTCCGAATTTTTTTGACTCCAAACAGTATGTACAATATTTACTGGTTCAAAAAAATAAAACCATTTATATGGGACAGTATTCTTTAAAAAATGATAAAAAAATATTTGAACTGGCTAAACAATTACATCAACTGGGATATTCCTGCTATTTCAGTACCAATAACAAAAATGCGGCAAAGGTTGAAACCGCTTATTCAATAGAATTTTTTGACAAATTTGAGGACTATTTAAAAAAAATGGCATCATGCCGTTATACCCTGGCATTAACGGTAATTAATGAAGGATGGAACCGGGTTGCCCACGAAAGTTTGTTGATGGGTACACAAGTTATTGGCTATGATCATGGGGGTTTGGGTGAACTATTGAAAGGTTCTAACGCATTGATTGCCCAAAATATTAATGAGGTTTATGATTTGATAAAAAACGATGTAAACAACCGCATAAATAAAAACTTCCTGATGCAGTATGAAAAGGTTCAATCAATTAAATTTATTGAACCCATTGTTAAATTTCTAAATGAAAAATGATTTATTTGAGTTATTAATAGAAATAATTGATTGATAATGTGTTATTTACAAATATTTATGAAATTTACGACAAATTTACAAAAAATATACTAATTTTGTCGTGTAATAGAATGTTATGGCAAAAACATATAAATCAACCCGTAAATCCTATTTGGCTCAAAGCATCAATCCTGCACAGGTTAATGAGCCACTTGCTGCTTTGCAAGTGATGCCAAATCCGCTTGCATATATAAGTTCTTTACTCGGTTTAAGCGGGCCTGTAAATTCAGAAATGCAATACATTCAGGCTTCGAGGCAGGGGATAAAAAAGGCAGCACTTGGTAAACTTGCTTTTAATATGGGCATTACCCAGGAAAAAATGTGTCAGTTGCTTCATATCAGTACCCGAACCTACCAACGTCTTAAAGATGCAGATACTTTAGATATTTTTACATCAGAGCAAGCCATAGAAATGGCTCAGGTTTTGGCAAAAGCACAATCTGTGTTTGAAACCGATACCCTGGTTAAGCAATGGTTGCACACCCCTTTGTTGGCTTTGGGGGGCACTGCCCCACTCGATCTCCTGGATACAGGTTTTGGAGCAAAACTCGTATTGGATACACTCGGTAGATTAGAACAAGGCGTTTATTCATAAATAATGAAGTTATACCGGATTGCATTAAAAAAATACATTTCAGATTTATCGGGAACGGGAGCCTATTTATATGGGGGGCGTTGGAATTCACCGGGTATTTATGTGCTTTATGCTTCATCCAGCGCGTCGTTAGCTGTATTGGAATTTATTTGTAACAGTAATAATTTAATAGCAGCCTGTAAAATGGGAATGGCACAGATAGATTTACCCGCATTCATCAAACTTAAAACCATTTCATTGAACGAACTTCCTCCCTACTGGAATAATTATCCAACACCCATGGAGTTAAAAAGTATTGGCGATAATTGGGCCAAAGAAAATAAAACCTTGGCTTTAAAAGTTCCTTCTGCCGTTATTAATATTGAATACAATATTTTAATCAATCCGGCGCATCCCGATTTTCAATTTATTGAGCTTTCTTTGATAGATGATTTTATTTTTGATAAACGCTTAAGTTAATACTGATGCTTGTATTTAGTAATTGTAAAATAAATTTAGGTCTTCACATTTTAAATAAAAGACCGGATGCTTACCACAATCTGGAAACGGTTTTTTATCCGCTTAATCTCTGTGATGTTTTAGAGGTTATTAAAGGCAATGATACCCCATATTCAAAAATTAAAATAATAACTGAGGGGATTTCTATTGGCGAAAAAACCGAAAAAAACCTCATTGCCAAAGCATATCATTTACTGGATTCAGTATATGGGTTGGAACCGGTTACATTTTGCCTTTTAAAAAACATTCCTTTGGGTGCCGGACTAGGTGGTGGGTCAGGGAATGCAGCCTTTACCCTAAAATTATTAAATCAATTATTCGATTTGAAAATAAGTGATGAACAATTAATAAATTATGCGGGGCAATTGGGCAGTGATTGTGCATTTTTTATTAAAAACAAACCCTGTTTTGCCAGCGGTAGGGGCGAAATTTTGCATGAAATAAATCTTGATTTAAGCATGTATTCAATAGTAATAGTGAAACCGCCGGTTCACGTTTCCACAAAGGAGGCTTTTTGCAATCTTAAATCCAGTGAGATAATAAATTTAAATCATCCACTTCGGGATATTATTAATTTGCCCATAGCGCATTGGAAAGATCATTTATTCAATGATTTTGAATCCAGTGTGTTTTCCACATACCCAATACTGGCAGAAATTAAAGATACCCTGTACCGAGAAGGTGCTTTATATGCTGCCATGAGTGGCAGCGGGTCTGCAATTTTTGGAATTTTTAAAAGCAAACCCCGGCTTAATAATTCATTTCCCGGATTTTTTTATTTTGAAACCTAAGCAACATTTTGCAAGGTATCACTTTCTATTAATCCATCTCTTAATCGTACAATTCTGTGGGCGCGCCGGGCAATATCTTCTTCATGCGTAACAATTACAACTGTATTTCCATTTCGATGAATCTCCTCCAGTAACTCCATAATTTCGTGAGAGGTTTTTGTATCCAAATTCCCTGTGGGTTCATCAGCCAAAATAATGGAGGGATTATTTACCAATGCCCGGGCAATCGCAACTCTTTGTCTTTGTCCACCAGATAGTTCATTGGGTTTATGTTCTATACGATCTCCAAGACCTACGCTTATTAATGCATTGGTAGCCTTTGCAATTCTTTCCGATTTGCTGATTCCTGCATACACCAATGGGAGTGCTACATTATCCAATGCCGTATTTCTGGAAAGCAGGTTAAATGTTTGAAAAATAAAACCGATTTCCTTGTTTCTGATTTCTGCGAGTTCATTATCTGTCATATGGCTTACATCAATTTGATTAAGGGTATATTTCCCCCTGCTGGGTGTATCCAAACAACCCAACATATTCATTAATGTAGATTTGCCGGAACCTGAAGGTCCCATTAATGCCACAAATTCTCCCTTTTTTATCTTCAGGTCAACTTCACGCAATGCATGAACTTCAACCGCTCCGATTTTGTAAGTTTTGCCAATACCAACAATATCAATAATATTATTTGCCAGACGATTTTGCTTTTCAACATTAATATCCATACTCATGTAATTTATTATTAATTACTTTATAAACCTGTTCTTTTAAGCTGTTAATATCATCAAAAGTTAAACCCTGTGTTGAAATGGGTTTATGCACATATTGAATTACTGCGTGCGGTTGCCCTTCAAAAATTCCCTGATCCGGCAAGGTAATCCAATTACCAATAATGGTCACAGGTAAAATATCAATTTGTTTTTCAATGGCCATTCTAAAAGGCCCATCTTTAAATTTTATCAGTTTGGGTACCTGATTTGAAATAGTTCCTTCCGGAAAAATAACAATACTATTTCCTGCATCAATCCATTTAATTGCTTTTCGATAGGCTTCAGCAGCTTTGCGAGGGTCTTTTCTGTTTACTGCAATATCAATGGTTCTGAACCAAATGCCAAAAACCGGAATTTTTTCCAGTTCCGACTTGGCCATAAAGTTAAAAAAAATATTCAGCTTCACGGCAAGGGTAATAATATCCAGTTGTGAAGTATGATTGGGTGCAATAATATAGGATTTACCTGTATCCAGCGGTTCCTCATAAATCTGTTTCACCCGGATAAAAGTTCCAAGCAATACCAGTTTACCCCAAAACCTCCTGATTAAATGTCCAAACCGATACCTTTTTGGATTGCTTAGGGCAAAATAAATTAATGGATATAACAGGGTAAAAAGTGAGGCAAACCACAGCCCAAACCAAATGGCGTAGGCCGATTTTAAAGGGTTTTTAGATAATTTCAATGCCAAAATATACTTATTAAATGTTCCAGGTTTCAGGATTTTTTCTCCAGGCCTTTAATACATCCATATCGGCATCATTTACATATCCTTTTTGCAGGGCTACTTGTATAAGAATATCATAGTTGCAGAGCGAAACAAATGGAACCTGAGCATCTTCAAAATTCCTGATGGCACGTTCCAACCCGTAAGTGAAAATGCAGGCCAGGCCTAAAACCTGAGAGCCGTAATCCCTTAACACATCAATTGCCTGTAAGCTGCTTTTACCTGTTGATACCAGATCTTCGATAACCACAAGGGATTGTGCGGGACTTATATCCCCTTCAACCTGTTTTCCCATTCCATGCTTTTTTGCCTCAGCGCGAACATACCCAAATGGCAGCTCCAGCAAGTCAGCAACCAATACACCTGGGGCAATTCCTGCTGTTGCCACACCCACGATGGCCTGTGATTCAGGAAAATTTTCCTTTACGGATGCAGCCAGGGCATTTTTAATAAACGTTCTGATTTCGGGATGTGAAAGTGAAAGACGATTATCGCTGTATATGGGTGACTTTAAACCGCTTGCCCAGGTGAATGGTTCATTGGGTTGAAGTTTTATAGCTTTAATTTGTAGTAAATATTCTGCTATCTTTGTAGCGACGGTATGACTAATTTGCATATCTACAAATGTATAAAATTTTCATAAACGATAAACCCTTTATTATAAGTGCCGATTATACCTTGTTAAACCGATATGAAGATTTATTGCAGGTTAATGAAATGAAAAACCAATCTCTGATGGATTTGGTTAGAAAAACAGAAGAATTAAACGCTAAGGGTTGTATCATAATTGTTGAGGATCCGGTGGTATTGTTTCATGAATTCAAAACCCATTTTACATGTATTGATGCCGGAGGAGGAATTGTGTTTAACAAGAAAAATGAAGTATTGCTGATAAAAAGAATGGGGAAATGGGATATTCCAAAGGGGAAAATTGACCCAGGTGAAAAAATTGAGCACGGTGCCTTACGTGAAGTTGAAGAAGAATGCGGGATTACACATTTAAACATCAGGTGTTTTTTAAATAAAAGCTATCATTCCTATAAACTACAGGGACACCGTTTTTTAAAGGTAACGCACTGGTACCTGATGGATACAGATTATACGGGTAAACTTGTTCCGCAAAAGGAAGAAAATATTACCGAAGCAAAATGGTTTAAATGGGAAGATTTAAATATAAATTCGCTGGATACATACCAGTCAATTAAAGAATTGCTTTTTGAAGTGAAGGTGCAGTTAAAATGATTCAAACTTTACTTCTTTGGGAATAAATTGTGAGGTATCTCCTCCGTTTCTGATTAAATCACGTACAACAGATGAACTGATGGGTGTATATGCAGGGTCACACATTAAAAAGATGGTTTCCGCTTTGGGATAAATAATTTTGTTCATTTGGGCTATGTTTTTTTCATAATCAAAATCAGCCATATTTCTGATGCCTCTTAATATATACTGGGCTCCTTTCAATTCACAAAAATTTACCGTCAGGCCCTCATAAAATCCTCCAACCACTTTGGGTTGATTTTTGAATATTTCGTTGATCCATTGGATTCTTTTTTCAACAGGAAACAAAGTTGATTTGGAAATATTATGACCGATTCCTACAATGATCTCATCAAATAAAGGTAAGGCTCTTTCAATAATATTTACATGCCCAACCGTTATGGGATCAAAGGTTCCCGGAAAAAGAGCGATACGTTTCATAATATTTTATTTTAATCGGTTCAACAATTATACAATGTTTTGGTATTACCTAAAGTTCTTTAAAAAATGAAAAGCCCGATTGCCCGTGTTTTCTTTGTTCAAAAAAACCATGTTGATGACTTAAGTCCAGGTTACCGGCATGTTCAATAATCAACCAGCCATTATTTTTCAATATTTTTTTTTCATTTATCAATACGGAAATATCTGCAATTTTATTTAAAGCATACGGAGCATCTGCAAAAATAATGTCAAACGATTCCGTACAATTTTTTAAGAAAGTAAATACATCCTGTTTTCTTGCTTCAATGTTTTTAAAATCTAATTTTTCGGCAGTCTGTTTAATAAATTTCACGCAACCAAAATCTGAATCCACACATAAAACACTTTGAGCTCCCCTGCTTGCAAATTCATAAGCTATATTTCCTGTTCCCGAAAAAAGATCCAATACAGTTAATTCTTCAAAATTAAAATGATTAACCAGAATATTAAACAGGCTTTCTTTCGATTTGTCGGTAGTTGGACGAACCGGCAAACCCGCAGGTGCATGGATTAGAATGCCTTTTTTTATGCCGCTTATTATTCGCACAACAATGCACTTGATTCTATAAAAAACTGGTGCTCCGCAAATTGATTAAAGGAAACCGGGTAATTTAATTCTTTAGGTTTAATTCCAAATTGAACCGTGCGCACATATTTAACCAAAAGTGAATTCAGTTCATTTAAAACCGGTGAATTACCGTACAGAACCACATCGAGTCCATGGCTTATTTGTAATTGTTCTGCTGCAGCCAGCAGGTAATAAACAATTTCTGTTTCGTTGGCAATTGCAAAAGTGTTATAAAACTTTATGGCCTTGTCGAAATTAAGCAATTCGATATAATTAGAATGAACATTGACATGTATTTTATTGGCTGCCTGTTCGAAATTTTGCTGCTCAATTGCTTTAATAAAGAGAAGCGAAGCATGGTATACATCAACCAGGGGCAGGTTGAACCGGATGAGTTTTACCAACTCATTTCTTACATTAAATATGCTGGCGGTATGCTGCACATGCATTTTACAATATAATATCTGAGACTGGGGAATCAATTTATGATTAAGTGCATAATAGGCGTCGGTTTCAACTACATTGAGCAGGGATTCGGGAACGAGGGTGCATGCACTGCTGGTAATAATAACGCGAATATCCTTGTACTTACTGCTCATATCATCCAGCAGAGGAGTAATCTGCTTAAGTTCGTCGTAACTTAAACCTAAAAAATTGGTATGTTCGGCAGTAAACACTTTTAAGCACATAATTTGCCGTGTAAGTTCATTGGCAATAACCGAACTTATATGGTCAGCCTCAAAAAACAAATAATATTTATACTTGCTGTTATCGGCAATATTGTACAAATTATCGGAATAGGTTTTTACAGTTATTGGATGCACGTTATTACTTCTTACCTTCGCAAAGTAGTAAAACCCATTGAAAAAATAAATTATTAACGTGCAAAACTTTATTCCCGGCAACCCCGATTACAAAAATTCGATAGCCGAAAAAATGAAAGCCAATCATTTCATGAACTTTATAGGTTTTAAAACCACATTGGTTCAGCCCGGACTCATAGAAGGGAATTTAACCATATTAAAGGAACACACCCAACAAATTGGCTTTTTGCATGGGGGTGTAATTGCCACATTGGTAGATTTGGTTGCTGGTTTTGCTGCTTTTACACTGGTTAAACCAGGTGATCATGTTGTTACTGTTGAAATGAAAGTGGTTTATTTGAACCCGGGAATTGGCCAAACAGCCTTTGCCAAAGGTTATGTTATTAAAGCAGGCAACCGATTGCATTTTTCGGAAAGCGAAATATGGGTAAATAATAATGGAATAGATACACTTATTGCCAAAGGCTATGCAACTTTTGCGGTTATTGATTTGTTAATTTGATAAATTTACCTACATTTCAACTTTAAATTAAACCTGTCTATGAAAAAATTAACACTGGTATGCTCAATATATCTGAGCCTTTCTTTTACAATAAATGCGCAACAAATTACAAACGGAGGTTTCGAAAACTGGGATACGAAAACAGGATTCAACACGCCAACCGGCTGGTCATCTCTGGATGATGAATTTTTTTCTCAAACGGGTATTGCTACCGTAACCAAAGAAACAGATGCAAAAAGTGGCAGCTTTGCAGCTAAGGTTAAAGTTGCAGGCACCTCTGCAACCGGGTTAGCTGGTTTACTGGCAATTGGCAATGACGAAAATTTTGCGGGTATCAGTTTTAAAGGAAGACCTGCTTCTTTTTCAGGCTGGACAAAATACAAAACGATGGGAGGCGACACCGCAGCAATATATGCGATGTTCAGCAAATACAATGCAGCCACCGACGAACTGGATTTGATTGGTTTTGGTTTCACCAGTTTAGCAGGCACTCAAACAAGTTATGGTCAGTTTAATATTCCCATTATCTGGTTCACAGGTGATGCGCCCGATTCATTACAATTGATGGTCATTGTTGGAAATTTAAGTTCGGGTGATCCAATTGGAACAGTAGGCAGTTATATTTTACTCGATGATTTAACTTTTGGTCCCTCATCCGGAACAAACGAATTGACATTGAACGAACACATAAATATATTTCCCAACCCGGCAAAAGAAATGGTTGAAATTGGTTTAAGCAATGAATTGTTGGGAGCAGAAATTCAGATAAAAGATATAAATGGTAAATTAGTTTATTTTGGCAAACAAACTACCATCAACCTGAATGATTTCAATAAAGGTATATATTTTGTACAGATTTCCCATGATGGGTACCAGGTAACAAAAAAGCTTTTCATTGAATAGATTTTCTTCATAAATAATTTCATCATGTCTTACGATTAACATTTGCATTTTATGCATCTGAAGTTTTTCTGCGCCATTTTATGTCAAACAAACAAATAATCAATTTAAATGATTATTTTACTGATTTAAATCACACACAACATTAATTTGAATCAAGGTTTTGAATGTTTAAGATTATAAAATTTGGTTATAAATTTTATATAATCCAAAATTCGGGGTATACGGATGTATTCTGAAACAACGGAGGTTTAACATTTATTAAAACTAAATCATATGAAAAAACTATTCCAATTGCTGTGTTTAGTATTTTTTGCTATTTCAGCTTTCTCACAAAACATCATTCCTAATGGTAATTTCGAAAACTGGCAAACCGATAGTTTTGATTATCCTCAGAACTATCCTTACACTTCAAACCGGGAATCCTTTTACAGATTCCAGCTTCCACCCAATGTGGTTAAAACAGCAGATGCTTACCATGGTTCACTGGCCGTAAAACTTTCAACTACTGCAAGTGCCACAGACACAAACATCGGTTATTTTATTAATACCAACCCAAACAGCGGAAACCCTTTTGAATGGAAGGGAGGTGTTCCCATCAATCAAAAACCTACCGGAATCAGGGGATATTATAAATACAATGTAGCGAGCGCTGACTCGGGAACCATCCTTTTAACTTTTAACAAAGCCGGCGTTAACATAGGAACCTATTTTTTTACGATTGGTGGGATTCATAATACGTGGCAACTATTTAATTTCACCTTCACGCCTGCACTCACCCAAATTCCAGATTCGGTTGTATTCGGAGTTGTGTCAAGCAATATCATGGAGGGTGATAATGGGGTAGCGGGAAGTGTTTTAAAAATAGATAGTGTTTCGTTTACAGGTATAACCAATCAACCTGCTTTGATGGGGGGTGACTTTGAAATTTGGCAATCGCAGCAGCTTTATAGAATTGCCGATTGGTTTTATAATGATAATGAAGATGGTGTAAGCAGAACAGCTGATGCATATGCAGGAAATTACGCCATAGAATTAAAAACTTTTTTAGGAGAAAATAAGGGGCAAGGCGCGGAAGCACGGTCGGGGCAGATATCAACCGGTTACTGGAGTGAAGCATGTAACTGCATGCGGGGTGGGACCCCATTCAATACCCAGTATGATACAGTAGTATTTTGGTACAAATATGCACCCGCATCTACAGATACGGCTGAGATATATTTGGAATTTACCAAGAATGGCATGCAGGTAGGTGGCGCAGGCATTCGATTAAATGCTACTTCTTTTTACTATTATATGGAGGTGCCTCTGTATGCGTGGCAAACGCCGGATACAGTAAAAATTACAGTACAATCTTCGCTTTGGAATCATACTTCAACCCAATATGTAGGTTCAAGTCTGAAAATTGATAATTTGCATTTTAAGTCCCATACAGTTTTATTTCCGGGTCCTGTTGTTGGAACCATTACACAACCCAACTGTAACACCTCAACAGGCAGTGTAATGTTAAGCGGTATGCCTTCGGGCAACTGGAAATTATTAAGAACACCGGGAGGAACAACTACGGGTACGGGAACCACTACCGTTGTAACCGGTCTGGTAAGCGGAACCTATACTTTTAAAATCATCAATGCAGCCGGAGATACTTCTGACGCTTCTTCAAATGTCATTATCAATGCACAACCCGCAACTCCTTCAGCTCCTGTGGTTGGAACCATTACCCAACCTACATGTACAATAGCCACCGGCAGTGTTTTGCTCAGCGGATTGCCTGCCGGAAACTGGATTCTTACCAAAAATCCCGGAGGA
The DNA here is from genome assembly GCA_030680835.1 of Bacteroidota bacterium. Taxonomy (GTDB): domain Bacteria; phylum Bacteroidota; class Bacteroidia; order UKL13-3; family UKL13-3; genus B1. Next base: position 11,036 of record JAUXUD010000049.1, read on the forward strand.
TCCACCTTAGCAGGAAGTGGAAGCAGTACAACTATAAGCGGATTAACAGCCGGATCAACCCATACCTTTACAGTAAGCAATGCCGCAGGTTGTACCTCTGCATCTTCGGCCAATGTAGTTGTCAATGCACAGCCGGCAACACCCCCAACACCTGTTATTACCATCAATGGATTCATACTGCATTCCAATGCAGCAAGCGGTAATCAATGGTATAACCAAAACGGGATAATCAGCGGTGCAACCAATCAGGACTATACAGCTACTGTAAACGGAGACTACTACGTAATCGTAACTTTGAACGGTTGCAGTTCTCTTCCATCCAATACCATTCTTGTTACCAAGGTGGGTATTGAAGCTATAGAATTAAACACAACCACACGTTTTTATCCCAATCCGGTTTCAAACGAATTAACTATTGAACTTGCTTCGCATTTAAATCAAACAAATATTGTTCTTGTTGATGCGATAGGACAAATTGTATTTAAAGGAAGTATTACAGAAAAAATACAGATTCAAACCACTGACTTTGCACCCGGAGTATACCTTATTCTTCTAGAAAATGATAAGGCAATAACCTTTAAAAAATTTATCAAAGAATAAAGTTCTTCAAGCAATAATCGGCAATTGAGCTGGCTGATTTATATTCAGCCGGCTCTTTTTTTATAATAACTTCATATGAAAACATTCTTATTAATTTCTTTAACCGCAGTCGTAACTTTTAATACAATTCAATCGGCAGCACAATGCAGTATTGAAGCAGGCAATGACAGCACCATTGTTTGTGGTGAATCCATCGAGCTGAGCCCCGAAACCAACTGGATTGCCATGAACAGCGGAACCACCAGAAACTTGTATTCGGCATATTTTACCAGTGCAAACACCGGTTATTTGGTTGGTGACAGTGGCATTATTTTAAAAACTACGAACGGGGCAGCAAGCTTTACAACACAGCTTAGTGGTACTTATGAAAATTTGTATACTGTATATTTCACCGGTACAGATACCGGATATGTACTCGGAAATAACGGCCTGATTTTAAAAACCATTAATGGAGGAACCACATGGACTTCGCAAACCAGTGGAACCAGTTGGGGCTTGCATGCTATTTTTTTTACCAGTGTACAAACAGGTTATGTAGGCGGTGATGGCGGACTGATTTTGAAAACTACCAATGGAGGCATCACCTGGACACCCGAAACAACCAATGTATACACAATGTTCAGGTCAATATATTTTACAGGCACAGATACCGGCTATGCCGTTGGGTATAGTGCAGGCGGTGGAATATTAAAAACAACAAACGGGGGTACTACCTGGACAGTAAAATACAATCAGAGCAATGTAAACTTTAATTCGGTTTGGTTTACTTCCGCTGATACGGGTTATGTTGCCGGAATTGCAGGGAATGGATTCATTATGAAAACAATGGATGGAGGTAACAACTGGAGCATTCAGTTAAACGGAAATCTGGGAATATTTGCTCTTTACTTCACATCAAAAACAACAGGTTATGCACTGGGTTATATATCCGGGGGTTCGGGTACCAATCCTGTAATTTATAAAACAACAAATGGAGGCAGTAACTGGGTTATGCGGCAATTAACATCTGCTTATTATTTACGTTCTGTTTTCTTCACAAAAACCCTTGAAGGATATATAGCGGGTATAAATGGAACCCTATTAAAATTATCAGCCATGAGTTCATATTCATGGTATCCGGCTATTGGGTTAAGCGCAACAAATATTGCCAACCCAATGGCAAGTCCCACCGAAACTACAACTTATACGCTTACTGCCACATCAGACAGTTGTGTGCTCACCGACAGTTTAACCATTTATGTTAACCCATTAATCGCCTATGCCGGTTCAGATAAAATTTCTAACTGTATTGACTCAGTACCCTTGCGTGTGCTTACTAACGGATCGGGTACAAAAGTGCTTACGTATCAATGGATGCCTGCAAGCGGATTGAATAGTAATACAATTCAAAACCCACATGCTAAAATTTTAAATAACACTACGTATCTGGTTCGGGTTACTGCACAAAACGGATGCAATGCTGTTGATACAATAAAGGTTTCTTTAAATATAAACGTAGATGCCGGATTGGATCAAAGCATTACCTGCAGTAAATCGGTTCAGCTTAACACCAAAAGCAAATGGCTTACTTTAAATATAAACATGGACACTATATCACCTTCCTCTTTAAATGCTGTATATTTTCTAAATGCAGATACAGGTTATACTGCGGGATATAAAAGTGTTTTTAAAACCACCAATGGAGGAATTACCTGGACAGAGAAACCCATCAGTTCAACAATTAATTATGTAAAAGCATTGCAATTTACAAACAGCAATACCGGTTATGCAGTGGGCAGTTCAAATTTACAAATGAATGGGGCCATTTCAAAAACTGTTGATGGGGGCGATACCTGGACCGTACAAACTTTTAGCAGTTCTTTGGTGAACAATGCTGTTTGTTTTCCCTCCTTAAATATTGGTTATGCGGTAGGAAGTCCGGGAAAAATATATAAAACTATTAATGGTGGCTTCTCATGGACTCCACAAACAAGTGGAACTACTGTTTTTTTAAATGCTGTATATTTTCTGAACACAAATGTTGGGTTTGCATTTGGCGCCAATGGTATCATCTTAAAAACTACGAATGGTGGTACTACCTGGGTAGGGCAATCCAGCATCACTTCTCAGGAATTTTCTTCAGTAAGTTTTATATCAGCAGATACCGGATATCTGGCAACTGCAAATGGTGCAATTTTGAGAACTACAGATGGTGGAAACAGCTGGACTTTTCAAACGAACAATTTAAATACAATCCCAAATGTATATCATACCCTGCATGCCATTGATTTTACAGATGCATACACAGGCTATGCGGTTACCCATTATAGCTTTAGTGGTGGACCACAAACCAATACCTTAGGCGCAATTTTTAAAACCATTGATGGCGGACAAAACTGGGTAAGGCAAATGGCCGACTCCAACAATTATTTATACGCTGTAAATTTTCCGAATGCGAATACTGGTTTTGCGGTAGGCTCTAACGGCAGCATCTTAAAACTTCCATTAGCCCCTGCTTCGTTTTCATGGTGGCCCGCAACCGGCTTGAGTGCAGCAAATATTGCAAATCCGGTTGCCAGTCCAATTGTTAACACCAGCTATATCATAACCGGATCAACAAATGGTTGCAGTGTGAGCGACAGCATAACTGTTTTTGTAAAACCATTGGTAATAAGTGCAGGAGCCGATAAAACAGTAGTTTGTGGAGATTCAGCCCGGCTAATTGTTAGTAATGTATTTCTGGATATCAAAGCATCTCAAAATGGTTCAAGCTGGAATATAAAAGATTCAACAAATACAACCTGGTTTAGCAGTACCGACAATACAACTACAACAGGATATTTCCATTTACCTGATGGCATATATACATTTACCTGCAAACCCAAGGTGATTCCTCCTCCATTAATCATCAGAATTTTGCCATTTGCACAGGATAGCATTTCGGAGATTATTTATTTCAGCCTGGATACCCAGATCACAAGAACATTTCAGATAAGCACATCAAACAAATATACTTTTACCTGGTACCCTACACAAAGTATAATAGGTCCAACCACGGGCAATAAACAATATTTTGTAAACGTATCAAGCGTTGAAGGATGTACAGCAACAGACAGTGTTATGGTATTTGCAAATCCATTAGTTGCAAAAGCAGGAACAGATAAAACTATAGTATGTGGTACAAGCGTTTTATTGGACAGTGTGGGTTCAAATTATACAGGTGCTGGAACATTAAGCTACAGATGGTACCCTGCAAGCGGATTAAATTTCGATACCTTGCAGCATCCCGTTACAAAAATTAACAGTACCAAAACTTATGCTATAACCATTTCTACACCCAATGGTTGCACAGCTGTTGACAGTGTAAAAATTATTGTGAACCCACTCACGATACAAGGAACAGACAGGAGTATAATTTGTGGTGATACCGTGCATTTAAATACCTTTACGAACTATGCAGGCGGCGACACCCTAACTTATTTATGGACCCCGGCAACGGGACTTAACAGTAATCAAATTTCAAATCCTGTGGCATTGGTATATGGCAATAAAACCTATTTGGTTACGGTTTCAACAAACAATGGATGCATCGCAAGCGATTCGGTAAGTCTGATTTCAACCCCAATGAATGCGATACAAATTTGTATGGCAGGCGTTGATGGAAACAATAAGAATTTAATCGTTTGGAATAAACCTGTATCATTGGCAATAGATTCATTTTTTGTGCATAAAGAAACCAATAGCACAGGCGTTTATCAAAGAGCCGGGGCCTTAAGTTATAATAGTTTCAGCACGTTTAGCGATGTAAATTCTTTCCCTTCGGTTCAATCAAACAAGTACATGATTTCTTTAAGAGATAAGTGTGGCTTATATTCTAATTTAAGCAATGCACATAAAACCATGCACCTAACCATTAACAAGGGAATGGGGTCAAGCTGGAATTTAATCTGGGGTGCATATGAAGGATTTACAGTCACTACCTATAATGTATTTCGGGGTAAATATCCCGACAGTTTGCATCTAATCGGAACTTCTTCGGGAAGTAATACACAATACACAGATTTAAGCCCCGACACCGGTTATCTCTATTACCAGGTAGAAGTAGTGAGTCCGAATAATTGCGACCCTTCAAAATCATATAATTCTTCGCGTTCAAATGTTGCTTCAACCCAAACAAGTGGCATATCAGTAACCAACAAATCATTGAATTCATTTTCTGTATTTCCCAACCCTGCTTCATCAATTATTTCAGTATATATAGCTGGAAATTTTAAGGATGAAACTTTATTGAATATATATACCATCACAGGTACATTGGTTAAAACTGTAAGATTATTTAAAAACCGGCAGGAAATTAATATCGATGCTTTAAGTACCGGAATTTATGTAGTAGAAATTATATCGCGTGAATGGACAGGCAAACAAAAAATTATTATACAAAAATAAAAACAAACCTAACAGTGCGGAGTCAGCACTCAAATCACTGACATTAACTGATGAAAAAATGTACCTTGTTATTATTCGTTTTTTTTGCAATCGCAATGAAGACAAATGCGCAAATTCCTAATAGCGGATTTGAATCGTGGACAACAGTTGCTGTGGGGCCGAGTGGCAGCTACCAATACCCTAATGAATGGGCTACTTCGAACCCCGTTTGTACAGGTCCGTTTTATTCCTGTACAAGATCCACCGATCATTTCCCCCTGACAGTTGGGAATTTTTCTGTGAGACTTGAAAACAATACTTCTTTGACTCGTTTGACAGGTGGATTTGGTATTGCTACGACGGATACCGCATATCCTTTCCGGCCTTCATTCGCTATTACCGGGCACCCAAACAGCCTTTGCGGATATTATAAATATGCACCCCTCAATAATGATACTATGTTTATCCGTATTGTACTTTTTAAAAATGGTACCATGGTTAACTACTTCACATTTAAATCCGGAATCAGTACCTCAACATGGACCTCTTTTACGCTCCCGCTTACATATACTTCTGCCGACAGTGCCATGATGTATATGATGGCATTTTATCCAAGTAGTCCTACCGGTGTTCCCAATGGCAATTCGGTACTCTATGTTGATAATTTAAGTTTTGATAACCTCATTTCATCCGTTTCTGAACCAGGTTCAGAAAATACAATATTTAATTTATATCCGAACCCGTCAAGTGATAAAATTACCATTGCAAATACCGAAAATTCAGAAGAAACTTATATCCGTATTTTAAATATACAGGGAAGACAAATGATGCATTCTCAATTCCAAAACCAAAACAATTTGGAGCTTGATATAAGTGCATTACCCATGGGAATATATTTTATTGAGGTGAATACCGAAAGCGAAATTGTAGTTAAGAAATTTATTAAAGAATAACAGTAGTGCATAGCGGCTAAGTCTTCGTTAGATACTTTGTTACGATTGAATTATCTTGTTTACCGCAAAGGGCGCAAAGGTGGCGCAAAGGGCACTATTTTGAATTCACTGAAATGGTCGCTTATTATTCTATTTATTTGTTAATAATTACAGTTTTATTAGTTGTAATTATTCAATAAAAAAAGATATATTTGGTAAAAAAATAAACTGCTTTTTGTTAACGCTCAATCCATATGGAAAGTATAGTGTACATTTTTGATTATGATCAAGTTTTATGAACTCAGATCAGAATATTTTTATAGTTAAACAAGTTTCATTTGTGCAGGGGGAGAGAGACCCATTTGGTTTTGATAATTTTTCCAGGAAATTAGGTGAAAATTACTTACCCTTCTCAGGAACTGTTGCAAAGCCCTCCTATTTTTTATTTGTTGCTTATGTAAAAAATATTTTAAGAGAATACTATCAAAATAAATCTCAAAAACAAAAGGAAGAAATAAAAAATAGATTAGAAAAACTCCTTGTTTATAGTTGGAAACATAAGGCAAATAATACAGTTGAAAATAATTCAAATAATTTAAGAGGACATTCGATAATAGGAAACAGCAAAATAAAAGTTGAAATTGACTTATCTACAGGAAATAGAATTGTAAAACAAAATTGCTTTGCCATATACACAGATGGTGATAATAAGTTTATGCCTAAAAGCACTTTACATAAATACTTGACGAAAATGAATAACGAAATTTATTTATTAAAAGAATTTATTGATAATCCTAAAGCATACAAAAAAGAGAAAAAGGGAGACACTAAAAAAGTTGATATACTTTTAAAAAAACTGCAAGTTTCAAATTCATTATTCAACAATCATTTGCTAACAGGCACATTAAAAACAGAATTTAAGAATGAATTAAAAGAAGCGATTAGTAAAAAAAGTGAACATCTGTATTTTCAAATTATTGATAAACATTTTAAACGAAATGGTTTTGAAGCTGATAGTTTTTTAAAAGATATTTTGGAAAATAAATCTTTACCTTTTTTTGAACTCAATATTTGGTTCTCAAAATTTGTTGAAGCAGTTGAAGCAGATTTGATGAATGATAAAGAATGTGTTATCAAATGGAAAGAGGTTGAAAAAATTGATAACATTATTAAAAAATACAAAATTAAAGTTGAACAAGATTTTAAATTCAAAGCAAATAGTAAATGGTTTGACCATGATAACAATCAATACAGTTTTAAGAAAAGCTTCACGCAATCAGAGTTAAGTAATTTTAGAGATTCTTGGGATAAATACAAATCAAGGGTCAATGAATTAGCGGAAGCAAAAGAAGATGATTCAATCAACGATTTTATTAAAAAATATTTTTTCAACTATCGCCATTATGCTTTCAAAAGATTATTAAAAGAACTTCGATAATGGTTAAAACAAAAGATTTTTTCGAAGCAATTAAAGAGTTTCCGCATAATGTGGGCATATATCTTACTTTCACATTAAATACACAGGTTATTGATAAATTAGCAGATGCAACTTCAGGTAGCATATTGATATTACATGATTATACTCAGGGAAAAAAAATTGTATACAATGATAACAGTAGAATTGTTTGTTTACCAGTAAAAACCAATAATTGTTTTCATCCAAAATTAGCTTTACTAAAAGGAGAAAAAAGTGCTAAAATAATTGTTGGTAGCACAAATTTATCTACCAAAAGTTTTATAAATGAAAAGGAAATTGCTTACGAAATTATAATAAAATATGATGATCCAGATGAACTAAACTTATTTATGTCTATTATTGAATACATAAGTAGATTTAAAAAACATCCATTAATAAATAATTCAAGAGCGTTTAATGATACTCTTTCCAAATTAGAGTATAAAAAGGTTATTCAAACTAACCCAAATGCTAATTTTTGCTTTGTACATAATTTAGATAAATCAATTTTTCAATCATTAAAATCATTTATTCAGAAGCAAAAAAAAAGTACCGCAGTTTGTATAAAAATCGCTACTCCGTTTATTTCAAAAGAATATTCGGAAAATGATTTTAAAGAACTAAAAAAAATAAGTCCCAATATTTCAATCTACTTAAGAGACGGGGCATACATAGAACCATTTAAATTAAATAATTTTGAAATATTACAACCACATTCAAAAATAAAAAAACGAAAGAATTTTCATTCAAAAATAGTTTTAATTGAATATGAAAAAAATGCTGTTTTGTTTATCGGTTCAGCTAATTTCACTATGCAAGGTTTTTTTAACACGATAGAACAAGGTGCCAATATGGAATGCGGAATGCTTTTATATCTCGATAATAAAAATGAAATGGATACATGGTTTGATAATAAATTATGGGAGCATATAGAAGATGAAAAATTAATAAACTATATTCCAGAAAAAGACAATTCTCTTAATGAACTTATAGATGCCGAAACTGGAATATACGCCTGGGCGGAACTAATACACAAAAAAACAATAAAAACATTTATTTATAATCCAACACAATTATCTGTTTTCCAAAACAATAAACAAATTGTATGTGTTGAAGAAAACAAAGACTTAAAATTATTTTCTACCAATAAATTAAAAGCCGACAAGAATGATAAAATAACTTTTAAAGTTGGAGATTCAGATATTACAATTGTTGTATTTGACTTTGAAGAATACAAAGATAGCAGTGATAGAAAAGGAGAAAGTTTATTAGCAAATTTCTACGGCTTAAGAAGCATTTCTCCATCCAAATTAAAAGAGGCTATAAAAGATGAAAGTATTAGTTTATCGTTCGCTAAAAGCCAAGTAAAAATAACTCAACCAGTTTTCTTAGAGCAACAATTCAAAAACATATTCTACTTTACCAAAGTTTTAATTCACAAAGAAATTTTTTGGGAAAATCAAATTAATGAAATTAAAAAAATAATAGACGATGAAACAAATACATCTTCTTCCTTATTTATTACTTATTATTTTTTAAATGAATTAATAAAAGCGAATAAACACTTAAATATCCAAATCATTTGTCTTGAAAAAATAAAAAATATGCTTAATAAACACAAAGAATTTGATTCTATAAAAATTAATATGCTAAAAGAAGTAAATGAAAACCAAGAAAAAAATTAGTGTATCCTTTAGCGAACTACTTACTGGTAAAAGAAAAGCTAAGAAACCTTTAGGACAAAGACCAATTTCAAAGCAAATTAATGCTTCTGCAATGGCTTGGCAAACCTTGTATTATAATGAGAATTCAAATAAAAATAAAAATATTGAAGCTAATTCATACAAACATCTTAGAGGAGTAATATTAGCCGATGAAGTTGGTGGAGGAAAAACCTATGAAACATTAGCTATTTTATCTAAAAAATATTTAGAGTCATATCCCTTTACTTATACAAGAAAAAAACAAGGTAAAAGGCAAAAATACATAGGCAAAAAAAATAAACGCTTTAGAGTATTGATATTAGCCAATAGTTCAATTCAAACAAAATGGATTTGGAAAGATGTATGTAGAAATGAGCAAGGTGAAATAATTAATCCGGAAATCTGCGATTACAGTCGTTTTATTTTTCAAACAAAATTCAAACAAAATAATGAAGATAAAAAAGAACTGTTAATTTCTCTTTTCGGTAAACACAAAAAATGTAATAGAAAAACTTGGGAGAATTGGGATAAAGAAGAAAAAGAAAATAATGGTATTTGGTTAGCTTCATTTAACTTATTACCAAAGGCATACCAAGATAAAAAAACCAACACCTACATTTTCAAAAAAAATACTTATTCAAGAAAAAACCCATTCCCTGAAGATAAATTCGATTTCATTGTTATAGATGAAGCTCACATTGCTAAAAGTAATTCTACGAATGAAGATATTAAAAGTGATTTGAATAAAGAGTCGTATAAAAAAGTTCAAGCACTTTTTAACTCTAATCCTAAAGCAAAAGTGCTTTTATTAACGGCAACGCCATTTCAAAATGGTTTAGAAGACTTGCTTAGTATGCTGCGCTTGATTGAAAAGGAAACTCCAAAAAAGGAAGGGACGATAATAAAAATACTAATAAATAAACTAAAAGAAGCCGAAATTAAATTCCGTGAAATAAAAGATAATTTAGATGGTGAAAATATAGACAAACAAATTGATGAGTTTAAAGAACTATTACATAAAAAAATGTCTGTAGATGTAGATATTAAAAGCCTTTATACTAAAAACCAGCTAACGCATCGAAAAGAAGGTTTAAATGATTATTTAAGAGATGTAATGGTAAGGAACAATAAAAAACCTATCGAAGTAGAACCAATAGAAATTAAACTTACTCCACTTGAAGAACTTCAATATTTGATGCTTAGAAGTTTAGTTCCTGTAACAAACGAAGAAGAAAAAGAAATGTACCCTACAAAACTTTCACAATTGGTTTCAAGCGATGGTGCTTTCAATAAAAAATACACTACCGATAAAAGAACTAATGAAAAGAAAATAAATATAGCGAAGCATGAAGAGTACACGAAAATAAAAGAAATATTTAATAATGAAAATCTGATAAGTGCAAGAAAAATTAACAAAACTATTAAGCTGATAAATGAAATAACAATGAGTAAAGCCAATTTAAACAGCAGTAAAAGTGTTATAACCATTTTCTTTAGGTTTTTGCCATCAATTGCTGAATTTGCCAATGCAATTAAACAAGAAACTAAATATAAGTTTAATATTATTGCTGGTTCAGATGAACACTTTAAGGATATTGGTATTGATGCTAAAGTTAAACCAATTGATAGAGAATCTCTTTTAGAAGAATTAAAAAAGAATAATAGAAAAAAGGAAATAGAATTATTACTAATAAGTCAAGTTGGCAATGAGGGATTAGATTTTGATGATTTTTGTGATACAATAATTCATTACGATGGACATTATAATCCTGCCGTGATAGACCAAAGAAACGGAAGAATTTATCGTGGAGAAAACATAGATAAACCTGAAAACCTATGCGTTTATCAAGTTTTTTTACAAGATACTTATGATGCCAGAATTAAATTTATTATGGAGGAAAAGAAAAAATTTAAAGATTTCTTTCTTGGTACCGTAGAACTTGATTCTGTTTTAGAAAATGATAAAAATTTAAAACATAAAGAGGAATTTATTAACAAACTAAAAAATATAAAAATTGATTTAACACCGAATAAAAAATATCTTTTACAGAAATATAAAAAGGAAATTAATTAATAGGTATGAAAAAATTAATAATAATTGCTTTCACATTCCTCCTAACCCACCTCTCCCATGCCCAGCGGGTTTACATAACCCATAACCGTTATGAAGCCACTTACAGGGTTTATTTGACCAATAACAAGCACGAGGCCAAAGCCCTTGTTAAAATTACAAATACCCGCTACAAGGCCAAAAAGAATGTGTGGTATTTTACGAGGAGTAAATATGATGCCGAAATAAAGGTATTCTTTGTAAATAGCAAGTATGACGCTACTTTGCTTGTTTATTTTTTGTAAAATTAGTAATGAAAAAACTTGCAATAATGGAAAATGGGTATTTAAATGGCAACTAAAATTTTGCAAAATATTTAAATTTAACCCTGACATTTCAAGACAATATAATTTCTATTACATTTGTAAAAAAATAGCCATGTGGGATCAGCTTGTAAAATTAAGGGAACAATACATAAATCAACGAATTATGGATTCGATTGATTATGAAAAATTCTGTATGATTTCCATTGTTTATAATTCCTCAAAAATTGAAGGCTGTTCATTAACTGAGACAGATACCAAGATTCTTATAGAGAATAATATTACGGCACAAGGTAAACCATTAACAGACCATTTAATGGTTAAAGACCATTACAATGCGTTTTTAATGATTAAAGATGCCGCAAAAAACAAAAGAAAAATATCAATAGAATTTATAAAAGAGATTGGTTCTTTTGTAATGAATTCGACAGGTACTAAAATTAGCACTATTTCGGGAGATTTTGATACCTCAAAAGGGGATTTGAGGTTGGCAATGGTTTATGTTGATAAAAAGTATTTCCCTCATTTTACAAAAGTTTCCGGGTTATTAACGCAACTTGCCGACTATATTAACAGCAGGATCGACATCGTTAAAGATAATGAAATAATTAAGTTAGCCGCCGACATACACTACAATTTTGTAAATATTCATCCATTTGGAGATGGCAATGGCAGAACAGCGCGAATGTTAATGAATTACATTCAATTGTATCATGGAGAACCCCTGATTAAAATTTTCACTGAGGATAGGGCAGAATATATTGATGTGTTAAATGAAACTGAAGAGAAAGAGAATCCGGATATTTTTAGAGAATTTATTTGTCGCCAGCAAATTAAATTTTATGAAGTGGAATTAGAAAAATTTTCAAAAAGTAAGTCTGGTTTTACATTACTTTTCTAAAATCACTTCCTCCACCTGATTCCGCAGCCAATAGCCTTGGTTTGTGTAAGTATTATGGGTTTCCCGGCTAAAAAAGCATCCAATGCATTCTCCAGATATTTTTCTTTAACCTCTGTGGGTTCCTCAAAGTTATCGTCAATGGTCCCCATGTATTGAATCGTTCTTTTGGCATCCAAAAAAAATACATGCGGGGTTCTTTTTGCACCGTATGCTCTCGCAATATTTTGTGTAGCATCATGCAAATAAACAAAGGGGTATTTACGCTCTTTGGAGCGCTTCACCATGTTGGGGTAACTGTCTTCAGGTACCAAAGCGGCATCGTTGGGATTGATGGCAATTACAGGTATCCCCTTAGCTGCATACTTTTTATGTAAGGCAATAATCCTCGACTCATAGGCCTGAGCAAAGGGGCAATGGTTACAGGTAAAAATTATCAAAAACCCTTTTGTATTTTTAAACGATGCAAGTGAATACATTTTCCCATCCACACCCTTCAGTTTAAAATCGGTTGCCGTATCTAAAATCTTGTAACCCGTAACTGGTGTTTGAGAATTTAATGAGATGGAAAATAAAA
>JAUXUD010000088.1 GCA_030680835.1 Bacteroidota bacterium
GCAATCTCTTGTATTGGTTAACTGCACAATAAACCTTTTGATGCCGGGCTTGTTAAAAGTAATATACTGGCTGGAAATAACCGAATCTGTTGGGCCGAAATACTTTATAATATTATATTCATTATTGATATTAAATATTGCTCTTGTTAAACTGTCCTGAATGGAATCCATCATGCTAAGTTTTATTATCCAGGGGCCACAACCTGTATTGATTCTTACCACAGAAAACGTAGGTTCAAGAGGCAATAATTTAAAAAAGTGATGATACCAGGCTGTGTCATAACAAGGCTTCCCGTTTTTATCTTTGCCATTTTTAATTATTAAACCAACGGTTACCCAACCCTGCGGATTGCAGGTTGAAGTGTAGGTTAAATCAAACCAGTTAACCAGTGTATCAATTGGTGTCCAGGTAGCGTTTGGACATGCAGAGTCCTGCATAACCCAGGCCCTTTCCCTTCCGCAAATCGGTAAAGTTTCATCCAGAAAAAAATGGATGGTACTTAATAAACAGGCATTGCCAGTCCAGTACAAACCCCTTCTGGGAGGAGTAATTGTGCTGTCCCACCCTGCATCCGGCTGTGTTAGTTTTAGGGCTGTTTTGCTGGTGTCTGAACAACCCATAATGGTATCTCTTAAAATTAATTTCGGGTAATAACATCCTTCCTTCCCCGGTTTATAAAAATGTTTTACCGGGATACTGTCTTTACTATAACGGCAGTTTACATTTACGTTGATCCCATTTTTAGTATCTGTTGTGCAGGGTAAAGCCCAGGGGTCATCAAAATCCCACATCCGGTATCTATGCGCATTCTGGTAAAAACAGGAATGATCCCCCGGTGGTTGTCTGAAATAAACCGTATCGTTAATTTCACACTGAACACTTCCACCTATTGGATCCATTAGCGTTTCTATCACTGATTTGGGACCATAAACTTTTACCAGGGTATCCGTTCGGGTAAAACAGGTTCCTAATTTAACATACATTCTTATTTGATAAAGCCCGCATTCATCAAAATGTACTGAGTCGTAATTAACATTAAGCAGAGAGTCAATCCGGGTAGGATTACCTACTTTATAAAATGCCCAGTATACTATAGAAGGGGCTCCATTTTTTGACTGGATGGTGAAACCATTTGCGTAATAACAGGAGGCAGTCCGGCTTAAATAAATGGTACTGTCAATAATTAAGTTTACCGCCGCCGGATTCAGGGTAAAGGTATCTTTGCACCCATTTAAGTCTTCAACGCTTAACCTGGCTGTGAATACTCCTGTTTGTGTATACAGGTGTGTAAAATTCGTCCAGGGAGAAGTGGATGTTGCCCCGTCTCCAAAATCCCATTTATAGTTCTTAACCTGTGATAATGGGATTTTTGATGTATTATTAAACAATACCGGTGTTTTGTTGCACTGCACTGAATAATTTGTTTTGAACACAATGTCCTGCATTTTTGCCCAGACTGTTATTACATCGTTCATTTGAATCCGGTCCATACAATTATTGGTGTCGGTTACTTCAAGTACCAAAGTGTAAAGTCCTCCAAGCGGAATTGTATAGGCATGGCAAATATTTGAGCCGCTTGAAGGATGTGTGGTATCAAAATCTCCATCCCCAAAATAAAACAACCTGCTTTTAAATGGTGCATTATCCAATCCAATAGTTGAATTGTCTTTAATGCAAACCTGATTGTATTTAAAACACTGAATGGTTGAAGTTGTAATATTAAAGTTGGCTTTTGGGTTGTCCATTACTTTTATTGGAGGACCATTAACGGTACATGTTGATGAATTTGAAAATACCACGGTTACACTTGGGGTAAAAACTCCTCTGTTATTGTATTGGTGAACCGGAGTTGATTGTAAGCTTGTTCCCTGGCCAGGACCAAAATTCCAGTTATAGGAAACCGGATTATAACCCGCATCGTATTTTAGAGAAAATAAAAGGGTATTGCTAACACAAACGATATTGGTAGAAACCTCAATGCTACAATTTTGTCCGTATGAAAATAATTGAATTATAAGAAAAAACAATAAAAAAGACTTCCTCATAGGTTAATATTTCAATGGGAAAGATACGAAATTGTAAATAAAAGTTGCTTAAAAATCTCTTAATGTGTAATAATTAACAAAAAAAAGGGAAAATGAGTCTTTTTGAATGATATTCGCACACTTATGCAAAAAACGGTTTCATTTTATACACTGGGCTGTAAACTCAACTTCTCCGAAACCTCCACCATTGGAAGAAATCTGGTGGAAGAAGGTTATCAAAAAGTGCCTTTTCACAAAGGTGCAGATGTGTATGTTATTAATACCTGTTCGGTAACAGATCATGCGGATAAGAAATGTAAGAAAATTGTAAAAGAAGCCTTACGCCAGAATGTAAATGCATTTATTGTAGTAATTGGATGTTATGCACAGCTAAAGCCTAAAGAGATTGCCGGAATTGAAGGTGTTGACCTGGTATTGGGAGCAGCAGAAAAATTTAATATTGCCCGGTTTATTGGCGACGGTACTAAAAAGGAAATTGCAGAAATAAAAGAAGGAAAAATAAAAGAGGTTATAGATTATCATTCATCGTATTCGATTGGCGATCGTACCCGCACTTTTTTAAAGGTTCAGGATGGTTGCGATTATTTTTGTTCTTTTTGTACCATCCCTCTGGCAAGGGGAAAAAGCAGAAGCGATACCATTTCAAATGTGATCATTCAGGCTCAGGAAATTGTTGAACAGGGCATCAAAGAAATTGTGCTTACGGGCGTAAATACAGGTGATTTCGGACAAAATACAGATGAGGATTTTTACCAGTTATTACAGGCCCTTGAAATGATTGAAGGTTTGGAAAGGTTGCGAATCAGCAGTATTGAGCCCAATTTGCTGAGTGATGAAATAATTGAGCTGGCGGCAGCTTCAAAAAAAATTGTGCCTCACTTTCATATTCCGCTTCAATCGGGTTCAGATGATCTGTTAAAAAGTATGAGAAGAAAATATGAAACACAACTTTTTACATCGCGGGTGAACAAAATAAAAAAGCTGATGCCTGATGCCTGTATTGGAGTTGATGTGATTGTGGGTTATCCGGGAGAAACTCAGGAATTATTTCTGGAAACTTACCAGTATTTAAATCAGCTGGATATTTCATATTTGCATGTTTTTACCTATAGTGAACGCGAAAATACAAGCGCAATTAAATTACCCGGAAAAGTAAGTTTGAATTTGAGGTCGGAAAGAAGTAAAATGCTGCATATTTTATCGGAAAAGAAAAAACGGTTTTATTATGAACAGCATATTGGCAAGACCTATCCCGTGCTTTGGGAAGCTGAAAATGACGGGGAAATGATGTTTGGTTTTACCCCAAATTATATTAAGGTGAAAACACATTACGAGCCCTCACTGGTTAATGAAATAATACCCGCGTTACTCACCGGTCTGGATGCCGATTTGATTGTAAAAACCAGTCTGAATTCTTTGGTTTATTAAACCTAAAGCGGATCAAAAATAACATATAAGCTCTGTGTCGGTTTTATCATAAAAATTATTTGATTTAATGGTGTTTTATATGACTGACATCATACTTTAAGGACAAAACAACAGCTACCATTGTAGATTCAATAATACTGAAATCTATGGATGCGTTCAAAATAATTGTTCTTGCCAAACAGGTACCCGATACACGCAATGTAGGCAAAGATGCCATGAAAGCTGACGGTACTGTAAACCGGGCTGTTTTACCCGCCATATTTAATCCCGAGGATTTGCATGCACTTGAAGTGGCACTACGTATTAAAGATCTGTTTAAAGATTCAACCATAACCCTTCTTACAATGGGGCCGGTTCGTGCCGTTGAAATTTTAAGGGAAGGTTTTTACCGGGGTGCCGACGATGGAATTTTATTAACTGACCGTGCATTTGCCGGCTCCGATACACTGGCAACATCCTATGCATTATCATGTGCCATCAGAGAGATCAGAGATTTTGATATCATTATCTGCGGGAGGCAGGCAATTGATGGCGACACAGCCCAGGTGGGTCCGCAGGTTGCTGAGAAACTTGGAATTCCTCAAATAACATATTGCGAAGAAATTGTTTCCTTAAACAAAAAGCAGGTAACTGTAAAAAGGAGGCTGGAGCAGGGTGTTGAAATTGTAGCATGTAACCTGCCTGTTCTGATAACCGTAAACAATTCGGCAGCACCCTGCCGCCCAAGAAATGCAAAACGGCTCATGAAATACAAGCATGCTACCACCATGAGCAAACAACAGGAAACAGGCGGAGATTACCTTGCTTCATCATCATCACACACGCATTTAAATATAAAAGAATGGGGTATCTCAAATATAAAATGCGATACCGCACAACTGGGACTGGCGGGTTCTCCAACCAAAGTTAAGAAAGTTGACAATATTGTTTTTCAATCAAAAGATTCGAAACGTATTGAAGATCTGGATGAAGACATTGGCATATTAATGAAAGAGCTTATTGATTCACATATTATTGGTTAAACATCTAAATATATTTTATGAATAACGTAACTGTATATTGCGAGTTTGAAGAGGGTAAGATAGCGGATGTTAGTTTTGAGTTACTCAGTAAGGGTCGCAACCTGGCTAATCAGCTTAACTGTAAACTCGAAGCATTGTTGTTTGGAAATAATTTGGATGGCCTGGAAAAAGAAATTGCTCCCTATGGAGTGGATATTCTGTTTAAAGCTGAAGATGAGCGCCTGTCACCATACACCACATTGCCGCATACCTCTTTAATGGTTAAACTTTTCAAAGAGCAAAAGCCTCAAATTGTTCTGATGGGTGCTACTACAATTGGCCGCGATTTGGGTCCACGGGTATCTTCGGCATTGGGCAGTGGACTAACTGCCGACTGTACTGAGCTCGAAATCGGGGATCATGAAGATAAAAAGGAAAAGAAAATTTACAAAAATTTATTATATCAAATCCGGCCTGCATTTGGAGGAAATATTATTGCAACCATTATCAATCCGGATTGCCGCCCTCAAATGGCAACTGTGCGTGAAGGCGTAATGCGCAAGGTAATATCTGATCCAAAACACACATGTGAAGTGATTCATCTGGATGTAAAAAACTATTTTAATAAAACCGATTTTGCCATCAAAATTATTGAAAGACATATCGAAAAATCCAAAATCAATATAAAGAATTCTTCCATTATTGTTGCCGGCGGATTTGGGGTAGGATCGAGAGAAAATTTTGGTTTGTTGCACCGGCTTGCCAGTTTGCTGGGAGGTGAAGTTGGTGCCACACGCGCAGCTGTTGATGCCGGGTTTGTTGAACACGAACGGCAGGTAGGGCAAACCGGAGTTACCGTAAGGCCCAAAGTATATATTGCCTGTGGAATATCCGGACAAATTCAGCACCTTGCAGGAATGCAGGAATCCAGTATCATCATTTCAATTAATAATGATGTGAATGCCCCCATTAATAAAATTGCGAATTATGTGATTCAGGGGAAAGTTGAAAATGTAATTCCAAAAATGATCCGATATTTTAAAGAGAATTCCAAATAAAATTAATCCAAAAAAATCATGGCAAATTTTTTTACAGATAATCCCGATCTGAAATTTCACCTGAATCATCCATTAATGCAAAGGATTGTTGAATTGAAGGAAGACTTTTATAAAGATAAAAACGAATTTGATTTTGCACCTCAGGATTTTGAAGATGCGATGGATAGCTACGCACAGGTACTGGAAATTGCAGGAGAAATTTGTGCAGATATAATTTCCCCCAATGCCGAATCTGTGGACCATGACGGACCCACCTTGAAAGATGGAAAAGTTGAATATGCAAAAGGTACAAAAGAAAATATCGACGCCATTGTGAAAGCGGGCCTGATGGGAATATCATTACCCAGAAAATACGGCGGGCTTAATTTTTCTATTGTACCCTATGTAATGGCAGCTGATATTGTTTCAAGAGCAGATGCCGGATTTGCGAATATCTGGGGATTGCAGGATTGCGCAGAAACCATTAATGATTATGCAGATGAGGCCCAGAAAGAAAAATACCTGAGACGTGTATGTACCGGTGATACCATGGCAATGACCTTAACCGAACCTGATGCGGGTTCCGATTTGCAGGCGGTAATGTTAAAAGCACATTTCGATGAAGACAGGAAAGTATGGTTGCTGAATGGGGTGAAACGGTTTATCACAAACGGAGGAGGAGAAATTTCACTGGTGCTGGCCCGGTCGGAAGAAAAAACACAGGATGGCCGGGGCCTTTCTATGTTTATTTTCGACAGAAATGACGGAGGAATTACCATTCGCAGACTTGAAAACAAATTGGGGATTAAGGGTTCGCCAACCTGCGAACTGGTGTTTAAGGATGCACCGGCTGAGTTGTGCGGACAACGAAAATTTGGTTTGATTAAATATGTGATGTCGTTGATGAATAGTGCCCGTATGGGGATTATTGCCCAATCTGTGGGTATCAGTGAAGCTGCCTACCGCGAGGCATTTTCCTATGCACAAAAAAGAATCCAGTTTGGAAAACCGATTATTGAATTCCCTGCGATTTATGAAATGCTTGCCATGATGAAAGCGAAACTTACTGCTTCGCGTTCACTTTTATATGAAACTGCAAGGTATGTTGATATTTATAAATCCTTAGCTCATCTTTCAAACGAAAGATCCCTTTCGAAAGAAGAAAAAGAAGAGATGAAAAGCTACCAGAAGCTGGCAGACATGTACACTCCGCTCGGCAAGGCCATAACTTCCGAATTTTGTAATGAGATTGCGTATGACTCATTGCAGATTCATGGCGGTTCCGGATTTATGAAAGATTATCCGATAGAACGCATTTACCGGGATGCCCGAATTACCTCTATTTACGAAGGAACTACCCAATTGCAGGTGGTTGCTGCCACCCGCGGGGTAACTACAGGTGCCTACCTCAACCGTATGAAGGAATATGAGAATGTGCCCATAAAACCTGAAACCGAATCGTATAGAAATATTCTGGTTCACATGACCGAACAATATGAAGAAGCTGAGGCCCGTGTGGTGGTTCAGAATGCTGAATTTATTGATTTTCATGCACGCAGGCTGGTTGAAATGGCGGGAAATATTATTATGGGGTATCTGGTTTTAATGGATGTACAGCGCAATCATGACTATTGGAAAACATTAGAAGTATTTTTGAAATTTGCACGTTCAAAAAATATGCAGAATGCCACTTTTATCGGTTATTCAAATTTGAATGACCTGGGTAAGTTTAAATACAATATCGCGAAATAAATTTAGGTTTACTATATTCGCCAACTATGAGAAAACTATTACTTTCTTTGGTTGCCGTAACCACCATGTTCCTGCTGAGCAGTCACAAAACAGATGAGGGCATGTTTCCCTTGTCGGAATTGAAAAATATTAAATTAAAGAAAGCAGGCTTGAAAATGAAGCCGATTGCTTTATACAATCCGAATGGAGTAAGCTTAATTGACGCAATTGTAAGGGTTGGCGGATGTACCGGTTCATTTGTTTCAAATGATGGATTGCTGGTTACCAATCACCATTGCGCTTTTGGTTTTGTACAGGCCATCAGTACGGTTCAAAATAATTTTATTAAAAACGGCTTTCTGGCAAAAACACGTATGGAAGAATCTCCTGCCAAGGGCTTGGTTTGCAAAATAACATCCAGTTATGCAGATGTTTCGGCACAGGTATTAATGGGCACACAAAGTACCAACGATCCAGCCGAAAGAATAAAAATAATTGCCGGAAACATTAAAACGGTAAGTGACTCAGAAAATAAAAATAATCCAGGTTTGCTTTGCGAAATTTCAGAGATGTTTACCGGCAGAACCTATGTGTTGTTCAGATATAAATTATTGAAAGATGTTCGCCTGGTTTATGTGCCTGCACGCAGTATCGGGGAGTACGGTGGTGAGCGTGACAATTGGGTATGGCCCCGCCATAGCGGAGATTTTGCATTTTTAAGAGCCTATGTTGCACCTGATGGAAGTGCAGCTGAGTATAATGAAAATAATATCCCCTTTAAACCTGCCAAATATTTAAAGGTAAATGTTAAAGGCGTAAATGATAACGATTTTGTTTTTGTCCTCGGATATCCGGGACGAACTTATAGAAATCAACCTGCAGCTTTTTATAAATACCATGAAGAGTATATGCTTAAATATGTAAGTGATTTATACGACTGGCAAATTAATAAAATGGAGGAACTGGGCCAGGAAAGCGACAGTTTACAGATAAAATATTCAGGTAAAATAAAGTCATTGGCCAATACTACAAAAAACTTCAAGGGTAAATTACAAGGCTTCAGAAGGGTGGGCTTAACAGCAAAAAAAGTTGAAGAAGAAACCCAAATGCAGAACTTTATCAATGCAAACCCTGGGTTGAAAAGTCAATATGGAAATGTAATTCCGGAGATTAACAAGCTATATGAAGAAATAATAAAATTTGCCCCAAGAAATTTGTTTTACGATTATTTATACAATGCCACCCCAACCCTTCAATTTGCAGCAGCTGTGAATAATTACAAACAGGTATACGATGAAATCATAAATCCTGAAGATAAGACACGGTTTCTCAAGAATCAGATACCCAAGTTAAAAACGACTTTCCATCGTTTATATGGTCAAATGGATCCCTCACTGGAAAAGCCTTGTTTATTGAAAATGTTAAAGGATGCAACGGCATTTGACCCTGCCAACGAAGTGGTTTCGGTGACCGCTTTCTACAAACAGTATCCCGGCTCAGCACTCAGACAGGAACATATTGATGAACTTTACAGTAAAACGAAACTAAATGATGTTAAACTGATGTTGAAATTATTATCCGATTCGAGTGATGCGATTTTTAATTTACAGGATGGATTAATTGATTTTGCCGCCGGATTTAATACCGAAATAAACAGATATGATGAAATAGATCGAATCAGGGAAGGCAAGTTGAGTAGTTTGCTGGCAGGATATACGGATGCCAAGAGTGCATTTAAACAAAAGCAATTCATACCGGATGCCAATGCTACATTGCGTTTTACTTATGGCCGTGTAAGGGGATATTATCCGAACGATGCCGAATGGAACAATCCGTTTACAACCCTTAAAGGTGTGATAGAAAAAGAAGATGGAAAGGATTATGAATTGCTGCAGGTTATTAAAGATTTATATGCCATGAAGGATTATGGAATTTTGATTCATCCTGATTTAAATGAATTACCGGTTAATTTTTTATACAATCTGGATACTACCGGGGGCAATAGTGGCAGTCCGGTTTTAGATGCCTGGGGTAATCTGGTAGGAATAAATTTTGACAGGGCTTATACCGCTACCATTAATGATTACGCCTGGAATGAGTCGTACAGCAGGAGTGTGGCAGTTGATATCCGTTATGTTTTGTGGGTGCTGCAGAAAGTGGCTAAAGCACAACATGTATTGGATGAAATGGGTGTAAAATTATAAACATTATTTTATTCGGTTAACCTCAAATAAGTAAAATAATATTTTTAAAAATGAGCCTCAAAATCAGGGTTGATATCCTCTCAGAAATTCCTCAATTTTCATCCTTTTTTTTGATTCCATTTGCACATCCAACAAATGGATATAACCATCTTTACAGGCAATTTTTAAAAAGGTTTTATGGTCACTGTATAGGGTACCCAACTTGTCTACATGTGTCATGGGTTCAAATTTTGCCTTGAAAATTTTAACATGTTTCCCGTCAAGGGTCGTATAGGCAGCCGGGTACGGACTTAAACCCCGTATCAGGTTATAAATTTTTTTGCCGCTTTGATCCCATTGTATGAAACAATCGCGTTTAAATATTTTCGGGGCAATTTTGTTTGAAGCCGGGCCCTGCGGAATTCCTTTAATCTCACCCGCTTCAATCAATTTTAAAGTGTTAACAATCACTTTTGAACCCAGTACCATCAATTGATCATGCAATTCACCAGCGTTCATTTCTTCATCTATCAGCAGTTCCTCCTTAAGTACAATATCCCCGGTATCTATTTCGTGTTTAAGAAAAAAAGTACAAACTCCAGTTTTGGTTTCACCATTAATAATAACCCAATTGATGGGTGCTGCCCCCCTGTAATCGGGCAATAGTGATGCATGCAGGTTTATGGTTCCTTTGGGCGGCATGGTCCATACCACTTCGGGCAACATTCTAAATGCAATTACAACCTGTAAATCTGCATTCAAACTTCTCAGTTCATCTATAAAAACAGGGTCTTTTAATTTAAGCGGTTGTAATACTTTCAGATTGTTTTGCACCGCATATTTTTTTACCGGCGATTGTTGCAATTGCATTCCTCTGCCTGCAGGCTTATCGGGTGCAGTTACAACACCTGCAATATTATATCCTGCTTCTTTTATGGCGGCCAATGAAGCCACAGCAAAATCAGGGGTTCCTAAAAATACAATTCGCATATGCAATAATAGTTTATAATTTGAAAAGTACGCTCAACAACAGCAGGTTCCAGCATGATGAAATATTTTTTATTTATAGAACCGACGCACGTCTTAGCCGGTCATTGATTGCATTTCCAAGTCCGGTACCAGGAAATTCATCCGCAATAATAATCTCCACATCCAACTTATCTGCCTGCCGCATTACTGCAAAAAGTTTTTGCGCGGCCTCATTTAAATCGGCATTTGGTGACAATATAAATTGGTTCGTTTCCGGTAAAAAAACATCGGGTTCCGAAAAATGAATGACCGCAATTTTATCTGTGGAATAATTATCCAGATAATCTGCAACGTTTCCAATTACCATTTTTTTAGCAGGTGAATAATGCCTGCTCAGCATCCCCGGCGACAATGGATTGTCGTTGTTAATGAGTAAACTTTTATCGAGGCTTGATCCCAAAACACTTTCGATGTCTTCTACCGTTAATCCGCCCAACCGCAATAAAGCAGGCCTTTCAGAAACAAATGAAATAATTGTTGATTCAAGACCAACTATACAAGGTCCGCCATCTAATATGTATGGAATTTTAGATCCCAGTTGTTCAAATACATGTTGGGCTGTAGTGGGACTGATAAAACCTGAAGGGTTGGCACTGGGCGCAGCCAGTGGAAATTCGAGTTGTTCAAGCAAACGGAGTGTAAGCGGATGGTTTGGTATTCTTACTGCAACAGAATCATGACCTGCCGTAACAATATCCGGAATGAAAGCAGATTTTTTAACAACATATGTTAATGGTCCAGGTGAAAATTGTTTTGCCAAAACCAGGGCTTGTTCTGGTAAATTTATTCCCCACTCAGCTAATTTTTCAAGCTTATCTGTATGAATAATCAAGGGATTAAACTGCGGCCTGTTTTTAATTGAATATATTTTCGCAACCGCGTTTCCATTAAATGCATTTGCGGCAAGTCCATAAACAGTTTCTGTAGGTATTGCTACAAGTTCCCCCTGCAGGAGCAATGTTTTGGCCAATTGAATATCTGTTCCCGGTTGCATTTTCATTCACAAAGATAAGGATAAATAGGGTGCCGTCATCTAAGGTTTTTCATCAATAAGTATAAAAAAAAAATCACCGGCTGTAACCAGTGATTCTCTTTTGTACAATTAAATTTAACTTATTATTCGGGCCCGGATGAATCATCAGTATTACCGGAATTTCTGATTTCTTCTCTAAGCTTAATAATCTCTTCGGCAACTTTTTCCATTTCTCCTTTCAGGCTTTTTGAAACAGTGGCTTTTATAATATTAACTTCTGTATCTGTATATAAACGCTGACTTCTTGCTTCCTTTTTCATCAGGTCACTATTGGTTTCCAGATTTTCGGCAAGCTTGGATTCAATTGAAAAGTTTTGACTGTTCATATAACTTTTTAAATTATCCAGCTTTTTATTCATGATAATAAAAACGAGTACAGGCAATAAAACAGTTATTCCCAACAATATCCAAATTATCATCATTGCCATACTGATTGATTCTTCAAGTTTCTTGATATTGGTATCGGTATTTTTTCTGAATTCTTCAACAGAAAAACGCGTTTGATCTAATGAATCGGAAGTCATTGAAATTTTGAAATTTGTTGAATTAAGCACATCTTCAACTTTAGCCATTTGTGTTACCAGCCTGTCGATACTCTCATCTTTAGCAGAGATCATACTGCGAAGGCCACTTGTATTTGCAGAAACGGACCTGATTTGGGAACTGAGTCCTGCCAGTGCTTCTTCAACATCTTTCTTCATTGCATAAGGCAATGGTCCTGCAGGTTTACTTACCGTGCGTGGTGCCGGAGGTGGTTTTGGAGGTTGCTTGGGTTGGGCATTTAATAACTGGGTCAATACGACCATTGTGATCAATGTAAAAATTGATTTCATAAGTTTATAGCTTTAAATTTGATAGTAAATTTAAATGAATTAAAAGCAGAATATCAATGATTAAAAACGGATGAAAAATATATATAGTACATAATTAATTGATTAATAGGCTGGAACCTATTAAATATGCTTAAATAAAGATGAAAATATTTTTTACAGAAGGAGTTATTTTATGACAATAAACATGTTTAGCATCTAAAATCAGATTTTTCATACTATTAAATCCAATAAATTTATGATTTAAAATAATTCAATTATTAAATTTTTATAAAAAAAAATCATGAAATGCTGCTATGATTTCAGCTTGTTTTAAAAGTATAAAGCAGATAAGAGCAATTATGCTTTATTATTAAACCTTCTTATCAATTGCATATCTTTGCAGGGTAAATTTAAATTAAAGCATGTACAATTTCCCGCATACCGGCATACAAATATTATCCTTACCATTAATGGAGCATTTCTATACCATCCAGGGGGAAGGCTATCATTCAGGAAGGGCTGCATATTTTATCCGGCTGGGAGGTTGTGATGTAGGTTGTGTTTGGTGTGATGTGAAAGACAGCTGGGATGCATCCAGACATCCTGTAACAGAAATTACAAAAATGGTTCAGTGGGTTCAGGCAACAACAGCCGAAATGGTTGTGATAACAGGAGGGGAGCCGTTAATGCATAATCTTGAATTGCTTACTAAAAGTTTTCAGCAGGCAGGAATTGAAACCAATATTGAAACCTCAGGTGCTTATCCTTTAAGCGGCAAATGGAACTGGATTTGTGTATCACCCAAAAAATTTAAAGCGCCTTTGCCTGAAGTATTGTTGCATGCAAATGAATTAAAAGTAGTGATATTTAACAAAAGCGATTTTGACTGGGCCGCAAAGCATGCTGTCATGGTTCCGGATTCGTGCAAATTATACCTGCAGCCCGAATGGGATCAGGCAGAAAAAATATTGCCCCAGATTATTGAGTATGTAAAACAAAATCCAAAATGGAAGATAAGTTTGCAAACCCATAAATATCTTCGAATTCCCTGATCCGGAATTAAACGCCAATGCTCAAATCAAATATATTTATATCGGTTGCAGCGGTTTTTCTTGCTATTGAAACCCAGATTCAACTGGGCATGAGACCCCAGTGGCATCCTTATTTATTTATTATTTTTTTTGCCACTTTGTTTGAATATAACCTTCATCGTTTTGTTACTGTAATTACAAACAAAGAAGCATTAAACAGCGATAAACATAGTTGGGTCAAGCAGCATCTGTTGCTCTTCTATGCCCTGGTTGCTGCTTCTGTAATTGGGTTTGTAATCTCCCTGTTTTTTGCTAAAAAAGGAGTACTGATTACCCTTGCTCCGATTGCTTTAATTACTGTATTTTACTCTATGCCGGTTTATAAAGTTAAAAAAAATATATTCAGATTAAGAGAAATTCACTTTTTAAAAATATTCCTGATTGCCTTTGTGTGGTCAACAATTACAGTACTTTTACCAGTAATTCAATCAGAGAATTCGTTTAATACAAACCACATTGTTCTAATTTTAACAGAACGTTTCCTGTTTATTTTTGCTATTACAATTCCTTTCGACATCCGGGATATGGAAATTGACAGACAATCTGGATTGAAAACAATCCCTTTGTTAATAGGTGAAACCAGAGCTTACAGACTTTCAAATATACTTCTTGGTATTTTTTTTGTTATTTGTTTGTTCCACTATATCACGCATAATTCCTATTCTTTGCTTTATCCACTTGTAATTTCTGCCGCAAGTACCTTCCTGTTTTTGAATGTAAAAGCAATTGGAAAAATCCCGGATTACCATTTTGGAATATTAGATGGAACCATGCTCCTGCAAGGGCTGCTGGTTTATTTGTTTTGGTATATGGGTTGAATACAAAAAAAAATCAATTCATTTTAAAAGCTTTTTTTCAATTCTTCAACAACTTTTGCAACAGCGGGGCATATGAGTGTATTGTTAAATGTAATTTTTAGTTTTTGCAACTGATCTCTTTGCTGCGTATGCGGATATTCCCTGCATGCATTGGGGCGGTGCTGATATACATTACAATGATGATTATCGCCTAAAAAAACGCAGGGCATAGATTTAAAAATGATGTCCTGGTCTTCATCAATCTTTAAATATTGTTCGGCAAATAACGAAGGCTTTGTTTTAAGCGCTTTGGCCAGGCGGTCAATATCTTTGCTGAGTAGCAAAGGCCCAGTAGTTTTGCAACAATTGGCACATTGCAGGCAATCAATTTCCTTGAAGGCTTCATCATGCAGATTGTTCATGATCTGATCCAATCCTACCATGCGTTGTTTCTTCAGTTTTTCTAAAAACTTTTTGTTTTCTGCTTGCTTTTTTTTGGCAGTGATGAGGTATTTTAGATATAGCGGGTTCATTGGTATCAGATTGGTTACATGGAATCAGGGCAACCACAAGGGATTGCCCTTACGGGATATCTGCCACATCTCTGGCTCTTACTTGAGCTCATGGCCCATTTTATCGCGCTTGGTATCCAGATATTTTTTGTTATGCGGATTGGGTTTAACAGCCAGGCCTACATTTTCAACAATTTCTAAGCCATAGCCAATCAAGCCTGCACGTTTGGTTGGGTTATTGGTCATTAAGCGCATTTTATGAACGCCCATTTCCCGGATAATTTGCGCACCCACCCCATAATCGCGTTCATCCATTTTAAATCCAAGTTGCAGGTTGGCATCTACTGTATCCAAGCCTTGTTCCTGCAGCTTATAGGCCTTTAATTTATTGGTTAAGCCAATTCCCCTGCCTTCCTGGTTAATATACAGAATCAATCCTTTACCTTCTTTCTCAATCATCTCCATGGCTTTATGCAACTGGTCGCCGCAATCGCAACGCAGGGAATGAAAAATGTCTCCGGTAATGCATGAAGAATGCACCCTTACCAATACCGGTTCGTTGGGAGCCCAGGTTCCTTTTTGCAATACCAAATGTTCTTCACCCGTGTCAATCTGTTTAAAAGCAGTTAAAATAAACTGCCCGTAATGGGTGGGCATATCCACCGAAATGATCCGTTGAATTAAGGATTCTTTTTCTAATCGGTAAGCTATCAAATCTTTAATAGTAACCAGTTTCATTTGATACTTTTCGGCTATTTTAATCAAATCAGGCACACGGGCCATGGTACCATCTTCATTCAGAATTTCAACAATGCAGCCTGCCGGCTCAAAACCCGCAAGCCGGGCAAAATCAATAGCAGCCTCTGTATGTCCGGCACGTCTCAAAACACCTTCCGGTCGTGCTTTGAGCGGGAATATATGACCCGGCTTTCCAAAATCTTCGGGTTTGCTGTTTGGATCAATCAGTGCCTGAAATGTTTTTGCACGGTCCTGAGCCGAAATTCCAGTGGTACAGCCTTTCCCCAGTAAATCTACCGATACCGTAAATGGAGTTTCGTGCAAAGTAGTATTGTCGGTAACCATTAAATCCAGTTTTAACTCATGGCAACGGGTATCTATCAGAGGTGCGCAAATCAGACCCCGGCCTTCTTTCGACATAAAATTAATGACTTCGGGTGTTACACTTCGGGCGGCAATTATAAAATCACCTTCATTCTCGCGGTCCTCGTCATCAACAACTATAATCATTTTGCCATTTTTTATCTCTTCAATGGCTTCTTCAATGGTGTTAAACGTAAACATATTTATAAATTAAAATTAATCAGGCTGAACCTAACTAATAACAAATAAGGCTCATATAAGTTCGCAAATATCACATCCATTCCCCAAAGTACCCAATAAAAAAATGTGATACATCTCAATATTAAGGTATGGCAATGGGTTTGGCTTGATTGGAATATCATGGCAATTACGAAATTGCTTCAATAAGGATAGGGCTAAAATGGCATAATAAGCCTAAAATTGCAGTATGAATTATTTGCGTGCCGAAAACCTGGCCAAGAGATTTGGAGAAAGGGTACTTTTTGAAGGTATAAACTTTAC
Source organism: Bacteroidota bacterium (assembly GCA_030680835.1). Classification (GTDB taxonomy): domain Bacteria; phylum Bacteroidota; class Bacteroidia; order UKL13-3; family UKL13-3; genus B1. Next base: position 16,303 of record JAUXUD010000088.1, read on the forward strand.
TTTGGTTAAAGGCGAACGTGTTGCCCTCATTGCCAAAAACGGAACCGGGAAAACATCATTGCTGAATATTTTAACCCAAAACGACGAGCCCGATGCGGGTGCAGTTATCATTGATAAAAACATTAAATGGGCATATTTGCAACAGGAGCCTGCATTTGATGACCAGGATACGGTTTGGCAGGCTGTTTTTAATTCGGATAATGAGTTGTTAAAAGTGGTAGCCAATTATGAACTGGTTCTGGAAGATATTGAAGAAACCCCTGATGACCTTAAATTGCAAAGCCGTTTACAGGAGTGTATGGAACAAATGGATACCCTGAATGCATGGGATATTGAAGCACGGGTGCATACCATTTTAACCCAGTTGAATTTACATCACCATTTGCATCAGCTTACTACTTCTTTAAGTGGGGGTCAGAAAAAAAGACTGGCATTGGCACGGGTTTTAATTCAAAGTCCGGATATGTTAATTATGGATGAACCTACCAATCACCTGGATATTCAGATGATTGAATGGCTGGAAAGTTATTTAAAATCGCAGGATGTAACTTTGCTGGTGGTTACCCACGACCGGTATTTTTTAGACAATGTTTGCAACGAAATTATTGAGCTGGATCTGGGTCAGTTATTCGTTTACCGGGGTAATTATGCATATTTTCTTGAGAAGAAAGAGCAGCGCGAAGCCTATCAGGCAAAAGAAGTTGACCAGGCCAGGAAGCTGGCCCGCAAAGAGCTGGAATGGATGCGCAGGCAACCGAAGGCACGTACCACAAAATCGAAAAGCAGGATTGATGCCTATTATGAAGTGAAAGAAAAAGCAGCTTTCAGAAAAGATGATTCGCTGGTTGAAATAAACATGCAGATGCAACGCATGGGGAGAAAAATTCTGGAGGTTTATAATATTAACAAAAGCTATGGCGATGTAAAAATTGCGGATAACTTTACATACTTGTTCACCCCTGGCGAACGCATTGGTGTGATTGGGAAAAACGGAGTAGGAAAAAGTTCTTTTATGAATATGCTGTTAGGTCTTGAAAAACAGGATTCAGGAAAAATTATTAAAGGTGAAACCGTAAGGTTTGGGTATTATGGTCAGCAGGGTTTACAAATAAAAGAAGACAAAAGGGTAATAGAAGTAATTACTGATATTGCAGAATACTTGGAAGTAGGAAAAGGTCAGAAACTTACTGCCTCGGGCATGTTAAAACTGTTTTTGTTCGACCCCAAGCAGCAGCATAACTATGTAAGTTCATTAAGCGGGGGCGAAAAACGCAGGTTGTATCTGCTTACCATATTGATGCAAAAGCCAAATTTCCTGGTTATGGATGAACCCACAAACGACCTGGATATTGAAACCCTGAATGTACTGGAAGAGTTTCTCGAAAATTTTGAAGGTTGCCTGCTGGTGGTTACCCACGACCGGTATTTTATGGATACCCTGGTTGATAAATTATTTGTGTTTGAAGGGGATGGAAAAATAAGGGACTTTAATGGCAATTATCAGGATTATTTAAACGAGCTGGAAGATGCCAAACAAATGAATTACGCTGCAAAACAAGCACTGAACATTAAAAACCAGTTGCCCGCTAAAGCCAAACCTGAACCTGCCAAAAAGGATAAAAAAAAGCTGACTTTTAATGAACAAAAGGAGTTTGAACAATTGGGTAAGGAAATTGAATCCTTAAATTCAAAAAAAACCGAACTGGTAAATAAATTATCTGCAGGAAGCGGAAACCACGAAGAGCTTACAAACTGGAGCAAGGAAATTGAATCCATTAATCAACAGCTTGATGAAAAAGAGCTCAGGTGGCTGGAATTGTCGGAGGTGTAGGCTGTATGAATTTACGAATTACGCCCCGATAGCTATCGGGGTACGATGAACGATGTACGATGTACGATGTACGATGTAGGATGTACAATGTACGATGTACAATGTAGGATGTACAATGTACGATGTACAATGTACAATGTACAATATACAATATACGATGTACGATGTACAATATACGAGTTTCGAGTATGGATGTATGATATTTTGAATTCTTATCCTGAATGGATTGAATATGGATAGCCTCAGGTGCCAACCTGGGGTTAAAACGTGGTAACAATCACCGGCGCGGCTTGATGAAGTTTGTTGGGAAACGATTTTATAGCCGTGCAATTCACAGAATTTTGTGATGCAGAATAATTGTGAATTATCTATGATATTCGTATTCCGTATATCGAAAATAAAATCAAAGCAAAATGATGAACCCTGGCAATGAATTAAATCCAAGCATAACATTTGATGATTTCCTTAAGGTAGAACTTCGCGCAGG
>JAUXUD010000097.1 GCA_030680835.1 Bacteroidota bacterium
GGAATACTAAGATTAAATTGCATTAATAAAAAATTAAGAATAAGGTCCAAACTATATCGGTATCTTGCCTTTCTTTACTTTAAGCAGATAATATGATGAAACATATGGTTTTAATGATGTTTATCTTTCTATACTAAGTTAAAAAGTGGGTGCCAAATTTTATAAAAACAAAAAATAAACAGTAATTACAGTCAACAAATTTTATAAATTACCATGAGAAAACCATTCCTGTTATTATCATTGCTTACCCTTTCATTGATTGCCTTTTCACAAACAATTCCAGATTACATCCCCACCAATAACCTGGTGGCCTGGTATCCATTTTCGGGAAACGCAAATGACGTGAGCGGCAATGGAAACTCAACTACCAACCATGGTGCAACACTAACCACCGACAGATTTGGAAACCCGAATGCTGCGTATTCGTTTAATGGAAACGACAGCCAGTATTTTTCGTGTGTTAACAATACGCTGCCAATGGGTAAAACCAAAAGAACCATTAGTTTGTGGTTGAATCCGTATTCAATAATAAATACATCTCAAACAGCAACCGCATTTTCCTATGGCAATCCATCAACTGGTCAGGGAATAATGCTTGGCTTAATATATAGCAATATTGTTGCTTTTCAAGGTTGGGCTGATGACTTAACTGCAAACTATAGTTATTCATACAATCAATGGATAAATGTGTTAGCAACATTTGATAGTTTGAATGTTAAAATATATGTGAATGGCAGTTTAATTGGTTCTGTTCAAAAACCAAATTGGAATACTACCGGAACTAATTTTTTAATTGGTGCCAGATATAGTCCCAATAGCGGTTTCTTTGATGGTAAAATAGATGATATTGCCGTATGGAGCCGCGTTCTAACATTGGCGGAAATTCAAAAGGTATATACCTCCTGCAATTTAACAGTAATTTCTGAACCCATCAATCAAATCTCATCGTTTGGTAATTCAGTTAAATTTATTTTGACTGCATCTGATACCAATTGTAATTATCAATGGCAATCAAGCAATGGTTTTGGATTTCAAAATATTATTAATGGCGGTCAATATTCTGGTACTGATAATGACACATTAAATGTTTCCAATTTAACATGGATAAATAGCAAGCAAAAATTCAGATGCATCATTTCTTCAGGTACATGCAGAGACACCACAAATATTGTGCTTTTAACCTTGACCAATAATTTTGTTATACCCAATCAGATTCCTACATCTGGTTTGGTTGCCTGGTATCCATTTAATGCAAATGCAATTGATGAAAGTGGGAATGGCAATGAAGCAACGTCCAATAATGCAACACTTACTTCCGATAGATACGGGATATTGAATAAGTCTTACTTATTTAATGCTACAAACAATGAAAAAATAACATGTCTTAATAAAACACTTCCTATGGCCAAAACCGGCAGAACTTATAGCTTGTGGGTTAATCCATATTCTTTAAAGGATATATCGCAAACTTCAACAGCTTTCTCCTATGGAGACCCTTCAGTGGGTAAAGGAATCATGCTTGGGCTGGTTAATAATGGGATTATTGCATTTCAAGGCTGGGGAACCGATTTAAATGCGAATTATAATTATACATTTAATCAATGGATAAATATAATAGGAACTTTTGATAGTTTAAATGTTAAGCTTTATATAAATGGCAATCTGATTGATTCAACAACAAAAACAAATTGGAACACCGCTGGAACTGAATTTGTAATTGGAGGCAGGATTGGCCCCCCAAGCATTACATTTGATGGAAAGATAGATGACATTGCAGTTTGGAACAGAGTACTTACTTCATCAGAAATAAGGAAAGTTGCCGAATTCTGCCTCCCTTTAATAATTACACAACCTGTAAATGATTCCGCAACTGTTGGAAATTCTTCACAATTTATTATTACAACATCAGATTCCCTTTCAAATTTTCAATGGCAAACCAATTTGGGATTGGGGTTTTTAAATATTTCCAATGCTGGCCAATTTTCAGGAGTTAATAATGATACCTTAATAATTTCGGGCTTAACATTATCTAACAACAACCAACTATTCAGGTGTATTATTACAAAAGGCTTATGTAATGATACTTCAAATATTTCGAAGCTATTCGTTACGAATAATACAGGAATGGCTAAGAATTTATATGAAAAACATTTTTCAATTTATCCTAATCCGACGAATTCCTTATTATATTTTATATTACCATCAAAAAATATCATTTATAATTATTCAATAATTGACCAAACAGGGAGAATTGTTACAAAAGGAGAAATTGATTCAAATAATTCTTCTGTTTCAGTAGAAGAGTTGGCAAAAGGGATTTACTTTTTAAAATTGAATGCGGATCAATCACAAATGGTTAAATTTATCAAATATTAGGATATTTCATTATGTAATGAATAAAGCTATTTTTAGTTACTGAAATATTCGCGAATAATATTTTTTATTGAATAAGAATTATTAATGTTAAAAAAAACAGGCATATTGCTTTTGTTATTTTCAAGAATAATTATATGTAATGGCCAATGTTCTTATAATGATTTACTGCCAAAAGCCAATATGGTTGTCAATGGCGATTTTAGTGCTGGAAATACCGGTTTTACATGTGATTATACGTATTCAACGGTTAATCCGTTAAGTGAAGCAAAGTATATAATTACTACTGATGCTTCCACAGTTCATTTTGCTTTTAAAGGCTATGACCATACTACAGGTACTGGTAACTTTATGGTTTTAAACGGGTGGTCAGCTCCTTCAAATGTTTGGAAGCAAACAATTACAGTAAAACCCAATACCTATTATCGTTACGCTGCCTGGTTGAAAAACATCGTTGAAAAAACAATGTATTCCGGTGCCCCGATCGCCACTTGTCAGTTATGGATTAATAGTCAGGCTGTAACAGATACTATGGCCTTACCTGATTTTCCGGATGTATGGAAAAAGCTGGATACTCTTTGGTTTTCAGGAATCAATACTACAGCTAATCTGGTAATAAAAAATTGGGGCGTTTCATTAAATGGTAATGATTTTGCCATTGATGATATTAGTTTTAAAGAATGTTGCACACAATTACAAGGTAAACCGCTTGGTAATTTTACACTTTGCAAGGGTGATAGTGTTCAATTACAGGCTTCAACAGGAAGTTCATTTGTTTGGGTCCCATCCATAGGTTTAAATAATGCAGCAACTTCTAACCCATACGCCAAACCTGATTCATTTACACGGTATATTGCAACTTCTCAATATGCCCTTTGCACTCATTTAGATACGTTTGATGTTGATGTTAAAAATTGTTGCCTGAGTTGTGTGTCACCTTCCGATCTTCAACATGGGCTGATAGCCTGTTATCCATTTAATGGAAATACAAAAGATGAAAGCGGCAATGGTAATAATGGTACGTTGATTGGAGGTGTTTCTTCAACCAATGACAGGTTTGGTATGCCCAATAAAGCTTATAGTTTTAATGGAAGCAATGGTTATATAAATATCCCAAACGCTGCTTCTTTATCTTCTCCGGATAAGAATTTAACAGTTTGTTTTTGGGCTTATATTAATGGATGGTCAATGGTGTCGGGTACAAATTATGCTTCTATCCTAAGCAAAGGCTTAACATCAATGAGTCCTCAATATCGCATTTCTTTGAGAACTGATGGAGTTGCCTCTTTTAATAAAGGTAAATACTGGAATATGGCCACCTCTTACTCAACTTTATTAAACCAATGGTATTATTTTGCTGTAACTATAAATGACAGTATTATTTCATATTATCGGAATGGTGTTTTATTTGGCCAGCAAAATACTTTAGCCACGTATAGTTACACATACATAAATTATTATTTACAGATAGGTTTAGATGAATTTTTTAATACTTATTTCAATGGCAAATTAGATGATATATGTATTTATAACAGAACATTAAATGCAGAAGAAATAGGCAGGTTATATAATCTGGGATTAATTAATGGCATTTTTACAGTAAATGCCGGTTCTGATACTACTTTATGCAAAGGAGATAGTATACAATTGAATAGTACAGGAAATGGGATATTTCTCTGGACCCCATCAACCGGATTAAACAACAATCAAATTGCCAATCCTTATGCTAAACCGACAAATTCAGTAAATTACATATTAACAGTTAACAATTCGGGTTGCATGGTCAGAGACACAATCCAAATTATGATAATACAGGTAGATGCAAATGCCGGATCAGACACCTCAATCTGTATCGGAGATAGTATTCAATTGAAAGGTTCATTTACGGGTAATTCATTTAACTGGATATCACATACAAGTTTAAGTAATCCTGCTGTTTTGAACCCTTATGTAAAACCTGCAACAACAACTCCTTATGTTCTAATATCCTTAAATGGGGCATGTATCCATAAAGATACCGTTATAGTAAAAGCTATTGCTGTACCGGAAGTTTTTGCCGGTGCAGATTTATGGCATTGTTATAATGGAAAGGTTCAGTTGAATGGAATTGTGACTAATGCCAATTCATTTAGATGGGCACCTCAAAAAGGATTGAATACAGATACTATATTAAATCCGTATGCCACAGTTCAATCGAAAACAGAATATATATTAACCGCCCAAAATGGTAAATGTGAAAGCAGTGACACGGTTCATGTGAATTCGATGCCCCAAATTAATGCAGATTTTGATATGAATCCTGAATTTGGATTCATTCCTGCCAGCATACAATTTACTAATAAAAGTAAAAAAGCTTTTTTTTATAGATGGACATTTGGAATCCCAGATACCTTCTCTATTAAAGAAAATCCACGATATACTTATTATATAGAAGGCCAATACATTATTTGGCTTATTATAAAAGATAGTTTAGGCTGCACCGACAGTATATTTAAAACTATAGAAATATTAAACAAGCCGGAACTTAATATACCTAACGTATTTACTCCTAATGGAGATTCATATAATGATAATTTTAAAATAAATTATTCCGAAAAGGGATTTGAATATTTAACTTATGAAATATATAACAGGTGGGGCGATTTACTCTATAAAGCAAAATTTCCAGGGGGTAAATGGTGGGATGGAATTTACAAAGGCAACCCTTCACCTGAAGGCGTGTATTTTTATATTATTGAAGCGATGGATATCACAAAGAAAAAATATAACTTACATGGTTCTTTAACCTTAATGAAGTAAATTGCCCCCAAATGCAATCACCCGTACTCTTAATTATTTTTAACCGATCAGATACTGCCTTAATGGTTATTGAGCAGCTTAGAGCTGCAGCAATTAACAAACTGTATATATACTGTGATGGCCCAAGATTAAGCACTACAGGTGAAGCTGAACTTTTGCTTTCTGTACAAAAGTCAATTATTAAGTCAATTAACTGGCCCTGTGAAATCAAAACCAATTTTAATACCAATAATGAAGGTCCTCGATTGGCAATAGGCCATGCTATTAATTGGTTTTTTGAACACGAAGAAGAGGGAATTATTCTTGAACATGATTGCGTTCCTTCTGTTTCGTTTTTTGGCTTTTGTAAAGACCTGCTGAACCATTATCGTAATGATGAAAGAATCATGCATATTTCAGGAGATAATTTTCAGTTTGGTAAAACAAGGGGTAATGGGAGTTACTATTTTTCGAAGTTAAATCACATATGGGGGTTTGCAACCTGGAAAAGAGCCTGGCAGCATTATGATGTTGATATGAAAAACTTCGAATTATTTAAAAAAGAACAAAAAATAAAATCTGTGCTGAACGACAAAAGAAGTCAGAAAATATGGATGGAAATTTTTGAAAAAACCTACCGGAAGGAAATACGTACCTGGGATTATCAATGGACATTTGCGATGTGGTGCAATAATGGTTTGGCTATTCTGCCCAATGTAAACCTGGTAAGTAATATAGGATTTGATAGTCAGGCGCTCAATACAACAGATCCGAACCATATTTTAGCCAATTTGCAAAGAGCTGAAATTGAAACCATTAATCACCCTACCTTTATTTTGGCCGACAGTGAAGCAGATAAATTTGCTACAAATGATGTTTTTAACCCAACATTGTTGAAATTCGCCCTTCGTAAATTTAGAAAACCCTAAGCACATTTTGAAGTCATTTTTAAAAAATATTTCAGGAATAAATAAAACCAGTCTTTACGTAAAGGAAGAACTGGAAAAGATAAAAGTACTTATGTCGCAACCAATGGTTCAAAACATAATACAATTAAAAACGCCTGTACGTAGTTTCAAAGAAATCGAATTTTCGGCATTTTCTCAATGGGGTGATGATGGAATCATTCAATATTTGATTGAAAAACTGGAAATAAATAATGAAACATTTATTGAATTTGGAGTCAGTAATTATCTTGAATCGAATACCCGGTTTTTATTATTGAATAATAATTGGCGAGGTTTGGTACTGGATGGTTCTAAAAGCAATATAGATTATATTTTAAATGACACGATTAGTTGGAAATTCGATATAACTGCAAAGCATCTTTTTATAACAAAGTCTAATATTAACCAAACTTTAATAGCAAATGGTTTTGAAGGTGAAATAGGTATTTTACACATTGATATTGATGGCAATGATTATTGGTTATGGGATTCGATTGAGGTAGTGAATGCAAAAATTGTTATTATGGAATATAATAGTGTTTTTGGGAATAAAGCAGCTATAAGCGTACCTTACCAGGATGACTTTTTTGTTAGTGATGCACATTTTAGTAATTTGTATTTTGGCGCGTCATTAAAAGCAATGTGTCATTTGGCAAAACTAAAGGGTTATAGTTTTGTAGGGAGCAATTCACATGGGAATAACGCCTATTTTGTACAAACTCACTTATTGAATGAATGGGTTCAATTAAAAACAGCTGACGAGGGATATATAAATTGTAACTTCAGACAAAACCGGGATAAAGATGGCAAATTTACCCTTAAAAGAGATGAAGAAATGATTCACCAATGTGGTGATTTGGATGTAATAGATGTGATATCAAATATCAAATCACCTTTAAAAAACTTTTTATAATGTTAGCACAATATATTTTCGATCAGATAATTAAAACCCCATCAGATAAAAAGTTAAAACTTAAAATATTAAAGTTTTTAAGGGCATATATCTTAAAAAATAATGAGCCCCTGATTAACTATCAATTCTTTCAGTTTAAGCTATCCATTTTCTTTTCGCATGATTTTCCTTTTAATTTAAAAGACGTTCCCGAATATAGCCAGAATTTAGGAAAAATTGCTTTGATATTATCAAGGAAATATCCTGAATTGCATATTATTGATGTGGGTGCAAATGTAGGAGATTCCGCTGCAATCATAAAAAGAAAAATTGATGCACCCATACTCTGTATTGAAGGCAATCCCAGGTTTTTGGATTTACTTGAGAAAAATACCAAACAGTTTAATTCGGTGAGCATTGAAAAGTGTTTTGTTGGAGATGAAGAACTTACTGTAACACCAGTAAATAGTCTGGGTACTGCTTACCTCGAAAAAAGTGAAAATGGGATTGCGGTGAAACCGATTTCTAGTATCTTAAACAAACATCAACAATTTGCAAAAACAAAACTCCTTAAAATAGATACTGATGGATTTGACAATAAAATTATCCGGGGTTCCAGGCAATTTTTAATTGAATCAAAATCTTCTGTCTTTTTTGAATATGATCCTTATTATCTGGCAATGCAAAATGAAAAGGGCACTGATATTTATGACTTTTTAGTAGGATTAAATTACACAAAATTTATTATCTTTGATAACCTGGGAGATCATTTAATCACTCTGGATAACACGCAAAAAGAACAATTCGAACAACTCCATCATTACTTTGACAGAAGAAGTTCGCGTTATATGGACATATGGGCATTACATAAAGATGATAATGACATTACGTACTCAAATAGTTAATTGCAAATTTTTATTTATAATATTATTTATTTCATGGACCGTTAATGCCTGGTCCCAGTGCAATTACGGCTCATTAATAACTGCACCTAATATAGTTGTAAATGGCGATTTCAATTTAGGTAATACCAGCTTTACAAGTGATTATTTATATTCCACAGTAAATCCATTAAATCAAAATCTGTATGTTATAACTACAAATGCTGCAAATGTACATTGGGCTTTTGCAGGAACAGACCATACAACCGGATCGGGAAATTTTATGGTTTTAAATGGGAATATTGCTCCGGCAAATGTTTGGAAACAAACAGTTAGTGTATCACCGAACACATATTATAATTTCTCAGCATGGTTCAAAAATATTGTGCAAAAACCAACCTATGCGGGTTCACCTATAGCAACTGTTGAACTTTGGATTAATAATGTGAAAATCAGCAATAGTCTTCCTTTGGTAGATTATCCGGATATATGGAAATTATTAGATACATCCTGGTTTTCAGGCTCCGCCACAAGTGCCAGCCTGGCTATTAAAAATTTAGGTACAAGTGCAGGTGGAAATGATTTTGCTATTGATGATGTAGCTTTTAAACAATGCTGTTCTGCTATTATCAATCTTGGACCCGACCAGCTAATCTGTGAAGGGGATAGTTTTGTGTTTAATAATACTGCACCCGGCAGCTATGTGTGGAGCCCGGTTTATGCAATCAGTAATAATAAAATTCCGAACCCAACAGTGCGGCCCCTGGTGCCGGTAAATTATTATGTAACGGTTACCAACGGCTCTTGTATATCAAGAGATACCATACATTTCGATATTATTAATGTTAATGCCAGCGCGGGTACCGACAAGTCAATTTGTGCAGGAGACAGCGTTCAGTTAAATGGTTCTGCAGTTGGTTTCTATTCCTGGAGTCCGGTAACCAATATAAGTAATCCCGGTATTTTAAATCCCATGGTGTATCCGTTGATAACAACCGAATATATTTTAACTTCAACTGCAACAACCTGCACCAAAAGAGATACTGTTTTAATAACGGTAATCTCTCAGGTGCCCGCTTATGCAGGCAGTGATGTTGCAATTTGTTATGGTTCATCTGTTCAGTTAAACGGAACCTATGGAGCCGGAGCCAATAACGGTTTGTGGTTGAGTAATTACGCCATTTCTGATCCCACTTTGCCTGATCCGGTTGTAAGCCCTTTGGTTGACACTTCCTATATTTTCAGGGCTGGTTTTGGCAATAGCTGTTATGGATATGATACCATGCAAGTAACCGTAATAAGCTACCCAACGGTAAACGCTGGATCCGATATTCATTATTGTTTTAATAGTTTGGGTCAGATAAATGCTACAATCATTAACTACGATTCTTTTTATTGGAAACCCGTAACAGGGCTATTTAATTCACAAGCTTTGGCAACTGCTGTTTCCGGCAATATCAATACCAAATATATCCTGGTGGCTTCAAATAAAGGATGTGAATCAAAAGATTCTTTATATCTTGTGGTTCAGCCAAAAGTAATTGCCCAATTTAAAGCCACCCCACCTGTTTCTATAGCCCCGGCACAAATACAATTTACCAATCAGAGTCAAAACGCTTACTTTTATTTGTGGGATTTTGGTGATGGTATTACGGGTTCAGAAATAAACCCGTTGCATGTTTATACGAATACAGGAACTTACAAGGTTTGGCTGGTAATCGCCGACAGTTTAGGTTGTACCGACAGTACTTCTTTTGATATCAGACTTTTTTATAGCCCTTATTTATTTCCGCCAAATGCTTTTACTCCGAATGCCGATGGAACCAATGACGGTTTTGGCTTGATTTATAATCCCGATGCGTTTAGTTATATAAAGTATTCGATTTATAACAGGTGGGGTGAATTGTTGTACCAAACCACAATGCCCGGAGGAAAATGGTGGGATGGGACTTTTAAAGGGCTGAGTTGTGAAGCGGATGTATATGTTTATGTGATTGAAGCAGAAGATTTAACAGGTAAAATGTATGCAATAAGTGGCAATGTGACCCTATTGCGGTAAAATTTATCTTAATTTTTCCTTAATTTGGGAAAGCTAATATAGGTCCTTTGCATTTGTAAAGGTGAATGCTATATTTGGAGTTGGAGTGTTACCTGCTTATTAAATTGTTATTGATCATACAATTGATATTCGGAACATTATACAAACCCATTCATCCATAAGCTATGCGAAAATTTATACTAACATTATTTGTTTTATTTGTTTTTGGATTGAACCATCTGAATGCTCAAACATTTAACTGGGGTCTTCGTCACGGAGGAACCGGTGCGGATTTGGGAAGGAAGACTACTACAGATGCGCAAAATAACTTATATACTCTGGTTTTTTATTACAACAATTTAACAATTGATAGTGCAGGTACTCCTAAAGTGATAAGCAATTATGGAAACCGGGATATCGCTGTTTTGAAATATGATTGCAATAAAGTTTTTCAATGGGCATTGCATATTGGTGGAACTTTTGTTGATGGAGGGGCATATAATATAGGAGGATTGGTTGTTGATACGCTGGGAAATCTGTATGTAAGTTGTAGTATGAATGGATCAACCAATTTTGTTTCGGCTAATGGAAATGTACTCACAAGAAACAGTTTAGGCGGGGTTGATGCTTTTTTATTTAAAGCTAACACGGCAGGTCAAATTCAATGGATTAACCAAATAGGAGGAGCTGGGAATGATGAGGGAGCAGGAGTTACTTTGGATGCAAACCAAAACGTATATTCAACGGGTATTTTTTTTGGTACAGCAACTTTTACATCAGTTTCAGGCCCTACTTTAAGCAGAACCAGTATGGGAAACGGGGATATCTTTTTTTGCAAGTATGATCCTACCGGAGCTGTTCAGATTGCAACCAGAGGGGGTTCTTTTTTATTGGATATTGGTGCCGACATTGCCATTGACAGCTCAGGAGGAATTTATGTAGCAGGGAATTTTAGCGGTGGAGGAAATTCAACGGTAATTTTTGGTGGTAACTTTCTTACAAATACAGGTGGTTGGGGAGGATTTGTAGCCAAAGCAGATGCAAGTGGTAACTGGCTTTGGGGAATTGGGTGCGGTACAGGTAATGATGAAGCAATGCAGGATGTAGTAATTGATGAAGTATCAAACAGAATTTTTGTTGTTGGTCATTTCACCGGTACCACCACATTAACAACAAGACCTGGTGGAACAGCACAAACACTTGTTTCAAATGGAGCTTATGATGCAATGATTGCGTCCGTTAATTTTAATGGAGGTGTACAATGGGCCAGAAGATATGGTGGAAGTGGTAACGAGTATGGTTTTGCCCTGGATTTAAATCCTGCCAGGGATATTGTAGTATGTGGACAATTTAGCGGAACTGCAAATTTTGGCGGAATTACCCTTACACCAAGTGGAACCGCCAGCGGTTATTATGCAAAATACAGCCAGAATAATTTATTATTAGATGCGCAAAAAATTGGAACAGGTACAAATACCCTTGCCTGGAGTGTTCATGTTGGCACAACAGGTAAAACTTATGTTACCGGTTATTATACCGGTACAATTAACTTTGGAACCGATACTTTAATAAGTGGAGGAAATGAAGATGCATTTATCGCCAGAATGGATGATGCAGACACAACATTTATTGCTGCTGACCACACTTTATTGAGTTGTTTAAGTGATAGTGCCGTGATTTATCTTCCTAATAAAACGATTGGGAATTATATCTGGTTTAAAGATGGCAATTTTTTTTCTGCAACAAACGGAAATCTAATAAAAACAATTTTTCCCGGAACCTACAAAGCAATCTCTGTAAATTATTGTGCAGTTTTTGATACCACCGCAACCGTCACCATTACAAAATCAGCATACTACGCAATTCCTGGTATTAGTGATATTAATATTTGCAGAGGCGATAGCGCCCTTTTCGCTGCTACCGGGGGTACTAACTATACCTGGTCGCCGGCAACCGGTTTAAGCAATGCAGGCATTCCGAATCCTTTTGTTAAACCTGTTGCAAATACAACCTATAACCTCACGGTTACCCAGGGGATTTGTACTGCATTCGATACCGTCATTGTAAGTGTTAACCCCAATTGCTGTCTTACATGTACAACTCCATATGAATTAAATCAGGGTGTGGTAGCATGCTATCCGTTTACAGGTAATGCCCGCGATGAAAGCGGTAACGGTAACAATGCATCCATTATTAATGCAAACCCAAGTGTCGACCGGTTTGGAACACCCAACCGGGCATACCAGTTTAATGGATTTAACTCCTATATCGAAATTCCAAATTCGGTGAGCTTGCAGTCGCCTACAACCAATATGTCATTTTCATTCTGGGCACAAATAAATAACTGGAATGTAAGCGGATTGGTAAATTATACACCCATTTTAAGCAAATCAAATTCAACCGCAGCTGCCCAGTACCGGGCAATGGTGCGAAGCGATGGCGCCTATGCAATGGCTAATGGTTCAAGCTGGAATGCCGTTGTTGGAAGCACTACCAATCTGGCTACCTGGTATTTCTTTACCATTACAGTGAGCAACGATACACTGAGGTACTACAGAAACGGAGTTTTACTGGGGTTTGCCCGCGGGCCTACTGCCTATACATTGTCAAATACCACGCCCTTACGCTTGGGAAGAAATGATGTAAATACCCTGGCATTTTTTAATGGCCGGCTTGATGAAGTACGTGTTTACGGAAGAACCATTTCGGCTGCGGAAGTGTTAAAGTTATACAATCTGAGTGGCTTAAACGGTTTGCCAAGCATCAATGCCGGTGCCGATAAAAACATGTGTGTGGGCGATAGTGTTTATATAAATACGGTGGGTTCAAACGGAACTTTTTTGTGGACTCCTGCTACCGGATTAAATTATGATACCATACGGAATGTTTATTGCAGTGTTGATACCACAACCGTTTATGCAGTAACCGTTGATGTTTACGGCTGCAAGAACCGGGATACCATTGTGGTTAATACAGTGCGGCTTGAACCCTATGCAGGAGCCGATCAGAGTATCTGCCTCGGCGATACCGCCACATTAAGTGTTATTAACGGAGGCAATACCTATTCGTGGTCGCCAAACTATAATATTACAACAATAACGGCCCCAAATACCAAAGTTTACCCGGCAGCCGATACCAACTATATTGTGCTTACCAACAACGGCCTTTGTGCGCGCAGAGATACGGTAAGGGTACAGGTAAATATCCCAACAGTAAATGCAGGAATAGATCAAAGTATTTGTAAAGGGGATACTGCATTTTTAAATATTACAACCAATGGTACTGCCCGCTGGAGCCCTTTAACCTATTTGAGTGATAGCATTGGTATCAGTCTCTATTCGGTACCTGATACTACCATTAATTACGTGGTAACCGCAAACTATCTGGGTTGCCTTGCGCGCGATACTGTGATGGTTCAGGTAGTAAGTCTGCCCATAGACGGAGGCCCTGATAAAATACTTTGTTTTGGGGATAGTGTTCAACTTCAAGCCACGGGTGGTGGCTTAAATTATATCTGGATTCCCAATTATAATATTAGTGATACCAGTGTTGCCAACCCATGGGTGAAACCTGCTGTTACCACCAAATACTTTGTAATCTCATATAATCTTTTGTGTGCTCGGTTCGATAGTGTACTTGTTGATGTAAAGCAGGCTGCCGCAAGTGCCGGGCCTGATAAAACAATATGTAACGGCGACAGTGTGCAAATTTTTGCCACAGTAATCGGGCCGCATTCCTGGTCGCCGGCCGCAAGTTTAAGCGATACGTCTTTGCAACCTTATGCCAAACCACTCGCTACAACTGATTTTATTTTAAGTGTAAATAACAGTGGGTGCCTGGCCTCCGATACGGTAAAAGTTAATATAGTTACTTTTAATATCAGTGCAGGCCCCGATAAGGTAATTTGCAAGGGAGACAGTGTGCAGCTGGTGGCAAGCGGAGGCACAAAATACAACTGGCTTCCATTATATAATATCAGCGATACCAGTATTGCAAACCCCTATGTATACCCTGCAGCCATTACCAATTATTATGTAATTTCATCAAACGGCATATGTATACGCGTAGATACCGTGGTAGTAGATATAGCAACCCTTTCGGCAAGTGCCGGTACCGATACCAGTATGTGTGAAGGGCAAAGCCTGGGTTTAAAAGTAACAGGTGGCTCAACTTATCAATGGCTTACTGCATATAATATCGACAACCTGAGCACGGCCACACCCATTGTTACTCCGGCTATTGACACAAATTATATTGTAAAAATTGGTAATGGAGGGGTTTGCTTTGTTTACGATACGGTTTTTGTTGAAGTAAATAAATATCCAACGGTGAATGCAGGTCCCGATTTAAAACATTGCCTCGGCGATTTGATCCAGATTCAGGCAAATGTAACAGACTATACATCCTTGCTGTGGAGTCCGGCAACCGGATTGAGTGATATGCTGACTATGCAGCCTTTTGCATCGGTAAGTACACAAACAATATATATTTTAGGTGCGTTTAACGGATATTGTTTTAACAGTGATACGGTTATTGTTACACCCAATCCAAAGGTTGTTGCATCGTTTCAACCATCAACCAAAAGTGGAAATGCCCCCTTGCAGGTATTGTTTACAAACACCAGTGTAAATACCACAAACTATAGCTGGTCATTTGGCGACGGATCATCCACTGTAACCGATTATGAACCTGTATATACTTACCTCGCTGAGGGAACATACATTGTTGAACTGAAAGTAACAGATAACCTGGGTTGCAGGGATTCTGCATATTCAACTATTGTTGTGGGTTCGCTGGAGCACCTTTTTGCCCCTTCGGCATTTTCACCCAATAAAGACGGACTTAATGATGAATTCAGGCTGGTATATGATTCAACCAAATTCGATTTTGTATCGTATGAAATATATAACCGATGGGGGGTAAGAATATTTGAAACCAAACTACCGGGTGGACTCTGGTGGGATGGCACTTCGGGCGGACAGCCTAACCAAAGTGATATATACTCTTATGTTGCAACTGCCAAAGATAAAAAAGGAAAGACTATTCTTCTTAATGGAACTGTCGCGTTAACCCGGTAATAACTGATGCGATCCCTAACGGGATTTAAAAGGCATGCTGCTTATTGTTTCTACACATATTTATCCCCATACGGGGAACAGTACCTTTGATAAGTATTATTATCCCGAAGGGATTTAATACGGGTAGAAAAGCAATTGTTACACCATTATTTAGGGTCCAATCCCGAAGAGATTTATACGGGTAGAAAAGCAATTGTAACACCATTATTTAGGGTCTAATCCCGAAGAGATTTAATATGGGTAGAAAAGCGATTGAGATGTAAATTTCAAGTCCCGTTTAGGGACGATATTAGCATTGATTAAGGAGCAAGAATCAAATATATTCCAAAGCCTCTTCAACGCTTCCAACCGGAAGCTGGCAAACCTTGTCTTTACAAATATAAATCATGGTTTGTGTACCAATTGTTTTATCCGACAACAAGGGAATTTGAGAGGTCTCTTGAACACGAGTAATAATGGCATTGGGTATATACAAAGTATGCAATTTCTGAACCCAGCTTTTCGATTCCGGCCCCGTTATAATAAGTTGATACAATCCCAGGGTACGTTGTAAAATGATCTGCATCCAGTTGCTGAAACCGGTGGGGAATTTCTGAATTTTATTTTGAATTCTTTCAATCATTCCATCCAGTATATTTACATATTCAGGCTTATCAAAATAATATGAATGATGCAGCAAACACCTGCCAAATATACTATTGGCCGATGGGATCACATCATCATTCACATCTGTTTTACGGGTAATAAATTCGGGCTTATTCTGTGCCGTGAAATAAAATAATTTCTTGTCAACACTGTAAAATAATTCAATGGATATTTGTAATAAGTTGTGCGATTGCTGGAGGTATTTTTCTTCTCCGCTTGCTTCGTACAAAACCAGCAATGCTTCGCACAGGCAGGCATAATCTTCGGCAAATGCAGGGATGGTACTTTTACCATTTTTATGGATTCTTAACAATTTTTTCTGATCCCACATTTCATTCAAAATAAAATCTGCTGAACGTTTTGCAGCATCTAAAAATTCAGGATTGGCAAAAACTTTAAAGGCCTGCGCATACCCTTTTATCATCAAAGCATTCCAGCTTACAATTATTTTATCGTCAAGACCCGGATGTATTCTTTTATTGCGTTCAGCCAATAATATCAAACTGCACTTTTCAATTATTTTATCTATTGATGCTATTGACTTACCTGTTAATTTTTCCAACGCTGCATCACTTCGGGTTTTGTATAAAATATTATTTCCATGTTCCCAATTTCCATAAACGTCAATCGAAAAATACAAGCTAAACAAGGGTTCATCACCCTTAAGCAAATCAACCAGCTCCGAATGTTTCCATACATAAAACTTTCCCTCCACACCTTCACTGTCGGCATCCAGAGCCGAATAAAATACACCAGTAGGGGCCGTTAATTCTGTTTTTATAAAACGATGAATCTGCGTTACTGTTTTATGAAACAATTCATTTTTAGAAACCGCAAAAGCGTGCGCATACAAACCCATTAACTGGGCATTGTCATATAACATTTTTTCAAAATGCGGAACCTTCCAGTAGCTATCGGTACTATAGCGCGCAAACCCTCCTGCAAGGGCATCATTGATTCCGCCTTCCGCCATCTTAACCAGTGTTTGCATCACTGCATTTTTATGTACAGGTTCCTTAAAAAAATAATGATATTGTAAAAAAAACTCCCAGTTATTGGGCATTGGAAATTTGGGTGCCCAGTTATAACCGCCCAACCTCAAATCAAAATTTTGCTGCCATGCAGTTACTGCCTGCTTTAAAATTTCCATAGCATTCTCCCCCTCATCCACAGGTTCAAAAGTGTCGAGTTTTTTTATGCCATTAGCCAGGTCATTTGCAAATTCTGTTGCCTCACCTTTCTTATCGGTATAAAAGCCCGCCAATGATTGCAGTACCCGCTCCCACTCAGGTTTCGGGAAATAGGTTCCTCCATGCAAGGGTCTTCCATCGGGCAAGGTAAAAACATTTAATGGCCAGCCTCCCCTGCCGGTTAGCAACTGAATGGCATCCATATATATTTGGTCAATATCGGGTCTTTCTTCGCGGTCAATTTTTATGCAAACAAAATGTTCGTTCATAATTGCAGCCGTATCTTCCTGCTCAAAACACTCGTGCTCCATCACATGGCACCAATGACAACTCGAATAGCCAATGCTTACCAGTAACAATTTATCTTCCCGCTTTGCTTTATCCAGAGCTTCGTCGCCCCACTCCATCCAGTTAACCGGATTGTGTGCATGCTGCAGTAAATAAGTACTCGATGCATGTATTAAGCTGTTTGTATGTTTGTGTTCTTCCATCTAAAAAAGGTTCTGATAATATTGCAAGTTAATTCTTTATCTCTTTTTCCATTACTTTGAAAAATTATGCCTGATAACTTATTTGCGTTTAAACAATTTTCCATTAACCAAAGTCATTGTGCCATGAAAATTGGAACCGATGCTGTGTTATTAGGTGCATTAGTCCAGATTCATGAACCCATTAAAAGTATTTTGGATATTGGTACAGGCACCGGATTGCTGGCATTGATGCTGGCTCAAAAAAGCGAACGGTATACTGACATACACATTGATGCCATAGAAATTGACAAACCCGCCTGCGAACAAGCCACAGAAAACTTTAATCAATCCAAATGGAAACACAGATTAAAAGCATTCAATTGCAGTCTTCAAAATTTTAAAGACCAACAACATCAATATGATTTAATTATTAGCAATCCTCCCTTTTTCCGGTTCAAAAAAAATATAGCTATAATTGAGGAACAAAAAAGCAATGCACGGCATGATAAAGCGCTGCCTTTTGAAGAACTGGCAAATCACACAAACCGTTTATTAAAATCCACAGGTAAATTCTGGCTGATCCTGCCCATGCAGGAAGGCACTGAATTTATAAAAATTGCGCGACAGGAAAACCTGTATGTTTCACAACAAATTTTGGTTCAGCCCAAACCCGGTAAAGAACCCAATAGAATGGTACTTTGCTTTGTAAAAGTTGATGGATCTATTGCAAATAAGCAATTATGCATTTATGATGAAAAAGGAAATGCCACTAAGGAATATTACGATCTTACCAATGAGTATTTGCTGTGGTTAAATAAAAAAAATTAATATCACACATCAACATTGTACATCGACATCGTACATCGTAAATTGTGGTATGTTATTTCAGCGTACGTTTTACTTCAACCTCTTCGTAGGCTTCTACATAATCGCCTTCTTTGATGTCGTTGTAATTATTGATGGTTAATCCGCAATCAAAACCGCTGGCTACTTCTTTTACATCGTCTTTAAAACGCTTCAATGAAGACAGCTGGCCTGAGAATACAACCACACCATCGCGGATTAGGCGGATTTTAGAATTCCTGATTATTTTACCATCGGTAACCATACAACCCGCTACAGTACCCACTTTGGTCACTTTAAATACTTCGCGAATTTGTGCGTTACCCAATATTTTCTCTTCAATTTTTGGCGATAACATACCTTCAATAGCCGATTTAATTTCTTCAATGGCATTGTAAATTACAGAGTATAAGCGTATGTCAATCGACTCTGCTTCGGCAAGTTTGCGTGCCTGCGGACTCGGACGTACCTGGAAGCCCACAATAATTGCATCGGAGGCGGAAGCCAACATCACGTCACTTTCCGAAATTTGTCCAACCGCTTTATAAATAACTGTTACCTGAACTTCGTCAGAACTCAATTTAATTAATGAATCAGAAAGGGCTTCAACCGAACCATCCACGTCGCCTTTAACAATTACTTTCAGTTCCTTGAAGCTGCCGATCGCCAAACGGCGTCCGATTTCATCAAGTGTTATATGTTTGTGTGTTCTGATGCCTTGTTCACGTTGTAATTTCTGCCGTTTGTTGGCAATCTCTTTGGCTTCCTGCTCATTTTTTGGAACCAAAAACTTGTCGCCGGCCTGTGGTGCCCCATCAAAACCTAAAACTACCACGGGTGTACTCGGACCGGCTTCTGTCATTTTTTTGCCGCGTTCATCAAACATGGCGCGTACTCTTCCGCTATGTGTTCCGGCCAATAATGGATCTCCCACATGCATGGTACCCGATTGAACCATAACGGTGGTAACAATACCCCGGCCTTTATCTAATGTGGCCTCAATAATATTTCCGATTGCACGTTTGTTGGGATTTGCTTTTAAATCAAGCATCTCTGCTTCCAGCAATACTTTTTCGAGTAATTCGGCAATACCTATTCCTTTTTTGGCTGATATTTCCTGGCACTGAAATTTTCCACCCCAGTCTTCAACCAAAATATTCATAGCCGAAAGTTGTTCCTTGATACGCTCCGGATTGGCAGCTTCGCGGTCAATCTTATTCAGTGCAAAAATTATGGGAACTCCTGCAGCCTGCGCATGACTTATTGCTTCTTTGGTTTGCGGCATTACGCTGTCATCGGCTGCAATTACAATAATTACGATATCAGTTAATTTGGCACCCCTTGCACGCATGGCTGTAAAAGCTTCGTGACCTGGAGTATCTAAAAAGGTTATTTTTTTGCCGTTTTCCAGTTGTACATTATAGGCTCCAATATGCTGGGTTATTCCACCTGCTTCGCCTTTTACCACATTGGCACTACGCACATAATCCAGCAATGAGGTTTTACCATGATCCACATGTCCCATTACAGTTACGATGGGCGCCCGTGGCAATAAACTTTCGGGATCATCAATTTCTTCTTCAACCGCTTCCACCATTTCGGCAGAAACAAATTCAACTTCAAATCCAAATTCTTCGGCTACAATGGCAATGGTTTCGGCGTCGAGTCGCTGGTTAATGGAAACCATCATACCCAAACTCATACAGGCACTGATGATTTGCGTTACCGATAAATTCATCATTTGTGCCAGTTCATTGGCTGTTACAAATTCGGTAACCTGAAGTTTATTTTTATCGAGTTCTTCCTGTACGGCAGCCTCTTCACGTTCATTGGCTCTGAAATCCCTTTTTTGTTTACGCAATTTTGAACGCACTGATCCAATATTCGGATTTTTACTACCCGGGTTCAAACGCGCCAAAGTTGCTTTTAATTTATCCTGAATTTCCTTATCACTGATTTCCGTTTTAACTTCAGGTTTTGCATTGCGGTTGTTATAACTGCCTTGCCCCGGGCCACCTGGTCCGCGCGTGTTGCTGCCATACCTGTTTCCTGTACCCTGGTTGGTTCCGCCCTGGGCCGGACCGCGGTTGGTATTGTATTGCGGACGTGGCCGATTCGGGTCAACCGGCTTGTTTGGATCCGGCTTGTGGGCACCGGTTCCTGCACCTGCGTGCGGATGAGCGCCACCGCCGGGATGTGTATTTCCGGGTCCGTTTACCTGTTTGCGTTTACGCTTGCGTTTGCCATGAGGATCGTCGCTGCTGGCAACAGGATGTGCTTTTTTAGCTGGTGGGTCTACTTTTAATTCTATTCTGCCCATCACCTTTAAACCTTCTAACTTTTCGTATTTAGGCTCGGTAACTTTAGCTTCTTCAACTTCGGCAGGTAATGGTGGGGTTATTTCCGGTTCAGGCTTTGTTTTCTGAATCTCTTTCTCAGTAGTATGCGGTTTTTCTTTAGCAACGGGTTCTTTTACTTTTTCTTTATGTTTTGTTTCCGGCTTGGCTTCAGCCTTAGGTTCAGTTTTAGCAGTCTTTTTAACTTCCGGTTTGGGCTCAGCCTTTTTCGTGCTTTTTTCTTCAGTTTTCTTTGATTTTGATTTCGGCCTGTCCAAACTGGATAAATCAAATTTACCCACAACCGTTAAACCCATGCCCTCTTCTTTTTCTTCTTTGGCTTTGGTTTTTTCTGCTTTTACAGCGGGCTTAGGGGTTGGAACCGGCGCTGCTTCAACAATGGGTTCAGTTGCCTTTTCAACAATTTTAGGCGCCGGTGGAGGCGTTTCTTTGGGGATTTCTTTTGGGATTTCAACCGGAACATCTTTTGGAATTTCTTTAGCAACAGGCGCAGAAACAATGGGTTCAACTTTTTTGCCGGGAGTATTTGAGAGCCCTGATTTTACCAGGATACCTTCTTCTTCATCGTCTTCATCAATAACATGAACTTTGGGTCTTGCAATTTCAATTACTACATCCTTCGGTTTAATGCGGTCGCGGCCTAATTTATTGGCCTCTTCTTTAACCTTCATTTCAGAAGAATACTCCGACATCAGGATGCCAAATTGCTCATCCGAAATTTTCGTATTGGGATTCATTTCTACCGAATGACCCTTTTTTTTCAAGTGATCAACAAGGGTGTTAATTCCCACGCCAAGGTCCTTGGCTACCTTCGATAATCTTTTTGTTCCTGTCGTTTCGCTCATTCTGCGCTTGTATTCCTATAATTCCTGCGAATATCGTTTTAAATTGGCAATATTCAACCAATGACATTAAAACCAGCTTGCCCTGGACAACAGGTACAGACGCGATTAATCGCGTCTCTACACATTATCACGGATTAATTCGTTACCTCTTACTCAAACTCCGCCTCCAAAATCCTGCGCACTTCCTGCACAGTTTCCTCTTCCAGCTCTGTTCTGCGTACCAGCTCTTCGTTGGAAATAGCCAAAACACTCTTGGCGGTATCCAATCCCAAACCTTTTAGCTCATCTATAATCCAGCCATCTATTTCATCACTAAATTCATCCAGATCTATATCTTCCTCCTCGGTTTCATTCTCACGGTAAACATCAATTTCGTAACCCGCCAGTTTGCCAGCCAGTTTAATATTATGTCCGCCTTTTCCAATAGCCAGACTCACCTGGTCGGGTTTCAGGTAAACGGCAACACGCTTTCTTTCTTCGTCTATTTTTATGCTGGTAACTTTAGCAGGGCTTAATGAGCGTTGAACCAATAGGGAAGCGTTGGCAGTATAATTAATTACATCAATATTTTCATTACGCAACTCACGCACTATGCCATGAATCCTTGAACCTTTCATACCTACACAGGCTCCCACCGGATCAATACGGTCGTCGTAGCTTTCAACGGCAACTTTGGCACGCTCTCCCGGTTCACGCACAATTTTTTTAATGCTGATGAGGCCATCAATTATTTCAGGTACTTCCTGTTCAAATAAGCGCTCCAGAAATACCGGCGACGTTCTGGATAAAATAATCCGCGGGGTACCATTGTGCATTTCTACTTTTAATACCACGGCACGGATAGAATCCCCTTTTTTGTAAAAATCGGCAGGAATCATTTCGGTTTTAGGCAACAACAATTCGTTTCCTTCATCATCCAGAATCATGATTTCTTTTTTCCAAATCTGGTAAACTTCGCCCGAAACCACTTCACCCACACGGTCCTTGTATTTTTTGTAGAACTCATCCTTTTCAAGTTCCAATACTTTGGATAAAAGCGTTTGGCGGGCAGATAAAACAGCCCTGCGGCCAAATATCTGCAAGCCCACTTCCTGCGAAACATCTTCCCCAATTTCAAAATCGGGTTCAATTTTTACCGCATCAGAAAGTGCAATCTGCGTGTTTTCATCTTCCACTTCGCCATCGTGAACAATGGTTCGGTTATGCCAAATTTCAAGGTCACCACTTTTGTCGTTGATAATTACATCAAAATTGTCGTCGTTGTTGTACTTTTTGCGCAACATCCCCCTGAAAACATCCTCCAAAACCCGCTGCATAGTGGCGCGGTCGATGTTTTTAAATTCTTTAAACTCACTAAACGAGTCAATTAATCCAGCACTGTGCATACTCTATAAATTTAAACTTCTGTTATTAAATTAATTAAATGAAACCATTACATATGTTTCTTCTATTTCGTCAAAGGTAACTCTCTTTTCTGTGGGTTCTTTAGCCAGGTAAGCCTTTTTTTTATCTTTTAACAATAAAGTCATACCCGTTTCATCAAGGCTCAGCAGTTTTCCCAGGAGCTCGGTTTGAGCTTTCAGCTTCACTTTCAGCTCTCTTCCAATATGTTTCCCGTATTGTCTGCCCAATTTCAGGGGCCTGTCAACACCGGGCGATGAAACTTCCAGGATATAGGGTGTATCGCCATAATCGGTTTCATCCAGTTTATTGGAAAGGTGACGGTTCAGGCTCCGGCATTGCTCAATGGTTAATGGCCCGTCGCTGTCAATAAGCACCAGCATTTTGCCGCCACCGGGTTTAAACTCAACGTCCACCACAAAAACCGAAGGGTCTAAAACCTCCGCACTCCACTCTTTTATTTGCTCAACAATATTCATCAACACTAAATAATAGTTACCAAAAGAGGGGACTTGCGGTCCCCTCTTATCAGTAATTTCGAAGCAAAAGTACACCTTTTTTTGGAATTAGCAAATGTATTTAACTGAAATAACCCGGACTGGCTGATTGGCTGTAAAAGTTTTGGTCGGCAATGAATAAAGAAACGATGTTAAACTAAATAATTTCAGTATTTATTCTGTTGCATAAAATTCCTGGAATTGTGTGTTTTATAAAATGTTTTCATCATTTAGAATATTCTGGAAACAATATTAATATGCCCCCGGTCATAAAGTTTTTTCTTACTTAAGATTGGTTCTTCTTCATGCAAATTGATTCACCTGTGATTGTATTTATATGCCTGCGGTCGGGTTTATATCCGCAAATTTTCCTTGAATATGTTATTTTTACCAAATGAACAAACTGGCAGGCTTCTTCATAATGGCATTTTTTATTTCCCATCTCAATGCGCAGCATTTGCAACATTGGGGTGAGAAAGAGGGTTTGTCATATCGCATTGTTAATTACTGTTTAAGAACTTCGGATGGTTTTTTATGGCTTGCTACAGGTAAAGGATTATGCAGGTTCGATGGGTACGAGTTTTTGCCAATTGGCAAATCAAAAAAATGGGATATTTCAAATAACCTGATTACACAAGTACTTGAAAGTGAAAAAGGTGTTTTATGGGTAGCCTCAGACAATGGAATCAGCATTATTAATTTAAATAGTAACGAGATTACAGATGTATTCAGGCATACAGCAGCAGAAAATAGTTTGTCTGATAATTATGTATTGCAAATATACCAAACTCCTGATCGCACTATATGGGTTTGTACCGCCGATGGAATATTTCACAAATACCTGGGCAATGGCAGGTTTAGGCGATATTATAATAGCACAGCCAAAGACCGTCGCTTTGGTAACCGGCCTTTAATGATTGCATTTCAGAATCATATCTGGCTAAAATCCCAGGATAGGGGCGTATATAAAATAGAACCGGTTTCCGGAAAAATTGTCCAGCGGTATCTTACCAATCCCACTTCAATTGATGAAGGCGGTTTTACTATAATTCCACGATATGGACTTTTATGCATGACTAAAGAAGGTGTAAAAGTTTACCATGTGCGGGAAAACAAATTTAAAACCTTGCAAATAAAGAATATCAAAGATATTTATAAGATTGTACCGGATAAAAAAGGAGATTGGTGGGTTGCTGCTTATGGCCGTAAAAGATTGTTTCATTATAGTAATGAGACCATTAAAGATGTGTCAGGATATTTATCTGATTATTCCCAAAACACCCAAATAAATATGATTAGTCCCGGACAGGGCAATGACCTGTGGTTATGTACCAACAGCGGACTTTATAAATTTATTGTTGAGAATCCTCTTTTTACATCTATTTTAAGAAAGGACCAGTTTGAAAAACCACTTTATGTTTCAAGTTTCAGGGGATTTATGCAGGATTCGGCCGGGGATATTTTTATGGGTGGGTATGGGGGTTTATTTAAATTAAATGAAAAACATCAGGTAAAACAATTATTTGACAACATCATTTATTACAGTCCGAATGTTTTGATTGATGAAAATAAAAAATATTTATGGGTTGTGAGTGAAGGTTTCGGAATGTTTAAAGTAGATAAGAAAGAAGGTAAAATAATAAAACAGCCTAAAGATAAGGATAAATACAATTACCTGATTGCAGGAATCCGGGATACAGGAACTATATTTTTGCTGGGCGGTTATGATGAATTGGTTTGGTATAATTCAGCAACAAATAATTACCGTGATCTCCATTTAAAATATAATGGAATTATTTTCTCAAGACCTTTTGTAAAATTTATTTACAAGGATAAAAATAAATTTATTTGGATTTGTACACATTTTGGAATATTTGTACTTGATCCAACTCACAATATTATTGCAAGATATTATGATGCGGCACCCGATGGATACCGCATACCCGTAAATAAAGTAAATCATATACTTGAGGATAAAAAAGGAAATATATGGGTATCAACTGAGGGAGGCGGTGCATGCAAAATAGATTTGAAGAACCATAAAATTACCGTTATCAATACAGAGAAGGGACTTGCAGACAATACAGTTGCTTCCATACTTGAAGATTCATCCGGTATGATATGGGTTGCTACTTATAACGGATTATCAGTAATCGAACCTGTAAACAACCAAATCAACAATTTTTATGATGAAGACGGATTGTCGGATAATGAATTTAATTCCGCATCCTGTTTGTATACAAGCAACGGAAGCCTGTTTTTTGGAGGTATAAACGGAGTTAATATTTGTAAGGGATATAAAGTACTGCAAAATAAAATTGAATCCGGAAATAAAATTATCATTTCTGATATTGAAATGCTGGGTGATAATAATGAAATTGAACATATTCATAACCTGCAACAATTAAGAAAGGACCTTAAATTATCATACAAATACAGCTATCTTGAGGTCTCATTTTTTAATACAGATTTTTCGCATTCAGAAAGAAATATTTTCTATTATAAAATGGAGGGATTAAATGATAACTGGATTCCGCTTGAGAAAAAAAATTCAATCCGGTTTGCCTCACTTTCTCCCGGAAAATACATCCTGCACATCAGGGGAAAGAGTTCTAAAAACAATTTAGATGCTGAAGAAGCTGTATTAAGAATTGAAGTACAACAGATATTTTATAAAACATGGTGGTTTGCATTAATTTCAATAATTTGTATTGCATCCATTTTTGCGGGACTGGCCAATTCTAAAGTACAGCAGGTAAACGAGCTTGCTGCTTTACGGGCTAAAATATCAAGCGACCTTCATGATGATGTAGGCAGTGTGCTTACGCGCGTGGCTATGCAGGCAGAGATTATTGAAGAAGAAGTAAGTACAAAACATCAGGAAGTGATGAAGTCTATTGTAAATTCATGCAGAATGGCCATGTCAAACATGCGCGATGTTATCTGGAGCACCGATTCGCATTACAGAAATGTAGGAAATCTGTTTGACAAAATAACCGAAATGGTTCAGCAAACTATGGAATATTCTCCCATCAGTTACAAGCTGATTTTTGAACCAGAATTGTATGAACTTGAAATATCCCAGTTTCAAAAACAGGAAATATTTTTTATAATCAAGGAAGCATTCCATAATATTGTAAAGCACGCAACGGGTAATCTTGCTGAACTTCGTGTTTTTAAAGTTAAAAATGAAATCATTTTTATAGTTTACAATAATGGACCAGTAGAGGAAAAGGTTTCTCACACGGGTATGGGCACAATGAACATGATTATGCGTTCAAAAAGAATAAATGCATCATTGATTTTTGATACATCTGAGGGGTTTCTTATTAAACTTGTAGTAAAACTGAAACGAACGTATTTTAGCTGGTAAACAATATGACAAGAAGTAAAATAAATCTAGCAATAGTTGAAGACGATAAACAAATTCAAAGTATTTTGATTAATTACTTCAAAAGGGATGAAATCAATTTTGATGCGGTTAATGCTTATAGTAGTATTGAGGAAGTATTAACAGTGGTTGATAATCTCGATAATTTTATATTCCTCCTCGATATTAACTTGCAGGGAATGTCGGGTATTGATGGTATTTTTCATATCAAAAATAAATGGTCATTATGTGAAATTATTATGATATCTGTTCTTGGTGATAGTAATAGTATTTTTAAATCTATTTGTGCCGGAGCATCAGGTTATCTTGATAAAGACACCCCGTTAGGAAAGATTAAGGAAGCTGTAATCGCACTGAGTGAAGGTGGATCACCAATTACCCCCGCAATTGCCCGTAAAGTTTTTGATTATTTTCAGCCCAGTAAAAATTTAACAGAGAATCTTACAAAGCGTGAAAGAGATGTGGTTCAGGGCCTGGTTGAAGGTTTAAGTTATAAGTTGATTGCATCAAAACTTGATATATCCATAGATACCGTTCGAAAATATATCAGAAGTATCTATAACAAACTCCATGTAAACAGCAAAGGAGAGCTGCTTGCTATTTACCGGCAGATACCTTAAAATATTTCACTCCACCTTCTCCAGATACTCCCTTGCTTTTTGCTTATAGTAAGGTTGCAGCTCTACAGGTACCGTACGTAAAAATTCAATTTCTTTTTGCTTCTTTTTGTTTATTTCTTCAAGGTATTGGGGTGAGGCTTTGGGATAATCTTTGGGCTGTTCGGCTTCACGTTTGTTATCCTGCTCCTGTTTTTTTTCTGCCTTTTCGTGTTCAAGTAAACGGGTTAAAATTTCCTGCTGGCGCATTAAGGTTTCCTGGGTAAGGCGTTTGTTCACCAGCTCCTTTTCGGTTTGCTCCATCATTTTTTGCAGGTCGCCCAGTTGTTTGCCACCGCCCAGCTTTTCCTTTTGCAGCGCATCCATTTGCGAAAGCATTTTTTGCATCTGCTGGCGAATGGCCATTTGCTGTGCTGCCATGCGCGCAAAATCTTCGCTGCCCATTCCATTCTTGCCCTTTTCGCCTTTGCCATTTTTATTCATGCCTTCGCGCATTTGTTTATTCATGGCTTCCTGCATCTTTTTTAACTGTCCCATACTGAGCTTACCCCCCTTGCCTTTTCCTTGTTTTTTTGAAGGCTTGCCCTTCTTCCCTTTACTGGCACCGTCTTTCTTTTCCTGCATCTGTTGCTGCAGTTGCTTTAACGCATCGCTTAACATTACAGCCAGATTATTCATGCGGGTCATGGCGTACTGCTGCTGGGTGCGGGTTTCAGCAATATTGCGCTGCGAAAATCCCTGGTTGCTCTTATCCAGGTGATTGTTCATTTTGTTTACTTCACGGTTTATATACGACTTGATTTCGGGTACACGCTTGCTCAGGGCAAATAAGCTATCCTCCACCATCTTTGCATTGTCGCGAATTATTTTTTGTTCCTGTGCCAGTTTTACAAACTGCGGATTGTAACCACTTATTGTTTTAAGCCGCTCCATCAGATCTTCCTGGTCTTTGCTCAGCTGAACCAAATTTTCAAGTATTTCCCGTAAGGCATCAATATCAATTTCATCTTCTTCCTCCTCTTCCTTATCCATCTTCTCACGAATTTTTTCCTCCAATTCCTTCATCTCATCGGCTGCTTCTTTTTGGTCTTCACTTGCCTCTTTATTATTCTTCTTATCCAACTCTTCACTGCTTTTCTGCATTTTTTTATCAATGCTTTCCTGCTGCGGTTTCGTGTTCTCCAGCTCTTTTGGAGTCTCCAGTTCCGAATTCTTTTTCTCTATATCCTTCAGGTCGCTTTGCAATTCCTTAAACTCTTTATTCAATTCATCCTGCTTCTTTTTTAACTCTTCTGTGGGCTGACTTTTTTGCTTGGTGTTCTTTGATAATTCCTCCTGTTTTTTTGAAAGATCATTCAAATCTTTCATGGCATCCTGAAGCTTTTTTTCAACTTCCAGTTCCTTGTACATTTCCAGCATGCGGTCGAGCTCCTTTTCAACATCTTTATTGCTCAACTCCATTTTATCAAGCTCATTTTTTATGAGGTCTTTGTTTTGCAATTTCATCATCTCTTCCATCTGCTTCATCAGCTTCTTCATCTCATCCGTCATTATCTCCTCATACAATTTTTGCAATTGCTCCTGCTTTTCAATAATCTGCTCCTTCTCTGCCTTAAATTCCTGTTCTTTCTGGTTTTTTAGCTTATAGTCCTTTTGTAAATTCTCAACTTTTTTAGTCAGCTCTTTCTGACGTTCCAATAAATTCTCAAGCTTTTTCTTTTCTTCCCAAGTAAGCTGTTCCGAGTTTTTCATCTTGCGCTGAATTTCATTCAGGTCCTTTTGTAAATCTTTGGCTTCTTTAAGGGTTTGCTCCATTTTTTCTTTCATGGCTTCACTGCTGGCCGAAGCTTTTTCCTTTATTTCATGCTTGTCGGGCGCCTTAATGGTAAAGGCTTTGCTGCGCGCCGACTTTGCTCCATGAACGCCGTCATTATCCCAAACTTCAAAATAATATTCAACCTCATCTTCGCTTTCAAAGCCCGCTTCATACAGGTTAAAAACATGGTTCAAACTTTGTGTTTTATCTGAACCTAAGGGTAAGGCAGTACTTTGCAAACCTTTATCTGTTTTGCTTTGGGTTGCCGATTTTGTATATCGGTAATTGAAAGTTAGTTTCGACAAGCCGTAGTCATCATTGAGTTCCCCGCTAAAATAAAGTATTTTTTCGGAGATGGTATCCTTATGTTCCTCAACCGCTATTTGCGGAAATGCATCGGGAATCACATCAATCAAAAAGTGCAGGGAATCGCCTCTTTTAATTTTGCTGTTGCTCATCACAATTGAGTAGGCATCATTTAAAAAAAACTTGCGGCTATAGCTAAAGTTAATATTGTTTTTGGTTTCTGCTTTGGCTTTCATTTTTTCAAATTCAAGCCATACTTCATCGGTTTGCTTGCCGGTAAATTGCCATTTTACAGTGGTTCCGGCCGGTATGTTTAAATCGGCAGGATTGTTTACCGTTATATCTTTTTGGTTCAAATACTGTGGGTAATCCAGAAACACCGAGTAGCCAATCATTACAGGCCGGGCTAAAATCTCCAGCAAATATTCTTCGCTGTAAAAGTCGTGCGCCTGCAATTGAAATGTGGTGTTTTTCTGCAGGTTTTTAAATGTAAAACTAAAATGGGTGGGATCTGTTTTTTGCAATTTATAACTCTGGTTTTGGTAATTGATAAACACCTCATTGGGAAGTTCATTCCCGCTGATTTTTACTTCAAGTTCAAAGTCTTTGTATTGCTCGGCTTTTAATTCTTTATTTTCAATTGAAAACGTAAATGGTGCCGGTATCTTAAATGTCTGGTTATATTTAATAACCCTTTTGGCCCCATCACTAATCATACCCGGGGCAATTAATAAAATTAGCACGAGTGCGAGTACCGGAAACAAGGCATATTTTACATACTTTATATTTTTACCAAAATCAATGGCTGAACCAAAAGGTACCGGCTTTAATTCAGTGGTTTTTTGTTCAATCGCCGCAAGCAATAAAGAGTGATCTCCTTCGCCATGCTGCATGAGTTGGAGTGTATTTAACAGTTTATCGGAAACATTACTAAAGTGTTTACCGATTATTTCAGCCGCCTGCACATGGTTAATCTGCTTACCTATTTTAAGAAGATGTGCAAGGGGAATAAAAATATAAATGACTGCACAAAACAGGGAAAGTGTGCAAACGGTATAGAATAAAATTCCCCTTATTTGTGTTGTGTATCTGCCATAATATTCCAATAGAGAAACTATAATTAATGTGAACACAAAAATGCCAATAAAAATAATGCTGCCTTTTAAGAGTTGATTCTGGTAATACTTTTTTATAAAAGCATCCAGCTTTTGAACCAATATATTTGAATTTGAACTTTGCACCTTTTATTTAAATAATTTATCTTTTAACTCAAAATAGATATCATCAATCGGACTATTCATACTATGTATTACGTCGAGATGATAATAATGTTTTACCTCCAATATACAAATTATCACCACAATTACCGTAAAACACATGTAAAAAATGTAAAACAAATCATTTATTTGTCGCTTTAACCTGCGCCAGTGAAATTTATGTTTCATCGTGCAATTATAGGTGATTTTATTGAGAATTAGTTGAGCGTATGAGGGGGGAATTAAACACATAGGCACAATAGAAAAGACATAGGCACATAGCTTCTATATGCCTATGTCTTCCTTATGTGCCTATGTGTTTAATCCCCCTTTAAATTACAACAAATCTGTCAATAATGTATAAATTATACAAACTGAAAAGTATCCCCATCAAACAAACCTTTGTCGCTTAGTTTTAAATGCGGAATAACCAGTAAAGCCATAAATGATAAACTCATAAAAGGAGCCCGGAGTTTTGAACCCAGCACATGCTTGCTAAAGTTATCCAAATCAGTATAATCTGCTGCCACTTTCCAGGCATCTGCATTACTCATTAATCCGGCAACAGGCAGCGGTAAAACCAGTTGCTTTGAACCCATTACAGCAGACAAGCCACCCGTATTTTCTATTATCAAATTTACCGCATTGCATATTTCTGCATCGCTTACACCTACCGCAATAATATTATGACTATCATGCGCAACAGAACCTGCTATAGCGCCCTGGTTCAAACCGAAATTTTTAACATAGGAAATGGCAACCAGGGCTTCAAAATAGCGGTTAACTACAACCAATTTTAAGCAGTCATTGGCCGCTAGTAACTGGCTTCTGGCTACTGACAGTTTATTTGTAATTAATTGCCCATCTAAGCACTCAATTACCAGCTCTGTTTCTTTGGGTTCATAAGCAAAATCCTGTACAGTTTTTTTACCGATATTAAATTGATTTATCGGTTCAATTTTTACCGGTTCAATAAGCGATTTGCCTTCACTCGCAACCAATTTTCCATTGATATAGGTTTGATCAATGATAAAGTTTTTCAGGTCTTTGGTTATGATAAAATCTGCGGAGTCACCCACTTTTAATTGGCCCACAGGCAATTTGTAATGTGCAATAGGATTTAAACAGGCCACTTTTAATACATCAAACAAATCATATCCCAGTGCAACTGCCCTTTCCACCAGTTGATTGATATGTCCCAGCAACAAACTATCCGGGTGTTTATCATCACTGCAAAACATAAGATGAGCAGCATGCTCCTTCATCAGGGGAATCAGGGTATCAAAATTCCGGGCGGCACTTCCTTCCCGAATCAAAATTTTCATGCCGGCATTCAGCTTTTCAAGCGCCTCTTCAAGGGTATAACATTCGTGATCGGTACTGATGCCGGCTGCAATGTATTTAATTGCCTGCTCGCCTTGCAAACCCGGTGCGTGGCCATCAACGGGTTTATTGTGTTTTTTTGCCGATACAATTTTGGCCATCACTTCGGCATCTTCAAACAATACCCCCGGGTAGTTCATCATTTCGGTTAAATACAAAATCTCATCCCGTTTCAATAAGGCATCCACTTCTTTTGAACCCAGTGCAGCACCTGCCGTTTCAAATATAGTTGCAGGCACGCAACTGGGCGCACCAAAAAAGAAATGAAACGGAACTTGCCTGCCATTTTCTATCATAAATTCCACGCCTTGCAAACCCAGTACATTTGCTATTTCGTGCGGGTCGCTAACCGTTGCAACGGTTCCGTGCAATACCGCCAAACGTGCAAATTCGCTGGGCACCAATAGCGAACTTTCTATGTGTACATGGGCATCAATAAAACCTGGGAGGATGTATTGATTGTGTACGGCATTGGTTTCTTGGATGGAAATGATGATCCCGTTTTCTACAGTTATTTCAGCCGGGTAAATGCGCCGGCCGATAATATCTATAAGGTTTGATTTGATTTGCATGTTTAATGATATATTAGATATGGCCGCAGAGACGCGATGAATCGCGTCTTTACCAACCATTGCAGAAATGCTTTGCGTTCTTATAATTTCAATTGTTTTACAAAAAACTGGAACGGTAAAAATGCACGGGTTCCGTTTTCCGAAATAAATATTTCACCGGTTTCACCTTGTAAAATCATGCGAATGGGTTTCTCAAATTTCATTTCATATTCGCTGATGCTTTGCAAACAGGCTCCGCAACTCATAATGGGTTCATCAACTATATAATTTTGTGCTTTCACAGTAATGGCCATAGTTAATACAGGCACATCGGGATGTTCTGAACCTGCGTAAAAAATAGCTACGCGTTCGGCACACAATCCACTGGGATAGGCAATATTTTCCTGGTTACTGCCTCTTATCAAAACGCCATTTTCCAATAACAATGCACAACCCACATTAAATTTCGAATACGGTGCATAAGCCTTTTCTGCTGCATGTTTTGCTTCTTTTAACAGAAACTGATCAGCAGTTGATAATTCATTGATGCTTGAATATCTGGTTAAAACCGATTCTTTTTTGATTTGATCCATATTCAAGATTAAGAAATTTTGTTTACAAATGCTTACTTCTTAGCTTCGCCCCGAATATTTGTTAAAACAAATAATATTATGCAAAAGATTTTGGTGTTGGGGGCCGGACTATCGGCGAGCTATTTAATAAAATATTTTTTGGATCAGGCTGCCAAAGAAGAATGGTTTGTTACGGTTGCCGATAACAACCTGCAACTGGCACAAAGCAAGGTGGGCAAAAGCAACTTTGCCAGGGCTGTATCGCTTGATATTACTGATAAATTATTGCGTTCAAAGTATATTAAAGAAGCCGATATTGTGGTTTCGTTATTGCCTCCCACATTGCATATTGAAGCAGCCAGAGATTGCCTGGTATTGCATAAGCATTTGGTAACCGCTTCATATATAACCGACGAAATGAAGGCATTGCATACCGAAGCCCTCAAGGCAAATGTTTTATTTTTAAACGAAATCGGTTTGGATCCCGGCATAGATCATTTATCGGCCATGCAAATGATTCATGAAATTCAGCGCAAAGGGGGCGTGGTTAGCACTTTTAAATCGTACTGCGGAGGTTTGGTAGCTCCCGAATTTGATAACAATCCCTGGAATTATAAGTTTACCTGGAATCCGCGTAATGTGATATTAGCCGGACAGGCAACGGCAAAATACCTGGAGAACGGACTGTTAAAATTTATTCCGCCCAACCGCATTTTCACACAAACCGAGCAGGTAATGGTACCCGGTTACGGCAAATTTGAAACTTATGCCAACCGCGATTCATTAAGTTATATTAAGCCTTATGGAATTGGTTCAGCAAAAACGGTGATACGTGGAACGCTGCGCAAAATTGGCTTTGGCCGCTCGTGGAACAAATTGGTACGATTGGGATTAACCGACGATTCTTATCAATTACCCAATAGCGAAAACATGACCTATCGCGATTTGGTTTGTTCGTTTTTAAGCGGTGCTACAAATAGCAATTTAGAACTCCAATTGTGCAGATTTCTGGATATTTCTATTGGCAGTAAAGCCTTTAAAAAAATAAAGTGGCTGGGTTTACTTGAACCCAATGTAATTGGAATAAAAAATGCCAGTCCTGGGCAGATTTTACAACAACTGCTCCAGGAAAAATGGAAACTGGAAGCGGGTGAATTGGATATGATTGTAATGAAGCACGAAATTGTTTACAAGCTAAACGGGAAAAGTCACAAAGCTCATAGTTCATTGGTAGTAAGAGGGGAAACCCAGCAACTCACCGCCATGAGTAAAACCGTGGGTTTGCCATTAGCCATTGCAACCAAATTAATATTAAAAGGCAAGATAAAATCGCGCGGGGTTCAGATACCCATTGCCCGTGAATTTTATGAACCGATACTAAAGGAATTAACTAAGTATGGGGTGAAGTTTGTGTGAGGGCTGTTGCCTATTGGCTTCTGGCTGCTGGCCTCTGGCCTCTGGCAGATTTGTTTATTTTTATTGAAGGCCTTAAGTATAGCAGGTTTAAATTCAAACCCTACTGAGGTATAATTGACTTACCCAGTTAACAATGAATATCAAACTACACAGGCAAACATATCACCAAAGCTTCATAGAAACATATGAATTGGTTGCAAAGAATTGTGCTTCATATTCATAGAAATTCTGATAATAATTTCTCAGATCATTTTGAGTCTCCAATGCATAAAAACCATAAAACCATGGAATATCTAAATAAACCCACTTTTCAAAAACTGCTTTTGGTACTTTTGGAACCTTTTTGGAAAATGGTTTCAACCAAGTATTAAAAACTAAGTGTTCTCTAAATTGAAAATAGTGTGTCATTTCATGAGCATAACTTAAATATTCAGTAACTCCTGCAGAATTTTTTTCTGTTCCGATCGCCCTCATATATGTATTGCCATAGAAATAAGGATTTGACTGTAATGTGAAAGTTATAATTCCAGTCTGTAGTGTTGTTCTTACATCTAATGTTGCTTTTTGTGCAAAATAAATACATGAACCAATTAATGCATTGGGCAAAACTTTTATCTTAAACTTATTTTCAGATTTATCTCTGAGATTGAGTTCAACCCTTGCAGCCCATAAGTCGAAAAACCAATAAGAACCGAATTTATTATTAAGACTCGCATTATAAATAATAGAATTACCCATGCAGGATCCAGTATTTGCAATCCAGGCAAATCTATAATCTTCATTCTTATTAATATTGTACAATACTTTTTTTGATGAAAAATTAATCACCCCACCTAGCATCCCATAAGCAAATGCAGCACAAACCGTTTTAATTAATTTACTGCCTTTAGGTTTGTTAATGGCGGATCCAATTCCAGCCGTTATACCTCCAAATAAAATGTTATATGCCAATAATTCTCGCTGCTGATATTCTCTACTAACCTGACTTTTTGCATTAAAATTCCCGTAAACAAAAATAAAAAGCAAAATGATAACAGTAACTTTCATAATGGTTGCAACAACTTTTATACAATTGGATTAATTAAAGTAGAATTAACCAAGTCGAAGAATCCATTGCTAGTTTTAACAAAGATAAGAAAAAGTAAAGTATTAAATATTGGAAGCCATTGGTTCGAATTCCAAATCACTGGGTATACTTGAATTAGTCATGCATTCAGGACTGAGCAACTTGACGGCGCGCTTAATCATAAATGTCCTTGCGGTCTCCAACTTCTTGAACATCAACTATGCGTATTGCATCATCAATGACATATATAACACGATAATTGCCAATACGAATGCGCCACAAATCACTGTACTTACCTTTGAGTTTTTTGCAGTTATGTGGTCGGGGATTGTCTGTCAGGGAAAGAATTGCATGTGTAACACTTGTTCTGATTGCTTTGGTTGGCAATGCTTCTAAAGATTTTGCTGCCGACTTTTTAATCGTAACAGTATATTTCATAGTTTGCCTTTTTTCTTCAACTCTTTTACCACTTTTTCAAAAGGGATGCTTTCTTCATCCTTGTGAGATTCGGCAATGAGAATATCTAGCAAATCTTCAATTTCTTCTTCATGCTTTTTGAATGTTTTTAAATCAATAACAACAGCCTGCCGTCTGTTCTTGTTATCGGTAATATAGCTAATCCCTTTCATGGTGCATTCATTTTATATGGTCAAAGATATGGATTTCATATTTAGTAATATAACTCTGATAATTCAATTTTTCAAGCTTACCAGTTAACGAATGAAACCTGATAATCGACTCTATTTATTAATCAATTTGGTCAGAAGCTATAAACCAATAGCGTATAGCCTTGTTAAACAAATCTCAAACAGTTTCCGCAATTTAGCCAGAGGCCAGAGGCCAACAGCTCTTAAACAGCCGCTTTCGGTTCAACCAATGCAACCTCCTGCTCTCTAATTTTGCCGTAGCCTCCCCAAACGTTTTTAACATTGATATAGCCTTCCTTTTTAAGCAAACTGCTTGCAATCATGCTGCGGTGGCCCCCTGCGCAATGAACCAAAAGTTCTGCCGATTTATCAAGTTCGTTTACCCGTTTCGGTATATCTGCTAAAGGCATGGAGCAAGCATTGAGCACATGGCCCGAATCAAATTCAGTGGGCCTGCGAACATCAATCACCCGGGCCTTTTCATTGTGTTTTACATCCAGGGCAAATTCTTCGGCTGAAATAGAAATTACCATATCTATTTTTCTTCCGGCTTCTTTCCAGGTTTCAAAACCCTGGTTTAAATAACCCAAAATATTATCGAAACCCACACGTGTTAATCGTTGAACTGATTCCTCCTCAGTACCCGGTTTGCATACCAATACAATCGGTTTTTTCAAATCAAACAGGGTTGCAGCCCAAATAGCATATTGTCCGCTAAGTCCAATATTTACCGATCCCGGAACAAAGCCATTCTCAAATTCATCCGGAATGCGGGTATCGATGATGACAACATTTTCCTGTTTAATTGTATTTTCAAATTCGTCAACTTCCATGGCTTTCATTCCCGTTTTTACCACATCATCAAAATGGGCATAGCCTTGTTTATTGAGCATGGCATCTTTAAAAAAATATGCCGGAGCAGGCGGAATTCCGTCAGTAACCACTTTAATAAAATTGGCTTCACTCATGGGTTGAAGCGCATAGTTAAATTTCTTTTGTTCGCCAATGGTACTATAGGTTTCCTTGCCAATATTTTTGCCACAGGCCGAGCCCGGGCCATGAGCAGGATATACAATCACATCATCTGGCAAAGCCGTTAATTTTTTAAGCGAATGGTACATCATTCCGGCCAATTCTTCTTTGGTCATAATACCATCCAGTAAATCGGGGCGGCCCACATCGCCCACAAACAGGGTATCGCCCGTAAATACGCAATACGGTTTTTGATTTTCATCGAGCAATAAAAAACTGCTGCTTTCGGGCGTATGGCCAGGAGTATGCAAAACTTTTAGGGTTAATTTTCCAATTTTAAAGCTTTCATTATCGGTGGCTACATGCACCGGATAAGTAGTTACGGTAGTTGGGCCATAAACAATGCTGGCTCCGGTTTTAGCCGCCAGGTCTATATGTCCGCTTACAAAGTCGGCATGAAAATGAGTTTCAAAAATGTATTTGATTTTGGCATTATTGCCTTTGGCCTTTTCAATGTATGATTGATAATCGCGTAAAGGATCAATAATGGCCACTTCGCCTTCGCTTTCAATATAATAGGCGGCCTGAGCCAAGCAGTTGGTATAAAGTTGTTCGATGATCATAAATAGGGTTCTAAGCAGCAAAAATAATGAAAATTTTTCAATTGTGTTGTAACACAGTTTAGCTGAGAAACGCAAGCGGTATTCGACCCCGATGGGGTCGCATGATTATAGAAAATATGCCAACCTATAAACATACGACCCCATCGGGGTCAAATATAACATTGAACAAACGGTATTTATATTATTGGAAATCGTGCTGGATTGTATTCCGGAACAAATAAGGCAATAAACGGTTGGCTTGATTTTTATTCTCATCTGAATTTTTACACAAAGCGGGAAGCTGCATACCCCTGACACCTGACAGCCCCAAGCGGTTTGATGTGCTTTTTATAATAGTTTTTCGTAAATTTGAATATTATGGCTTCGTAAAATGTTTGGCAATAAAATTTCCACCTACGTCAAGCCTGAATGATTAACTCACTTTTTAAAAACAACAATCAAATTTGATTGAAATAAACCTAAAAATATGAGGAAAGTAATTGCTGCTATCAATATGACGCTTGACGGGTTTTGCGACCATACCGCAATCATTCCGGATGAAGAAATACATATGCATTATACGGAATTATTAGGTAAGGCAGACGCAATTCTATATGGTAGAATAACCTATCAACTTATGGAATATTGGCAACCCATGGTAAAAAACCCTTCAGGTGAAAAAACAATGGACGACTTTGCTGTGGCAATAGACAAAGTTCCAAAATTAGTTTTTTCCCACTCTCTAAAAAATGCAGATGCGAAAGCGATTGGGTGGGAAAGTGCCAGGCTAGCAAACCGATCCCTTGAAGAAGAAGTTATAGAACTCAGGCAACAATCGGGCAAAGCCGTTTTTGTGGGGAGCCGGAGTTTAATTATACAATTAATGAAACTTAATT
This sequence comes from Bacteroidota bacterium, assembly GCA_030680835.1. Taxonomy (GTDB): domain Bacteria; phylum Bacteroidota; class Bacteroidia; order UKL13-3; family UKL13-3; genus B1. The sequence goes on from JAUXUD010000097.1 coordinate 38,727, forward strand.
TAATTGATGAATTGCAGCTTTGTGTTCACCCGGTTATAGTTGGAAGTGGATTGCCATTATTTGAAAACATAAAAGACAGGACAATCCTTAAGCTTATAAAGACAAAAATCTTTGGTTCGGGTGCAATAATACTATACTACGAGCCAACAAAAATTAACAACCCATGACAATAAACAATAAAGAACTTAATAAAAATTCTCCAAATGAATAAACTCATATCGTACTCAATTCTTTTTCTGATTTTATCCTGCACATCGGTAGGAGATAAAACAACGGAGCAAGCTGCTGGCCCGATACAAAAAAACGATTTGACCGGGATGAACCTAAACGGTAAAGTTAAACAGATGGGGGATGTTAAATACAGTATTTTAAAACCGGATAGTCTGGCTGAAAAAGGTGCAAGAAAAGACAGCATCATTTACCATTTTAATGAAAAGGGGAATAGAAGTGAAATAAATGCATTTAAACCAGGTAGTACCCTGGGATGGAAATCTGTTTTTAAGTATGACAGTAATGAACGAAAAATTGAAATGGTGGCATATAAACCCAATGATTCGCTTGACTGGAAACTAATTTATATTTATGATAACACCGGGCTGAAGATTGAACAGATTGGTTATCGCGGCAAAGGCAACCTGGAAGAAAAATCTACTTTTAAATATGATGGCAGTGGAAATATTATAGAAGAATATAAATTTAAAGCAGATGGCAGACTTTATTTTAAATCGAAATACCTGAACGACAGTACTGGTAAAATTATTGAGGAACGTAGGTACAAAGCCTATGGCAGTCTGGATTGGAAATATACCTGGAAGTATGATAGCAAGGGAAATACCATTGAAACCAACTGGATAAAACCCGACGGAAGCCTGATGGGTAAAGACACATACCGGTATGATGAAAAGGGTAATAAAACGGAAAGAATTGGTTTTAATTCTGATGGTAGCATTCAAACCAAATTTATGTATATGTATGAATATGATAAAAATTTAAACTGGATCAAAAAAACAGAGTTTGAAAATAATGTTCCTATACTTATTTGTGAAAGAACGTTTGAGTATTATTAAATATAGACGATACAATTCATCTCGCTTATTTATTTCTGTTAACGGTTCAATCCCTTTATTTTGGCTCAATAATTTGCCATTGTGCTCCTGATTAATTTATTATTAATTTTTTCTTTCTGCCAAATATTTTCGCAAATTGATAAGGAATTTACAAATCAGAATCTCCTCATAAAAATTATTCAAGCTGTATTTAATTGACTATTTGTAATTTATAAAAGTTTGGTAAGTATTCTTTTATTCGGCATAATGATAGTAAAGTAACTCTTCATTAAATCATTGCTCACATTTAAAAAGGAGGACTCACTATGAAAAACCTAAAAATTATGGCCATCGGCCAAACGCTCATGCTGCTACTTAGCATTTCATGCAAAAAAAATGAAAACCCACCCGAAGTGTATCAAAACACCAAATTTTACACCGTTTCCATGACAGATAATCCGGGTAATTATGCCGGACTTTCAACAGAAATTAAAGGTGTTGCAGCATTTAGTCCTAAAAAAGGCTGGGTAGTTCTCAATTCAAATACCCAGGTTGTAGAAGTATTGAAATTAACCAATGGCAAAGAAATTTTGCTTGGTAGTATTTCAGACTCTGCCGCATTTGATTTCACCAAACTGAAAATAATTTTTGGTCAGCACCATTGGTTGAAATTAAAATGTAAAGGCGCATACCCATATTCAGGTGAAGTTGAATCAAGCCACGAACTCGAATTTGAAGGTGACAAAGAATTGATTATTGAGCTGGGTTGCAATTTGGGTAACGCCGTATTAATAGACTTTGACGTAGCCGCATCGATTATCAGAGATGGTGATAAATATATTTTAAAACCATGCATTAAGGTAATAAAAGATGCGAAAACAGGTGTTAGCGGAAAATTAAGCGGAGAATCGCGTGCTGCAGTGAGTTTATCGAACGGAGAAAAAACCTATATTGGATTTGCAAATGCCGAAGGGGAATTCCTGATCCGGGGTATAGAAGAAGGTACTTACGACCTGAGCGTTATCATCCAAAGCGGGGATGAAAAATTGGCCTTTTTAGTAATACTTAAATTAAAAGGGGTAATTGTTAAAAAGGGTGAAATAACTGCAGTTGGGGTAATTCAGTTATAAATTCACACGAAAACAGGAGGTGCCAATAAGCACCTCCTTGTTTTTTTTTATAAAAAGAAAATGAAAAATAAAAATCAGATAAAAGTAGCAATATTGGAAGATAGTGAATACTTTAATAAATTGATGCAAAAAAGAATTCTGAATTATTCAGAAATGCTCACTTATGACTTGCACAAGGAATTTAAAATCAAGATTAATTCATACCTGACTGCACAGGACTGTGTACATAAGATTGAAGCAGATACCCATCTGGTTTTTGCCGACTTTTTCCTCGAAGATAAAATAACTGCCTGGGATCTGTTAAAGGATATACAGGAAAAATGTCCGAAATGTAAAATAGTAATTATGTCACAGAACAAAAACATTGGGCACTTGCTCAATCTGGTAGATGATCATACGGTAACCTTTATTTATAAAGATGATGATGCATTTGTAAAAGGATACCGCGTACTGTATGATATTGCCCGCAGGATCTAAATATAATTCGCCTTTACATATTACAACACCGTAAAACTTAAGAAACCAAATAAATACATCATTTGAAATTATCCCTTAACTTTGTTAAAAAAGCCGTAGATGAAAACAAAATTTTCATTTGAATCGAATATTTTACTTGCCATCATTTTTATTATAACCGCGGTAGGTTCAACGGGTTATTTTGCATACAAATCCATGACAGATATTATTAATGCTGTTAGAAAAGAAGCAAGGCCTGATGAAAAACTCATCTTATTAAAAGAAATAATATTAGATATTTCAGAAGCCGAAAGCAGTGTTAAAACCTATACCATTACCAATAACAAAATATATCTGGGTCCATTTTATCAATCCGCTTTACATATACAATATAAATTTGAACATTTAAAGGAATTGAGTAAGAATGAACGCAGACAAAAATTCGTTGTTGATTCTCTTAACAGGCTGGTTGAAACAAAATTTGCGGTACTGAAAGAAATGAATATTTTACAGGAAAACAGGCAGGGAAAATATGTTTACGGTCAGGCAAATATTGAAAAACAACTGGCACTGACCCGCAGAGATAAAGAGGTAATGGATCAAATAAGGACCCTGCTCAAAAAAATAGAAGATTTTGAATCAGACATTATTCTCAGAAAATCCGCTGATGCAGAAAAAAAAGCCGATCAGGCCAATTCATTTATTATTGTAATTATTACATCCATTTCAATTTTGCTCCTTGTACTTGCCTTTTTAATTATGAGGTATATTAAAAAAGGCAGACATTATAATTCAGAACTCAGGAAAGCAAAAATTGAAGTTGAAAAAATGGCCCTGGCCAAAGAAGCTTTTTTCACACGTATGAGTCACGAAATCAGAACGCCCATTCATGCGATGCTGGGTTTTACGCAACAACTATTAAAGTCGGCACCGGGTACCGAACAAAAACAACAGATTGGGATCATCAAAAAATCGGCTGAACATTTATTAACAATCGCCAATGAAATTCTTGATTTATCGAAACTGGAAGCGGGTAAAATGACTATTGAAGAAATTTCCTTTATTCCAAAAGAACTCATTACAGATGTCTTTTTAATGCTTCAGCAGGAGGCAGAATCTAAACATCTGAAGTATACACTTCTAATAGATGAAAATTTACCGCATGTTTTAAAAGGGGATCCTTTACGCTTAAAACAAATTCTGTTAAATATACTCAGCAATGCGTTGAAATTTACGCAAAAAGGGGAAGTACAACTTGAAGTTTTATCAAGCAGGGGTGATGAAAAAAGTATTTGCCTGACCATTAAAATTAAAGATACGGGGATTGGTATTGCAAACAATCGACTGAATGAAATTTTTAACGAATTTGAACAGGCCGAAACCCATACCAGCAGGAAATTTGGTGGTACCGGACTTGGACTTAGTATCAGCAAAAAGCTTTGTGAATTATTAAACGGAAGCATAGAAATAGAAAGCGAAGAAGGCCGGGGAACTCTTGTAATATTGAGTATTCCATACTCAATCGGAGAAATTATACCCGATGGCAAAAATGAAGATTTGGCATTGGAATTTGAAAAACTAAAAAATAAATCCATCCTGATTGCGGACGATAATGAATATAACCGTCAACTTTTAAAAGTTATTCTTAAAAATTCGGGGATTCAATATGATGAGGCCGTGGATGGTAAAATGGTTATTGAGCTGCATGAAAAAAATGATTATGATTTAATATTAATGGATTTGGTGATGCCTGAATTGGGGGGAATTAAAGCAACCGAAATGATCAGGCACATGCAAAATAAAAAGAAATCAAAGGTTCCGGTTATCCTGCTTACTGCAGCGGCTTCTGAAGAAATGATGGGTAAGGCAAAAGCAGCAGGCATTACTGATTTTTTAAATAAACCTTTTAAAGAAAATGATTTGTATAAACTGCTCATAAATATTTTTGAAAAGGCTTCTGTAAATACAAAAAAGAAAGATCCCGAAATATCGTTTAATGGAGAAAAAGCCAGAGACAGGTATAATCTGAATCCTTTATTGCGGATGTCGGGCAATGATAAAGTTTTTGTATCAGAAATGACTGAAATTTTTATACGTACAACCCAAGAGGGGATTAAAGAAATAAAGAACGCTGTAGCTTCAAAAAACTGGGACACAGTGGCTGACGTAGCGCATCGGATTGCTTCTCCGGCGCGTCATATCGAAGCCGGGGATTTGCTTAAATTAATCAAACAAATTGAAGACGATTCGAGAGATGCCAGAAATACAGAAAATATTTCGGAATGTGTAGCCAGGTTGGAACAGGAAGCGCAGGAATTAATCTCATTAATGGAAAAAGAAATTGCGCTGATTAACAAATAAAAATTTATTTAATCGAAATGTATTTACTATCTTGGCATGAGATAAATTGAATGAATGAATCACCGGCCTTTTAAAATATTTATTATTGAAGATAATGAATGGTATAGAAAATTATTGATTCATACCTTATCCCTGAATCCCGATTATGAAATTGAAAGCTTTAAGGATGGTTCAGAATTTCTGTCACAGCTATACAGGGAACCTGATGTTGTAACCCTTGATTACCGCTTGCCGGATACCAATGGAGCGGAATTGTTGCAAAAGATTAAAACATTTAATGAAGATACTGAGGTAATTATTATATCTGAACAGGAAAATATTGAAACTGCTGTTGAATTGTTGAAACTTGGGGCCTATGATTATATTGTTAAGTCAAATGATATTAAAGAGCGCTTATTAAATATTGTAAAGAATATTCAAAATAACGCAAGCCTCAAACAAAAAGTAAAAAATCTTCAGCAGGAAATTGAACAGAAATACGATTTTCAAAAAACAATCATCGGGCAAAGTACACATTTGAAAAAAATCTTCGCCCTTATTGAAAAGGCTGTTCAAACAAATATTACCGTAAGTATATCCGGAGAAACCGGGACTGGAAAAGAATTGGTTGCCAAGGCCATACATTACCATTCAAAAAACCGTAACCATCCGTTTGTAGCATTAAATGTAGCTGCCATTCCTAAAGAAATGGTAGAAAGTGAACTTTTTGGACATGAAAAAGGAGCATTTACCGGAGCTGTTTTTAAGCGTACGGGTAAATTTGAAGAAGCAAATAACGGAACCCTTTTCCTGGATGAAATCGGTGAGATGGACCTGACCCTGCAGACTAAATTGTTAAGGGCGCTTCAGGAAAAAGAAGTCACACCCGTGGGAAGCAATAAAATTGTTAAAACCGATTGTAGAATAATTATTGCAACCCATAAAAACTTAAAGGATGAAGTTAAAAAGGGCAATTTCAGGGAAGATTTGTATTATCGCTTATTGGGGTTACCTATTGATTTACCGCCCCTCAGGGAACGGGATAATGATGTGCTGATACTTGCTGCATATTTTATGCAATTGTTTTGCTCCGCCAATTCCATTCCCGAAAAGAAATTTTCTGCAGCTGCTCAAAAAAAGCTGTTAAGCTATTCTTTTCCGGGTAATATCAGGGAGCTAAAATCAGTAGTTGATTTAGCCATTGTAATGTCGAATGAGGCCGAGATTTTACCGGATGATATTATTTTGGGCAATGAAGATGTACTCTCGGAATTAATCGGAGAAGAGCTTAGTCTGCAAGATTATACCCAGCGGATTATCAAAACTTTTCTAAGAAAATATGATAACAATATAAATCTGGTAGCCCAAAAACTGGATATCTCTCCTTCCACGATTTACCGAATGCTGAAAGAATCCAAATCATAATTAATCACAGACCGGGTTCATACAAAACTTTCTTATTGATAGCTTATTTCCGTTGGTTTCAGACCAGTTTTCTTGCCTGGGTACCCACAAAATCTTTCAGGTAATACGGTTCAAAATAAGCCACATTTTCGAAACTATTATTTATGAATGCTTCGTTTGCCAATAAGCACAGTCCCGAAGCACTGCAGTGGATGCCATCAACAAAAACAGCATTTTTATGGGTAATATTTGCTTTGCATTTTTCAGCCCCATTTCCAAAAAAAACCAGCTCCTGCCGGTTCAACAATTCTGTAAACGAATCCTGCCCGATCACTTTGGCCTCAATCGGCGCAAGCATATTTAATTTTTGATTAAAAACCGCAGTATACACTTCCATCCTGCGCGCATCAATCATGGGTATCAAAAGTGCATTTTGATCCAAATTGTTATGCTGCACAAAATAAGCGGCCAAACTGGTTAAACTATCAATGGCAATTAAAGGTATATCCAATGCATAGCAAAATCCTTTGGCTGCCGATACCCCAACCCGCAGTCCGGTATAACTGCCCGGGCCTTTGCAAACCGCAACCGCATCCAATTGGTTCAAACCGTAACCGGCTTTTAATAACAGTTCCTGAACCAAACCATTAAGTTTGGAGGCATGTTCATTACCTTGTTCGATATGCAATAAACCAATCGTTTTCCCGTTTTGAGCCAGGGCAACAGAACAAACTTCGGTGGAGGTTTCAATGCAAAGTATTAAATTCATAATGGCAAAGGTAAAGGCTAAGCGGGACAAATTTAGTTCATTACCGAATACCGGTTTACAGAATATGCTGATAATAAAGGTGCATTGCGATTTTGATTAACTTTCTCGGAATTGACCTCTAAAATTTTGTACATTGCCGCCTCTCAAAAAATATGACAAAGCGCTGGAGCCAAAAAACTGAACCCAATAAAGATATTGTTGAAGAGCTATCGAAGGCGATAAATCTTAACAAAGTGCTTACGGGTATCCTGGTTCAAAGGGGCATCACCACTTTTGAAGAAGCCAAAAAATTCTTTCGTCCGCAATTAACTGATTTACACAACCCTTTTTTAATGAAAGGGATGGATTTGGCCATTTCGCGCATTGATGAGGCCATTGAAAAAAATCAGAAAATTGTAATCTATGGCGATTATGACGTTGATGGAACTACTTCTGTGGCAATTGTTTACATGTTTTTTAAGAAACGCTATCCCAATATCGATTTTTATATCCCCGATCGCTATACCGAAGGTTATGGCATTAGTTTTATGAGTATCGACTGGGCCAATAATAATGGATTTTCATTGATTATTGCCCTGGATTGCGGCATTAAATCGGTTGATAAAGTTGCTTACGCCAAACAGCGCGGTATCGATTTTATTATTTGTGATCACCATTTACCGGGCGATGAAATTCCGGGTGCCGTTGCCGTTTTGAACCCAAAACAAAAAGATTGCAGCTATCCTTTTAAGGAATTATCGGGCTGCGGTATTGGCTATAAATTACTTGAAGGATATGTTAAAAAGCACAATCTAAATACCAAAGAAGTTGAACTGCATCTGGATTTAACCGCTGTAAGTGTGGCAAGTGACCTGGTTCCCATTCTGGATGAAAACCGGGTTTTGGCGTATTTTGGACTTAAAAAATTAAAGACTGATCCCAATAGCGGTTTAAAAGCACTCATGGAAGCATATCCCGAAAAGGAAGAATATGGAGTAAATGATATTGTGTTTTTTATTGGTCCGCGTATTAATGCAGCCGGACGTATAGCCGATGCCAAAGATTCGGTGCGTTTGATGATTGCCGATTGCCCGGAGCAAGCCAAAGAAATTGCTTCGCAGGTAAATCAGCACAACAATGAACGTCGCACCTTTGACCAGAGCATTACCGAACATGCGTTCGATTTAATTGAAAAAGACGCTGATTTTGTTAACCGCAACAGTACCATTTTATTTCACAGTGAATGGCATAAAGGGGTGATTGGTATTGTGGCTTCACGCCTCATAGAAAAATATTACAGGCCAACTATTATCTTAACCGAATCAAATGGAATGGCAACCGGCAGTGCGCGTTCGGTTGATGGTTTTGATTTATACGGAGCCATTGAAGAATGCAGTGAGCTGCTGGACCAATACGGGGGCCATACACATGCGGCAGGCTTAACATTAAAGCTGGAAAATCTTCCTGCATTTATTGAAAAATTTGAAGCGGTTGTTACCCGAAATATTATTGAAAGAAGCCGCACGCCGGAAATTGAGTACGATATGGAAATTCCGTTGCGTACCATTACCCCTAAGTTTTATAGTGTACTTAAGCAGTTTTCACCTTTTGGACCCGGTAATCTAAACCCAGTGTTTATGTCAAAAAATGTATGGGATGTGGGCGATGCAACCATTGTAGGTAATAACCATTTAAAATTAAGTTTAACCCAGGAAGAAGGCGGCCGCATTTTTAAAGCCATTGGCTTTGGTTTGGGCGAACACTACCATAAAGTTTCAGAAGGCCGCAGCTTCGATATTTGTTTTACCATTGAAGAAAATCATTTCAATGGCCACGTTAACCTTCAGCTAAATATCAAGGATATTCTTTTCAGGTAATATTCTTTATAGCTACAAAGGAACAAAGAAACTAAGAAAATCTTTGTTTCTTTGTTCCTTTGTAGCAAAAAAATTAACTCAACAATTTCTTCCAGCTAATGGCTTCCGCAAGTATTTCGCTGATTTTGGAAATGGGAATACGCTCCTGCAACATCGTATCGCGGTAACGGATGGTTACGGTTTGATCCGCTAAAGAATCGTGATCCACGGTTATACAAAACGGCGTTCCCAAAGCATCCTGCCTGCGATAACGTTTGCCAATGGCATCTTTCTCTTCGTAAAAACAATTATAATCCAGCTTGAGTTCATCCATTATTTTTCGGGCAACTTCAGGCAAACCATCTTTTTTTAATAAGGGTAAAATAGCCACTTTATAAGGAGCCAGTATGGGTGGCAGCATAAGAACAACTCTGGTATCTTTTTTATCTGCATTCGATATTTCTTCTTCTTTGTATGCCGCACATAATGTTGCCAAAAACAAACGATCCAAACCAATTGAAGTTTCTATTACATAGGGAATGTAATTTCCATAAGCCTTTCCATTTTCATCCAATTCCGAATCAAAATACTGCATCTTTTTGCCCGATAATTCCTGGTGGTTTTTTAAATCAAAATCCCCACGGGAATGGATGCCTTCCATCTCCTTAAAACCAAAAGGATAATCAAATTCAATATCAACGGCAGCAATTGCATAATGGGCCAGTTTTACATGATCGTGAAAGCGGTATTTTTCTGAACCAAATCCAAGTTTCTCATGCCATTGCATGCGCATGTTTTTCCAATATTTATACCACTGTGTTTCGGTACCGGGGCGTATAAAAAATTGCATTTCCATTTGTTCAAATTCACGCATGCGCATAATAAACTGGCGTGCAATGATCTCGTTTCGGAATGCTTTTCCGGTTTGGGCAATTCCAAATGGAATTTTCATCCGGCCGGTTTTTTGAACATTCAGAAAGTTTACAAAAATCCCTTGTGCGGTTTCAGGCCTCAGATAAATTTTATCCGCATCTTCAGCCATGGCACCCATTTCGGTGCTAAACATCAGGTTAAACTGGCGTACGTCGGTCCAATTGCGGGTACCACTTATCGGGCAGGCAATTTCGTGTTCCTCAATTAATTCCTTTAAACGGTTTAAATCATTGTCGATTAAAGCAATATCCAAATCCGTTTGAAGTGCCGAGGCTTTAACGGTTTTGCCATCTTTTTCGTAACGGGTAATTTTATCTTCCAGCAAATTATCTGCCCGGTAGCGCTTCTTCGAATCTTTATTATCTATCATCGGGTCGCTGAACCCATCAATATGGCCGCTGGCTTTCCAGGTTTTGGGATGCATAAAAATGGCTGCATCCAAACCCACAATATTCTCATTCATCTGAACCATGGCTTTCCACCAGTATTGCCTCAGGTTGTTTTTGAGCTCAACCCCATTCTGGCCATAATCATATACAGCACCTAATCCTTCATAAATTTCGCTGCTGGGAAAAACAAAACCATACTCTTTACAATGGGATACTACCTTTTTAAATACTTCTTCACTCATGGCGTCGAAATTAGCTTAGAATAAAATCTTATGCAAATTTTGACCGAATATAATCATGAGTGCTTTAATCAGAATAAATCTGATTATGCTAAATCATTAAATAAAATATTGTTAAAAAGCTGCCTTAATCCAAAACTCAACGCGCCTGTTTTCCTGGTGCTCGGCTTCGCTGCATTTTACTCCTTTGGCACATCGGTTCACAAGCCGCGAATACCCATAACCCCGGGCATGCATCCTGGCGGCACTTATTCCCTTGCTTTGCAGGTAGTTCATAGCCGATCGCGCTCTTTGTTCCGATAAATTCATATTGTATTTTTCACTTCCTCTTACATCCGTATGTGCACTGATATCCACCACGGCATCCATGTTTTCCATCATGTAATAAACAACACTATCCAGATGTTTTGCTGCATCCGGTCTGATATTATATTTTGCAAAATCAAAAAAAGCCAGTTCCGATTTCCCTTTTACTTTGTTATCAGGTGTTTTTACAATTATAATTCTTTCTACAACTGGTGTTCTGTATAGCTCATAAACCAGGTAAATATCCGTATCATGCAATAGGTTAGGTACTACAATGGAATCAATAAATAAATCATATCCCTTGCAGAGCACATTCACTCTTGTTTTTGTTTTCTCTTGAACCGTAAATTCAACAAGTGAATTTGTAAATAGTACCTCATCATATTTATTTGTTTCAGCATCAACCCGCCAGAATTTTCCACTGTCAACCGGAAGCTTTGTTTTTTTATCAGTAAATTGGATATGTATTTTAGCTGATGCATCCAGATCTTCATAAGGTCTGTATCCGATGGTATAAATACTGCTGACAAGCGTTGGTTTAACAGGGTCTTTGTTCAAATCAAAATAATAAATATCATCATCACCCAATCCTCCATAGCGGTTTGAAGAAAAATAACCACTTCTGCCATTTTGAATAAATGCGATTCCAAAATCGTTGGCTGGAGAATTAAAGGGTGTTTTCATTACTTTGGCCTTTTTAAAAGCAGGCAAAACATCCGTACTTTTAACCGAATCTTTAAAGGCAACACAAATATCCAAAGCTCCAAAGCCCTGGTAACCATCAGATGAAAAGTATAGGTTACCCGTTGAATCCACATACGGAAAAGCTTCCTTGCCAAATGTGTTTATTTCAGGTCCGAGATTTTGCGGTTTAGCCCAGGTATTGCCTATGCGTTTGCTTACATAAATATCAGCGTCCCCATATCCACCCGGCATATCCGACGAAAAATAAATATACATACCATCCCTGCTGATAAATGGATGTGCTACCGAATACGTATCATTATTGTAAATAAAGGGTTCCATACCCTTCAATTTATATTCACCCATTTTTGTATAAAATATTTTTACCCGGTTTATACCCAGGGCTTTCTTTTTTTTACCACCTTTTAAATCGTGGTAGGTTCTTGAAATATAAATGGTTTTAAAATTATCCGTAAAGTTGGCTGAACCATCGTGAAATGCCAGGTCAATCATGTTTTCCTGAAGCTGAACCGGTTCATGAAAACTTAATTTATTGCTGTCCTGTTTCGCATAAAACAAATCCAGATAATATTCTCCCGTCCAACCGTATATCAGGTAATCGTGGTTTTCGGTTTTACGCGAAGAGGTGTAGACCAAACCGTCTTTATACAATACCGGACTAAAATCTGCAGTCTTTGTATTTAAGGATTGTAAATTATCCACAGAGACGGGTTCTTCCCATTGGTGGTCTTCTTTTATGATATCGCAGGAAAGGCTGTAAAATCTTCCCATGGTATCTCCGGGCATCAATGTGGAATACTTATTAAATGCTTGTTTTGCCTCTTCACATTTATCATTGTTTTTCAAAATCAATCCATAGTTAAAATAAAATAAGGGATTGTTATAATTACCCATTGCATTAACTTTATTATACCAGAGCAGTGCTTCACGGTATTTATTCATTTTTCGGTAGCTCTCGCCAATCTTAAAATAAATTTCGGGGTCCGGATTTTTCTTTACCTTCTTTTCATAAAGTTTTGCTGCTTTATAATAATCCCATCGGTTATAAAGTTTATCGGCTCGATTTGTTTGTCCTGATAAAGAAGTGCTGATAAAAAATACTCCAATAAGCAACAGCATTTTGCTTACTGAACCTAATCTCGTACTTACAATTATTATTTTCCGGTATATTTTCATAAACACTGCTTGTTAAAAAAATATTGGACTTGTCATTTTGGTGCGGTTCAAATTAATATCCCAGCCAAGCATAATTTCATGTGTGCCACTATTATAATTGCCCGACCGGCTCAGATACCAATCATAGGAATATCCTATTCTTAACGTATTTGAAATATTGTATTCTGTAATTAGCACCAGTTGATTATCGCTACCCGAAATATTTATTCGTTTTGCGGTTCTAAAACCACATCCAATAAAAAAACGTTGCCGAAAAATAAATGAAGCATTTAAATCGGTGGTTATTGGGGCTGCTGTGGTCCATTTTAATAAAACAGAGGGTCTGAAATCCACATTTTCATTAAGTCCGAATACCATACCACCGGTGAAATAATACTGGCGATAAAATTTTGCATTTTCGCTTCCCCCAAGGTTGAATTTAGGTTGAATAATATGAAGAGCAGAAAGGCCTGCATATAATCGATTGCGGTAAAGATAAACTCCACAACCTGCATCCGGAATCCAGGAACTGCCTTTACCTAAAAATGAAGGATCTGTTTTATCATCAACATTTATTTCATCAAAAGAAATTCTCAAGTTATGTGCTGATCCGTTTAATCCAAATGCAAGTTTATATTTTCCCAGCAGAATCCTGTATGAATATGTGGCCTGGATTCCTGTATTATTTAAGGGTCCGGTTTTATCATGATAAACCTGTAAACCGATTCCGGCATGGGTATGTGCCAGTGGGGTATGTAGCGTGAGTGATTGGGTAGCAGGAGCTCCGGGCATTGCAACCCATTGACTCCGGTGAACGAGTGTTCCTGCCAGTGTTTGTCTGCTGCCTGCATAAGCCGGATTAATGTATAGCTGATTGAAAAAATATTGAGAAAACCCAGCATCCTGCTGAGCGGTTAGAATTTCTGTACATGATAAGAAAACAATAACGAATGCACGGATATTTCTATACCCTGAACTTTTATTCACTAAATTATTAGCCGTGTTGAATCGTTCTTTTATATACCAAAGATATCGTTCAAATGGTGCAGTTCGTTTATTTTGTATTCTAAAAATTGCTTTCATGTTATTATCTTTCAATAATTACCCAACCGCTTTTTTCTTCATTGCTAAATTTGATTATATAAAAATAAGTTCCGTCAGGCAAATCAGTTCCATTCATATTCTGTCCTGTAAATCTTATATTCAAATTGTCATAATTGTTACCCTTCCATACTTCTGTTCCCAACCTGTTTATAATGGTTACTATATTGTTCGGATATTTTGATAAAAACGGTATGCGCCAGTAATCATTTTTACCATCGCCATTTGGTGAAAATCCATTAAAAAAAGCATCATCAAGTATCCTTACCTTCACCGAATTTGAATTTGAACAATTGGTAGCAATAATTGTTTCGGTTAACACATAGGTTGTGGTAATAATCGGGCTTGCTAGCGGATTTGACAGGGTATTTGAACTTAATTCGGATGCAGGGATCCAGAGATATTTGTTACCGGCAATTGCAGCGCCTCCAATCACAACACTTCCGCCTGCCTCAATTTCTTTGTCGGGTCCAACAAAAGCAGCTGGTTTCGGATTGATTGTAATAAAAACAAAAGCAGAATCACAAAACAGCGAATCACATACCCGATACATTAAAGTATCCCTGCCATTATAATTTGTTGTGGGTTTATATATAATTGCTTTTACATTTACTGTTGCGGTTCCATGTTTGGGAAGAACTGCTATCGATGTATTTAATGAATCACCATCAGGATCAAAATCATTTTGTTGCACATAAATGCTGGTATCCCCGAAGTTTTCACAAAGGGTAATTTGATCATCCATGGCAATGGGAGGATTGTCATCCACGATACGAATACCAACCATAGCGGTATCACAAAGATTAGGTATCCCATCATCACAGATCCGGTAGTGGAGGGTATCATTTCCAATATAGTTAAAGTCGGGGGTATAATAAATAAATTCAGCATCGGTATAGGCAATTCCGTTTTGAGGGTATGATACAATCAGAACGCTTAATGGATCCCCATCAGGATCTGTGTCGTTTGCTTTTACAATTATTTTGAAGCTGGCATTTTTAGGGATTGTAATCCAGTCATTCATTGCAACAGGCGGATTATTTGCACCGGGAGTCCTTACATGAATTACAACCCGGGCCGAATCACACCATGAAGGAAGTGCATTGTCGCAAACGCGGTAATATAGCGTATCAAATCCTGCAAATCCGGTATTGGGGGAATAATTTAACATATTCCCATTTATAATCGCAGTTCCATGAACAGGTGCTTTCAATATACTAATCATTAATGGATCCCCATCCGGGTCAGAATCATTCGTTGTTACATCAAGATTTGAAGGGGTATTCATTAAAATATTATAGTAGTCATCTACTGCATTGGGCGGATGATTGGATTGTTTAAAACCAACTTCAATTACAACCCTGGCATCATCGCATAAAGAATTAACGGCATTGTCGCAGATGCGGTAATACAATGTATCAAATCCTGTAAAAAAAGCATTCGGGGTATATTTTATATCCTTACCCACAGCAACTGCGGTTCCATTTGAAGGTAATGAGACAATACTCAATGTTAGTGAATCCCCATCAGGATCATAATCATTTGCTGTAACCGGAACGGTAACCGGAGTATTAATAAAAGTGAAGGCAGAATCTTTACCGGCAATGGGTGCATTGTTTGCCAATATGCTTCTTACATTGATAACAACTCTTGCTATATCGCAAAGTGATGGAATTCCGTTATCGCAAATCCTGTAATACAAAGTATCTCGTCCGATGAATAACAGGTTGGGGGTGTATCTGATATCATTCCCGCTTAATGTTGCAGTTCCGTTAATTGGATTGGTTGCAATACTTACCGTTAATGCATTTCCATCGGGATCTGTATCATTTGCCGTTACATTAATTAAAACCGGAATGTTTACATAAGTGGTAGCCGAATCATCAATGGCTACAGGTGCCTGATTAGCTGAACCGGCAATTATACGAATAACCAGTCTGGCTGTATCGCAAAGAGAAGGTGCCCCGTTATCGCAAATCGTATAATAAAGGGTATCGAATCCGATATACCCGGTTCCGGGTGTATAACTAATTCTATTGCTGTTAATCGTTGCGGTTCCCTGCTGGGGAGTAATGTATATCGCGGTAATTAAATTATCGCCGTCGGGGTCGTAATCGTTTGCAATTACATCTACCGTTAGTTGAGTATTAACTGTTGTGGTTGCAGTATCGTTTGCGGCTATGGGTTTATCATTAAGCGGAAGCACCCGAATCAGCACAAATGCTGCATCACAAAGAGCGGGCGACCGGTTATCACAAACGATATAGGTTATTGTATCATAACCGTTGAAATTCAGGTTTGGTTTATAATCTATTAAATTGCCGTTAAGTACTGTAGTGCCGTTTTTTGCAGCTGATAAGATTCCTGTAGTCATTGGGTCAAGATCGGGATCATTATCATTATTTTGTACTGCAATACTTACCAGTGAGGCATCTTCAGAAATGGTAAGCGTATCATTTACTGCAAATGGAGGATTATTTACCGGTGAATAGGGACAACCTCCGCATCCTGTTGGAATTGCTGCCGTTAATTTGTTTGAAATAATTGAACCCGAAGTAGTAAGCATTCTGCCGTCAAAAACAGAGCCTGTATCCAGGTTTATATTATTTGTAGCAATCAGCGAACCCACAAAAGCAGACTGATCATTGATATCCGTTGCGCTGCTAATCAGCCAGAAAACATTGCATGATTTTGCACCATTTTGCAGAATAATTCTTGAATTTGCAGAGGCGCTGAAAGTGCCATTTACTTTTAAGATAAAAACAGCATTGCCATAGCCCTGAGCATTTAAATAGAGGGTATCTGATAAAATTGTGTTTGAATTAAGCCGGTAAACATGTGGTGTTAATGTTAATTTATTACCGAATAAGGCAGGAAATAATATATCAATATCGTAGGGGAGACCCGAAATATATTTTTTTGCAGAATCCAAATCGGCCTTTACCTGATGGGTAAGTGTGTTATTTATTTGAATCCCCTGACTGATATTAGCCGCCTGAAAACCGGTTACCGCCCCGCTGTCGGTTCCAATGGCACCTGTAATAATAGTGGTGTTTGAATTGGTGAGTGACCCCGAAGACGAAAACAATGCAAAACAATTGGCGTTCTTTAAATTTGGAGAAGGGGGTCCAACCAGAACAGGCACCCCACATCCCAGTGGAATTCTTGCTGTTACTGCTGAGATTGAAATACTTCCCAATTGGGTCAGTAATCTACCTTCAATCTGTGTATTCAATCCTGCGGTAATTGAGCTTAAGCCAATAACATTGCCTTTAAAAGAACAGTTTGTTCCAATGGTAACCAATCCATCTACTTTCCAAAAAACCCGGCAAGCCTGAGCGCCATTTGCTAATAAAATTTTGGTATTTGGTAAAAAGGTTACTGCTCCAGCGATATTAAAAACAAAAATTGCATTTGGGTTCCCTCTTGCATTTAATATTATTGTATCACTGAGTATCGCAGCCAAAGTAACACAATATACTCCGGGTCTGAAAGTATAATGGTTTGCCAATAAAGTTAAGAGGAACGAATCACAGGGAAGGGCATCAAGCTGGTTGTATGCCGTATCGAGATCAATTGAACATTTTTGGCTAACAGAATCTCCGTTATGTACCTGTCCGTCGATATTACCAAAGCCCAGGGTGGTTCCGGTATTGGCACCAATATTACCTGTTAGCTGTGAAGCTCCCACATTACTAACAGAACCTATTGAACTAAAGAGTACAAAGTTAGAAGCTGAACGGATATTTGGAATGGTTTGCGCATAACCCGGACCGAATATACAACTTATTAATACCGCATAAATTCCAATAATTTTTGCTTTCATATTTTATCTTTTTAATCAAAAAGGAGCCATGGCCCGCCACCTTATCGGTATAGCCGGCAATGAAATTTGATTTAGGACACATTCTATTTCCCTGGTTTAAATGAAAATATTTCCTTATAGGCTATACAAATTCCTTTTACAATAATTGATATTGTTTGAGTTTATTATATAAAGTTTTTCTGTCAATTTCCAATAATTTAGCCGCTTTAGATTTATTATAATTGACCTGTTTCAATACGTCAACAATTGTTTTATATTCAGCACTGAGGGCAATTGATTTTAAATCATTTCTAACCGTATGCGAATTCCCTTCTTTTTCATTATTTGTATTTACTGAATCCAGATGAAACGTAAATTTATCCTGAAATGTAATTTCATGAGGTAAAGAGTTTAGTTGAATGTAATTGCTATCCGTAAGCAAGGCAACTCTTTTAACGATATTATTTAATTCACGCAAATTGCCGGGCCATCTGTAATTCTTAAATACTTCAATCACTTCAGATGAAAATCCGGAAATGTTTTTGCCAAGATCCCTGTTTGCAATTTTTAAAAAATGGTTGGCAAAAAGTTCGATATCTTTTTCGCGCTCCCGGAGTGGGAATAAGTGAATACTAAACTCATTAAACCTGTGATAAAGATCTTGCCTGAATTTGCCTCTTGAAATCGCTTCGGTAAGTTTTTCATTGGAAGCAACCAGAATCCTGATATCAATATCTATTTCCCGGGTTCCACCTATCCTTCTTAGCTTTCGCTCCTGAACCACCCGCAATAAAGCAATCTGGGTATCGTAAGGCAAATTGGCAACTTCATCTAAAAAAACAGTGCCCCCGTTTGCTGTTTCAAAATGTCCGATTTTTTGACTTATCGCGCCGGTAAAAGCACCCTTTTCATGTCCAAACAGCTCACTTCCGGCAAGTTCTTTTGTTAATGCACCGCAATCGATACTCACAAAATTATTAAATCTTCTGTTGCTGTTTTTATGGATTGCATTGGCAATAGACTCTTTTCCCGTACCGCTCTCACCATAAATAATAACACTGTAATTGGTAGGAGCTACCAGACTAATTTGTTTTTCAATTTCCTTTGACTGCCGGCTGATGCCGGTAATAAATGAATTATTTTCATATTCGTTATTCCTATATGATACACTTCCTGTGAATTCATCATTAACCGATTCATTATTCAGACCTTCTTTTTTTTGTATTGCCTTGTTTAACAGCAATAATATTTCATCCGGCAACAGGGGTTTGGTAATATAATCAAATGCGCCCATTTTAATCACATCAACAGCAATTTTAATATCTGAATATCCTGTAATAATTATAACCTGTGTAGCAGAATCTTTTTGCTTTACTTTTTCAAGAATTTCTTTGCCATCGGTGTTGCCTAACCTGAAATCAGATAATACTACATCATAATAGTTCTTTTCAATAAGTGAAAATGCGGTGGTAGCCGAAAATGCAGTATCCACATGAAATCCATTCTTGGACAAAAACCGGTTTAGCAAGTTGCAAATGTCTACATCATCATCTATTACGAGTATATTATTCATATAGTTTACCCTATTAAATCCTTTGTTTTATCTAATATCTGCACCAGCGAAAAAGGTTTGGTTAAAAAAGAGTCCGCATTAAAATCATGTGATTTGTTTACTTCCTCGTTTGCACTAATCATACATATTTTAACATTCGGTTGCAAATTTTTAAAAAAATTAATGTTCATCAGCCCATTACCATCCGGTAAGTTTATGTCAAGAAACAAAAGATCCGGTTTAAAATTCCTGAAAACAGATTTGCCTGATTCCAGATTGTTTGAATTATCAATTAAATATCCCCTGTTTTTTAAAGCAAATGAAATCAAAAGGTTAGTTTCACTTTCATCATTTATCACAAGCACTTTTTTGGCTTCCATTTGTCAGATAAAATTAACTTAAATCAAAAATAACAAAAATAAAACAAAATATAATCATATAATAAAGTCCATAATCAGATTATAAACCTGCACATCAGACACCGGTAAATTGATATTTCAATATGCCTGATTTATTATTTTTTCTCATTCATTTTGTACATCAATATTAATGAGTATAACTGCCCGGGCTATGATTTGCTTTCCGCTTTACGGAGATGATTTCCGGTCTGTTGCTCTGCTTCCCCGGAGTTCCCTATTAAATTATTTTTCCAATCAATAAACTCATCATATTTTTCTCTGGCTGCGTCCGTCATCTCATCACGCAGGCCTTTTGCTCTGGATACTATTTTTCTTCTGGTTTCTGAACCTTTGTCGGGTGCAAATAATACACCCATTACGACTCCTGCGGTTGCTCCGCCAATAAATGTGAGCATTGTTTTAATTGAATTGTTCATGCTTTGATGCTTTAAATGTGAATACTTTATATTTTTATTAACGCTTCATTAAACGAACTTCTTCCCCTGAATAATTCTAAGGATAACGGCCATAAAAGCACTTATGAGTAAAAAGAGACTATTGCCTTCAGAACCATACGCAAAGTATCCAATAGCCCACATAATTGCCAGCACAACTGCCATAATATATAATACGTTGTTCATTGAAGTTTGGTTTAAGCGATATAAACAAAAGTGTTGAAATTATTATGCCAATATTCTATGATAGCTGCATATGCAGATTAATAGCTTAAGAAAAACAAAGTGGGTAAAATAATCCACAGTTTTGGGTATTTATTTCCTTAATGGGCAGAGAAACCATTTTCATTGCAAATATTAATTTTTTGTCACTGCAACTGATAATGTAATTTTTAATAAATAGATTTGTTTTTAAAATTAAACAAAGCCCGAATGGCTAAAACAAATAAAATACAAAAGGCAAGATACGGTTTAATTGTTTCGCTTTCCATTTTATGTATCAACCTGTACATTGTATTTACAGTAAACAGAAAAAATAATGAACAGGCCCGTATGGCTATGCATTCTGCTCAGGTAATTGCCAACCTTGAAAGAATTTATGCAAGAATAAATGAGCTTGAGAGTACACAGCGGGGATATATAATTACACATGACAGGAGTTTTTTAAACTCATTCAATGATGTGAGATTAAAACTTAAGGAAGAAATGCTAAAGTTAAAACTCCTTGAGATGAACAATCAAAAACAATTAAAAAAAATAAATGAGTTAACACAATTAATCAATGAGCAGGGCAACTGGCTGCAACTAAATGCCGTTAATAATCACTCCGGCCGTTTGCTTATGGGTACCGGGCTAATGCTAAAAGTTTTATTGAAAATCGGGAATATCCGTGAAATCGAAGAGGTAAAAATGAAAAAAGAGATATTCATGCTGAGGCAATGGTCAAACTGGTCAACCCTGGTAATAATCATTTCAGTAATGATAGCTGCTGTTTTAACACTTATTGCCTATCTGATACTGATTAATGAATATATAACCAAACTGAAAGTTGAACAGGAATTATTACGTTACCAGCGGCAATTAAATGAAAAAATTGAAAAGCTGGATCTGAGCAACAGCAATCTTGAACAATTTGCATATGTTGCATCGCATGACTTGCAGGAACCGCTGAGAAAAATTTTGACTTTTAATGAAATCATCAGTCAAAAATTTGCATCTGTTACCACACCCGACTTGAAAAACTATCTACAGAGAATCTCCGGGGCTGCCGACCGTATGCGCGTTTTGATAGATGACTTGCTATCCTATTCAAAAGCTATGAAAGGGGGAATAGAGATGGAAAAGGTAAATCTTGAAAAGGTAATTAACATTTGCAAGGACAATTGTGAAGTGATTATACAAAACCGTAAAGTTATATTTATTCAGCATGGCACTTTACCCGAAATATATGGCGATGAAACACAGATTATTCAGCTATTTCAAAATTTAATAAGCAATGCCATAAAATTTACAAAAGAAGAAGTTCAACCTGTTATAGAAATAGGTTGTACATTACTTAACAGTGAATTATTAGACGATGAATTGATGAATCCATTGTATTCTGAATATTACAAAATAACCATAAAGGATAACGGAATCGGATTCAATGAAAAGGATCTTAAAAAGATATTCGTAATATTTCAGCGACTTCACGGAAGGAGTGAATTTGAAGGCACAGGTA
>JAUXUD010000005.1 GCA_030680835.1 Bacteroidota bacterium
TACAGTTCTGGATACCATTAAACCGGTTGCCCTGATCAGCAATAACCTGAATATTTATCTGAATGCCCTGGGCACTGCTACCTTAACAACTGCCATGGTTAATAATGGTTCAACCGATAATTGCACAATTGCCAACATGACCTTGAGCAAGACAGCATTTACCGGAGCAGACCGCGGACTGAATGTGGTAACTTTCACGGTAATTGACAACAGTGCAAACACACGTGCAGTAAATGTAAATGTGAATGTATTTGATACCATGCGTCCGATAGCCGTTGCACAAAACCTGACGATTTATCTGAATGCTTTGGGAACAGCAAGTGTTACCGCCTCGCAGGTAAACAACGGATCAAGCGATAACGTAGGTATTACCAGCATGGTGTTAAGTCAAACCAGCTTTGGCTGTTCCAACACCGGGGCCAATAACGTAACCTTAACCGTAAGTGATGTTTCCGGTAACTTCAGCACGGCCGCAGCCGTGATTACGGTTCTGGATACCATCAAGCCGGTGGCAATTGCTCAGAACCTGACCGTTTACCTGAACACTTTGGGTGCAGCTTCCATTAGCACTACACAGGTGAATAACGGTTCAAGCGACAATTGCAGCGTAAGCAGTATTACCTTGTCCAAATCAATATTTGATTGCAGCAATACAGGCCTTAATAATGTAACCATGACGGTAAGTGATCCGAGTGGCAACTTTAGAACGGTTGTTTCAACAATCACCGTATTGGATACCATCCGGCCACTGGCAACGATTAACAACAATCTTTATATTTATCTGAACGCCTCGGCCACGGCAACCCTTACAACAGGTATGGTAAATAATGGCTCAAGCGATAATTGCGCAATAGCCAGCATGACCTTGAGTAAAACCACCTTCACCGGAGCAGACCGCGGACTGAATATTGTAACGTTTACCGTAACAGATAACAGCAGCAATAGCCGGGCAGTAAATGTAAATGTATATGTACTTGATACCATGCGTCCGATTGCAATCGCGCAAAACCGGACGATTTATCTGAACGGATCTGGCCAGGCCAGCATCACTGCAGCACAGGTTAATAATGGTTCAACAGATAATGTGGGTATTACCAGCATGGTACTAAACCAATCTAACTTTACCTGCGCCAATGTGGGCGTTAATTATGTAACCCTCACGGTAAGCGATGCTTCGAGCAATTCATCTGTTGCTACTGCTACCATTACTGTATCTGATACAACCCGGCCTGTGGTAATTGGCAAAAACCTGACGATATATACAAATCAGTTTGGTACAGCAAGTATAACAGCCGCCATGATTAACAATGGTTCAAGCGACAATTGCAGCATCAGCAGTTACACCTTATCAAGAACCGATTTCGAATGCGGTCATCTGGGTGCAAACCAGGTTGATTTAACCGTAACCGACCCAAGCAATAACATTGCATCGGCAACGGTAACCGTAACTGTTTTAGACACACTCAAGCCGATTATAACTGTAAATAACAATCTGAACATATACCTGGATTCAACAGGTAATGTTACCCTTACACCTGCGGAAGTTGATAATGGAACGATTGATAACTGCGCAGTGGGGTTACGCACGATAAGCAAAACCAGCTTTAACGGGACCAACCTGGGATTAAATGTGATTACATTCACAGCAGGAGATCCAAGCAATAATAACCGCACGGTGAATGTTAACATATATGTTCGCGATTCAATGGTACCTGTAATTAAAGGCAGAAACCTTACCATATACCTGAGCGCTGCAGGCAATGCCAGCATCACCACAGCAATGGTTGATAATGGGTCAACAGATAATGTAAATATTACCAGCAGAACCCTGAGCAAGTCGAACTTTAATTGTTCAAACACAGGAGCCAACCAGGTTATCTTCACCATACGGGATGGCTCGGGCAATGAAAGTGTAGGCGAGGTAACGATTACAGTTCTGGATACCACCAAACCGGCGTTAACCTCGGTACCGGGCAATAAGATAGTAGGTTACTGCAATAACAGAATTACCTATAGTATGCCAACGGGAACGGATAATTGCGGAAACGTAAGCGTTAACATGGTATCAGGGTTGGCTTCAGGAACTCTTTATCCTTTGGGTTTAACCACAAACACCTTTGAGCTGAGCGATGAGTCGGGCAATAAGATTACCACAAGCTTTACCGTTTTGGTAATCCCCGAAACGGTTATCGACACCTTCAAGAGTGTAGAGATCTGCCAGGATCATGGCACCATCGATTTAAGCATGGGTGCCTCAGCAAGTCTTACCTTTAACGGAGCGGGAGTTAAGAAAGACAAAATTACTTTTGATCCGATGCTCTCGGGTGTAGGTACGCATACCATTACCGCCTCATTCGTGGATAGCCTGGGTTGCATCAGCACGGGCAGCTTTACCATAACCGTTTATCCGGTACCTGATAAACCTGAAATCAACCGGGTGGCATCAAATGTATTGCAGGCCAACAAAGATTTCTACTCATATCAGTGGTACAGAAACAACGTAATGATCGCAGGAGCCACTTCAAAATCACTGACCCTAACCCAGTCGGGCGTATACGGACTGGTAGTTAAGAATACAAGTGGTTGTGTAAACGGAAGCGATCCATACTCATTTGGTGTAACCGGAGTAAGTACCATGGTAAAAGAAAAGGATATGTTTAATGTGTATCCGAATCCAAGTTCAGGAATTTTCTATATTGAACTGAAAGGGATCGCGGTAAAAGGTTCGTTGATTACGATTATTGATATGCTGGGGAAAGAAGTCATGCACTTTGAAGCCCAAACCGACATGATTGAAATGAATGTAATCGACTTTGCACCGGGAACCTATTATGTGAAACTGGAGAATGGAAATAAATTCATGTTTAGACCTTTAATTATTGCCAAATAATGCGAACCTATAATAATTGTATTACCAAAAAGCGTAAAATCATGAAAGCACAAAATAACATAAGCAATAAAATGAAATCAGTTATGGGCAGCATTTACAGAGGCCCGAAACTGACTTTGTATGCAGTACTGTTTTTAGTAAGTTATCAAGCCTTCACCGGTATTGCCTTCGGGCAAACCGGTGGCGGCAATGATATTGACAAAATCAGGTTTAACAGGTTTTCACTGGGACTGAGATTAACCCATTTGTACGATATGAAATACACCTCGTACGATTTGCTCACCTCGGGTTATTCGGCCAGTGATCCTTCCGGGTTAAATGGACCCAAAACAAAATTTGATATGGCAACCGGACTGGATATGAGTTATTTTTTCGGCCCTATGTTTAGTATGGATCTGGGCTATGAAAAAGGCAAAATGACCGGAGCCAATCTCACAGAATATTATTCATCGGATGTGTCATTTATTACCGTGGGTGGCAATGTGAGTTTGAAAAGATCGGGCCGTACGCGTGACTACCGTTTTGTTCCGTATTTCAGAGGCAGTGTTGCTTATGCCACCTATGATTCGGAACGCAAGTTTATCAGCGATAATGGTTCGCTGACCGATGGCAAACCCATGACCGGTAATACGTATATCGTAGGTTTGGGATTGGGCTTCAGGTATCATTTAAGCAACAAATGGCATTTAAATCTGATGAGTGAATTTTGCAGCATCCATACCGATGCATGGGATGGATACGATTATGGTTCGGGCGAAGACCAGATGATGAAAACCACAGTAGGAATCCGTTATAGTTTTGGTCCCGATAAACATGTAGACCGCACGCCGGGATGGCAGGACCGCAGGGTTGACAGAATCCAGAGCAAAGT
Organism: Bacteroidota bacterium; assembly: GCA_030680835.1. Classification (GTDB taxonomy): domain Bacteria; phylum Bacteroidota; class Bacteroidia; order UKL13-3; family UKL13-3; genus B1. Next base: position 3,762 of record JAUXUD010000005.1, read on the forward strand.
AGATGAGCAGATGGATAGGGCCATTAAGAGCATGAATGATTCGGTAGCAAACATGATGAAGAAAATGACGGATGCACCTGAAAATAAAGATTCGGACAAAGATGGCATTGCAGATGCCTATGATAAATGCCCGGAAACAGCTGGAGTTTTTGCCAATAATGGGTGTCCGGAAAAGGTGATAGAAACGGTGGCAGTAAAAGAAATAAACGAAGCCGTTGCTCATTCGCCAGCAACCCAAAGTTTGTCGGAAGATGAAAAGAAAAGAATCAAAAATGAACTGATCGTTGAGATGAGTGCAATCCGGTTTAGTTACAACTCATCAACGCTTACCACCAAATCGCTGGAGCAGCTTAATGCAACGGCGGTAGTGCTGCGCAACAATCCTGCTTACAAAATTGAAATCAAAGGATTTACCGATGATGCCGGAAGTGACGAGTACAATATGGCACTTTCGCAGAAAAGGGCCGATGCGGTTGCAGGTTATTTAACTTCCCGCGGAATTGCCGGCGACCGGATTAAAATTCTTCCCATGGGCAAATCGGCTCCGCTTGATGACAATACTTCAAGAATCGGCAAATCCAATAACCGGCGCGTTGAACTGAAGCTTGTGTTTTAACTTTATCTATGTTTTATACCCTATAAAAAAAGAAAACCCGGATCACTACGATTCGGGTTTTTTTGGAAACGAGATAGTGAGACGCGAGAAACGAGAATTTTACTTGTTTCAAATTCATCTCTCGATTCTCGTCTCTCGATATCTCGCCTCTCGATTCTCGATATCTCGCCTCTATTCCTTGCCGCCTTTTTCGCCGATAAACTGATCATGAGGATATTTAAACAACACATTAAAAGTAGTTAATGAGCCATAAACTTTGGTGATATATTGCTGCATGTTTATCTTTTCCTCATCGGTTAATTTATCATGAGAATTGATGCGTTGTTCAAGAACCCGTAGACGATCCCTTAACATAACAATTTTATGAAAGAACGTGTCGATGGGGATTTCCTTATTGCTCATATCGCGATCGCCGGGCTGCAAAATCATTTTGCCATTGGTCCATTTACTTCCCAGGCTCACATGTTCCGGAATTTCTGTCCAGCGCCTTAAAATACCGATGAGGGTTTTTTCGAGCTCCATATTACTGATTAAATCTTCAGGAGGTTCTATTCCTTCAATAATTTCAAGGTTGTGGTTTAACCTGGGAATATCTTTTCGACCCTCATGAATAAAAGTAATTTGATAATGAGCGGTTTTTACATTTACGATAACCCCATCTCCATAGGTAGGATGCTTAACCCTGCTTCCTAAACCCAGATTGTCTGACTGTACCATATTTTTATTTTGTTGATTGAAGGTTTGCAAAATAATTTTAAAAATTGAGAAGCGAAGGGTTTAATTTGCTAAAATATTTAAATCCATGATACTCTCAGATAAAAGAATACAGGAAGAAATAGATTTGGGCAATATATTAATTGAACCTTTTCGAAAAGAATGTTTGGGTACAAACAGTTATGATGTGCATTTGGGCAGGCATCTTGCCTGTTACAAGGATCGTGTACTGGATTCAAGGGAACATAACAAAATAGATGCCTTCGAAATTCCACAGGAAGGTTTTGTACTGCAGCCTGACACCCTTTATCTGGGGGTTACCGCCGAATATACTGAAACCCACAAACATGTACCTTTTTTAGAAGGCAAGAGCAGCACCGGTCGTTTGGGTATTGATATTCATGCAACTGCCGGTAAAGGAGATGTGGGTTTCTGCAATACCTGGACGCTGGAAATTTCGTGCACACAGCCCGTGCGCATATACGCAGGAATGCCTATCGGACAATTGATTTATTTTGTGGTTGAAGGAGAAATTGAAACTTTATACAATACCAAGAAAAACGCAAAATATAATAAACGAACCGTTAAGCCCGTTGAAAGCATGATGTTTAAAAATAAATTCTAAGCCTGAAATGAAATATAAATTGCTCATTATTTTCATGTGTTCATTCCTAATTGTTTGGGGTCAGGAAAAACGTTATACACTAAGCGGCTATGTTAAAGAAAAAGGCAGTGCTGAAATGTTATTGGGTGCCAGTATTGCCATACCGGGATTAAAATCGGGAACCATTTCAAACAACTATGGATTTTATACACTTACCTTAAAAGAAGGTGTTTATGAAGTTGTGGTTACCTATATAGGTTATAAACCCAAAGCTTTTTCCATCACCTTAAATAAAAATATCGAGATGGATGTGATTATGGAAATATCCAATACATTAAAAGAAGTTGTTGTTTCGGCTGATAAACAAATGCAGCATCTCGCAGATGAAACCCGGATGAGTGTGATTGAAATTCCCATTCAGCAAATAAAAGATATACCCGCTTTATTGGGAGAAAAAGATGTTTTAAAAGTAATTCAATTATTGCCCGGGGTTCAGAAAGGAAGCGAAGGCAGCTCGGGAATATACGTTCGTGGGGGAGGACCCGATCAAAACCTGATTATACTGGATGATGCCATTGTTTATAATGCATACCATTTGTTTGGTTTTTTTAGTTTGTTTAATGGCGATGCTTTAAAAAGTGTTGAATTGACCAAAGGCGGATTTCCGGCCCGGTATGGCGGACGATTGTCATCGGTTATTGAAATGAATATGAAGGATGGTAACAAAGAAAAGTTACATGGTGAAGCAGGTATCGGTTTAATTGCATCACGGCTCATGCTGGAAGGCCCCATTATAAAAGGTAAATCTTCTTTTTTGGTATCAGGTCGCCGAACTTATATTGATGTGCTTGCCTTGCCCTTTCAAACCGGCGATTTTAAAGGAGGTTACTTTTTTTACGATTTAAATGCCAAAGCCAATTACGAAATAAACAACAAAAACCGACTTTTTGTAAGTGGTTATTTTGGCAGAGATAAATTTTACGTGAAAAGTCAGTTTAATAATGAATCAAAACAGGATTTTAGTTTAGGCTGGGGGAATTCTACAGCAACTGTACGCTGGAATCATTTATACAACAACAGAACATTTGCAAATACCTCGGCCATTTTTAGTAATTTTTTGTTTAATATTTCAGAAGAAGCAACCCTGGGAACAGATAAATTTTTGTTAAGTTATAGTTCCGGAATTACAGACTTTTCAATTAAGCACGATATCGACTACAGGCCCAATACCAACCACACCATCAAGGTGGGAATCCATCTGATCCATCATCGTTTTGTACCTTCCGCCATCGTATATAAAAACGATTTTTCGGGAGAGAACCAGAATTTAAAAAACACAGTAGGTTCATTTGAAAATGCGGTTTATTTTGAAGACGATATTAAAGCAGGAGAAAAGTTTAGATTGAATCCCGGTCTGCGTATTTCGCATTTTAATTCCCAAAGCAAACATTACATTTTTCCTGAACCCAGATTAAATGTCTCTTACAAAATAAAAAGCGATTTGGCACTTAAATCTTCGTTTGCAGTGATGAATCAGTTTGTTCATTTATTATCCAATTCAGGAATAGGCTTACCAACCGATTTGTGGGTTCCCTCTTCAATCCATTTAAAACCCAAACAAAGCTGGCAGATTGCAGCAGGTATTGCCAAAGATTTTATCAAACAGGAATTTTCGATAAGTATTGAAGGTTATTACAAAGAATCGAAAAATATTATTGCTTATAAAGAAGGCGCCAGCTTTTTAGACCTGGGAGCAGGTAATGAAAAAGGGAGTTATGACTGGGAAGAAAATATTGTTGCAGGAAAGGGGTGGAGCTATGGGGGTGAGTTTTTATTGCAAAAGAAAACAGGGGATTTCACCGGATGGATTGGGTATACATTATCGTGGACACAAATGCAATTTGATGAACTGAATTTTGGAAAAAAGTTTTGGGCACGATACGACAGGCGGCACGATATATCAATTGTTACCATCTATCAGGTACGAAGGGAATCAAATAATCGTAACGGAATTAAAATTTCGGCAACCTGGGTATATGGTACCGGAAACGCAATTACGCTGCCTGTGGCAGAATATAATGCACCTATTCATATGCCGGGGTTAAAAGATGGGGGTGGTACATTTTTTAATGGTAATCTGGTTTCGGAATATACCGGACGAAACCAATTCAGAATGGGGGCTTACCATCGTATGGATTTAGGTATTCAGGTACAGAAGAAACTGAAGCACTATATCCGAACCTGGGAATTTAGTTTTTATAATTTTTATAACCGGGCAAATCCCTATTTCTATTTTATTGGTGACCCTAATTTTGGATACAATGATCAAAGAGCTTTATTACAGGTATCCCTCTTCCCAATTATCCCTTCAATATCCTGGAATATCAAATTTTAAATAAAAATCTTTAAAATGATTAAAACAAAGAAATATATAATACAACTTTTCCTGTCAATGATAGTGCTAATGATTGTGTCATGTGAGCCCAAAATTGTTACGGATGTTGAAGTTCCCAATGTTCCGGCAAAATTGGTTTTATTTGGATTTTTATCTCCTGATGATTCAGGTATTGAAGTTGAAGTATCCATGTCGGCACCTATATTTGGAAGCTCAATCAATTCAGGCGATTTAACAGTTAGCAATGCAAATGTTCAAATTAGTAATGGCACCTTGTCTGTAAATATTCCTTTCAATACAGTAACACAAATGTACCAGGTAAGTCAGTCACTTTTTCCTATTGTGGCGGGTCAAACCTATACGATTACTGCATCAGCTAACGGCCTCTCCGTAAAGGGGTCAACAACCATTCCTAAAAATATCATTTACTCCGACAAAGCAAATGTTAAGCTTATCACCAATTCGGCAACCTATGAAGAACAATATATTTTCACCTTTTCATGGAAAGATGAACCCGCATTAAAAAATTATTACCGGGTGCATTTCGAAAAGCCCTATGAGAATTGGGGAGGAGACAGTGCTGCTTATTCCCTTGGAGATGGTATGTTTAAAGATGAAAATAAAGATGGAACAATCATATCAGGTCAATTTGAGCATACTAATTACAGTGGTGCAGGATTGCCTCAAATCTTTTATTTATACTTGTTAAATACCGATATCAATTATTACGAATACCACCGTCGCAGACTCGTATATTTTGGTGATGATCCCTTTAGCGAACCATTTCAGCAGTACTCAAATGTTGAAGGCGGTTTGGGAGTTGTATCAAGTTTCCGCAAAAGCAGAATTGTAGTTACACCCTGATTCATATAATATCACGGCATTTTGCCCTCTCAATATCCTGATCAGAATCAAATGGCTGCATGAGCAAAATCATTCTGTTATGTTGTAAACAGAATTAACTATGTGCAAGAATTTTTATGCAATACAAATTTGATTTTTCCTGAACCCTATAACAATTGTGTACAATGAAAATCTACAAAAAAAATCCAGCTGTGGTTATTTTCATATTGATTTTAGCCATGATGTTTCCGGCCTGTAAGAAGAAAACAGAAAACCCACCTGTTGACAAAAGTATCTGGGATATTGATAAAGACGGAATCCCAAAATTTGTTGCAAACAACTATATTGAACTTGCAAAAATATACAGGATTTCAAAATACAGGTCTTCGGTAGGGCACGATTATTCAGATGCCTTTGAACATTGCAGGAGCATGAAACATTATTTTGAACCCATTGCAAATCTGGATTGGACCACTGTTAAAGTATATGCTCCGGTAAGTGGTAAAATTACCAGAGTTGAGCCTGAATGGGCAGGTGACAAAATAGAAATAGAGTCTAATGAATATCCGGCATTCCGGTTTTCAGTTTTCCATGTCAATTTAATCTCGATTCTCAAAGTGGGTGACCCGGTATCAGCAGGTCAGTTACTGGGAACGCATATAGGGACTCAAACCCTGTCAGATATTTCGGTAATCGTAAATGACCCAACCCGGCAAGGCAGGATGGTTTCATATTTTGATGTGATAACAGATGGTGTTTTCAATGATTATTTCAATCGGGGTGTTCAAACCAGAGCCGATTTAATTATAAGCAAAGCCAAACGCGATGCCAATCCATTAACTTGCAACGGCGA
>JAUXUD010000004.1 GCA_030680835.1 Bacteroidota bacterium
ATGATATTAAGCTACTAAACAAGATTTGAAAATTTCATTTGATTAAAAGCAAAATAGAGCAGAAAGCAAAAGTATTGGTTGTGCAACAGCCACTCAAGCAAAAAGGTACAAAATAATCAAATGTAGCAGATCATAACGTAATATCATATGCCACCCACTATTAACTTGTGACCCGATTGGGTCGAACAATCCACTAACTAAACGTCATTGATTCCTGAATCCGTAAATAATGTAACAAATTTCAATAGTTATACAATACATTTCAAAGTTTATGAGCCCAAATTTGTCCTGTGTGAAAATGCATTCACAACATAAAATATAACAAAATGCTTCGTACAATAAATTCAATCAAACTGGAGTCATTGGCTGGCTCTTCTGATAAAAACCAAAAGCGTATTGAAAATCACAAAAAGGCCGCCTCTCATTTTCAGGTAGCGCATAATCGTAGTAAAGCTTTAAAAAGTGCACTTATTGCGCAGCGGGATAAGTGGCTGAGTGGCGAATTTCAGCTGGAATCGGTTTATCCTTTCTGCGATTAAAATAACAGTTAAAACGGATAGCCGAACGCAATATTAAACATCAGGTTTTCGCCCCTCCATTTGCTGTCTTCCAACTTGAAATTATTTATCACCCAACGCTGTTTTTCGGGTAACCAGGGCTTTCTCGCCGGGATTCCCAAATCCAGACGCAGTACAAAGAAATTCAGATCAATACGCAACCCGGTTCCAATGCCCACAGCCACTTGCGATAGAAATGTTTTCAGTGCGAATGCAGAATTGGGAATTTCAACAGTGTTTTTATTAAGCCAAACATTTCCCGCATCTGCAAACAAAGCCCCTTTAAAAATACTGATTATTGGAAAACGGTATTCCACATTTGCTTCCAGTTTAATTTCACCACCCTGTTGTAAGAAGAAAATTCTCTTTAAACTATCGGGTGGTGAAAATGAACCCGGACCTATTGAGTAAGCCTGAAATCCCCTGATACTATAGGCTCCGCCTGAGAAGAACTGTTTTATATAAGGCATTGTATGCGCGTTGCCATACGGCAATCCCCATCCAGCAATAAACCGCCCTGCCAGCTTCGTTTTTTCAGTAAGTTTGTAATATTTACGTACATCAATATCCAGGCGCACAAACTGTGCAAACGTAATTCCAAATAGTTTTAGTGAACCATTGTTATTATTCGTTTCACCCGGAAATATTTTTTTATACAAGGCTATGGCATTTCCGGCCAGCTCTATATTGCCATTAAAATAAACCGGATTTTGTATACGTTGTTTTACCTGTTCATTGTAAAAAAAAGAGTAGGCCATACCCGCAATCAATTGTTCTTCAAATCTCCGCTTAAGTGCAATATTGCTGTTGATGAGTTTATTAAAATTTTGTGAAGCATTAATTATTTTAAAGTAATTGATACTGATTACACTTAAATCGTGATCGGTTACAAGGGATTGCTTCCATTTATAACCATAGGTAAATTTAAGCGAATTCAGATCAAAATATCCAACCCGGCTCAGGTAACTATAATCTATAATATATTTGGTTTTAGGTGCATAATTGCTGTTTATTTTAACTTTAAACGGAACATGTAAACCGGGAATATATAACTCAATGCGCGGATTGATTTCATAGGTAAATTTACCCTTATACACGCCATTCAGCTGCGTTTCAAATGAACCTCTTAAATTATAAATTAATAGTTCGGCACCTCTGAAAGCATTCCGGTTACGCAAGCTAAAATTAAGTGCAGGCCCGATAAAGTTATTCGATTTGGAAACTCCCTGCATTTCAACACTGATTGATTTTTGAGGTAACGGAGATAAAAAAATATCTGCTGAAAGCCATCCCCGTATTGTATCCCTGCCGGCGATATGGATATTAACAAACTTAAATACGCCCAGCCCGTTTAAATGGTTCAGGGTTAAGATATATTTCCGCCGGTTATAAACTGTGTTGTTTTTAAGAAATATCGAACGCAACACGGGTTCAGGCCTTATATAGGATGTTTCAGCAAAATAATTAACAGAGTCAATCACCCTCAGGGTCCCGCTCAGGGAATCCCTACCCGGATTATAATCCGGATAAACATTTACTTCTGCAATGCGGTATACCTGCTTTGATTGTTCAGGAGTTTCAGGTTTTATTGTGACCTTCAATTGCACTTTTAAAGTGCCTGAACCCGTATCTATTTTAAATAAAATATAGTCGGCATTAAAATAATAGAATCCCCGTTGCTTTAAACGGTCATCAATCCGGTTCCTTTCCTGTTTCAGAACCTCAAGACTATACCTGTCGTTCTTTTTAAGCAAGGATCGTTTTTGTGTCGAACGAATTTCCTTACTTAATATATCACTGTCTTTTGGGAAAATAATATCTTCATACCTATAGGGTTCAGCTATAAACAACTGGTATGTAACCGATGTTTTCTTTTGGTTTTTATCTTCATGAATTTCATATTGACTATAAGATGTAAAGAATCCCATATTGTATAATTTTGCATCTATGGCCTTTGATGCCAGAGTAGGGTCAGACATGCTCATATATACCGGAGGCTCTCCAATCCTGTTTTTGAGCATATACCTGAAACCCTTTTCTTTCTTAGGTGTTCCGGCAATATACCAAATCCATAGGAATGGACGTGAACCCAGAACTTTTCTGTTCGGCTTTGGACTGATTAGGTTTTTTATTTCGCTTACTGCCTTTTTTTGATCTCTTGAATTATGTATAGCGTTTACATTTATTTTGGCCCCTGTATAAAGACTTTCTCCTTTGGGTACATATTTCAATCCTGTGCAACTTTGCAATAATATAATCAGAATAATATATATATATAATTTTAACATTTGATATTTAATTTTCAATTTCATTTTTTACATTTGGCAAAAATCATATGACATTTGTTATAATTGTCAGGAAGGGCAAATGCAATTTGCCCCTACCGGTTTCAATCTCATCTCTCATCTCTCATTTCTTCACCCGGTTTGGAAAACAACTCCTTCAATGTATCATAATCCCGGATGTAAATAATTCCAATTCCGGTTTTGTACAACAAACCATCAATAATTCCTGCATATTGATTTTCCCTGAACGCCTTAAACCGATAACGACCATCTTCGGTGATCTTATATTCAAGCACCATATCTCCTGTAAGATTGCTGGCATTGGTGGTGGTTGATCCGTTATCCTGCACATTGATATTACTTCCAACCTGTACACTCATACGCTTATTTAAAAACTCTTTTTTTAAACCCACCTGCACTTCGGTATTTTGTTTTACACTGGTTTCGGTATATTGATCATTTGATTTAATATCAAAATTCAGTTCAACGTCTTTTATATATTTTCCCGAAATCTGATTCAGCTGATCGCTTAAAATCTGGTTTACACTATTGCGGGCCATCGTATTTACGGCATTAGATTCACCCGGATCTGAGGCTGCACCTGCCGGAACAAATTTATTGAGTACGAGCAGGGAAAATACCTGTTTATTCAGTTCAGCAGGATTGTTATTTAAGGAATTCACTTTTGTATAAACCGTTCCGCCAAATGAATTTTTATCCCGGTCATCCATGTCCAGCATAAAGCTAATTTCAGGCTTCATTAATGCACCTTTCATAATCATATTTACTTCAAAGTACATGGGTTTACGATATGCATTTCTTTCTGCCAGCAGGGATCCGCTAAGTTCATTGGAAAGCAAATCTGCAGGTGCTGTACGAATCCGGTAAATAGCCGTAATATCAAGTGTTGCATCAATGACACTGCCGCTCCATGTAATTGAACTGCCGGGTTTGATTTTAAAGTTGCGTTTAATCACTTTCTGAAAAGTAGTATGATAACTTCCACTGTTCAGGTTATAGGTTCCGGTTAAACTTTGTTTGCCACCGGGATCAATCGAAAAACTGAGTATCCCATCACCCCTCACCACCAGTGAATCTCCCGAAACTCTGTCAACAATCAGTTTCAGGGTAGTTTCTCTGTTAATCTCAATATTGGCTGTCAGATCAATACCTTTGAATACATTCTGAGTCAGTAGGGTATCAATTTCCCGCATTATATGATCTGTTGCATGGGTGTCAGTAAAAATTACGATTCCTTCTCCCTTATCCGTGCTGAGTTGTGAAGAGGGTACCAGCATCGTGAGTTGGGTGCCGGCCAGTAACTTTGCATTTGCGTGAATCACAGGCAAAGATTCATTCCCTTTTATCCGGATGGTACTGCTCATAAGTACTTTTCCGAAGTACAAGGGATTGTCACGCAGGGAGGTATTCATTACCGTAAATTTATTTGTTTTGATTGTCAGATCAAATTTCATTTTATTGAAATCCCTGGTGTACACGGCTCCTTCTATAATGGCCTTTTGTCCATATGCATCCAGGATGGTAAATGAACGGAAATAAATTCCGTCGGGATCTAATTTAAGATGTTCGTCTTTCAGCGTAAAATTATTATTGATATAGGCTATATTAAATGCAGCATCCCTGAATCCAATATTTCCATTTATTACAGGTTTGCTCCCGGAACCGCCAATATGGATTTTACCACTGAGATAACCTGAACTCTGCCGGATCTGCCCGGCGGTAAATCCTTCAATGGATTTTAGGTTCAGCCGTTCAATATCCACATTAAAATCAAGCCGTTTATTGTCGTTGGCAAAATACGTTCCTTTGATAGCGGCTTTATTTTCAAATCCGCTCAATAAAATGTGCGCTGCATATTTGCCTTCCTGTCCTGCCGACAGATTATCGGCTTCAATGCTCAGGTTTCCGATCGGGTTCTCCATATAAACAATATTGCTGATATTGAGGCTGGAAACAAATGCAGGTGATTTTTGCAGATTGCGTAATTCCAGGGTTCCGTTTATTTCTCCGCGTATAATGGCAGTATCCTTTTCAGCAATTTGTGACAGTGTTGCTATTTCAAACTTCCTGAAAGCTATATTAAGGGGGGCTGTCTCATTGCTTCCTTCCGAGCTCATGCTGATACTTTGATGCTGATTGCTCAATTCAAAATGCTGAATATAAATTCCACCATTTATAAAACGAATATGGTTATCCGGTGTCAACTGCCATTTCATATTGTTAAATACCAGGTTCTGATCGATATGCAGCGTGTACTTCCGGCCTGCTTCCTGTTTCAGGTTGCCGGCAATGTATAATTTATTTCCACTGTCTTTATGGATTATATCCAGCGAAAAGTGGAGCATATTGTTTTCAAGTTTTCCTGAGAATTTTGTATCGGGTAATTGAATATTTCCACTCTTTAATGAAGCGATGGAAAAAGCATAATTCAGGTTGCGGTTATTTGAATGTACTTCCAGATTTATACCGGTTATTAGTTTGCCTTTATACTGAACCAGCGGCGCTTTGAGTATCAGATTTAACTGTTGCCTGTTTGTGCTGAAATCAGCCTCAAGGGTAGCTCCGCTAAATTTTTCCAATCCCACCAGCACTACTTCATTCAGGATGGGATGCGGAGCTATTTGAACAACAAGTTTAAAATCCTGTTCCGGTTTAAAAGCGTTTGATATCATAGTATCTTTAGCCAATCTGAAGTATTGACTTACATGATGCGTAAGGGCAGCATTTAAATGAAGCAGGGTAACAGATCCTTCATAATCGATATTGATAATCCCGCTTTTCATTTTAAATAAAGAATGCTTCTTGTCATTTACGGTAGCCACAAGAAAAGAGTCCATCCGGTACTTTTTATCATTTCTGATAATTATAATTTCATGCAGGCTGATTCTGCCACTCATTTCTTCAATGCTTTTCCCCTTCAGGTCAATACTCAGTTTCCCGCTGCTGCGAATGTTTTCATTCGTAATTTTTAACTTCTTCAAATCAGCACCTTCCAGGTTAAGATTCATAAATACGGACTCATGTTTTGCAATAACCGACATGGACCCCTGTAACTGCAGGCGCAGGTTTTTATCATTTACCAGTAATAGGGTTTCAATCTTTCCCTTGTCGGAATGTGCCCGCAGGGATATATGATGATACCGGTATTTATTAAATGCAACATCAGATACTTTTGCAGTTAGCTTCGCTTTTATTCGTGCAGATGAAAAGTTTTTCCCTTTAATATTTGCATTAAGACTTATCGTTCCAATTTTTGAAGGCTGATTCAGCAGGTAACCCAGATTTAAATCCCGGGTTTGAATATTTGCCTTATAAAAGGTATCCAGGGATGTTATTTTTATTGCCGCAGTGAAGTTTAAACTGCCCGAACTGCTGCGCATATGCATTTCGGTAATAAAATCGATTAAAGAACCTTTAAGGTGTCCACTCAGCGTCATATTTGAAGGTACTGATACCGGCAACTTCTTTTGCGGAATCCACTTAAGCAAATCCTGTTTTTTTGTTGACAGTGTTTTGAGCCTGATATCATAAACTGCCGTTTTGATATTGTCTAAACCTTTGATATGTGCATCTAAAGAAACTGAGGTAGCCTGCTCCATCCGGATACTGAGCTTGTTCACAAAAAGATCTGTTAGCTGATCGCTTTTGTTTCTATTTACTAAAACAATTTTTGATTTGAGTTGAACCAGATTTAAGCCGGATTGTTCCTGAAAGGAAAAATGTTCGATGTTTGCAAAGATTTTTTTGGGTTCATAAAAAGCATCTGTTACTTCCAGTTCTACATCTGTAAAAAGCAGATGATTGTAATCTAGTCCTTTCACTAACCGTGGATTATTACCCATATCAAATTTAAAACCAACTTTGTTTAATGAGATTTGTCCGGCAAGAAACTGCCAATCCCTGGCTTCTGATTTTATATTCTTAGTTTGAGCAGTTACATTTTTTACTGCAATTTGTATATCCGTTTCATCGATAAACAATTTCTTGAATATTAGCTGCCGGCTGTTCAAATCAATTTTTTCAGGGATTATTTGAATTTCTCGGGCCATACAATATACCATTGTACCGCTCACTTCGTCATTAAAACCTGCCAACAAATTTTGAAACCCTATTTTATGTACCCGAATTGTCCATGGAATTCCTGATGCATCATTGGCTGGTTTTACTGTTTTATTGCTGAAGGCATTGATTAAGAAATCAAAGTTAAAACTACTGTCAGGCAAACTACGTTTAATGGATACGTTAAGTTTATTAAGCAACAGGTTATTTACTTCCAGTTTGTTTTTTAATAAAGCAGGAATGTTTATATCCATGTCGAGTTGTTCAATATAAACAAGGGTATCATGATTCAGGTCTTCTGCAAACAAACCCTCAAGCACTATTGATTTCGGAAAGCCAATATACAATCGTTCGAGTTGAATTTTTGTATGTGTTTTTGATGTAACATAATCAATGGCAATATGAGTAATATAATTCTGAACAGAAGGCAAACGAACCAGAAGGATTAGAATTATAAACAGAACGAACAGGAGTGTAAGTGCCCACAATACAATTTTGCCAGTAAATTTAAATGCTTTTCTCAATATTTTAATCACACATATACAGCGGGAAATTACAATGCATTTGAAGGAAAATGTTACATAATTAATGCTTTATTTTACATAATTATTGACTGACAGAAACGAAAATATACCGCAAACCGGAGTGAAGGTGTGAATAATGTAAAGAATTTAAAAAGTTGTGTAATGCTTTCCTGTTGTATGGTGTTCACCTTTGTGTTGTGCTAAACACAACAGAAAAAAGCATATAAAATAAACTTCAAACAATTAAAAAAAACAGTTATGAATTCAGGAAAAGTATTATTGGGTGTATTGGCAGGCCTTGCCGCCGGTGCATTAATGGGCATTTTATTAGCTCCCGACAAAGGTTCCCAAACCAGAAGAAAAATTTTAGGTAAAGGTGAGGATTTTGCCGATGCATTAAAAGATAAATTTGACGAGTTGGCGGATACATTAACGAATAAATTTGAAAATACCCAACAGGAAGCCGAAGAATTGATTTCTTATGGAAAAGCAAAATATGACGGAGCAAAAAAAGCTTAAAGATGATGAAACACCCATAAGCAGGCTTTTTGAAAAGTTGGAGGATTACAGCAGAACAACGATAGAACTATACAAATTAAAGGCAATAGATCATTCTGCCCAGGTTCTTTCATCTTTAGCTTCCCGAATGGCCATATTTTTGCTTATAGCATTGTTTACCGTATTTATAAGTATTGGATTTGCATGGTGGATCGGGGAACTTCTCGGTAAAATTTATTATGGCTTTTTTGTAGTGGGAGGTATTTATATACTGATTGCCGTTTTGCTGTACAATTTTAGGCAACAATGGATTAAATATCCTGTAAGCAATTATATCATTATTCAATTTAGTAAGCTTTAAACAGGATGAAACAAATTACTGATATTTTAAAAGAAACGATTGTTCTGACCCAATACAATCAGGCACAGGAATTAGAACGATTAAAGGAGCAGTTTCATCTGGCGGTTGAAAGTTTAAAACCGGTGAACCTGCTTAAAAGTGCATTTCAAAAAGTGGTTGCATCGCCTGAAATAAAAAATAACCTGGTGAACGATGCGATTGGATTAACAACGGGTTACCTTTCGAAAAAAGTATTGGTAGGAGCGACGCATAATCCCATAAAAAAATTATTTGGAGTGCTGCTGCAATTTACGATCGCGCATGTTGTTGCAAAGCATTCCGACACCATTAAGTCGGCAGGAGCAATGCTGCTGCAACGTTTTATGAAGCCCAAAAAAGTATCATGACAAATTAAAAATTAATAAAACAATCTAAATATTATGAACAATCTATTCAGAGGACTCATTTCGGGTTACGGAGCAGCAAAACTAGGCGGTGGTTGTTTTGGTACCATCATTGTATTTATAATTATCTGGGCCTTACTTGGACAGTGCAACTAATAATTATTTTATATGTCAGTTGTACTGATAAGTTTCAAAAGTTTACATCCCTATTAAATTAAACAAAAAATTATGAGCAAATTTAAATATTTTTCAATAGCTATAATCATGGCAATAACATTTACCGCCTGTAAAAAAGAAGGACTTGGCGGTAAAGGAGAAATTAAAGGACAAACCGTTTCATATACCGACGGCAAGTATATTAAAGGTTCAACCGTTTATATTAAATACGGGGCAAAGTCGTTTCCCGGAACCAATATAGCAAATTATGATGCCTCAAATACGGCTGATTCAGATGGTAAGTATGATTTCAAAGGCCTCAGAAAAGGAGATTATTATCTTTATGCTACAGGTATGGAAAACGGAATGTTCGTTTCGGGAAACATGCGGGTTATTTTAAATGATGATGAGTTAAAGGAGAATGTTAACATAGTAATGTCCCGCTGAGCATAGTAGCCAAAACAATATGTGAATAATGTAAGTTATTTCAATAATTATATAAGCTTTCGATCAACAATTACCATCAACTTTGTTTGGTAATTAAATTATAAAGTTAAATTCAATTATCATGAAATTTATAAAATTAATTGTTGTCGCAATAATATTGTCACTTTCAAATAACGCGATGGCTCAGGTTTCGGTAAACATTAATTTTGGGACCCCGCCCATGTGGGGACCTGTTGGTTATACCGATGTACGGTATTATTACCTGCCGGATGTTGAGGCCTATTATGACATTCAAACATCCATGTTTATTTATTATGGAGGCGGGGTATGGGTTCACAGAGCATATCTTCCTACAAGGTATAGAAATTACGATTTATACAATGGTTATAAAGTTGTGATGACAGATTACCGGGGTGATGCGCCCTATGCGAATTTTAAACATCACCGTACACAATACGCCAGGGGTTACCGGGGCGAACCTCAAAGATCGATTGGAAACAAGCCTGGGCATGGAAATTCAAAAGGAAGTGTGCGTCCGGGTCAACGTCCACGAGGAAATCCCGGTAACAGTAACAGTAATAACCAGGGTGGAGGACATGAAAAAAACAGAAACCAGGGACATGGTGGCGGGAAAGGACATAAGTGATTTACGTACCGATAGCTATCGGAGTACGAATTACGATGTACGATGTACGATGTACGATGTACAATGTACGATGTACGATGTATGATGTACGATGTACGATGTATGATGTAATCTGAAATCTATAATTTGGACCTTTATTAAAAAATAAATTATGAATATTAAAAGAATATTTGGAGCAATACTTACCATCCTTGGGATTGGAGGACTTATATACACAGCCGTATTATTTGTGAATACTTCCGGGGGGACGCATGATGTGAAAGCACTTGTGATTTATGGTATTCTGGGGCTGATATTCTTTATATCGGGTATCAATCTGGTACGCACTACAAAAGACGAGTCATGAAATATGATGATGAAATTCAAGTTGGGTTAATTACATGTTACCGGATTCAGTTACCGGAATGATCATTCCCGGATTTCATAAATATTCCGGCAATAATGATGTTTTATTGAGAATATTTAGCGCTGCCAAAACAATGGGTATCAGCGTAAAATGGGTATTATGAAATGGTTAAATCACAGGGTTAAAAAAATAATCGTCATAATATGCGGTGTGTTAATCATAGCATCTGTTCTGCTTATATTATTTATTTCGCCGATTACTAAATACTTAATTGAGAAGTATGATGAGAAATATACCGGCAGGCAGATTACCGTGGCATGGGCTTATGTAAATCCGTTTACGGGTTATATACATCTCAGCAATCTGAAAATTTATGAATCTAAAAGTGACAGTATTTTTATTGCAGCAAGTGGTTTAAGTGTAAATATCGACATATATAAGATATTTTCCAAAACCTATGAAATTCGCGAAGTTACTTTAGATCATCCGCGGGGAATCATTATTCAAAACGGCAAAAAATTAAATTTTAGTGACCTGATTGAAAAATTTTCTTCGAAAAAAAGTCTGGATGCAAGCAAGGTTCCTGTTCATTTTAATATTCAAAAAATTAAAATTACTGAAGGTGAATTTCATTATCGTGAACAACAAATACCGATAAATTATTTTATTAAGAAGGTAAATTTAGAAAGTGCAGGAAAGCACTGGGATCAGGATTCAATCACATTCATATTTTCCTTTTTGCAGGGTATGGGTAAGGGTGATATAAAGGGGGATTGCATGATTAATTTTAAAAGCCTCGATTACCGGTTTGCATCTGTTATCAATAAATTCGAATTGCAAATCATTGAACAATACCTGAAAGAATTAACGAATTACGGGACATTCAGGGCAAATCTGGATGCGGATATAAAAGCCAATGGGAACTTTAACGAACAGGAAAATATCACAGCCACCGGGCTCCTGTCAATCAATGATTTTCATTTCGGAAAAAATAAGATGGAGGATTATGCATCCTTTGATAAAGTTGTGCTCGCAATTGAAGCATTAAGTCCGAAAAATCATAAATATCTTTTTGACTCCATTGCAATTACCCATCCCTTTTTAAAATATGAAAAGTATGATTACCTGGACAACCTGCAAATGATGTTTGGAAAAAATGGATCCAATATTTCGGCTGTAAAAGGAAATCCGGCCCAATTCAACCTGATTATTGAAATAGCCAGATACGTAAAAGTACTTGCCAAAAACTTTTTTCGAAGTAATTACAAAATCAACAGGCTGGCAATTTACAGGGGAGATTTAAAGTTCAATGATTTTTCACAAAGTGAGAAATTTTCTATGGAATTAAATCCGTTGTTTTTAATTGCCGATTCAATTAATAAAAATCACAAAAGGGTTTCGGCATTATTTGAATCCGGAATTCAACCCTATGGGAATGCATCGGTAACATTGAGCATTAATCCTAAAGACAACGGAGATTTTGATCTGCAATATAAACTGCATAATTTACCCGTACCCTTATTTAATCCTTATATCATAACTTATACTTCTTTTCCAATGGACCGGGGCACTATCGGGTTACATGGCAAATGGAACGTGAGAAACGACAGAATTCAAAGCGAAAATCATGTGATAATAATTGATCCAAGGGTAAGTAAACGAATAAGAAATAAAGACACCAAATGGATCCCATTACCTCTTGTTATGGCTTTTATCCGGGAACGTGGCAATGTAATTGATTACGAAATTCCTATAAGCGGGAATTTAAATGACCCAAAATTTCACCTGCGTGATGTTGTTTTTGATGTGATCAAAAATATTTTTGTTAAACCCGCAACGATTCCATACAGATTTCAGGTAAAAAGTATAGAAAACGAAATTGAGAAATCACTTACATTGAAGTGGGGGATGCAAAAGAGTTTACTCTATCCTAACCAGATAAAGTTTATTGAAAAAATTTCTGACTACCTGGAAAAAAATCCGGAAGCATCTGTTGATGTGTTTCCGCAACAGTATTCAATAAAGGAAAAAGAATATATCCTGTTTTTTGAAGCAAAGAAAAAGTATTTCCTGCTGATCCATAAAAAAAACGAGCAATCGTTCAATGAAGACGATATGGAGCAGGTTGAAAAAATGTCGGCAAAGGATTCCTTTTTTGTAGGCTTTTTAAACCATACATTCAATGACTCTATGTTATTTACCATACAGGAGAAATGTAAACGTTTTGTTCATTCAACAATTGTTGATGCAAAATATAAACTGTTAAATAAAGAACGTTTAAATGCTTTTATTTCCTATTTTAAAGAAAATGGAGTCGAAAATAAAATTAGAATTCATAAGAATCGGAACGTAATTCCAAAAAATGGGTTTTCATTTTACAAACTCGTTTACAAGGGCGAATTGCCCGGGGCGTTAATCAAGTCGTACCGGCAAATGAATGAATTAAATGATAAGTTACCGAGAAAAAAATTTAAAAAGGAACGCAAAGATGCAATTCAAAATTAAGGATTCAGGCAAGTTGTTTAAAGCAAGTTTTAAAGAATGGGTTGATAAAGATCCATTCAGGCAAAGTGCCATCATTGCCTATTATGCCATCTTTGGTATACCTGGATTATTGGTTCTCATCATTACCCTTACTGGATTCTTTTTCAGTACAGAAGTGGTTAATCAAAATATACTGGAACAGGTATCAGCTACCATGGGTGCCGATACCGCGGTTCAAATAAAAGACATGCTTGAGAAAGCAAATGAATCCAAGTCCACCACAATGGGTTCAATTATCGGCATTTTTGTTTTATTAATAGGGGCAACCGGAGTATTTGTGGAATTACAAACTTCGCTTAATATTATCTGGCAGGTAAAAGTAGCTCCGGCTAAAGGAATCTGGCCCATACTGAAAGCAAGGTTGTTCTCATTTGGATTGATTCTGGCAATTGCATTTTTACTTTTAATTTCACTCGTTATATCTACTGCACTTGCTGCCATGAACGAATTAATTGTTGCAGATTTATCTTCATTTATGTTAACAATTTTTAATGTATTCAATTTTATTATTTCACTTGCAGTTATATCCATTCTCTTTGCTTTGATGTTTAAAATTTTACCTGATGCCAAAGTAAAATGGAATCATGTATGGCTGGGGTCGGTGCTTACCGGCCTATTATTTACCATTGGCAAAACGGCCCTAGCTTTTTATTTCAGCAAAGCCGAACCTGCTTCCGTATACGGGGCAGCGGGTTCTGTAATATTAATTCTGTTATGGGTTTCCTACTCATGCATGATTTTATTTTTTGGCGCTGAGTTTACTGCCGCCTATGCCAAATTGTATTCGGGGGTGGTACCGCCATCCGAAATTGCGAAAGTCGAAAAACACAGTCCATTAAGTTAGCATATTATGCACAATTTTATGGTTTATTTTAATCAAAAATAACTGTAAATCATGTAACAAATTGTAAGAGTTATGTAATCATATTCCTGTTTTGGAAACCCACCTTTACATTTCCTGAAATAAGTATAATTACCTGTAGTAATTAACGCCTTATTGGAAGATTATTTTCAATGAACTGACACAGGAATTCATTATGATAGAAGTAAAAAAAGAAGGTATATTATTAAAGAAAACTGCGTTGGGTTTTGAAAATGAGGGCGTATTAAATCCGGCTGTGATCAGTGATGGAAAAACCATTCATCTTTTTTACCGTGCGGTGAGTAAAGGGAATTATTCGAGCATTGGCTATTGCAGTTTATCAAGCCCTCTTGTGATTGAAAAACGCAACGAAGTACCTCTGATTTTCCCGCAATTTGATTATGAAACGCATGGCGTGGAAGACCCGCGTATAGTGAAGATAGACGATCTGTATTATCTAACCTATACGGCATATGATGGCGTTAATGCATTGGGTGCCCTGGCGGTTTCAAATGATTTGGTAAACTTTGAAAAAAAAGGATTGATTGTACCCTCAATTACCTATGACGAATTCAGTCGTTTGGCTGCGTCGAAAGGGGCTATCAATGAGAAATACCTGCGTTATAACGAACACGAACGGGTAATTGAAAAACAAGGCAAGAAAATATTTATCTGGGATAAGAATGTAATTTTCTTTCCAAGGAGAATAAACGGTAAATTACATTTTCTGCATCGGGTGCGCCCCGACATTCAAATTGTATGTGTAAATGAAATTGCTGAACTCACAACCGAATTCTGGCAAAATTATTTTATTCATCTGGATGAAGGAATTGTATTGACTCCCAAATTTAAACACGAAGTGAGCTATATCGGGGGGGGATGCCCACCGATAGAAACGGAGGCAGGATGGTTAATGATCTATCATGGGGTTCAGGACACTATAGATGGATATGTGTATTCGGCTTGTGCAGCGTTGCTTGATTTGCAAAACCCACAGAAAGAAATTGCCCGGCTTCCTTATGCATTATTTAAACCCCTGCATGACTGGGAACTGAAGGGAGAGGTGAACAATGTATGTTTTCCTACCGGATCCGTTTTGATTGGAGATACCCTATATATTTATTATGGTGCTGCGGATGAACAAATTGCATGTGCTTCGCTAAGTTTATCAGAATTATTAAAAGAATTATTGCTTAATACAATTAAAGATGTTAAATGAAATTGAAATGAAATTCGCACCGGATGTTCAAGTAAAATACCCGGATGGTAAATTGCCTGAAATTTTATTCATCACCTCGTATCCTCCCCGTGAGTGCGGTATTGCAACGTATTCACAGGATTTGATAAAGGCTTTGAACAACAAATTCAACCGTTCGTTTAAAATAAGCATTTGTCCCCTTGAATCAGAAAATGAGAATCATACATATACAGATGAAATAAAATATGTTCTCAATACAACGCATTCAACTGCATTTAAAAGCCTGGCAAAAAACATAAATGAAAATAATGATATCCGGATGGTAATGATTCAGCATGAGTTTGGATTTTTTGATAAAAAGGAAGCTGATTTTCATAAATTTTTAGATTCACTTATAAAACCGGTAGTTGTTGTTTTCCATACCGTATTGCCAAATCCGCATGAGTCTTTAAAACTAAAAGTTCAGCAAATTGCTGCCATTTCAGCATCTATAATAGTGATGACCCATTCCGCTGCTCAGGTATTGATCAATGATTATGGAGTTGCCGAAGAAAAAATTACTATTATCCCACATGGCACCCATTTGGTACCACACTCTGACAAAAAATTACTTAAGCATAAATATAATTTAACCGAAAAAAAAGTACTATCTACATTTGGATTGCTAAGCTCAGGAAAAAGTATTGAAACCACATTGAAGGCATTACCTGCCATCATCAAGGTAAATCCGGATGTGATGTTTTTGATTATTGGTAAAACGCATCCTTCGGTATTTAAAAATGAAGGACATAAATACAGGAATATGCTGGATGCCATTGTTCAGGAACTGCAATTGCAGGAACACGTGCAATATCTTAATTATTATTTACCATTGCCTGAATTGTTGGATTATTTGCAGCTTACAGACATTTATTTATTTACCTCCAAGGACCCTAATCAGGCGGTGAGCGGAACATTTTCTTATGCCATTAGTTGTGGTTGTCCTATTATTTCAACTCCCATTCCCCATGCCCGTGAAGTACTGCGAAAAGATGCAGGTGTTATTATTGATTTCGAAAACTCACAACAGTTGTCTGATGCAGTTAATGGCTTGCTAAAAGATGGAGCACTTCGGAAAAGCATCAGTTCAAACGGATTGCACCGGATGGCATCAACCGCATGGGAAAATACTTCTATAGCGCATGCCATGCTGTTTGATAAAATTTGCAATGAGCAAGTTGCATTAAAGTATAATATTCCGGAAATCAATCTGGATCATATAAAGAAACTGACTACGGATTTTGGAATGATACAGTTTTCGAAAATTAATCAGCCCGATATTTGCAGTGGTTATACGCTGGATGATAATGCCCGGGCCATGATTGCTATGTGTCAGCATTTCGAATTTTCAAAAGAGGGGAAAGATTTGGAACATATTTATATTTATTTTAATTTCATCAAACATTGTTTGCAACCGGAAGGATACTTTTTGAATTATGTTGACGAACAAAAAACATTTACAGAACAAAACAATTCTACAAATCTGGCTGATGCCAATGGAAGAGCCATATGGGCACTGGGATATCTGATATCCATCAGTGCTTTATTGCCTGAAAAGCTTGCAAGCGATGCAGAATCAACGATGCAAAGTGCACTGTTAAAAGTGAGTAATATTCACTCAACCCGTGCAATGGCATTTATTATAAAAGGTTTATATTACCGAAATACTGTTAACAAATCGGATCAAAATATTTTTTTAATAAAAGGCCTGGCCGACCGCCTGGTGCAAATGTACCGTCACGAGGTTGATCAAAAATGGCAATGGTTTGAAAGTTACCTTACCTACGCAAACAGTATAATACCGGAAGCATTGTTATGTGCCTGGATTGCAACAAACGAATCTATATATAAAGAAATTGCCAAATCTTCTTTTGATTTTCTGCTATCAAAAACGTTTACAGAAAACAATATAAAGGTAATATCAAACAAAACCTGGCTGAGAAAAGGGGAGGAGTCTGTTTCGTTGGTTATTGGAGGAGAACAGCCCATTGACGTGGCCTATACCATTATTGCCCTAAGTAAATTCCATGAAGTGTTTCAAGATGAAAGTTACCAGCTTAAAATGAAAACTTCTTTTAACTGGTTTTTGGGAAACAATCACCTGAATCAGGTTATTTACAATCCCTGTACGGGTGGATGTTATGACGGGCTGGAAGAAAACAATGTAAATCTGAACCAGGGAGCTGAGTCAACGGTAAGTTACCTGATGGCCCGGCTAACTGTTGGTACGGGCAAAAGGGAAATTTATACCCCAAAAAATCTTACTCTGGCTCATATAAACCCGGAGGAAAAAATATTGATAGAAAGCTTACAAAAGGAAATGGCATAAGTAATTTTATGTTGATTCAGAAGGAAGTTCTGAAAACCAGATTTAGCCGCTTTGTTGAACATATTTATTGACAGGCGGCTTTTTATTTATGGCAAAGTGCCCTATTTAATGTGTGAATGATATAACATATAGTTTAAATTGTGTAATCGTTTTGAGATTATAAGTGAGAATCTTTGCCTGCTTAAATAAAGTACATTTAAATCCAAATCAAATGAAAAATAAACTACTGCTATTTGTAATGGCCTTCATTCTTTTCACTTTCCCTAAAGCAAATTATGCACAGGCACCTAACCTTGGCAGAGATACCAGCTTTGTTTTATTTACCTCAGGAGGTGCATTTCATTGTACCGGAGCTTCTTATGTAACGGGCGATATTGGCACGTTTGTGGGTGCTTATACGGGATTTCCTCCGGGTACTTTAGTGGGTACTGCGCATATCGCGGATTCAACTGCTTTTTATGCCAAAGCTGATTTAGGGGTTGCTTATGATTATATGAGCGGGTTAACCTGTGATACCGTTATCGGTGTAACTATGGGAAACGGACAGGTTCTTACACCCAGAGTTTATTGTATTGGAGCTGCTGCAACCATCAATGGAAATTTAATTTTAAATGGAATGGGCAATCCCAATTCTGTTTTTATTATAAAAATTGACGGGGCATTGGCAACAAGTGTAGGTGCACATGTGGTGCTTACCAATTCTGCAGCTTATTGCAATGTATACTGGCAAGTTAACGGCTTATTTCATTTAACTGACAGTTCTGTTTTTATGGGTAATATAATAGGTAACGGAGCCATTAGTATGGATACGGCAACTACATTTTACGGCAGAGGACTTACCAGAGCGGGAGCCATAAATATTGCAACTGTAACGGCTACCAAACCTTCGGGATGCAACAATTGTGCGCCTAACATTACCACTGCACCTGTTAATCAATCAGCATGTTTAGGGGGCTCTGTAAGTTTTACTGTTGTTGCAACAGGAACCGCACTTACTTATCAGTGGAGAAAAGGAACTGTCAATATTTTAGGAGCTACCAATGCCACACTTACAATCAATCCGGTTACATTAGCCAATGCTGCAACAAATTATAATGTTGTAATTACAGGATCCTGTTTACCTGCAAGTACTTCATCAAATTATTCGTTAACCATTAATGCTGCTCCTGTTATTGTTACGGCACCTGTAAATATCAGTGTATGCTCAGGAAATTCAACCGGATTTTCGGTAGGTGCAACCGGAACAGGACTTACTTACCAATGGAGAAAAGGAACCGTTAATTTAACAAATACGGCAAACATTTCAGGAGCAACATCTGCTGCTCTTACTATAAATCCTGCAACGATAACCGATGTGGCCAGCAATTATAATGTTGTGATAACCGGAGCTTGTACCCCGGCGGTAACTTCATCAAATGTATCCCTGGCATTAAATGCTACACCGGCAATAACTACTGCACCTATAAATCAAACAGTTTGTACAGGAAGTACTGCAGACTTTACAGTTGCAGCAAGCGGAACGGCACTTGTTTATCAGTGGAGAAAAGGAACTGTAAATTTAACCAATACAGGGAATATTACAGGAGCTTTATCTGCTACACTTACCATTAATCCAACAACCACTACCGATGTGGCAGGCAATTATAATGTTGTAATAACCGGAGCTTGCACACCGGCTGTAACTTCATCAAACGTATCATTATCATTAAACGCTGCACCAACCATTACAACGGTACCTGTTAACCAAACTTTTTGCACAGGAACTTCAACTGGATTTGCAGTTATTGCAAGCGGAACCGGGCTTACTTACCAATGGAGAAAAGGAACAGTTAATTTAACCAATACCGGAAATATTACCGGAGCATTATCTGCCTCACTAACTATTAATCCGGCAACGGTAAGCGATGTGGCAAGCAATTATAATGTGGTGATTACAGGAACATGTACACCAGCAGTAACTTCATCAAACGTATCATTAACATTAAACGCGGCACCAACCATTACCACAGTATCGGTAAGTCAAACAGTTTGTACCGGAACTTCAGCAGGTTTTGCAGTTGTTGCAAGCGGAACAGCACTTACTTACCAGTGGAGAAAAGGAACCTTAAATTTAATCAACACGGGAAATATTACCGGAGCATTATCTGCTTCCCTTACTATTAATCCTGCAACGATAAGCGATGCAGCAAGCGACTATAATGTAGTGATCAGCGGAACCTGTACACCGGTAAGCACTTCTTCAAATGTGTCATTAACAATTAATACAGCACCGGCAATTACTATTGCACCTGTAAATCAAACAGCCTGTGCAGGAAGTACAGCAACATTTAACGTAAGCGCAAGCGGATCAGGACTCACCTACCAGTGGAGAAAAGGAACCGTAAATTTAACCAATACCGGAAATATTTCAGGAGCAACTACTGCTTCATTGATTATTAATCCTGTGTCGGTAACAGATGTAGTTACAAACTATAATGTAGTTATTTCAGGAACCTGTTCACCGGCTATTACTTCTTCTTTTATTTCTCTGGCACTGAATACAGCACCAGGCATCACAACTGCCCCTGTTAGCCAAACTGCCTGTTATGGCAATCCGGCAAGTTTTTCAGTTGCAGCAACCGGAACCGGTTTAACCTATCAGTGGAGAATTGGAACAGCAAATATTGCAGGAGCTACTTCTGCGATCTATACCATCAGCAACGTTACACTTTCGGATGTAGCGAGCAATTATAATGTTGTAATCAGCGGAACCTGTTCACCGGCGAGTACTTCATCAAATGTATCTTTAACGGTTAATACGGTACCCGACATAACAACAGCACCTGTTAATCAATTGGCATGTGTCGGAAGTTCGGCAAGTTTTTCAGTGGTGGCTAACGGAACGGCTCTTACCTATCAGTGGAGAATCGGAACCGTAAACATTTCGGGGGCAACTTCTTCAACACTCACAATAAATCCTGTATCTCTTTCAGATGCAGCATCCAACTACAATGTTGTAATCAACGGAACCTGTTCACCTGCCAGTACATCATCAAATGTGTCGTTAACAGTGAACACAGCACCGGGTATTGTTACTGCACCTGTAAGTCAAACTGCCTGTGCAGGAAGTTCAGCTGCTTTTACAGTAGTTGCTACAGGAACCGCTCTTACTTATCAGTGGAGAAACGGAACTGTAAATATTTCAGGAGCCACTTCAGACATACTCACCATTAATCCGGTGACCCTATCCGATGCAGGATCAAACTATAATGTTGTGATCAGCGGAACCTGTTCACCATCCTATACTTCATCTAATGTAACTTTATCGGTTAACACGGCTCCTGTATTAACTTCAGGACCGATTACCAATGCAGTTTGTATAGGTGGCTCAGAAAGTTTTACGGTAACTGCCACAGGTACCGGTTTAACATACCAATGGAGAAAAGGAACTGTTAACTTAAGCAATACCGGAAATATTTCAGGAGCAAATACTGCTTCTCTTACTATTAATCCAGTTGCTTTAACAGATGTTGCATCCAACTATAATGTGGTAATAACAGGAACATGTTCTCCTGATATCACTTCTGCAGATATTGCTTTAATACTTAATACCGCTCCCGGTATAACCAGCGCCCCGGTAAATACTTCTGCCTGTGCAGGAACTCTGGCTAGTTTTTCAGTAGCTGCTACCGGAACCGGACTTAGTTATCAGTGGAGAAGAGGACTTGTAAACATAAGCAACGGTGCCAATATTTCGGGTGCTACTTCTGCAACGCTTACCATTAACCCGGTAAAAGCAGGCGACCATGGAGCCGACTACAATGTTGTAATCAGTGGTACCTGTTTGCCTGGCCAAACTTCAATGAATGTGTCTTTAATTGTTAACGAAGGTCCCATTATTGTGGCAGGTCCAAACAACAATTCAGGTTGTATTGGCGGATCTGAAAGTTTTTGGGTAATTGCTTCAGGAACGGGTCTTACTTACCAATGGAGAAGAGGAACTGTAAACTTAAGCAATACCGGAAGGATATCGGGAGCAAACACTTCTATTTTAACTGTAGATTCTGTGAACTCAACTGATGTAGGATCCAATTATAATGTTGTTGTTACCGGAGCGTGTGCTCCAATAGCTCTGTCAAAAAATGCATCGCTTGAAATATGTGTAATAAACGGAATTGCTGCCATTGATTTTGGGAATACAACTCAGGTTGTTGCCATTTATCCGAATCCTTTTACCACTTCAATCAATGTAATCATAAATGATGCATCGAATATTAATACAGCTGAATTCAGGATATACAATGCATTGGGAGCAGAGGTAATGAAGAGTACCATTACAAAACAGTTAAGCATACTTGAAACCAGTAAACTGCCTGCAGGAAATTATTTCTACAAAGTGAGTTTTAACGATAAAATAGTTCAAACCGGTAAACTGATTACGCTTTAGTAAACGGTTTAGTTAAACAAAGTCCGCATTTCTTTTAAAAAGGAATGCGGGCTTTTTTTTTAACATTACGTGCACACAAATATTAGGAGTTGCCAGCAGAACAGAGTGTTCATGCTTCATGTCAGGCAATTGGCAGATATGTGAATAATGTAACTAATTCTAAAAGTTTTGTAACATTTCAAAGTGCCAGGTTATTCACCTTTGTTAAGTGAAAACAGATTCACGCTTAAATAAAAACAATTATGAAAAATACCACTGAATTAAAAGGCAACTGGAATGAAATCAAAGGGAAACTGAAACAAAAATTTGCATTGCTTACTGATGATGATCTATTGCTTGCTGAAGGTAAAGAAGATGAACTTTTAGGACGCATTCAAACCAAGCTGGGTAAAACAAAATCAGAACTTCAGGAAATTATTTCTGATTTATAAATTATTTTAATAATCAGGATTAGATTAAACTCAAATACCTATTACAATGAAAAAAATAATTTTTACTATTACTGCAGCCGGATTTATGCTGGCGACAATTTTATCAGGCTGTAACTCACCTTCAAAAAAGGTTGAAAATGCTCAGGAAAACCTGGAAGAAGCGAGGCAGGAACTGAGCCAGGCACAGAGAGATTCTGTTGCCGATTTTGAGTTATTCAAAAAAGAATCTGAAGAAAGAATAAATAATAATGACAAACTCATTGCTGCTTTTAAAGAAAGAATGGCAACTGATAAAAAACAAATAAAAGAGGAAGACCAAAAGATTATTGATAATCTGGAACAAAAGAATATCAATATGAGAAAGAAAATAGAAGAATATAAAGAAAATGGTAAAGATAAATGGGAGGCATTTAAAGTTGAGTTTAACCATGATATGGATGAACTTGCGGATGCACTCAAAGGATTAACAGTTAAAAATACTAAATAGAAATATTATGAAAAAATTGATAATAATTACTATACTTTTTGTAAGTATATTCCATTTAAATTCGAATGCACAGGAAAAGTTTGGCAAGGCTTTAAACCTTGGGGTTGGGGTAGGAGGATATTACGGATATTATGATTATGCAGGGCGCTCATTACCTATTTTTCATCTTAATTACGAATTTGACGTTGCAAAAAGTTTTACATTGGCCCCTTTTGTGAGCTTTTACTCCTATTCAGATGAATATTATTGGGGAAATAAAAATTATCCTGAGAGATGGTATACATACCGTGAAACGGTTATACCAATTGGTATAAAGGGCACTTATTATTTTGATGAACTGCTTAAAGCAAACAGCCATTGGGACTTTTATCTGGCCGGATCTCTGGGATTTGCCATTATAAAACAATCCTGGTCGGATGGTTATTATGGTGACAGATATTACTACAACAGAAGACGCCCATCAGCCTTGTTTCTTGATTTACATATCGGGGCAGAATATCACTTTACTAAGAGGATAGGGGCATTCCTGGATTTATCAACAGGCGTTTCAACTATAGGTTTGGCAATACATTAACAAAATTAATAAAAAAGCAATGGGAAATTTATTATATACAATAGCGGTAATATTGATTATCCTCTGGTTAATTGGATTCATAGGATACAATGCCGGTGGAATCATTCACATACTTTTAGTAATTGCAGTGATCGCAATAATACTTCGAATTATTCAGGGAAAAAATCCAATTTAAATCAAATAATTTTAAACACAAACACATGAAGAAAATTACTTTTTGTTTAATGACCGCATGTATGGCATTAGCATTTAATCCATTACAGACAAAGGCAGCAAATGCTACTGTAACTTCCTCCGTAGTTATTTCAAAAGTTGCAGAATCTGCAGAAGCGAAAACCTTAATTACAAGGTTAAATGAGATAAATACTATGGACAAATCAAACTTGAATTCATCTCAAAAGAAAAATTTGAGAAAAGAAGTCCGCTCCATTAAAGAACGTCTGGCTCCACTAGGTGGCGGCGTTTATATTTCAGTAGGTGCTTTGGTGCTTATTTTAATATTGCTTATTATTTTGTTGTAAAAAATAATATTAAGCAGCACATTTGTATACTGTAAGTAAGTAATTTTTCAGGTAAAAGTTATTTACTTACGGTATATTTTTTTATGAACCCCTTGCGTATTATTTATTCAAAATATTTTTTTATTGTTTTTTTATTACTCCTGATAAATCCCCTGTTCGTAAATTCCCAGGGAATAAAAGACAGTACAAACTTTTACTTCCGCCTTAAACAAAAGGCGGATAAGCATAAAATTACGCAATGGATGTTTGACATACTCATTGAAATTCCGAATGCCGATTCAATTAAAGGTCCAACCATTTTACTAAGCAAGAAAACGGCCAACCCTTTTTTAAAGTATAAAGGAAAAATTGTCAGAAATATAAGTATCGTCGTTCTCGATCCATTTGGATATTCAGTAAATAATCTCTATGCCAAACATCCGGGTTATGTGGAACGGATTGGTAATAATTATCATATTGAAACCAAAGAACGCATCATCAGAAATCTGCTGTTGTTTAAGCCGCATAAAGAACTTGATCCGCTGGAACTCAGCGAATCGGAGCGGATATTGCGTTTGTCGCCCTACATTTTTGATGCCCGTGTTTATGTGCAGCGTTATTCAGTAAAGGCTAAAGACAGTGTAGATATCATGGTGGTTGTACAGGACCGATGGACAACTACTGCAGTCAGTAAATTTGATTTAAATGCACCGGATATAATTTTAAGTGAAAAGAATATTTTGGGATTTGGACATCAGTATATACAGGGATTTGCCTGGAATCCTACGGATCAGTATATTACTACCGCCGGAAGGTATTCAATATTTAATATAAAGAAATCGTTTATAAGCACGGATCTTTTTTATTCAACGGCAAAGGAAAACAACCGGTTCGGAATTTCTATTGACAGGCCATTTTATTCTCCGCTTGCAAAATGGGCCGGGGGGATGAGCCTTGTAAAAAACAACACCGTATTCCGGCAAACTATTACCGAAACCGGTGCCATCAATACATATCCTTTAATTTATAATACCTTTGATTTATGGGGTGCTAAAAGTTTCCCGCTTACTCAAAATAAATCGGCAGCCCTTGATAAAAGAAGCAGTAACTTTATTCTGGGTGCACGTTATTACCGCAAAGATTATTTTGAACGCCCAGCTTATACAATAGATAGTAACCGGGTGAACCGGGATGAATCACTATATCTGGCAAATTATGGATTCACCCGGAGAAAATACTATAGTGACCAATACCTGTTTCGGTATGGTGCCAATGAAGACATCCCCGAGGGAATCTCTGCCGAACTGGTGATGGGTGTGATGACGACTGAGATTTCCTCTTTATTGTATTACTCCGGATTTAAATTAGGGGCAGGGGAACATTTTGATAATTTCGGTTATTTTTCGGCTGGATTGGGGTATGGAACTTTTTACAATAAAGATTTTGTAAGTTCGGGAGTATTCGTTTTTGATGCATTTTATTTTTCTGATTTAATAAAATCAAATCTTTGGTATTTCAGGCAATTTTCAAGATTTAAACTGGTAGAAGGAATAAGCCGGGAACTTCATGAAAACCTGAATATAAACGGAACCCAAATGTATGGATTTACAAGCAGTCAACTCAATGGTAAGAGCAAAATTATACTAAACTTTGAATTTGTAATGTATGCGCCCTATAAGTTGCTGGGATTTCAGTTTGCACCTGTAATCCTATGTGGATTTGCAGGTATGGGTACCGATTTTCTTAATATATTCAGCAATACATTTTATCAGGCATATGCAATCGGACTTCTCATCAGAAATGAATATTTAATTTCAAACACATTTCAGTTATCCATAGGTTTATATCCTTATATGCCGGGCAATCCCGACTTTACTGTAAAAGCAAATCCGATTACCGGTTATAATGTAAAGGCACGCGATTATTTTATTTCAAAACCTGATTTGGTGTTGTATGAATGAAAAAGGGGGGGGATTTACGATGTACGATGTACGATGTACGATGTACGATGTAAGATGTACGATGTACAATGTCTTATAAATCATATCTTACCTCATACCTCATAACTTTTAACTCATACCTCATACCTCATAACTTATAACTCATAACTTATAACTCATAAAAAGCGTGAATTGTATAACAATTTCTAAAAGTTATGTAACAGGCTGTAGGCATTTTTGATTGAATTTTGCCGTATATTATTAATTACATTAACCTTTTAGTAAACATTTAATCTTTTTATGGCGATCACTTATTACATGGTTCAGATACCGCCATATTTATTGTTTATTTTTCTCACGTTTTCATTGGGAGCTTTTGCAGGAATAACTACGTACCTGGTAAGAAAGTATATTGTGGTTACCATACTCAGGTCACACAATGAAGTAACAGGATTTATTTTTCTTGCGATCTCCAGTTTTTATGCATTTTTACTCAGTTTTGTGGTGTTTGTAGTATGGGATCAGTTAAATGAAACGCGTGCCAATGTGAGCAATGAAGGCAGTTCGGCAATGGGTTTGTACCGCGATATTAAATATTATCCGGATAGCATTGCATCAAAGCATCTTAAAACAGTTTATCTTGATTTTGTATACAATGTAATTGATGAAGAATTTCCGAATATGGCGATCATGAAACCCAGTCGTAAAACACCGGAATCTTTGAATCGTGTATATTATGCCATGGAACACCTCCGGCCGCAATCTCCTTTTCAGATTCAACTGGTTGCAGAAATGTTTCGTCATCTTAATCAGCTCGACACCTACAGAGGACTTCGAATCATGTCGATAGAAACTGAAATTCCATATCCCATCTGGTTGCCAATTATTGCAGGGGCGTTAATCTCCATCATATTTGTGATGTTGCTGGATATTGAAAATTCACGCATGCATGTAGCCATTAATTCTTTGTTTGGAATCATTATTGGCATGTTTATTTTTATTATCATCATTCTGGATCATCCGTATACAGGAGCTATCGGAATCAAGCCCAAGGCATATAAGGAAATATTTACCCTGGAAGCATGGGCCAATGAACAACATATAAAAGTAAAGTAGGAAATGGGATTGGTAGGGGCAAATTGCATTTGCCCTTCCTAACAATTTAACAAATGTTAAACATAAAACATAAAATTTGAAATAGAAAATATGAAAATGAAGAATTATGTATTGTCGGTATGCGGATGGGTTGTGGTGTTTGTTTTTACTTCTTGTGAATCGCATGAGAGAAAAGTGGACGATGCATTTGAGCGCGTTAAAGAGGCGAAAAGAGATTTTATAGATACTGCGGCAATTTGTGTAAATGAGAATAAGCCGGGTAAAACCAGGGTAATTATTAAAAATGAAATCACAGATGCCTGGGCATTGTTCAGGAGTGAAACAGAGAATAAAATAAAACTCAGTGAAAATAAAATAAAAGAACTGAAAGAACGGAGAAACAACTCTGAAAACAAAGCAAAATTTGACAAGCAAATAAACCGTTTAGAACAGAAAAATAATGACCTGAGAAAGAAAATGAATGATTACAATGAGGAGGTTAAATCGAAATGGGAAAATTTTAAAGTGGAGATGAATCATGATATTGATGAGATTGAAATTGAGTTGAAAGACGTAACTATAAATAACACTAATATAAAAAAATAATGGAAACTACTGAAATTTCAACCCGGAAACTGGCCATAAAAGCGGGTTTACTGACTTTTGCGGGCTTTGTTGTTTACTTTATGTTCATGAACTACATGAACCTTCTTCAAATTATTGAACTTCGTGTGCTTAACTTTTTCATACTATCCGGTGGCATTTTCTTTGCCTTCCGGTATTATAAATCTGTAACAAAAAAGAAATTCGAATATTTACAAGGTTTGATTTTTGGGTGTACGATATCCGCTGTAAGCCTTGTGTTATTTGCGCTGTTTGCGGGTTTGTACTTTTCACAGATTGATCCGCTTTTACTGATGCAGTTAAAGAATAATGCCCCTATGATGGGAGCTTATATAACTCCTTTTACTGTAGTTATTACGATAATGATTGAAGGAATGTGCTCAGGCCTTATTATCTCATTTGCGTTGATGCAGTTCTACCAGAATGATGCAACACATTCCTGATCATGGAATCAGTAAATAATGTAACTTAATTAAAAAGTTCTGTAACGTTTTTTGAATCCTTGTTAACCAATTTCGCAGTTCAATTTTTATTATGTAGAAGCAACAAATCCAATGAAACAGATAGAAGCACTTAAATGGCGGTATGTCACCAATATAATGAATGGCAGTAAATTTCTCAATGAAAAGCTGTAATACAATATGGAAGCCATTGGCTTAGTTACTATATCGTTCAGGCTGCAACCTTTCTCAATTAAGGAAGCAGAAAATAGAAAATAGAATACCGATAGTTATCGGGAAGAAAATAAAAATTAATAACCATCAAATAAATAATTATGAAACCAGAAATTGGAATTACTGAAAAAAATTTAGGCAAAAGTATCGAATTGCTTTCGGTTGTATTGGCTGATGAAATGACTTTATATGTGAAAACCCGGAAATTTCACTGGAATGTATCAGGTGAAAGTTTTATGGAGCTGCATAAATTATTTCAGGGGCAATACACCGAACTTGAAGAAACGATTGACCTTGTAGCAGAACGCATCAATAAACTGGGAGGCAAAACGATTGGTACTATGAAGGAGTTTACTGCATTAACAAGACTGAAGGAAGCAGCGGGAAAATACCCCAGTCAAAAAGAAATGATGAAGGAATTATTAGGTGACCATGAGGCTGTAATTATCGAACTCAGGAAAGATATTACTATTTGCAATGAAAAAAACAAGGACGCTGGTACTACCGATTTTCTGACAGGACTGCTGGAACAACACGAAACAACAGCATGGGTACTTAGAAGATACCTGAATTGAAGGTTTGAAGGCATGGAACATAGGGCAGAAGATAAGCGGTTAAAATTTTTATTATATGAGTAAAACATTATCCAGATTGTTGGTACGGGAAGAGAAAATTAAAGAAGCATTTCGCAAGATTCCGGCTAAGGTAGAATATCAATATAATATCTTTCAGTCGTTTTTTATGGACCTGGCTATGTTTGCGGGTTTCACTGGCAGATTTTTAAAAGAGTTGATTAAACCTCCCTATGAATTCAGGGAACTCATCAAGCAATCGTATTTAATTGGATATAAATCGCTGTCGTTAGTGGGTATTACAGGTTTTATAATGGGACTTGTTTTAACTATACAATCAAGGCCTACTCTTGCGCAGTTTGGAGCCGAATCGTGGTTACCTGCCATGATATCCGTTTCAATTGTCCGCGAAATAGGTCCTGTAATTACTGCATTGATTTGTGCAGGTAAAGTAGGATCTGGAATAGGGGCTGAGCTGGCTTCCATGAAGGTTACTGAACAAATAGACGCCATGGAAGTTTCGGGTACGAATCCTTTCAAATATGTTATCGTAACCCGGGTACTGGCAACCACACTTATGTTGCCGGTATTAACCGTATTTAATGATGTGATTTCCATGTTGGGTTCATTTGCAGGAGTAAATATTAAAGGGGATGTAAATTTTCATTTATACTTTGCACAGGCTTTGGCTGAAATGGATTTTACAGATGTGATTCCATCATTGATAAAGACCATTTTTTTTGGTTTGGCCATTGGACTGATTGCAACCTATAAAGGATATAATTCAAACAAGGGAACAGAAGGAGTTGGAGAAGCCGCAAACACATCGGTAGTGTTGGCTTCATTGATGGTATTTGTAATTGATATTATTGCTGTTCAGGTTACATCTTTGTTTATTAATTAAGAAATGGCAGCAGAAACGAAAGAGGCAGCTGTTTTAACAGACACCCAACAAAGCAATGTGGTTGTAGAAGTGGAACATTTAAAGGTGGCTTTTGGGAATAAAGAGGTTTTGAAAGACATTAATTTCAAAATAAACAAAGGAGAAAATCTGGTAGTACTCGGCAAATCGGGTAGTGGCAAATCGGTTTTAATAAAATGCATGGTAGGATTAATTGAACCGGATGAAGGTAAACTATTAATACTCGACAAGAATATTTCAGGTTTGAATACAGATGAGTTAAACAAGATCAGAAAAAAGGTTGGTTTTTTATTTCAAAGCGGAGCCTTGTACGACTCGATGACGGTGCGGGAAAATTTAGAATTTCCTTTAAGGGATTCAAAGGATATTTCGAAAGAAGAAAAGAACAAACTGGTTGAAGAAGCATTGAAAAATGTGGGTCTTGAGGACACAATAGAAAAAATGCCTTCCGAACTTTCAGGGGGCATGCGAAAACGTTTGGGACTTGCGCGTACCCTGATATTAAAGCCGGAAATTATGCTATATGATGAGCCTACCACCGGACTGGATCCGATTACTTCCAGGGAAATTAGTGAGCTAATACTTAAAGTGCAGAAAGAATACAATACATCATCAATAATAATAACCCATGATATGGCTTGTGCAAAAATTACGGCAAACCGGATGATTGTTTTTAAAGAAGGAATTATAGCATCCGAGGGAACCTTTGATGAATTGGAAAAATCAGAAGATACATGGATACGCTCTTTCTTTGAATAGTGTGTGGAAGAAAATTAATATGATAAAAACAATACAATGAAAAAAGAATCAATTCATAAAATTAAGCTGGGAATATTTGTTTTGGTAGGTATCCTGTTGTTTATAACCGGAATCTATTTTATTGGCGAAACAAAAAAACTCTTCAGCAGCACTTTTAGAGTAAGTGCCATGTTTACAGATGTAAATGGTTTGCAGGTTGGCAATAATGTACGTTTTGCGGGCATCAATGTGGGAACAATTGAAAGTATAGATATTATCACAGATACTTCGGTAAAAGTAGATATGGTGGTTGATATAGAAACCCAAAAATTTATAAAAAAGAATGCCAAAGCTATTATTGGTTCTGATGGTTTAATGGGAGGTAAAATTATGAATCTTTCACCCGGAACTGCAGATTTTGCTGAAATTGAAAATAATGATATGATTGGAACCAGTGTTCCAATCAGTATGGACGACATGCTTTTTAAATTAAAAGCCACAGCCGACAATGCGGCTTTAATTACGGGAGATATGGCCGCTATTATGGGTAATATACGATCGGGCAGGGGTACTATTGGAAAGCTGTTCATGGATACTGTTTTTGCAGAAAATTTAGACAGAACCATTGTAAATGTGAAACAGGGAACCAAAGGTTTCAAACAAAATATGGACGCTGCTTCGGAAAGTTTTTTGCTTAAGGGATTTTTCAAGAAAAAGCCTAGTGAAGCTGACAAGGTGAAAGAAGAACAGAAAAAAACCGATGAGAAAAAACTGAAGGAGCAAAAGAAAGTTGATGAAAAAAGGCTGAAACAGGAAAAGAAAGCTTATGAAAAGAAACTAAAAGAGGATGCAAAGAAAGAAAAAGATGCAGCCAATCCTTAATGTGTGAATAATGTAATTTATTTTAAAAGTTATGTAACATTGATTTTGGGGGTTGAACTAATTTTGCCTATGAATTTATTACTAAAACCAATTCAAAAAAATGATGAAAACATTACGAACAACAGTTTCTGAATTTCCTTTAGCAGGAAATTTTAAACGATTAGTATTGATGCTTATACTTCCCTTATTTATTCTGAATGCAGATGCGCAGACAAAAGAGCGAAAGTGGAATTTGGGTGTGTTGGGTGGATTTAGCGTATATTCGGGTGCATTGGGCAGCGGTATGCTGGATTTTACTTATGCAGTTTTACGTCAGAACCCTACAGCAGGTGTTACGGTTTCACGTTACCTAAACAGATCTTTTGATTTAACCCTGATGGGAACAATAGGTTCATGGGGTTATTATCCTGCGGATGATCTTGGTTTCAAAGGATATATGTTACATGGAAATATGAATTTTAAATATAAATTCAATAACGGTTATATGATTCCTGAGGAAAGCAGACTTGCGCCATACATTTTTGCCGGCATGGGAGCTTCTAATTTAACAGGTGACCGTATTAATGAAGGTCTTGATTATCCAATTATAGGAGGTTTGGGATTTAGTTTAAGATTAAGTGAAGTTCTTAATGTTAATTACCAGGCAACTTTCGGTTATATGACCGTTGATGTGGCCCATTATAACCCTCAGAAACTGCCTGCTGTTATGCCAACAGGGAATGACCAATTTATGATTCATTCATTGGGCCTTAATTTCAATCTGGGAAGAGGAAAAGATGAAGACAAAGATGGTATTTCAGACAAAAAAGATAAATGTCAGGGAACACCATCCGGAGTAAAAGTTGACATAAACGGATGTCCGTTTGATACTGATGGAGATGGTATTTTGGATTTTGAAGATAAGTGTCCCAATTCAGTAGGAATCGCAGCAACAAAAGGTTGTCCGGATATTGATAAAGATGGTATTGCTGATATGGATGATGCTTGTCCGAATGAAGCCGGAGTTGCAGCCTATAACGGATGCCCTGATACTGACGGTGATGGTATTATTGACAGTAAAGACAAATGCCCGAATGTAAAAGGTACCCTGGCATTTGATGGTTGTCCTGATCGCGATGGCGACGGCATAAGAGATGAAGAAGATTTTTGTCCGGATGTAGCGGGAGTAGCCTCATTTAAAGGATGTCCGGATACTGATGACGATGGTATAGAAGATTCAAAAGATATGTGTCCTTCATTAAAAGGCCCGGTTAGCACCAATGGTTGCCCGGATACCGATAATGATGGTGTAAATGATGGAATTGACAAATGTCCAAATGTAGCCGGAAGTCCTGCACATTCAGGTTGCCCCGATACCGATAACGATGGTGTATATGATGATATTGACAGATGTAAAACCATTCCCGGAACTGCAACAAATAACGGTTGCCCTGAATTGAAAAAGGAAACCAAACAATTGTTTCAAAAAGCATTACAAGGGATCCAGTTTGAAACCGGAAAAGCAATTATCAAACCGGTATCCTATCCGATACTCAATTCAATTGTTAAAGTGATGAAAGAAAATCCAAGCTACAAATTGCTGATAGGTGGCCATACTGATAATGTGGGTGAAGATGCCATGAATATGACCCTTTCACAGGATCGTGCATCATCAGTAGCCAATTATCTGATCACAAACGGTGTTGATCCATTAAGAGTGGTTGCAACCGGATACGGTGAATCCTTACCGGTTGACACCAATGAGTCTGTAAAAGGACGCACACGCAACCGCAGGGTTGAGTTTAAAGTTGAATTCCTTCAATAGGAGTTTTCATAGGTTAAGTTTTAGTTTTAAAAAGGCCTTCCGTTTTGCGGGGGCCTTTTTTATGTTCCCTAATCCATCATCGTCAAATCCCGCCTCAATTCATCGGCAAGTTCTTTCCATTCTTCTTTACGTGCATCCCCCAATTCACGATCCCAATCTAAAAAGCGATGACCTATTTTTTCCAGTTCTGCCAGGTCGAAAATGCTTTCTGCCATTTGAAATACTTCTTCGTTTTCAACGGCTATATGATTCAGAAGTTCCTCTGTGTATTTTTCAAGCTGATCATGCGCTTTTATATAATCATGTGCATTCAGACTTTGCTCTATGGATTTTATCATTTCGCGAAAATCTTCGTGGTTTTCAAACATTTCTTTGATGATGCCCTCTTCCAGCATTTCGTTGCGTTTATTCATCTCCGGGAACAGGATTACCTCTTCTTTATAATGATGATATTTATCGGCATAATTTCTGAAAAACTGGATGAGTTTGCGGAGCTTGATATCGTATAAATCCGGGTCTCTGTTTATCAGATATTTCAGTTGTTTGGCCACATCTATGGCATTCACGATTACTTCGTGTTCATCGTATAAAATTTTCATAAATGGATTTGTCATATTGTTTTTATTTATTATTCAATTCTTCAAGACTTTGCTTTAAATATAAAATCATCATTTCTTTTCGGTAGGCTCTTGAATAGTAATCATTGTCTACAATTCTTGCTTTTTTAACCGCATCCTGAATGAGTGTTTCTGAGACATCCAGCATGCCTTCAACGATTACGGGTTTTGGATCAATACCCCCTATAACTATTTTTATTTTCCCGTTTTGAACCAATGAAACGGCGGTGGTTAACGAGGTAAAATCAACCGCTTCACGCGGACGTAATTTTTTGAACACTACTTTAAAGCTGTTGTCAAGAGGTAACATAATGTTTTTGATAATGGCCGTTTTTGAAAGATTTCTGGGGTTGATTCCATCTCCGGTATAAATACTTTCCAATGGAATAATTTTTAAACTTTTTTCATCAATGATCTCAAGCTGTGCGTTCATGCTGATCAGTACCGGGGCAGTATCGGATACAAATTTTGAGAAACAGGCTTTGGTTCCACCGGTTGCGATGCATACTTCCCCATCGCATTTCAGACAGTATCCAACCGACTCACGCCACCAGGCACTCTGGTTAAAATAGGTACATCT
This sequence comes from Bacteroidota bacterium, assembly GCA_030680835.1. GTDB lineage: Bacteria > Bacteroidota > Bacteroidia > UKL13-3 > UKL13-3 > B1. The sequence goes on from JAUXUD010000004.1 coordinate 34,122, forward strand.
GTTTTCACATAAAATATTTCCGCCAAGGGTTGCTGTTTTTCTTAGGATGGGTGAAGCAACTTCATTCGCCGCTTTTAATAATGCAGGAAATTGTTCTTTAATAATTTCATGTTTTTTAAGATCATCCAGACGAATTAATGATCCTATTTTCAGGAAATGAGTATCAGCATGCACTTCCTTTAGTATGGCGATACCGGAAAGGTCAATCAAACTTGCTGATTCATCATTTCCCTGAAACCTGTTTACCAGCACATCGGTTCCGCCTGCAATGTATTTAAAGCTTTGTACATGTTGCTTTGCCAGTGAAAGCGCTGCTTCAATGCTTGTTACCAGATGATATTTATTTTCAGCCATCATTTTTCTTTTAGCAGGTTTAAAACATCTTCCGATTTAATGGGGAGTTTGGTAATCCGTATTCCAACCGCATCATAAATTGCATTTGCTATTGCAGGAATCACAGGATGCAAAGCGCCTTCTCCGCATTCTTTGGCTCCAAACGGACCTTCAGGATCGTTGGTTTCAATAATATTTGTGTGGAAATCCGGAGTGTCGAGAGAAGTTGGGATTTTGTAATCCAGGAAATTATTATTCATCAATAAGCCATTATAATAACGCATTTCCTCACTCATGGCCTGACCAATTCCCATGTGCCAGGAGCCTTCCAATTGTCCTTCTACTGCAAGCGGATTTAATGCTTTGCCACAATCATGCGCTCCCCATACATTGAGTATTTTTACATGTCCTGTTTGTTCGTTTACGTTCACTTCGGCTACACAGGCACCAAACGAATAGGAGGGACTTAAACCCGCGCCGGCACCTTTAAAATCACCACCCAGTTTAGGAGAAATATATTTTCCGCTCACAGAAACAGCACCGCGGTTTGCAGTTAAAATTTCAATGGCTTCCATCCAGCTCAGGTCTGTACTTTTATCATTGCTGAACACCCTTCCATCCAAAAAGTTGAGTTCATCTGTGGGTACATTTTTTGATTTTGAAATGGCAGTGGCTATTTCAGCTCTCAAATTTTCAGCAGCATTTTTTGCAGCATTACCGGCCATAAAAGTTACCCGGCTCGAATAGCTCCCCAGGTCAACCGGTGTGAGTAAGGTATCTGCTCCAATTACAAAAATATGATCCATGCCAATACCCAAAACTTCTGCCACAATTATGGCCAGCATGGTATCACTGCCCTGTCCGATATCATTGGCACCTGATGTTACCAAAACCCGGCCGTCGAAATCTACTTTTAAATGTACAACTGATTGTGGCAATTCATTCCAGAAAATAGGCAAGGCACTGCCGCTGATAAAAAATCCACACCCTACGCCAAAACCATGTCCGGATGGCATTTTAGCATGTTTGTTTTTCCAGTTGGATTGCTCAGCAACTTTTTGAATTGACTCCCTGCTTCCGTTTGAAGTGATGCGGTATTGTCCAACCGTTAAGGTATTCGAATCCAGAAAATTTTTCATCCTGAGTTCAACCGGATCCATTTTTATCTTATGTGCAATATCATCAATTAAGGATTCAACAGCAAAGCGCGAATTCACCGCTCCATGCCCGCGCATGGCACCACATTGAGGTTTGTTGGTATATACCCTATAGGTTCTGAACCCAAAATTATTTAATTTATAAGGAGCTTGCAGCAATACGCCGTTATAGTATGAAGTTACAACTCCAAAGCTTCCATAAGCACCTCCGTCAATGGCAATATCTGCATCCAGTACTTTTAGTATACCGTCATTATCGGCACCTAACTGAATGGTCATTTGAGAAGGATGGCGACCATGATTGGTTAAAAAAACTTCTTCCCTCGACAAGCGTACATGTACCGGTTTGCCTGTTTTGCGTGCGATATACGCTACAATAATCTCATGCGGGAAGGGATCACCCTTGCCCCCAAAACCACCACCCACATGCGGCTTAATAACCCGTACCCGGTTTAAAGGAACTTCCATTGTTTTGGCAAGGGCTCTGTGCAAATAATGGGATACCTGCGTTGCGGAAATCATCGTTAAACCATTTTCATCCCAGAATGCCGAGGCGGAATGCGGTTCGGTAAATCCATGGTTCACACCTTCAAAAGTGAAGTCCATTTTACTCACTACCTCAGCATCTTTTAATCCTTGTTGCTGATCTCCAAAACGCAATTCAGCTTTTTTATGGACATTGTTATTTTGCTTGCCGTGTTCAGGATGAATTTTTTCATGTTCACCCACATCTTTTAATGAATCTTCAATAGTTAAATATTGCTTTATCGGATTGTATTTTATTTCAATCAGCTTACAGGCCTTCAAAGCAATTGCTTCGGTATCGGCTGCCACGGCTGCCACAATTTCACCAATATACCGGGTCTTATGAATCGCTATGGCATTTTCATCCTGGGAGATGGGAAGTACTCCGAAAGTAATGGGCAGTTCCTTACCGGTTGCAATATACCTTACCCCCTCTAATTTCATTGCCTTATCCGTATCTATCCACTCAATTTCTGCATGCGGAAAAATGCTTCTCACAAATTTAACCTGCAAGGCGCCTTTCAGTTTTATATCATCTGTATAATCAGCAATTCCCTGTACCTTTTTGCTTGCTTCAATATAAGGCCGGCTAACACCCACTGATTTGAGGTTTGCAGATTCCAAACTGTGAACTGTCAACTGTGAACCGTTAACTTCTTTTGCATATTCAGCTACTGCCTCAATTATTTTCTTATAACCGGTACATCTGCATAAATTTCCGGATAGTCCTTCCTTAATCTGATCAATAGTAGGGTTGGAGTTATGATTCACAAAATCCAGAGCCGTCATTACCATTCCCGGTGTACAAAATCCGCATTGAATGGCCCCTTTTTCTACAAATTTTTCCTGCAATTTATGGAGTGAACCATCCTGTGAAAGACCTTCAATGGTAGTTATATTGGCTGCATCAAATTTTAATGCAGGCGTAATACAACTGAGCACAGGTTCATTATTTACCAAAACAGTACAAGCGCCACAACTGCCTTGTTCACATCCTATTTTTGTTCCGGTTAAACCTGCTTTTTCTCTGATAACGGTTGATAGCATTTCATGTTCTTCAACCAGGAGATGAAACTGTTTCCCATTTATATTTAGTTCGATTTGTTTCATAGATTCATATTTGCTCCAATGTTTTTACCGCCATCCACATACATTACCTGTCCGGTAATAAATTTTGTTTTTTCATTTGCCAGAAAGGAAACCACATTGGCAACATCTTCAGGTTTACCAATGGTTTTTGTAGGCTGAGCCTGTATGAGTTTTGTTAGCACGGATGCTTCCAGATTTTGGGTAAGCGGGGTGTCAATCAATCCCGGAGCCACTGCATTTACCCATACATTGTATTTTCCCAATTCCAATGCCAGCACCCTTGTTAATGCAACCACACCGGCTTTTGATGCCGAATAATTGGATTGCCCCGCATTGCCCAACCAGGCTCTGGAAGCGATATTAATAATGCGTCCGGAATTTTGTTCTTTCATTACCCTTGCGGCTTCCCGGCACATCATCCAGGTTCCTCTTAAATTAACTGCTATCACCGCATCAAATTCTTCTACACTCATTTTCCAGATCATTTTGTCTTTGATAATACCTGCATTATTCACAACCACATCAATGGAACCATTTATTTTTTTTGCCGCTGCAAATAATTTCTGAACCGAAATCTCATCATTAATATTGGCTTCAATATAATTACTGAAATCACTTCCCATTTCTTTCTCCAGGGCAATGCCGGCTTCTTTATCAACATCAACCAATACTACAAAAAAGCCATCGGCCTTTAACTTTGTGGCAATGGATTTGCCAATGCCCTTAGCTGCACCCGTTACTATCGAAACTTGCTTCTTCATATGTTTCAGTTTTTACCTTTTGTATAATTTCTTTTTGATTTGATACCGCAACAATTTTTGCCACAATACCCAGTGCAATTTCTTCCGGTCCGTTTTGACCAATATCAAACCCCATGGGCATATCAACCCGGTCCAATTGTTCTTTACTGCAAATATTGTGTTCAAGGAATCTTTTTTTTGTGATCAATATTTTCCGCATGCTGCCAATCATTCCCAGGTATGCGGTATTTTGATTGATGCAGTAGGCCAGAATTTCACGGTCGTATTCATGCTGGTGTGTGCAGATAATCACATAGGTATCCGAATCAAACAAAAGTTTGGAAAAAGCTTCTTTATGGTTCAGGGGAAATTTTTGAATATCGGGGACATCTGTTTTGTCAAGCATTTTGCTGCGCTCATCAATCAGGATGGTTTTAAATTGTAATTTTTGTGCGTAGAAGGCCACATGGCTTCCAATATGTCCTGAACCAAATACGATTAATTGTTTTTGTGGTTTTTGGGGTTCAATAAAAATTTTCATGGTACCTCCACAGCACATATTTTGTTTGAGTAAGGCATAGTCTATTAATTTAGATTCATTTTGCAGAATGAGTTTAATGGCATCGGCGATAACCTGCGATTCTACGTTTCCTCCGCCAATGGTACCTGCAGAATCGCCATTTGCCCAGATCAGCATTTTTGCACCTGCTTTCAAAGGTGTTGAACCCGATGTTTCAACAACCGTACAGAGTGCAAGCTGCTCTCTTTTTTCCAGTGCACATTGCAAAATATTAAACAGGGATTGCATGGTTAAAATATTTTATATAATCTTCTTCCGTGTTAATATTTGCCAATAGCTTTTCATCGTCAACCGGCACTTCTTCAAAGGAAAACTTTTCAAGAATCACTCTCAGGTCTTCAGAATCCGATTTTATTTCTTTGATATGCTGAAGTATTTCTTTTGAAAGTAAAACGGGATGCCCTTTCTTACCCAAATAAACCGGAACCACATATTTACCAGGTTCAATTTTAGCTTTCATTTGATTGAGTAAACCGGATGTTGTAAATGGATTATCGATATTCTGTATGAAGACTGGAAAAGAATTGTCAATATTGTTTAAGCCCAGTTTGATACTGTAAAAGCGGTCGGATACCGGTCTGATATTGCAAACAATTTTTATACTGTTTGCATTAAGATTTTCATGAATTTGTTTTTTCAATTGTTTTATTAATTGTGAATGGGTAACCAGAACAATATTTTCAATGCCGGCCTGGGTATATTGATAAACGAGATTTTGTATAAAGTTAAATTCGGGATCAAAGGACAACCAGGCTTTAGGCTGACCCAGTCTTGCGGATTTTCCGGCCATTAAAATGATTGCGCTATATTTATTTTTTACATCCATATGATCAGGTACCCTTATGAGTAAGCGCGCTGTTGTGCAAGTAGTGGTTGAGAAATAAAACAGAACCAAATAGCAGAAAAGCACCGGTTTGATGCAATATTCCGATAAAGATAGGAACGCCGTACAGGATATTGAAAACACCCAGTAAAAATTGAACTCCATAAATGAAGCCAATAAATTTTATCAGATTTTGCAGGGTAGGCGTGAGGTTGTATTTTAAGGATTTAAAATAAACAAGTACTATAGGGATTAAGACAAGCCATGCCAGGGTTCTATGGATAAACTGAACACCTGCCTGCCCTTCAATAAAATTTTTCCAAACGGGTTTCAGCAGGGTTACTTCATTTGCTATCCAATTTTCATTCATTTTTGGAAATGCCGGAAACATATAACCGGCTTTTAGCCCTGCAACAAAAGCGCCATAAACTATTTGTATGATAACCATTCCCAACAGGATGCGGCTTATATTTTTCATTGAGGAATAATTATCCAATTCTTTTTTAGGATAGAACAAATCCAATGCATACCAAAATGAAAATCCAAATGCAGCAAAGGCGGTCAACAAATGCAGGGCAAGGCGGTAATGACTTACATGCGGATTTTTTTGCAGACCGCTTTTTACCATAAACCATCCGATGAATCCCTGGAGTGAACCGATCAGCAAAAGGATTAACATTTTTTTTATAAAGCCTTCCGGAAATTTTTTTCGAATGAGAAAAAATAAAAAGGGAATCAGAAAAACCACCCCGATAAACCTGCCGATAAAGCGGTGAATATACTCCCACCAAAAAATATTTTTATAATCCTGGAGGGTGAAATCTTTATTGATAATTTTGAATTCCGGTGATTGCCGGTATTTATCAAACTGCAGCATCCATTCCTGTTCATTTGAGGGAGGCGTTGAACCCGTAATGTTCCATTCAACCATCGACAATCCCGAATTTGTTAAACGCGTAATGCCCCCAACAACTACCATCACGTAAATTAATATACAACCGCTTAGCAGCCAGTATATAATTAATCTATTTGATTTTTGTGTCTGCATTTAATCGTTTGAATGGTTCAATTATTCGCCTTTATATGCCACTTTTTGTCCTATAGAGGTTAATCCCAGCAAAGCGTCCTGTGTTTTGAAAATCTCCGGCAGATAAATCAATTCATCTGCGCAACCTTTTGCGTCTTCAATCAGTTTATCGGCAAAATGCAAAGCGATGGGTGCCTTAAACGATAAAGTTTTACAAATGCGGTCTGCCTCTTCTTTTGAAATCATGGTGTCATGAACCTGATGGGTTAGCAATTCATTCAGGGTATGATCTTCAAAGAAATTTTTCACTGCAAGCCACTTATCACTCAGGATGGTTGCCGTTGGTGAAGGTAATGGTAAATTGCCGTACATGAAGCCGTACATTTCTTCCACGCTTATTACCTGATCAACCAGCCCTATTTCAAAAGCGTCTTTAGCACTCAACATTTTTCCTGTATGAATGAGGTATTTGCTCAAAGCTTTACCAATTCTTCGCGTGCTTCTTTGGGTTCCACCCAAACCCGGATAAATTCCAATACCGGTTTCAGGAAACGACATACTGGCACCCGGTAATGCAAGAATCAGATCTGCACATAATGCCAGTTCCAATCCTCCGCCCAGGGCAAGTCCATTCAATACCGCGATTACCTTTTTACTTGAATGGTCGATCAGTTCAAAAACCTCCTGTCCGAAACGGGTAAAACGTTCTATATTTTCTATTGACCGGGCTTTCATGTTTTTTACAAAAAATTTTATATCAGCTCCGGCAACGAATGCTTTTCCTGAACCGCATAAAAAGATTTGTTCAATTTCCATGTCCATATTTGCCTTGCCGAATTTGTCGAGCAACTGATTCATCACATCTTCATTCAGGGCATTCAGGTCTTCGGGGCGTGACATGGTAATGATGGCGTTTCTGCCCGATTTTTCATAAGTAACAAATTCCTGTTTCCAGAACGCCTTACCGATGGACAGAGGAATCAATGTATTGTACTTATGGGCTGTTTTTTCAATCAGTCTTCTGGTTTCCGGCTCTCCGTATTTGTTCATTAACTCAATCGGACCCGCTTTCCATTTCAAACCAATTCTTGCACCCCTGTTTATATCGGTGGCTGAACAAATTTTTTCGTCAAGTAACTGAGAACAAACTAAAAATTCAATCCCCAGCATTTGATCTGCAATTTCGTTTCTGATTTTTTCATCTGTTAAAATTTCACCTTCCAGATTCCAGGCTTGATTTATTTCTGTTTGGTCAATCAATTTTTCAGATGTTTTATACAGTTCGCCATAAACCTCAAGCGTTTTTTGAGAATGGCAGGCAATAGGAACACCGGTGGCATTCATCAGGGCGAAGGGACCCATACCGATTCCAAATTTTTCCATACATACCGCATCGATGGTTGGTATGTTTCCGATGTTTTCTTCCAGCAAACGGCAGGCTTCATTGAGCCAGGGAACAAAAAACCGGTTCACCACAAAGCCGTATGAATCCTTACAGTAAATGGCATCCTTCCCGGCTAAGAATGCAAATCTTTTTGCGGCATCAAATACCTGCGGCGAGGTTTTTAAATTGGGAATAATCTCAAGCAGGCGATTTTTAGCAGCATGATAGAAAAAATGCAGGCCAATAAAACGCTCTCGGTTTGTTACATATTCACTTAACTCATTCACCGAAAAAGATGACGTATTGGTAGCGATAATGCAGGTATCCGATACAACTTTCGACAGGTGTTTAAACAAGTGTATTTTCGCGTCAAAATCTTCAAAGATTGCCTCTATTACAAGATCGCAAATACTTAAATCTTCTATGTTAGCAGTGCCTGTAATATTTTTCAACGTATGGTTAACCTGGTCTTGTGTAAATACTTTTTTATCAAATCCTTCCTGTAAAGAATTTTTAATATTGTTGATTCCTTTTTCTACAAAATCGATGGCACGATCGGCCAGGATTACTGTGAATCCTTCCTGTGCAAACTTTTGAGCCAGGGCTGAACCCATGGTTCCCGCTCCAATAATTCCAATAATTTTTATTGATCTGTTCATTTTTGATTAATTATTAGTCCACTGTGGTTTTCTTTTTTCCAGAAAGGATTGAATCCCTTCATTTGCATCATGGGTTCCCATTAAATTGTTTACATAGAGTTGCTCCAGCTGCGGTAAAAAATTACTGAGGATATGATTGAATTTAATTCTAACGGCTTTAGTAGCGTACCTCAGTGAAGAAGCACTTTTCGGCAAAATGTTTTGTATGATCCATTCATTTACCCCTTGCTCCAATGCAGTTTTATCTTCATACAAATAATTGAGCAATCCTATGTTTTTAGCTTCTTCCGCACCGATTGTTTTTCCGGTTATAATTAATTCTTCGGCCCGGGCCAAACCAATTTTTTCGGGAAGCAGGATGGAAGCAGGCGGTGGAAAAACGCCCAGAATAATTTCGGGCTGACCTAATTTTGCTGTTTGATCGGCAAACATAAAGTCGCACATTAATGCGAGCTCCAGTCCACCACCCAGGCATTGGCCTGAAATTTTAGCCAGGGTGGGAATGGACAAATCGCGAAGGGTATAAAACAACTGATGAAAGGATCGAAGCATGGCAGCGGCCAGATCTTTCTGGTGCTCCTCTACGCTGGCTCCAAATGAAAAGTGTTTCCCTGCACCCTCAAAAATAATCAGTTTAAGATTGTTTGCTCCGCTAAAGGAATACAATACTTTCTGCATTTCTTCCATCATCAAATGGTCGAGCACATTTCCCTTGCCATCATTTAGTAGAATGTGTGCAACCGATTGTTCGAATAAATAAGATACTTGTATTTTTTCCATAATTAAACTTTAGCAGTCTGGTATTGCGGTGAAATTTTATGGTGTAATTCTTCATTCCATTCATGACCTTCGGCCAGCAACTGACGTAATAAAATAAAATCAACTTCACGGTTTTCTTTCGGACCTTCATTAAAAGCTTTGAACCCGGCTTTGGCTTCACTCATCATATTCAATGCCAGCCATTCGCGGCTGCCTTCTTTATTTTTATCCCAGTGTTCCAGTTTAAATTTACGTACCTCACTAATGGTTTTACTCATGCAATTCGGAAAGGTATGCAGGATTTTTGCAATCAAGTTATTTACCGATTTATCAAGCATGCTTAAATCGGTTTCAGCATGTGCAATCATTTCTTTTGCTTTTACAAGTGCCTCTCCGGTTTTCATCGTTCCAAATGCAAATCTTCCAAATTCATCGGTTATTTTTTCGGTTTGAACCAAAGGATTTGCAATAAATTTTCCATCTACTTTCAGCACGGGAGCGATATCTGTAATTACTCCAAAATAATAAGCCTGATGAGCTGTCCAGGGTTCACATAAGGTTAACGACATCATGGCCCGTTCTACACCAACATAGAGTGGAAGAAAGTCAGTAGCACCACCAATTGCCGCACTGCCATGCTTCGGACCTGCTTGTCCGAACCGTGCCATGTCACTGGCAATGCTAAAATCGCATGCCATTCCGATTTCCTGGCCACCGCCGATTCTCATTCCGTTTACCCTGCAGATAACAGGTTTTTCACACATCAGAATGTTAGAAACCATATCGTTAAACAATCTCATGTATTGCGAATATTCCTGAGGATTGCCAGAATAATATTCGGCGTATTCCTTGGTATTCCCACCGGTGCAAAAGGCTTTGTCGCCAACGGCTGTGAGCACTACAGCCACAATGCTTCTGTCGTTTGATGCTTCCCTGAAAGCCAGGATGATTTCCTTAATGGCTGCTGTGGTATATGAATTAAATTGTTTGGGATTATTCAAGATAATCCATGCATTGAATAATTTATCAACGGGCGTTCCATCCTTATCCAGGCATGGGCGTTTTTCGAAAAGAATCTCTTTGAAATCGATGTCAACAAGATTGTGATTTTTTAATTCAGTCATATGTATAATTATTTAAAGTCGGGTGTTAAAACAGAACGTTTGGTATATTTATGTTCGAGTGTATTATTAAAAACTTCATTGATTTGAGACATGGGAAAAGTTTCAACAAACTGACCAATTTTCAGTTTATCATCCGCAACGAGTGCAACCACTTCCGGATATAATTCGGGTTTGCATCCCCAGGTTCCGATGAGCTTGGCATCAAAAGCCATCAGGTTGCTTAAACGCACTTCAACTTTATCCATAGTAAAACCAACGATAGACAGGGTAGAGGCAAAAGTTACCAGATTAAATGCGAGCTCCTGACCCGGTTTTGATCCGGATATTTCAAATATTTTCCATCCATATTTTGGGGCTTTCAGTTCTTTTGCAATTTCTTTTACTTTCTCTTTGATGGTTTTTAAATCAAGACCTTTGGTATTTAATGTCGCATCTACGCCATTCAGTTTGGCAATGGCTAATTTCTCATCACTGATATCCAGTGCCAAAACTTTTGCACCAAATATTTTGGCAATTTGTGCCCCGTAAATACCCACGCCGCCTACACCAATTACAATTGCAAAATCTCCTGCCACCAGTTCCGATTTTTTAACAACCTGGTATGGAGTTGAAATCGCATCAGCGATAACAGAGAGTTGTTCCAATGAATATTTTTCTAAAACTTTATCGGGTACCTCACATAAATATTTGGAAGGTACTTTTATATGAGAAGCAAATCCTCCGTCAAAATCATTACCAGGCATCAGTTGATTTCTGCATATATTGCTCCGGTCGCTTTTGCATAAATCACATTCACCACAAGGCAATACCGCGGGTATAATTACATTTTTTCCGATCCATTTTTCATCCCCATCAACCACGGTTCCGCTTATTTCATGCCCGAGTGTTAAAGGCAATGCATGTTTGGTTTGAACCCCATGATGCCAGAAACTAATGTCGGTATGACAAACTCCGCAGCCGGCAATTTTTACCAGGGTTTCACCCTCTTTCAATTCCGGCATATCACTTTCTGATAAAACAAATGGCTTATTTAATTCAGTCATTTGCCATTGGTACATTTTATTTTCTTCCATTTATTTCATATTTATATTTTCAAATAATATTGCAGTTCCTTGTCCGCCCCCAATGCAGGCAGATGCAATTCCGTATTTAACATTTCTCAGATTCATTTCGCGGATCATGGTTAATGAAAGTCTTAAACCGGAAGCTGCCAGCGGATGTCCGATTGCAATGGCTCCTCCATTTACATTTAGTTTTTCTCTATCAAGACCCAGTTCAATTTCACAACCGATCAGTTGTGCTGAGAAGGCTTCGTTAATTTCAAACAAGCCGATATCTTCAATGTTTAATCCTGTAAATTCAAGCAGTAATTTAATTGCAGGCACCGGAGCCAGTCCCATTAATTTAGGGTCAATGCCACAGGTAGCTGCTGCAACAATTTTTGCAATGGGTTTTAAACCTTTTGCCTGAACCGTACTTAAATCGGCCACCACTGCAGCCCCGGAACCATCAACAATACCACTGCAATTGCCCGCAGTTAAAACACCTACTTCCGAAAATACGGTTTGTAATTTAGCCAGTGATTCAAGGCTGGTATCGCGTATTTGTTCATCAACCCTAAAATCTTTAACAGCTCCCGGCAAGCGAACTTTTCTTGATTTCAATCCTTCTCTTTCGAAAACTGTAGAATTAATAGGTGTAATTTCATCTTTAAAAATTTCATTTTTTTGCGCATTGAATGCTCTTTGAAATGAAAGATAAGCGAATGCATCACATTGCTCGCGTGTAATCTGATGTTTTTTGGCAACGTTTTCAGCAGTGAATCCCATGGGATAACCTGCTGCGGTATCATCCAATGCCTCCCATAACATATCTTTAAACACAGGTCTTCCCAAAGGGTATCCCATGCGGTTTCCAAAACTTACCGTAGGTGCCAGCGACATGTTTTCGGTACCACAACATAAAACCAGTGCGGCTTTTTTTAAGGTAATTTGTTCTGCTGCCGTAATCAGGGTTTCAAAACCGGAGGCACAAATACGCTGAACCATTAATGAGGGAACTGTAATGGGCAGGCCGGCATACAGTGCGATATGTCTCGGTAGAAAATAGGCGTCGCCGGAGGCCTGACCAATATTGGCTATAATGGCCTGATCAATATCATCCGGTTCAACACCCGATTTAAGCAATGCAGCTTTTGAAGCGAATATCCCCAGATCAGTCGGTGATACATTAGCAAGGGTTCCGCAAAATTTTCCAAAAGGAGTGCGGATGCCATTCACTAAAAAAATATCATCAAATGAGATGGCGATACCTTTTTCTTTATTGTGATAAGATTTCATAATTAATTGGATATAGATTCTGAAGTAACTAATTCTTTAATGTTGTTTACAAGCCAGTTTTCTTTAGCCAATGTGGCGGCACCATAAGCAACCACAAACTGGGGATTGTCAACGGGATTGATTTCTTTATTAAATTTCTCACTTAAAATATTACTGATGTATGGATGATGCGCAACCACGCCCCCTATCAGGTAGGTGGGGATATTCGGAAACAGTTTCATTTTAGCAACTTTATTGGCAATGGAAATATAAATGCCTCTTGCGATATCCTGTTTCAGCATCCCATCAAATACCCATGTCATAATTTCTGTTTTTGCAAACACCGTACAAAAACTATTGAGCTCTTTATTGTATGAAGAGTGTGCAGCGAGACTGCTCATTTCTTCGATATTGATTTCGGCACGTTCCGAAATTTCCTCAAGGAAAGAGCCCGTTCCGGCGGCACATTTATCATTCATATAGAAATTGGCAACAAGGTTTTCATTGTTGGTATGAATGATCTTGATGTCCTCACCCCCGATATCAATAATGTTTTTTTCACCGGGATAAAACGCTGCCACACCTGAGGCTGCGCAGTTTATTTCTGTTTTAATAATATCGGTTTCGTTAAAATGTTTTCTACCGTAACCGGTTGCACAACTGTGTTTAATTAAAAATGCAGCATAGATTGACTTAAGCACATTTTTCATGGCATGCCTGTCTTTATTCATGGTAGGCAGTATATACCTGAACACCGGAGTGCCGTTCCCGTCAATAACAACAAATTTTGTAAATGCTGATCCCAGATCGATACCGAGGAACCCATTATGCTCTTTATAATAAATGGATGAACGGTTTTTTTCAAGCAAACCTTTATTGATAATTTTTTTATTCAGTTCATCTTCTACCCCCGGAAACCGGTTCAGTACATTTTTATTGGTCATGGCTTTCACCATATTTGTAAATGCCAGGTTAAGCGAAGTTTTTACGTAATGTTTTTTCCCGTATTCAACTATTTTCCCATTAAAATAATCTATTTCGGTTGGTCTGTTATTGATCAGGTCAACAGATAATGAAGGGAAGTGGTCACCTCCTTTTTTCAGGTATTGCATGCATTTTCTTACAAAATCATCCGAAAAGCGAATTTTCTCTTTTTCGGCAACATCAATGCCTTCGTTAATGATTTGTTCAATCAGTTCTACGGTGTCATCATCAGCCATTGCTTCAGCCATGGTTAGCCTGCCAACTCCGCATAGAGCACTCAGTGAGGCATTCAAAATGGTTTTTTCCCAGATCCCTTTAACCAGTTCAAACGAATCCAGTTTATTTGTTTTGAAACCAATGCTGTTTAAGGTATCGGCCAATAGTTGCGCTTCTTTGGTTCTGTTGTCATCAATTGAACCTACATAATTTGGCGGAGTTACGAAAGATACGCGCACAATATTCGGGGCGCGCATGTTACCTGCAAAATTAATAATCATGCGCAATGTTTTTGATTCACCAAACGTTGCGCTGATTAAACTTTCAACATCTATTCCGTTTTGTGCAGAAACCAAAGTAAGCTTATCTGTATTAATTTGTTCCGCTTCTTTAACAGCTCCAATTGTCTGATAGGATTTTAAAGAGAAGATGAGATAATCAAGATCCTGTGCTCTCATATCAACAATCGAATCATATACATTGTCGAAACGGGTGGTTGATACCAAGGCGTTCTCAAGAATAATTCCGTCTTCTCTTACTTTTTTGAGTTTAAAATCATCTTTGTCGCAGATTGAAACATCGCAACCGGCCTCTTTAAATTTAACAGCGAGAATCATCCCCACAGGACCTAAACCTACAATTCCAACCTTAATTTTTTTTGTTTTTTCCATCAGTTTAATTTTTTGTGTTGAATATCCGATATCCTATTGCTTAAGTATTCTACAATGCCTGGATATAATAAATTTCCTCCTCTTTTGATTCAAAACCGGTATTGATATTCTGAATGGCCTCCCTGATTATTTTACTCATATTTTCAGAAGAAGGATTTGTATCAATGGAGCTCAGATCGGTATTAATGATAATGGAGGCGTTAATTTTTTCTGATGCCGGGTCCAGCTTTGTGTTTACAATTTTTAAGCATCCGGTGAGGCATCTTCCCAGTTCATCCAGGTTACGCGGACAAAAACAACCTTCATCCGGAGATAATTTATATTCAGGATTATCCAATAATTTTTTATCCGGAAAAATCAGCGCAATATGATTTTCCCTGCCAGCATCACTTAAGGAAACAAACTTTACATAGTGACAGGTATTCTTAATTAATTTTTCAATTTCCAGGGAACTAACTTTTTCTCCGGTTGAAAGTTTAAATACCTGGCTAAACTGTAAATGATGCATGTTCATAATTACCTGATTTTAGAGGTGAGAAATACTAATGACTATAAACTCCTGAGCTTTCTATTTGCTCGATAAATGTCTCAATTTTGGTGATACTTTGTCCTTCCGAATAAAAACGCAAATCACATAAATCGCCTTCAATCACCATGGTTGGAATACCCAGGGTTTCCTGGATACGCTGCGGCATGCCAAACCTCGAATTTGAATTATTTGCACAGGTTTTTGCATCATGAAAAATCATGCCATCGATGCGAAAATCATGCACCAGTTGTGTGAGTATGGATTGTTTGGCTTCTTCACTTCTGTTAATAAATATTTCGGTATATGCCTGAGCCGATGATTCAAAAGGATTTCTTTCATCGAAAGCATCAAACACCCAGCTATTACAGTAGGTTGAAGCCACAACAGCTGAGTTGTTATTGATAAATAAATCCGACAATGATCTTAATTTCCCCCAGATGGGCATACCATCCCAGTATATTCTTGATTTTTCTTTTTCTAAAAATCCGATTCCTTTTTCTACATTTTCAGTTAATTCTTTTAGTAATGTGATGTAATAGTCTTTGGCAATTTGGGTGCCTCTTAAAACCACAATCGGACCCATATGTATGGTTGCATCGAAAAAGCTTATTGGAGCCGGACTTTTCGTTGCGGTCCACAAAACCTGTTTCCATAAATCGGTTGCTTCCTTGCTTAATTTAAGTACTTCCCTGAAACGGTCAATGTCAAATTTTAAGCCGCTCACTTTCTCGCATAATGGAATCAGTGCTTTAAATTGTGCGGATACATCTTCAATTTCTTCTTTGGTTACTTCGGTAACATGCCGTGGCGGGTTAATTCCAAAAACAGGGCAATTTAATTCTCTTGCAAAATAGCTGAACCAATCCTGTACTTCACGGCATTGGTTAGTATTGTAAACAATAATATCGGGTTTAGGCGGACCATTTAATCCATAATGTTCTTTTAAGGGAGTTTGACCGGTCAGGTATGAGCCGATATCAGCAGTTAAATACGAACAGATATCATTCGAATAACCCAGAATTGCAGATTCAGGAATCAAGTCGTTGGCAGTTCGGGTAGCTCCCAGTAAAGCTCCATGATTTTCGGGGAAATGTACTTCAAACCCAAATGAACGCAAGAGTTCAGCCGGACCCACACTGGTGCACCAGGCTATTTTTTTTGAAGGTTCTTTCATACCCAGGAAATAATTTCCCATTATTTCCTTCATTAATTTACTTGTTTGAATTTTATACATATTCCGTCATTTATAATTTTTATAAAATCAACTATATTTTTATCCTTGCATCCACGGCAAAAGCGCCATCTTCAAATGCCATCACCGGATTTAAATCCATTTCCTTTATTTGAGGAAAATCATTCACCAGTTGAGATATGCGAAGTATCATTTCAATAACACTGTGTTTATCTAGCGCCGCTTCCCCTCTTGCGCCATCTAATAATTTTGCAGCTTTTATTGAAGATAACATTTCGTTTGCTTCAACCCGCGTTACCGGAGATAATTTGAAAACCACATCTTTTAATACTTCAATATAAATTCCTCCCATACCAAACATTACAAGCGGTTCCAGATCTTTTTGAGCACTTACTCCAATAACAAGTTCCTTACCACCGGGAAGAAATTTTTGAACCAAAAACCGGAGGTCCTCCTCTATAAAATCTTCCTTCATTTTTTCAACGGCATACAAAACTTCATTGTCGTTTTTCAGATTTATGGCTACCCCGCCCAAATCGCTTTTATGCACAAGAGATTTCGATTCAACTTTTACAACAACGGGATATCCAATTTCTTTCGCAGCTTTTACAACATCTGCCATAGAGTGGGCCAAACGCCAATCGGCAATGGGAATTCCATAAGCTGAAAGTAAGGTATATACTTGTTCGCTGCTAAGAAATTCTCCGGTAGATTTTACATTATTTAAAATGGAATCGGCTTTTACTTTATCTATATCATTAAAATGTTTGGGTTCACCAATATGCCGGTTTTGAACCAAATGGTACCTGTATAATGCGCCAAGCGCTTTGGCAGCAGTGGTAGGGAAGCTGTAACAAGGTACACCGCCATCTTTCAGGATTTTGGCAGTCTCCTGAAAACGTTCCAGACTCAGGTTGGTCATGAAATTACAAACGATGGGTTTTTTGTGTTGTTGATTTACTTCAACAATACTTCTTGCAACCTCATTGGTGTCGGTAAACGGAGCCGTAACAAAATTGATAAAAACCGAGTCAATCTGTTCTTCATTCATCATCACATCCAGCGCACTTCTGAAATGAATTCCGCCTCCGGTTGCAACTACATCAACAGGATTTCCAATGCTTGCTTCGGGCAATAATGTTTGTTGTAAGGTTTGTATTGCTTTTTCAGAAAGAGCCGGAATCTGCATTCCTGCATGAACCAGTTCATCGGTTGCAATTACAGCAGGTCCGCCTGTATTGGTGATGATGCCCACACGGTTTCCCTTAGGGATGGGTTGTGTTGAAAAAGCTTTGGCAGCCTGACACATTTCTTCTTCATTGGTGAAAGAAAGGATCCCTGTTTTCTCAAAAATTAATTCAGTTGCAATATCAACACCAGCAAGAGAACCTGTATGGGAAGCTGCTGCTTTAGCGCCTTCAGCAGTCCTGCCCGATTTCATGGCAAGTATTGGCTTTTTGCGTGCAACCACTTTGGCCACTTTCATAAATTCTCCGGGATCATGAAATCCTTCGGTATAAAGTATAATGGCTTTGGTTGCCTCATCGTTACCATAATAATTTAATACCTCCGAAATAGAAATATCACATGCATTTCCATTTGAAGCATAGTAACGCATTCCAATTTCCAGGTCGAATAAACTTTGCATGATAAAGGCACCTACACCTCCACTTAAAGCTACAATTGAGATGGCACCAGGCTCCGGAAAAGTAAATGTAAAATCACAGTATGCTTTATAATCCGGATCGGTATTGATGATACCCTGACAGTTTGGACCAAATACCCGGATTCCATATTCTTTTGCCTTGTTGAGAAAAGCAGTTTGCAATGCAATGCCTTCTTCCCCCATTTCATTAAATCCGGCTGAATTAATGATTACTGATTTAATTCCTTTTTTGCCACAATCTTCAATAATCTGAGGAACAAATTTTGAAGGAATAATGATATGTGCCAAATCAATATCATCAGGCACATCAAAAATAGTTTGATAGGCCTTGATATCCCTTATGCTGGGTTCTTTAGGATTGATGGGATAAATTTTCCCGGTATAACCATAATGTACCAGGTTTTTAATAATTACATTTCCGATGGATAATTCTTTTGAGGATGCACCAATTATAGCAATCGATTTTGGCTTAAATAAAGTATCCAGTTCGTGAGAAATGTCACTTTCAATCAATACTGATTCTTCCTTATAATTCATAACTCATTTTTTTATTCATATTTTTTTTTAAACACATAGGCACATAGATTCACATAGGTTTCACATAGTAAAATACCCTATGTGAAACCTATGTTTTCCTATTGTGCCTATGTGTTTAATTTCATAACTCATACCTCATAACATAATATTTACACCATCACTGCCTGTTTTTCTTTCAGTCTGATATGCCTGAATCCTCCCCATAAGGCTGCGCCCAATGCACCTGCGTATATGGCATCCGGGTGGGTTTTAATCACATATTTTTTCCCGGTTTCCAACAATTGTTCTTCTATTGCCTGGATCATTCCGGTATTCAGCGACATGCCTCCTGTTATGATAATCGGTGATTCCGCCTTTAAGGAACTCAGCAGTTTTATAATCCGGTTTGCAATGGAAAGATGAATGCCTTTGATAATATTGGGAGTTTTGATACCTCTTGAAACCATGTTAATCACATCGGTTTCAGCCAGTACTGCGCAAATTCCTGATGACAATTCAGGGGCTTCTGCCTGCAACGAAACGGTTCCTACTTCTTCAATCGACAGTCCAAGATAACGCGAAATATTTTCAACAAATTGTCCGGATCCCGAAGCACATTGTCCGGTCATTTTATAATCCTGCACGCGTGCATCTGTTGATATTTTGATGGCCCGTACGTACAAAGCACCCATATCCACTACTGTTACGGCATCCGGGAAGAAAAAATTGGCCCCTTTTGCATGGGTTGTCATCCCATAAAAATGTCCGCGTTTGCGCTTCACCAGATCGCCTTCACCGGTTGATGCCAGATAAGCAATTTCTTCATATTGAAGATTGTTTCTTTTCAGCATGCTTTGAATTAATTCTTCTGCAACCACTGAAGGATTCCGCTTTCTGATTTTTTCAGTATGCTTGTCAACGATCTTCGGATTGTTGGAATAATCTACCAAAATAAGTTTGATAAAATTTGATCCCACATCAATCCCCATTGTATAAAAGTTTTCCATAATTTTTTAATTCTTACTTCTTAATTCTATTTCATAT
This sequence comes from Bacteroidota bacterium, assembly GCA_030680835.1. Taxonomy (GTDB): domain Bacteria; phylum Bacteroidota; class Bacteroidia; order UKL13-3; family UKL13-3; genus B1. Next base: position 53,458 of record JAUXUD010000004.1, read on the forward strand.
TGTACATTGTTCTCGACTTAGCTCGGACTGACATGCGGTATATCTTACATTGTACATTGTACATCGTAATTCGTACATCGTACATCGTAAATCGTACATTGTACATCAAGCCATTTCTTTTGTTTTCTTCGCATTGGGTAAATCGGCATTTATATTTCTTCTGGCAAACATGGCACCTCCCAGAGCTCCCATAAAAATGGAATCTGTGTGAATATTTATTTTGATATGTTCGCCATAATTTTCTTTTACCAATTGGGTCAGGTATTTAATAACTGCCTGATTTCTGGCAACACCTCCGGTAAAAGTAAATTCGTTAAACACGCCACCCGAGCGGGCTATCAGCGACATGGCCCGCATGATGATTGCCTTATGCAAACCTCCCAGTATGTCTTCGCGCCGTTCTCCCAGATTGGTTAATTCACGCAATTCGGCACCTGCAAAAACGGTACAGGTAGAGCAAATGGTCACTTCTTTTTCAGCCTGCATGGCCATGGGTCCGAGTTCATTTAATGAAATGCTCAGTTCATCTGCAATATATCCAAGATATCGTCCGCAACCTGCGGCACAACGGTCGTTCATCTGAAAACTGGTTACCAAACCATACTTATCAACCTGAATTGCTTTTGTGTCTTGTCCACCAATATCCAAAACCGTTCTGGTTTCAGGGAAAATGGCATGGGCTCCAAAGGCATGACATAAAATTTCGGAACGGATACATTCCTGAGGGAAGGGCAGGAGCGCACGCCCATAACCAGTACCCGTCATATTGGTAATATTGAATTCAAGTTGGGCTATCTTATGAATATGCTCCCGTAACGAATCACTCACATGATAAAATTTCCCTTTCAGTAAATTAATTTCAGCATCAAAATTTACGCTTTCATCATCCATGTTTTCAGGAAGGTTTTCATATTTTTCCCTTAACACTTCCATGGCTTTTTGAACCAGTTCAAAAAAATTGAATTCAACTGCCTGGTTTTCGGCCGGACTGATACTCTTGTCCCAAATGGTCATGAGGGGTTCAAATAAGGAGTTGTCGAGTTTATTTACTTCTTCATTATACAACTCCGAAACGATGTCTCTGAAAAACTGATTTTTTGAACCCAGGTCGCCAAAAATATAGGCATGTTTTATTTTGGGCTTAATCACTTTTCTGATGTTTCTCAGGTTCTCCAGCATGAGTTCTCTTTTTTCGCCTGTTAAGTAACTGTTGCAGGTTTTTAATAATTCCTCACCCAGTTTATCAATCCGGACCTTGAATTGTTCATATTGAAATACACTTTCCAGATCGGAAATATATTTTCTGTACTCAGGATTTAATTCCATATCTTTTTCAAGAATTTTCTTGAGTATGGAAAAGCGCGCATTGTAAATGGCTTCTTCCCGGGCGATATCAGCTGCAACAGAATAATTGGCACGGGTGTTGGTAATTCCCCTTCCGATAATTTCATCCTGATCGTTTATGATTACCGCCTTTGATGTTGTGGAGCCAAGGTCTACTCCTAAATAATATTTATTCATTTCTTTAAATAATTTCGTTTACATGAATTCAATGTTTTCAATTAAATATTGTGTAAATACAATGTGAGGGCAGATGCAATCTGCCCCTACCAGTTGTATCATATAAATTAGTTTTCATGTTATATTTCAGCTTCTACTTGTTTCATAATTATTTTTCTTTGACCCAACATCTGGAAATAGGATTCCAAACGGTTTTTGATATTGGCATATGAGAAATATCTGGGATCCACCAAATCCGATTCGATAAATCCCACAGGCACTCCCGAGCGTTGTTCAATTTCGCGCATAATCATCAATTGCCCTGCTGAGAAAGAGTTACAGCTTTTAATGGAATTAATCAAAAATCCATCAGCCTTATATTCCTCCACGTATTTTTCAAGCAAATCAACCCGTTGCGGTAGGTTTAAATTGGTATACACGCCCATGCAATATTTTGCCAGACTTTCGAGCGGTGCATTCGGATCATGCCGGAAACCCTGATCGTAAACACCCCCTACTTTGGTATAGGAAGAGGCAACGATCACAGCACCCATATCATAAAATATTTTCCAGAATTCACGGAAGTTGGTCCAGTTGGGCGGACCTTCAACAACCAGTCTGAATTTCTCTTCCTTTAGCTCTCCTTCAGGAGTTATTGGGCCTAAACCCAGTCGCATTCTTTCCTGCACTTCTTTCCATAATTCTGTATAGTATTCAACGGCTTCTTCTGTTCCCCTGAAGGCAGTGAAAATCGGACCGATATAATATACCCCGGCAAAGTATGCATCAATGGGAGATGGAACATGTTTGGCAGACTCCAGAACTTTAACCAATAAATCTTCTGCTTTTGCAGAATTTACCAGCATTTTAGAAAGCCGTTCCAGATCGAATTTTTTACCGGATACCATTTCCATTTTTGGAATCACTTCCTCATTCATTTGCTTCACCATATAATCAACCTGGTCCTGCGAAATTTTTCCATCTTCCTGATAAGGTGTATGCAGCATGGCCACAGGCACTCCGGGGTATAAGCGTTCCAGATTCTCGAACCACTTTAAAAAGGTAAAACAACCTGTATAACTGAGCAACAATAAATCGGGGGGTGGAAGCTTTTCTCCTGTTGGACCTATATTGCCATTTAACATCATACCGATATCGCATTTCACATAGGTACATACATCTTCCGAATAGCCAATTTTTTCGGCGTCTCTGATATAATCCGCAGATTTTTTTCGCATGCCCGACTGAAGCGCATTGATTTCGGGATATACCGGTAGCATATCAAAGGAAAGAATCAGCTCGGTGAGGTTACCGGGAACAAACGTATAAACCACTTTTTTACCCAATTCCGTGGCGGTACTTAATTCCTTAAATTGTTTGGCCAGCATCTCTTTTTGAATGAGCATGCTGTTTTCTTTGATTGCTTCGTGTTGTTCTTTACTCATAATAATATTTTTATCATTTTAAACTTTGCTTTCATGTCAACATAGGTCAGGTCGCGACCTGACCCTACAATATTCCCATTTCCTTCTTTACTACGCCCAGAGTTTTATTGAATCAGAAAAAGTTCCTGCCTGTTCTTTAATCACTTTAAACTGCCCGGTGTTTTCATGGAACTGGAAATTGATATGGGGAATTCCGGCCAGGTCGCATTCTTTTTGCATTTCAGGGCGGTCGAGGAGGGCAGGGTCACAAAAACTTGCTGCACAGAAAATAATTCCATCGGCATCTCTTTCCTTAGAAAGTTTTACCAAACGTTTCCCTTTGGGATTTCCGACATCATAATATGCAGATGAGAAGGTGCTCTGGTTAATGTATGCATCCGCCAATGCTTCCAATGGGTTGTCTGTTGTTGCATTGATATCACCCTGTATCCAGCGCGATCCCAGCATAAAATCATCTTCTACGATATAGCAGCCTGCCAGTTCAATTGATTTGATCAAACCTATCGGAGGCTGTTCGCAGAAGGAACCGCTTACTACAATCCGGATATTATCCATGGGTTCACCTCTCTCATTTTGAAGATGTGAGACTACCTGCTCCAGAATTTCATTGTGTTCCTCAACCGGAATTACTTGCCCGGCTCTGAGAATATAATAGGTTTCCACTGCAGTAAGTTTCCAGGGTGCAGCTTGTCTGATTTCGTATATTTTCTCGATCAGGAATCTGTTTTTATTATACAATCCGATGGAATGATTGATGGCTTCAGAGGTAATTTTTATGCCATTAATGGCAAACATATCATCTATTACTTTTCCAATTTCCTGCTTATAAAAAGTTCCCCCAATATTTGGATCAAAGTTTTGGGGATAATCAAAATAGCGCTGAAATTTTCCTTTTTTAGAGAGTTTAAACATTCCGGATAAATTGCGCACGCAGTCGCAAATGGCAGGGAACAGGAACCCATCAAACCCATCGAGATTATTATCCAGTGCCATTTCAATAATGCCCCGTGGCAGGTGACATATATAAGATTGGTAATAAGCATCTCCTTTAATAATCTGTTTGCGGTCGCCCGAACCCATGATACCCACTGAAATGCCATTGGCAGCATGTATAATCTCGCGAGGCACATAAATTGGCAGATAACCTACGATAATCCGCTTTGGGTCCTCCGACTTCCATTGTTTGGCTCTTGAAAAGTTTAAGTCAAATGCCAGTAACTCGCATTCCTGCAGTATTTCTTCTAAGACTTTCATTAAATTTTATATTTATCTGTTGTTGCTAATTGAGTTCTTATTAAGCTTAATTTCAAGTTGCTTATAACAAAGTGAGTAGATTTTGAGCAGGTTTAGTTTGATGGACGTCAATATTAAAGATGACTTTTATCATGTAGGTTTTTAAATTTATAGAATAATGATTTTTTTTAAATGAAATTATCTAAATTGCGAACCGATTGAGAAAACCTGTTTCTATATTAGTCTCCTTACTGATTCTGATTTATTCAGGTGGATTTTCTTTGTCGTTTGACAATTGCCTGAACCAGCAAACAATTACCATAGGTGCCCATAATGAAAAGTCATGTTGTGGGGATATACCCTGCAAGGAGGATTGTTGCAATAAAACCGTTATTGTTCTTAAGAAGTTACAGGATAAATATAATCCCCCATCCCAGATAAATAATTCTTCGGTTCAAAATTTAATTGTATTTATATATTCTGAACTTAATTTTTCTGCGGAAAATCATTTAAATCAAGGACCTGCATATTTAACCGACAAGGCCCCACCTGACAGGCAACTATCTTTAAATATACTTTACAGAACCTTTCTTATATAATTTCATCTTTGAATAAGCATGCTTCTATGTTGTAGAAGTGTATGCTTTTATTTTTGCTGCTATTCATTGCAATTGCAGCATTCAGGCCTTATTGTCTGAGTATTTATTCGAATAAAATTTATTATTTAAAAACAAAAAAATGAAAAAATTAATGATCGCTATGATTTGCATGTTTGCAATCAGTACAACGCTTATGGCACAATCAACTAAAAAAACTGAAGTTTTTAAGGTTTACGGTAATTGCGAAATGTGTCAGGGGAAAATTGAAGGAGCTTTAAAAAAGAAAGACGGAATCCTCTCAAAAAGCTGGGATACCGAAACAAAAATGCTTACGGTTTCATATGATACTACAAAAATATCACTCCTAAAAATTAAGCAATTGATAGCAGATGTGGGATATGATACCGACGAAGTAAGAGCCAAAGCTGAAACCTATAATAAGCTTCATAAATGTTGCCAATACGAGCGACCTAAAAATTAAATTTATTATTTTGTTAAAACCTTAGTTACATGTTTAACCGGCTCGTAAAATATTTTCTTGAAAACAGGCTGATTACCTATATACTCCTGACTTCATTTGTTGTTTTGGGATTGGTATTTATGCCTTTCGGCCTGAAATCGGATTTCCTCCCGCGTGACCCGATTGCTGTGGATGCCATTCCGGATATAGGAGAAAACCAGCAAATCGTGGCTACCGAATGGATGGGACGTTCTCCCAAAGACATACAAGACCAGGTAACCTATCCTTTAACTACTGCACTTTTGGGGATTCCGGGTGTACAAACAGTGCGAAGTACATCCATGTTTGGCATGTCATTTATCTATATAATTTTCAAAGACAAGATTGATTTTTACTGGAGCCGTTCACGCATTCTTGAAAAACTCAATTCACTGCCAACCGGTACCTTACCTGCAGGGGTACAGCCTACTCTGGGACCGGATGCGACGGCACTCGGACAAATATACTGGTATACCTTAGAAGGTCGTGACCCAAAAACCGGAAAACCCAATGGAGGCTGGAACCCGCAGGAATTGCGAACCATACAGGATTTTTATGTGAAATACGGACTCACCACAGCCGAAGGGGTTTCGGAAGTGGCATCGGTAGGAGGATTTGTAAAAGAGTATCAGATTGACTTAAATCCGGAGGCTATGAAAGCATTCGGTGTATCGGTCATGGATGTGATGAATGCCGTACGCAAAAGCAATCTGGATATAGGGGCCGAAACCATGGAACTGAATAATGTGGAATATATTATACGGGGTCTGGGTTATGTTAAAAGTCTGGATGACCTTGAAATATCTGTAGTAGCTGTCCGGAATAATACACCGGTTCGCATTAAAGATGTTGCACATGTATCATTTGGTCCGGCAACACGCCGTGGTGGACTCGATAAAGCAGGTTCAGAAGCGGTAGGTGCTGTGGTAGTAGCGCGTTACGGTTCGAACCCCATGGAAGTAATCAATAATGTAAAAGACAAAATAAAAGAAATTGAAGCCGGATTGCCACAAAAAACATTGCCTGATGGTTCTGTTTCTAAAGTTACGATAATCCCATTTTACGATCGTACCGGTTTGATAAAAGAAACAATCGGTACGCTCGAATCAGCACTTACACATGAAATCCTCATCAGCATTATTGTCATCATCATATTGGTGGTAAACCTGAAGGCATCGCTGATCGTAGCAGGACTGTTACCTATTGGGGTATTGATGACATTCATATTCATGCGCCTGTTTGGTATTGATGCAAATATTGTGGCACTCTCGGGTATCGCTATTGCCATTGGGGTTATGGTTGATATTGGGATTGTAGATGTGGAGAACATACTGAGACACCTTGAAATGCCTGAAAACAAAGGCATACGCGGAAAGAAACTGCTTCAGGTAATATATCTTGCAACTACTGAAGTACGGGCTGCTGTGGTAACGGCTATTGCTACAACTATTGTAAGTTTCCTTCCTGTTTTTGCCATGCAGGCAGCGGAGGGAAAATTGTTTCATCCCCTTGCATTTACCAAAACTTTTGCCCTTTTATCCGCATTTGTACTTGGTATTGTGGTGCTGCCTACTTTAACACATCTCTTCTTTTCCATTCGTACAAATACCCGAAAGATTCGCAAAATATGGAACTGGGGTCTGATTACAGCAGGAATGTTATTTGTAATATTCTGGAATGCATGGCCTGCTTTGGCATTAACTTTAATTGGCATCAATAATTTATTGGATCATCGCTGGCCTGAACACAAAAAAGAATATCCAAACTTTATCAATATCGCAATTACCGCACTGATTGCGGTATGGTATCTTACCATTGAATGGTTGCCATTGGGAGCCCATAACAGCGCTTTTTCAAGCTTTATTTTTGTGGGGGTAATCATTGCCCTTATTCTGATCCCACTGATGTTAATGGTGCATTATTATGAACTTATTATTCGCTGGGCGCTGGCAAACAAACGCAAATTTCTGATTATCCCGGCTGTTACTTTGTTTTTAGGTCTCCTGGCCTGGCAGGGTTTTGAAAACACATTCAGTTTTGCTGCAAACGGAATTGAAAAAGCGGGATGGAAAAACTTCAGACAAACTACTTTTTGGCAGAAATCTGTGAAAGGTTTTCCGGGCACAGGTAAAGAATTCATGCCTTCACTAAATGAAGGTTCGTTTCTGCTTATGCCCACGAGTATGCCGCATTCAAGCATTGAAAAGAATTTGGAGTACATTGAAACACTTGATAAAAGACTCTCTGCAATTCCAGAGGTAGAAATTGCAGTCGGTAAATGGGGCCGTGTGAATTCGGCACTCGACCCGGCTCCTGTTCAAATGTTTGAGAATACCATCAATTATCGTTCAGAATATATATTGAACGAAAACGGACATCGCATGCAATTCAAAGTGGATGATAAAGGCGCTTATGTATTAAAAAACGGTTCAACATACAATTTTAAAAAAGAAGGATTCAGAGCCATTGCATTAGATAGTTTAATACCTGTTGATAATGGAGAATATTTCAGGCAATGGCGACCAGAAATAAAAAGTCCTGATGATATCTGGAATGAAATAGTAAAAGTAACCAACATTCCGGGCTTAACTTCGGCACCCAAACTACAGCCTATCGAAACCCGCCTGGTGATGCTGTCAACAGGTATGCGTGCCCCAATGGGATTAAAGGTGTTTGGTCCGGATCTGAACGCCATTGAGTCGGCCGGAATGAAACTTGAACAGGCATTGAAAGATGTACCCTCCATCAAAGCATCAGCTGTATTTTATGACCGGGCAGTAGGAGCACCTTATCTTGAAATTAAATTGAACCGGGAAGCCATGGCCAGATATGGAATGAGCGTAAGCGATGTGCAGGAAGTATTGCAGGTTGCGGTTGGGGGCATGGCCCTCTCTTCATCTGTTGAAGGCCGGGAACGCTTCCCTTTAAGGGTTCGTTATGCACGTGAATTGAGAGATAATCCCGATGATCTCAAACGCATATTGATACCCGGAATGAATGGAGTTCAGGTTCCATTAGGAGAAATTGCAGCTATTGACTATACCCGTGGTGCGCAAATGATACGAAGTGAAAATACCTTCCTGAACGGATATGTTATTTTCGATAAAAACGAAGGAAAGGCCGAAGTGGATGTAGTAGAAGAAGCAACACAAATATTACAGGAGAAATTAAGTTCAGGAACCCTTGTATTGCCTGCCGGGGTATCTTATAAATTTGCCGGCAATTACGAGCATCAACTCAGGGCAACCAAACGGCTGGCAATTGTAATTCCCATAAGTTTACTGTTGATATTGCTGTTATTGTATTTTCAATTCAGAACGATTACTGCTTCATTCATTCATTTTTCAGGAGTTTTTGTGGCATTTGCCGGAGGTTTTATTATGATATGGTTGTATGGCCAGGATGGTTTTTTAAATTTTTCAGTTGCAGGTATCAACATGAGAGAATTATTTCAAATTCATACCATTAATTTAAGTGTTGCGGTTTGGGTAGGTTTTATCGCACTGTTTGGCATTGCAACCAATGATGGAGTAATCATGGGTACATACATTCATCAGGTATTTGAAGAAAAACACCCATCAACCATAAAGGAAGTTAGAGAAGCCGTTGTGATTGCCGGTTTAAAACGGGTAAGACCCGCCATGATGACTTCTGCTGTAGCCGTAATTGCTTTGTTGCCCATTTTATCATCTACAGGTAAAGGGGCCGATATTATGATCCCTATGGCCATACCCATGTTTGGAGGAATGGTGATTCAGGTAATGACCGTTTTTGTGGTTCCATTATTTCAGGCCATGTGGAGAGAGGGAGCAGTAAACCGAAAAAATAATTCTGCAATTCAAACAATTAATAATGAGGAAAACAATGAGATTACCGGTATATAAAAAAACAGTCCTTGCATTGATTGCAAATTGTTGCTGGTTCATTGCCGGCAGTCAGACGCAATCGGATTCACTTTTCAAATACCTTGAAATTGCAGCTAAAAATAATCCAACCGTATTGCAACGATTTGATGAATACCGTGCTGCATTACAAAAAGTACCACAGGTGGGTAGTTTGCCCGACCCTCAGTTGAGTGTGGGTGTATTTTTACAACCGATGGAACTGATGGCCGGTTACCAGGATGCCAACATCACTTTAATGCAAATGTTTCCCTGGTTTGGGGTATTGAAACTGGCAAAAGATGAAATGAGTCTGATGGCAAAAGCAAAATTCGAAACTTTCAGGGATGCAAAATTGCAGGTTTATTATGATGTACAACGTACCTGGTTTGAGTTGCATAAAGTGAAACAGAACATAAAGGTTTCAGAAAAAAATATTGAGATATTGAGAACCATTGAAAGATTGGCCATTGTTAAATATAAATCGGTTCCAACAGGAAATCGTACTAGCGTAAATAACAATACAAGTACAATGGCCACCAACAATAATGCAAATTCCGGATCATCGGGGATGAGCAATATGGGTGGCAATTCCGGCAACAATTCCGGAACTGTTACCAATCAGGCATCGTCGCCAATGTCTGGAAACAGCATGGGTTCAATCTCAACCGGTTCTGGATTGTCGGATGTGTACCGGATTCAAATTGAAATCGGAGAACTTCAGAATAATATACAATTGTTAAAAAACCAATGGTCAAGTATTTCAGCCCGGTTTAACAGCTACCTGAACCGACCCCATCATGCGGTTGTTACGATTGGGGATACATTAATTGCAGATGATTTTAGTCAAGCACTTTTAACATTATCCGATAGTTCCTTAATGAACAATCCGATGTTGGGCATGCTTCAATATGAGCAACAATCGCTGGAAGCCCGCAAAAAAATGGTGAATAAAATGGGGTTTCCCATGATTGGATTAGGTGTTAATTATATGCTGATCAGCAAAAGCGGAATGTCAACTTCACCCATGAACGGAAATGATATGATTATGCCTATGGTAACCGCAACTTTGCCTATTTATCGTAAAAAATACAGAGCCATGAATGATGAAGCTGAATTATTGAAATCGGCTACCGGGCAGAATTACCAGGCCACGGCCAATGCACTGCAATCAGAGTATTACCAGGCCACCCAATTATACATGGATGCAAATCGCAGGAGGGTACTTTATGCAGATCAATTTCAACTGGCATCAAAATCACTCAACATTATGTTAAAAAGTTATGCTGCATCCGGATCGGACCTCACCGACATTCTCAGGGTTCAGCAACAAACACTTGATTACGAATACAAGCAGACTGAAGCCATTGCCGATACGAACACAGCTATTGCATGGCTCAACAGATTAATGGCATTAACTCAGTAAAATAATTTGAAAAACAAACAGTAATGAAAAAGATATTTTCCAACAAAATTTTTCTAACCAGTCTCATATTAATTATAGGTATTTTTATCGGCTGGTTATTCTTTCATTCACCAAACAAGATTGAAAACAAACCGGGTCAATCCGCAGAAACTGTCAGCGAAAGCATTTGGACCTGTTCCATGCATCCTCAGATAAGGATGCATGAAGCGGGTAAATGCCCTTTATGCGGAATGGATTTAATTACAGTCAGTCAGAGTGGTGGAGCTACATTGGATCCCGAATCTATTCATATGACAAAGGAAGCAGCTCAGTTGGCGAATGTGCTTACATCGGTTGTTTCAAAACAAAATCCGGTTAAGGAAATTCGTCTTTATGGTAAAGTTATGGCAGATGAAAGGCTGTTGCAAAGTCAGGTATCTTATTTACCCGGACGCATTGAAAAACTACTTATAAACTATACAGGTGAAACTGTGAGAAGAGGACAAACCCTGGCCGTTATTTATTCACCAGATCTGGTAACGGCGCAACAGGAATTACTTGAAACCGCAAAGTCTAAACTCGTACAACCTGCATTATACGAAGCCACAAAGGATAAACTTCGTCAGTGGAAAATAAGTGAGAAACAGATTGCATCCATGGAGTATTCGGGCAAAGTAAATACCGATTTTGAAGTGTATGCAAACACAACAGGTATTGTAACCGCAAGACGTGTAAACAACGGAGACTATATTTCGCCGGGTACGGTGCTGTTTGAAGTAGCAGACCTTTCACGGGTGTGGGTTGTATTTGATGCATACGAAAGTGATCTTCAATTTTTGTCATTAAATCAAACCATATCCTTTACGGTTCAGGCAATACCCGGTATAAAATATACAGGTACTATTACCTTTATTGATCCGGTAATGAACACCACAACCCGTGTTGCAAGAGTTCGGGTAGAAATTGACAACAAAGACGCCAAATTAAAACCGGAAATGTTTGTTAATGGTATTGTGCGTGCGAACCTGACTGCATATAAAAACAAGCTGATTATTCCACGCACCGCAGTATTATGGACAGGAAAAAGATCGGTGGTATATGTAAAACAAAGCGGAAGCGATGAGCCGGTTTTTAAAATCAGAGAAATAGAACTCGGCACGCAGATGGGCAATAGTTATGTTGTGGAAAGTGGTTTAAATGAGGGTGAAGAAATAGTAACACAGGGTGCATTTAGTGTGGATGCTTCTGCACAGCTCGAAGGAAAGCCGAGCATGATGAATCAACAAAGTGAACAGGTTGTTTTACCCGGAATGGAAATGCAACTGAGCACATTATTTAACGAATATATTAAATTAAAAAATGCATTTGTGCAAAGTGATGTAAAGAAAATAAAGCAAGCGGCAATGGAATTTCAACCCGCACTTGCAAAAATAGATTTGAAACTTCTTAGCGGGGAAACCCATACAAAATGGTTTGAAATTTCGGGAAGTATGGACAAACAAGTCAAAAGGATTATATCTTCGGATAATTTAGAAGAACAGCGAAAAGCATTTTCGGATTTCAGTGATTTGTTTTACAAATCTGTAAAGGAATTTGGCTTAAAGGAAGGCACTGCTTATTATCAATATTGCCCGATGGCTGATAACGATAAAGGAGCCTATTGGCTCAGTGAAACAAAGACAATCCGCAATCCTTACTTTGGTTCAAAAATGATGAATTGCGGGGAGACGAAAGAAACTTTGAAGTATTAATTTTTTTAATGCTTGTGCTTTCATTAAAATTTGTCGGTTATTTTTTTAAGTTCACCCGGGCTTTTATTTATGGTGACAATCTTTGTTTGGTCCAACTATGATCTTTTTCAAGATTGTACTGAATCCGGTCGTGCAGTCTGCTGGCCCTGCCTTGCCAGAATTCTATACAAACCGGAACCAAGCGATATCCTCCCCAATTGTCGGGTCTGGTAACTGCTTTCCCTTCAAATCTTTTTTCTATTTCATCCACTTTCTGTTCCAGTTCTGTTCTGTCGCTAATGGGTTTACTTTGAGCCGAAACCCAGGCACCAATTTGACTTCCTCTGGGTCTGCTGTTAAAATAGTCATCTGATTCTTTAGTAGAAATTATTTCGACAGTCCCTTCAATTCTAACTTGTTTAAAGAGTCCGAGCCACAAAAAGGTCATCACCGCAAACTTATTTTCGGCCAGTTCATTTGCTTTTCTGCTGGTATAGTTTGTAAAAAAAGTAAATCCCCTTTCATCAAATCCTTTTAAAAGCATAATCCTGCCAGATGGCTTTCCGTAGGGCGTTGCAGTTGACAGATGCATAACATTCGGTTCAATGAGTTTATTGTCAACCGCTTCATTAAACCAATCTTCAAACTGGTCAATGGGATTGCTTTTTAAGGAAGCTTCATCGATGCCATTTGAGATATATTCGTTTCTGAAATTAGAAACCAGTTGCCGTAAGGATTTTTTCTGAAAAAGATTAATGGTACTTTCTAAAAATTTCATTTGGTCACAAATGTAATAAGTTGCTTAAATAATTTTAAATTTATTGAAAAATAGATTTAAATGCTGGGAATTTCATTAAACAGTTCACCATTGTGAATTAGAATTTATGTTTGGGGATAAAATGTTACATTGCCGGTAGCGAGTTCATGTAAACCGCCAACAATTCCGATGGTTCCGTTTTCAATCATTTCTTTTAATATGGGACTGCGTTCTGTAATGGCTTTAATAGTGCGTTTTACATTGATGATGGTTACATTTTCTACAAATTCGTCATTGCCTGAATTGCGGTTTTCGGTTGTAAGGGTTTCGTCGTCTACGGCTGGTCTTATTTTGGTAAGCAATGCAGTGAGGTTGCCCATCTCTATATGATCGCAAGCCCCTTTTACTGCACCACATTTGGTATGTCCCAATACAACAATGATTTTAGCTCCTGCTACTTTGCATCCAAATTCCATGCTGCCTAAAATATCTTCATTGATGATGTTTCCTGCAATACGGATACTGAGCACATCACCCAGTCCCTGGTCAAAAATCAGTTCGGCAGATGTTCTGCTGTCAATGCAGCTGAGAATCACTGCAAAGGGATGTTGCCCGTCGGAGGTTTCGTTTGCCTGTTGCAAAAGGTTGCGGTTTAATTTCAGGTTGTCTATAAACCTTTTATTCCCTACTTTTAACAGTTCTAATGCCATTGATGGGGTAATAGCAGCCTGCATTTCTTTTGTTAATGTTTTCATTTTCTATTTGCGTTTTTTTAATTGGTTTTGTATTAAGCGGGTTCTATAAAATTTATTTTCTCAACGATGATATTTTTGGTTTTAGCATGAACCTCATAATCTTTTATCAGTTCTACCACATCATAAGCAATTGATTTTGATTTGGCACAATCAATAATCACTTTCGAATGGGCCGGAATACTTTCAAGGGCTTTTATTACACTGGCTTTATTGAAAAATGAAACTTCTTCTGCCAATACAAGGTGGTGAACCTCGTGCCCTTCTTCTGTAGTAACCACGTCTTTCATATGATGCGAATTGCGATAGCTGTGACGTAATGTATAGAAGAGTCCCAAAATTAATCCGATTCCAATTCCCATTAACAGATCGGTTGCTAAAATAGCTACAACAGTAGCAGTAAAAGGTACAAACTGCTCCCAACCCAATTTATACATCTGTTTAAAAAGTGAAGGCTTTGCTAATTTGTAGCCTACCATCAATAAAATGGCTGCTAAACTTGCCAAAGGTATTCTATTCAATACACTTGCAATTGTTAAAGCACTCAGCAGTAGAAAAAATCCATGTAAAATAGCTGACATTTTTGTTTTCCCTCCAAATGAAATGTTAGCAGAACTTCTTACAATAACCTGAGTAACGGGTAATCCACCTATTAAACCAGAAATCACATTACCCAATCCTTGAGCTTTTAATTCCCTGTTTGTAGGAGTAATTCTTTTGTCAGGATCCATTTTATCGGTGGCTTCAACACATAACAAAGTTTCTAAACTGGCAACTATGGCCAATACAACTGCTATTTTCCAGACTTCAAAATTTGTTATGGCAGAAAAATCGGGAAAAGTAAACTGACTGAAAAAACCTTTTATGTCTTCAGGAACAGGAATTCTCACCACCTGATCGGCAGCCAAACTGAAATTGATAATACCGTTTTGATAAAAGAAATTCATTACAATGCCAAGGACTACCACAACAAGCGGCCCATTTATCATACCAAAAATTTTATGTTTTTTCATCAATACATTGTCCCATAAAATTAAAAGTGCCAAAGAGATCATTGCGATAAATAAGGCCCCCGGTGTGAGGAAGTCAATCGCTTTTTTAATTTCAGAAAGTGTATTTTGTCCGTCTACTTGTAAAAATGCTACCTCTCCGAAAGCACCTTTGTTCCAGCCCAAAGCGTGAGGAATTTGTTTTAAAATGATTAATAGTCCGATGCCGGTTAGCATTCCTTTAATTACCGAGGAAGGAAAGAAGTACGCAATGAAACCTGCTTTAGAATAGCCTAAAAGGAGCTGAATAATCCCTGCAAGAACAACAGATGTAAGAAACGCTTCCCAGGAACCACCGAGTGTGGCAATGGAACTTAAAACAATAACAGCCAAACCTGCTGCAGGTCCGCTTACACCCAGTGGAGAACCACTGGCAACACCTACTACCATGCCTCCAACAATGCCCGCAATAATTCCGGCAAACAAAGGCGCGCCCGATGCGAGGGCAATTCCCAGACATAAAGGCACTGCCACAAAAAAAACGACGATACTCGCGGGTAAGTCGTGCTTTAATTCTTTGAATAGTTTGTTCAACTCCATGTTGTTATTTTTTGGTTAACGGGGGCAAAGATAGTAATAGTTTTTTAAATAATAGTAATACTATTATAAATAATTGTAAAATTATTTTTCCTATCTTTGTCGAACGGAATCAGTAAAATAAAAAACAAAACAGAAATGAAGCTACAGTTACAAATAAAAATGAATGAGGCACTGTACCTCCGCAATCCGGAAGGATCGGAGTTGGGTAAGAACATTATCAAGCATGGTATTCAGTTAATATACAAATATGGTTTTGAAGTATTTACCTTTAAAAAATTGGCTGAAGATATAGGTACAACAGAAGCGGGCATTTACCGGTATTTTGAAAATAAGCATAAATTTTTGGTGTACCTTACCTCCTGGTATTGGGGATGGGTTGAATATCAGATTGGTTTTCATACCAACAACCTTAAAGACCCGGCAGTTAAATTAAAAAGAGTGATAAAACTTTTGGCATCATCTATAGAAGATGATGAACAAACGAGTTATGTAAATGAGAGTTTACTGCACCAAATTGTGATTTCAGAGGGATCAAAAGCATATTTAACCAGACAAGTAAACGAAGATAATAAGCAGCATTTTTTTAAACCCTACAAAGATCTTTGTGCCACAATTGGAAATATTATTTTGGAGTGCAGTCCGAAATACAAATATCCAAAATCATTGGCAACTACAATTATAGAAATGGCACATTTTCAAAATTTCTTTATGTATCACTTACCGTCCCTTACTGATTTTGGAAAAAGTAAAGAAGAGACAGAAGTAATTGCCTTTTTGAATGATCTGGTTTTTTCAAGTTTGAAGAAAATTAAATGATCCTAAATCTGAGTTTGAGAATAAATAAGTCTAACTTGTGAATTTATTAAATATATCTGAGTGAAATTTTTAAGTGAACTTCCTGCTCATAGCCTGCTGCAAAATGATCTTGCAAAAACTTTCGATGTTAATCCTGAGCTTGGTTTAAGTGTTGAAGAATCTCAAAGCCGGCTTAAATTATTTGGGAAGAATGTAATCATACAGGAGAAAAAGAAAAATCCGTGGATTATATTCATCACCCAATTCAAAAGTTTAATTGTATATATTCTGATTTTTGCGATGGGTTTATCATTCCTTTTTCAGGAATGGCTTGAAGGGATTGCGATTGCCATTGTTATTATTATTAATGCTTTTATTGGATTCTACATGGAATTCCAGGCAGATCGTTCCATGGAAAATCTTAAAAAACTGGCTCATATACCTACACGGGTATTGCGTTCCGGTAAAATAACAGAAGTGAATTCGGAGGAAATAACTCCGGGTGATATCGTTTTTCTTGAAGCGGGGGATGTGGTTCCGGCTGACCTCAGAATTATTAAATCATCACAATTGCAGTCAGATGAGTCTTCACTGACCGGGGAATCTATACCTGCAGAAAAACAGGTTGGTCAGGTGAACGAAAATACGCTGCTTGCAGATCGCAGCAATATGCTATACAAAGGAAGTGCTGTTACCAAAGGCAATGCCTATGCAATGGTTACAGGCACCGGAATGAAAACCGAATTGGGGAAAATTGCAAGCCTCGTACAATCGGCAGAACAGGCAGTTACCCCATTGGAAAAAAAGCTGGAAGCATTCAGCAAGAAACTGATTAAAGTTACGGTTGTTCTGGTAATTATCATTTTTATTGTAGGGTTAATCAATGGGAAGGATTGGCTTGAAATGCTGGAAACATCGATAGCACTTGCAGTAGCTGCTATACCGGAAGGCTTGCCCATTGTTGCTACACTTGCGCTTGCACATGGGATGTTAAAAATGGTTAAATACAATGTGATTGTTAAAAAACTATCGGCAGTTGAAACTTTAGGGGGCACCAATGTAATTTGCACGGATAAAACAGGAACATTGACACAAAACAAGATTTTGGTAAGTGCCCTTATTACGGCAGTTGAAAAGGCCGATTTACTGCAGGATAAAAAATTAAATGAAAATAAATCCAATGAAATAATGCTGTATATAGCTGTATTGTGCAATACAGCCAGCATAAGCGAAGATGGTAAGGAATCAGGAGATCCGCTTGAAACAGGATTATTGAAGTTTGCCATGCAGCAAAACATCCCGATAAAGGAATGGAAAAATAAATATCCTGTAAAGAAAGAAGAACCCTTTTCGTCGGAAACAAAAATTATGGCTACTTTATGCCAGTCAGAAAATGGATATACCATTTATGCAAAAGGAGCTGTTGAAGAATTGATAAAACATTGTACCCGCTTATTTACCGGTAATGAGGAAATAAATTTTGAAGAAGCTCAAAAGAAAGAATGGCTAAATGAATCTGAACAAATGGCTGCCTCCGGACTTCGTGTAATAGCCGGAGCATACAAAAACACGGAAGCAAATGACGGGCTGTTAACAGATGATTTGACATTTGCAGGTTTGTACGGCATGATTGACCCACCCCGGGAAGAAGTATTTGAAGCGATAAAAGAGTGCAAATCTGCAGGTATACAGGTAATCATGATTACGGGTGACCATCCCGAAACAGCCAAAAACATTGGAGCTAAACTTGGAATTATTTCCGACCAGAATCAAGCAGTTATTATTGGCAATGACATGCATGATTATGAGCAATTGAGTGAAAGTGAAAAAGATACCTGGATAAAAACCGCTGTGTTTGCGCGTGTAAGTCCGAAACAAAAACTGGATTTGGTGACCGTGTTGCAGGACCGGAAATTTGTGGTGGGGATGACGGGTGATGGGGTAAATGATGCACCCGCATTAAAAAAGGCAGATATTGGCATTGCCATGGGTGAAAGAGGCACGCAGGTAGCACAGGACGTGGCGGATATGATTTTGAAAGATGATTCGTTTTCTTCAATTGTGCATGCCATAAAACAGGGAAGAATTATATTTGAGAATATCCGTAAGTTTGTTGTTTACCTGCTATCCTGCAATATTAGTGAACTGATAATAATCGCTTCGGCGGCTATTTTAAACTTGCATTTTCAGCTGTTCCCACTACAAATATTATATATAAATATTATTACGGATGTATTGCAGGCTTTGGCATTGGGCGTTACGAGAGGGGGTGATTCAATTATGCAACTGCCGCCCAGGAATGCAGATGAACCTATACTCGACAAGCGAAGGTGGTGGGCTGTTATTTATTACAGTATAATCATCAGCATTTGTTCATTAGCCGGTGTTTTCATCAGCCATTATACTTCACAACGAATTGAAAGTATTGATGCTGCCATGTGCAATAATGTATTATTTTATACCTTGATATTCTGCCAGCTGCTTCATGTATTTAATATGGGATCAGGCGATATGTCTTTCTTTAAAACGGAAGTGTTTAAAAACAAATATGTATGGTATGCTTCAATGGCTTGCATTGTAATTATTATAGCGAGTTATCTGATTGAACCCATAAGAAAAGTATTAAGTATTTATGCGATGTCACCTGCAGACTGGGCCATAGCTGCAGGCATGAGTTTCGTTTCATTTTTTATTATTCAATTGTCTCAAAAGTTTAAACTAATAAAGCAATAAAACAGGAATGTTATGCGTGCAATTTAATGTTTAAAATGTCAGGGCGCTACTCTGCTTTTGTTTGCTTCCAGATGGATTTAGCAGGCATAAAACGGTAGGTAAGTCCTGCAGTATAAAAGTATTGCATGCCTACCTGTGTACCGTTTTGGTATTGATATAATGGGATTTCGCGAAAACCAAATACTGTGAATGATTTGTATGTGTAGCTGACTTGAGGTATGAATGAAATTTTATAACCTCCCGTTGAAAAAGGTTCAACACTCAGCAGTGCGGCATTTGCATAGGGTACCAGTTCCATCTTATCAATCCATTCTCCCTTAGTCTGCAAAGTAATTCCTAATTTTCTAAAAAATGTTTTTCCTGCAAACAATCCAACGCTTGCGTAATCCCCAAATTTTTCACCCAATGAATTCCATCCTTTTTTTACATACAATGCATTGGCAAAAACTCTGAATTTTGCCTTTTTGTATTCTCTGAACGCAAAGCCATAAAAAATAAAATCGGTTGAACCGGTGGTTGGCTGAACGGTAGGGGGTGAGATGGAATAGAATTTACCTATTGAAGGATCATCAATGATAAGGGTTGAGTCGCAATACTTGCCAACAGGAATTTTTATTCCCAAACCCAATGTAAATTCGGTATGATGTTTTTCATCTGTTTTATCATACACATCATAGCGTGGAAAGATGATTATATCGGATATTCCTGAAGAAGTTTTTGTATTGTAAATATTCTCAGGATTCAATCCAACCAGGGTTTTATCCAAAAAATATCCTCCTTCAAGCGAAAGCGTCAGTTTTTCGGTGAGGCCATAAGCCAGTCTTAAATACAGGTAATTGCTGCTTAAATTTTTAAGGAGTGAAGCGGTGTCTTTATCGCCGGAAAAGAATTTATTGGAACTCGAATATTGGTAGTTTCCACCTATTTCAACCTGACCTTTAAGCAAAACGCCCTGAGAAGTTCCACCGGCAATCGGACTGCCGCTGCCACCCGAGCAACACCCCTGAGAAAAAAGGGATTTGTTGGTAAACAGAAAAACAAGCAGAATTAAGGCGAAATGTTTCATGCAGGAAACAAAATAATTATCTTGCAATATTGAATCTGATTAATTGTGAATACTCACCTGCATTCAATTTCAGGAAATAGACGCCATTACTCAGGGTTTCAATATTAATTAGTGTTTCGTGATTTCCTGCACTGAATCTTTCGGGTTCAAGCGACTTGATTTTTGCACCGAGTATATTGTAAATTTCGAAGTTGATTTCTGTTTTCTGGTTTAAAACAAACGTCACTGAAAATTTATCAACCGCCGGATTCGGATAAACGGATAAGCGGAAGTCGGCATTTTTCTCCTCAATTGCGGAGCTAATCAATGCGGCATTAATTGCATTTGTGAGATTTGTGGCATTCAATCCGTTATTTTGCCTGAATTTAATTGCATGATTGGCCCCACTGAAAACCATGATGGTTGGCATACCGGGACTATAATACGACTCATTTTTGACTGTAGAACTTGAAAACTGAACAACAGATCCCATTCCGTACGGACTGGCCCAGGTATTTAAGGATGAACAACTGTTATTTCCGTCAATCAGATAAAACAATACTTTACCCGGATTTGTACTGGCATAGTTTTTTACAACATTGTTTGCGGAAACCGATGGGCTCACGCATGAGCCACATGGATGTACCATCGAAACTACAATTACTTTCCCTGCATTGAGTTCCGAATACAAATTATGGGATACGCTGGCGCAATCGTTGGCAGTAAAATCAGCAGCAGTGGTTTGTGCAAAAGCTGTTAAACCGCAAAACAGCAGAACAATTGAAAAGTATATGTTTTTTTTCATAATCATTAATTAAATGCAACTTATTCAAAAGTAATACAATTGATTTATTCTGCAAGTTATTTTTAGTTTAATATCAGTATTTTTACAGAGTTTTTATAAGAAATCAGTACAATTGTAAATTCGAAGTCAAAAATACAAACCGAAATACATCAATAACATGACTTGCATCAATGTTTCGAATCAATTAGATTTGTTTTTTTACCCGTAAATAGTATGAGAAGAATACTTGCCCTAACACTTGCTTTTCTGATGCTCGCTTTATCATTTAGAGTGGGCGTGGCTGTTCACTTATGCGGAGGAAAACTGGTTCAAACCAAATGGGTGATTGGTTATGGAAAGGCAGGTTGCGGAATGGATGAACAAAATGACAGATGTGAAAAACAATCTTCTGCTGTTTTGAATAAACCACCCTGCTGCGTCAATGGACTTCAGCAAATAGCCAGCGACGATTACCAATCTGCAGGCAAGCTTATTCAGTATTTTTTTGGATATAATGTTGAATTTATACAAGCCAATATCGTTTCCTCCGGGCATGACAATGAAGTTGAACGTTTAATTTTTTATAGACCACCACCGGGTCTTTCCGCTGTCTTTCTTCCTTTTATCAGGGTTTTTCTGATTTGATATTCATAATAAACTACACAACCAGGCTTTAAAACAGACATGGGATGGGTATGTTTATCAGATTGTACAATTTTATGTGCAATCCTTTTATAAGGGTAAATTAAATTACCCGGGATACTATCATAAAATACATTTAAACTTAAAAAACATGAAAAAATTAATTAAATCTTTATGCATACTCTTTATCGGAGTTATTGTATTTTCAAGCTGTACCAAAACCCCAATGGCTTGTTGCAGCCTGCCTGAAACAGGAACTGTTGGACAATCCATCAGTTTTAATTCTACCTGCAGTACCAATGCAAGTAAATACAAATGGGACTTTGGTGACGGAACCAGCACAACGGATGCAAACCCAACTCATATTTATACAGTAGCAGGAACTTATACAGTGAAACTGATGGCGATGAGCAGCAACGAATCTAAAATGAGTGAGACCTCTAAAACCATCAAAATTCAATAATACATTAACCATGAAATATGCATTCATTTTTATAATCATATTACTGGCACCTAATTTTCCTTTTTCAACTGCGGGTAATCAGGGCACAGAAAAAGGATGGGTAGCACCTCCCGATGCCGACAAAGTTTCGAATCCATTAATGCGGAGTGCTATTTCTGCTACAGAAGGAAAAAAAATCTATATGCAAATATGTGTGGTGTGCCACGGAGACAAAGGCAAGGGGGATGGAATAGGCGGGTTGGCACTAAATCCACGACCTGCAAATTTCTCGTCACAGAAAGTGCAGGTACAAACAGATGGCGCCATTTTTTGGAAAATTACTGAGGGGCGACCACCCATGGCAAGTTACAAAACCATTCTCACCGAAACACAACGCTGGCAACTGGTTAATTTTATTCGAACATTTAATTCATTAAAAAAATAACACATGAAAACAAAATTGATTTTAATCGCTTTTTTTATTTCGGGTATCAATCTATTGCAGGCTCAGGATAGCACGCAAGCACAGATTCAAAGTATTAAAGATGAAATAGCTATCATAAAGAAACCTGTTCAGACTCATTTTATGCTGAGGGGATTTACACAATTTGGATTTGATGCTTCTGATGAGAATATAAATTTTAACATGACCTCATTTAATCCGGTTTTATTATGGAGACATGGAGATCGTTTTTTGATTGAAGCGGAGCTTGAAATGGAATACATGTCCAACCAGTTTGAAATCAATCTCGGTTACGCAAATGCATCTTATATAGTAACAAAAGGATTGGTAGTAAGAGCCGGAAAATTTTTGATACCTTTTGGTACTTTTGGAGAACGTTTTCATCCTTCCTGGGTCAATAAATTTGCTTCCCAGCCACTGGGTTTCGGGCATGACGGGATTGCTCCATCCGGAGATTTGGGGATTGAAGTGAGAGGCGGATTCCAGTTGGGAAGTTCAAAATTAAACTATTCATTGTATGCAGTAAACGGACCCAGAATTAAAGATGGTACCGAAGAACCTGAGGAAGCAGGTATGCTGATGTTTAAAAACGAAACCGAGAATAATAACAACAAAGCAATCGGTACACGGATTGGTATCTTGCCCTTATCAAACTCCTCATTGGAAATTGGGTTATCTGCATATTATGCAGCTCCCGGTTCTAGTCATTCACCTTTTGAAGGAGATCCCCTGAATGAAGATTTGAACTATGAAAATGTGACTGCAATGTTAACAGCTGTTGATTTGTCCTATGTTAAAATAATCAGTCCCTTAATGGGCATTATTGATATTAAAGGACAATACAGTTTATCGAATATAAGTAATGCTGTTTATTATAATCCTGAAGATACCAGTCGTTATACCTTTACCAATGAAAGTTCGGCATATTATGTGCAAATGGCATACCGACCGGCATTGGCAGAAAATCAGATTTTAAAAAACTTTGAAATTGCGGGCAGATACTCGGCTTATACAACACCTGTTGGTTCTCTATGGGCTGATAATAAATCGCAGATAACAGTGGGTTTAAACTACTGGTTAAGCTGGAGAACAGTTATAAAAGCAAACTATCAGATAAATGAAAGTTCTATGTCGGGAGGGCATGGTATGTCGACTATGACCGGGGGAAATGGAAGCATGTTTCAATTGCATATAGCGGCTGGATTTTAAAATATTAATAATAATCAGACATGAAAAAATTAAATTATATACTCGGAATTATATTCTCCGTATTTATTTCTGTAATTGCATTGCAAAGCTGTACTACTTCTAAAGCTGTGATCACCGGCAAATCAGGCGCACAACTTTGGGGCGAAAATTGTGTGCGCTGCCATAACAGTCCTTCACCTGTTGATTTTACGGATGAAGAATGGAAGACCATTGGATTGCATATGCAGGTGCGGGCAAATCTGACCAAAGAAGAAACAGAAAAAATAATTGAATTCCTAAGTTCAGCTAATTAATAATTTGTTTTGTTCCCCTTAGTTCCTTAGTTTCTTTGTAGCCCTGAAGCACTCCAGTTGCTACAAAGAAACAAAGGAACAAAGAATTTTATATGTCGTTTTGGTGTAATTTTAAGTTGGCAAGAGTGCAAGCATGAAAGTTATTTATATATTTGAGTTGAACCATAATCTAATAAAATACTATGCGTAAATTAATACTGCTTATATGTTTCATTTTATTTGTATGCAATTTTTCCAATGCACAATCAAACATTAGCTGGAATACAAGCATGAATATTGCAACGAGTTCGTCGGGCAATATGCACCCCCGCATGACGCTGGACGGAAAGGGTAATCCGCTTGTAATCTGGGGCAGGATGTCGGATGGCGCAGTTTTCATTTCACGCTGGACGGGAACTATGTTTGCTACGCCTGTAAAGTTAAATCCTGCATGGTTAAAGGTTGCCTCGGCTTCGTGGATGGGACCTGATATTGCTTCTAAAGGGGATACGGTTTATGTAGTTGTAAAACGAACCCCGGAAGCAGCCGATACCAATTATATTTATATTATGCGTTCATTTGACGGAGGCATGTCATTTTCTGCGCCGGTGCGTGTAGATAATATTGGTGACAGTATCTCACGTTTCCCAACGGTGAGTGTGGATGCTTTGGGCAATCCACTTGTGGCTTTTATGAAATTCAATTCTTCATTTCTGGATTCAAGATGGGTGGTTGCAAAATCAAGCGACTATGGCGTAAGTTTTTCAAAGGATGTTAAGGCAAGTGGTTATAGCGGAGCAGCCGCAGAGGTATGCGATTGTTGCCCGGGTGCCATTGTAACGTCCGGTTCTGTTTCGGCGGTGGTTTACCGCGATAACCTGAGTAATATTCGCGATATATGGACAGGAATTTCAAGCAATAACGGCATCTCATTTAACAGAGGTTTTGCGGTAGATAAAACAAACTGGTTCCTGCAGTCTTGTCCGGCCAGTGGTCCGGATGCGGTGATTGTTGGAGATTCATTGTACACTGTTTTTATGAGCGGTGCAAGCACAAAAAATCGCATCTATTTAAGCAGGACTTCAATTAGCACAGGTATTGTAAATTCGGTTTCAACAACTAGTAGCAACATTGCTTCATTGAACCAGCAGAATTTTCCGCGTATCGCCACCGATGGGGTTGCGGCAGCTATTGTATGGCAACAAAGTGTTGGCGGTGTAGCACAGCTTCCAGTTACTTTTACAAACGATATTAGCAAAGGATTTCCGCTTGTTTATGATACCGTTGATTTGGTTAATATAACCAATATGGATATTGCAATGGCCAACGGTAAAATTTATGTTATATGGGAAGATGACAATTCGGGAACTGTAAAATTTCGAAGTGGAACCTATAAGCCATTGAATACAGGAAACGCCAAAATAGTAAAAAGTGAACCGATTGAATTCAGATGTTTCCCGAATCCGGCGAGTGATGTTTTGAATATCGTTTCTCCTGTTGAAGGCCGGTATGTTTTAAACCTCTTTAATGCCTTGGGTGAAAAAGTATTTACAATGGAATCAGAATCCAGCCAAAGCATTGAATTGGCAAATTTTCCTAAGGGTATTTATTTTGTTCGGTTGATCCAAACGAATGATATAGAAAGCACCCAGGTGTTCACACAAAAGATTATTAAGCAATAGGATCTATTGAAAGTCGGTTATTTATAGTCTGTGTTTTCAAATATAACATTCTAATCGAACTAATAATTTGTTACAATTGATTGTTTTTTTTCTTTTTGCTTGATCAAAAAGAAACAAAAAATCAAGACTTATTTCTGCACCTTGCACTTGTAAAAAAGAAATGTTTTGCCACGCAGCCCAAGCCGCAAGGCCAACCGTTGCGACTGATAGGCCTTGCTCGAGGGCCGCTTGCACAAACCAGCCGCACACATTTCTTTTTAACAATTGCTGGCGGCACCGAAATAGGTCGGTCCTTAATTTCCTTTTGTTTAGGTGGTAAAAATTAGGAGGCATTAATAACATTTTTCTTGCATAATAACGCTATCAAGTAATTCAATCTATTAAATTCGGTTTGAATAATTTTTTAGGTTCCACCAATAACCCTACAATTCATATAGTGCATTGACTAAAGGGAATTGTTCAAATTTAGAAGTCTTCAGGACCGACCTATTACAATAACGCCTGCAAATGTTAAAAGATTGGCCAGTAAATAATCATTCAATTAAAGCAAATGTAGCAGACCTTGAGCAAGGCCTCTTAGTCGCATCGATTGGCCTTGCGGCTTGGGATGCGAGCCAAGGCCAAGCTTTTTTACATTTGCCAGTTAATGTAATAAGTCTTGATTTTTTGGGTACCTTTTTGATCAAGCAAAAAGGTACAAAATAATCAAATGTCACAAATCATTACTTTATACGAAATGTCACTTCGAAAGCCATAAAACAAATTTACTCAGCATTAGTTCAAACTATTGAATAAATGGACATACCCTAAATATGATTTAGAACGTTACTAAATAAGTGGCACTCAACATTTTGGTTAGGAAATCAAATAAAATTATATATACCTTAGTTCTTTATTAAAAGTATTGAAACGTGAAAAAACTAAAACCTACCTATCTTCTCCTTATACTTTTTGCAACTTTTTCCCTGCACAACTGCAAAAAGGATAACAACAATACCAAGTGCGGAGGCGATAAATATTATTATTATTTAAGTGAGCCAGCTAAATCCAAGGTGCCATATTCAGGAACGGATACACTTGTTTTTGTCAGCAACAATCATGATACCGCAGTTTGTATGGGACAAGGGAAAAAACAATTTTATGTCACATCATCCTTTTATGCAAATCCTGATTGTCCTCCAAATACCGATTACTATGAGGCTTTTAATTACAAGTTTATAGACAAAAACGATAAGTTAAATTTAGAAATTAATTTATATAAAAATGATGGATATGTTTCTGAAGTGATGGATATGAACATCAATTCAACCAGATTGTATCCGATTAATTTAATTTATATGTATGAGTGGTATTATAATGATTCTGTATCAACTAATATGAGACAATACAAAACGTTCAAACTAAATTTTGGATTAGGAAATATCGTACATTATAACTTGATGAAAGGAATAATACAAATTCAATCTAAAATAAATGTCTGGACTCTTTCTGAAAAATAGAAAGGTAAATAAATAAAGTTGCTCAGCAGGAAATAGTTTAGTGTAGGACTCTATAGCACTCAGGTTTTTGCATGACAATA
Organism: Bacteroidota bacterium; assembly: GCA_030680835.1. Classification (GTDB taxonomy): domain Bacteria; phylum Bacteroidota; class Bacteroidia; order UKL13-3; family UKL13-3; genus B1. The sequence continues at coordinate 80,494 of JAUXUD010000004.1, forward strand.
ATCATAATAAAATAAGTTTACATTTTGGTGACAATTGAGCAATGAAGCATGATTGAGGGGTTAAAATGCTGATTTAAAATAGCTGAGCGGCTTTTAAAAATGCTGCATAAGAGAATGAGATGCGTTTGAATTATCATATTTAGGTAAGAATGTATATTATCATTTTTTCAATTCGTATGCAGCTACATCTTTGCGCATGTAAACGCAAACCATGATCTCAAATTGTTTCGTAATAGGCTTTAATCACCACCATGCAGATGTTTCTGAACGGAGTTATTATGCAATTTCAGAAGAACAAAAGCTAAGTATCTTTCAGGAAGCAAAGGAAATTAATTTCCCGTCTCTGGTAATTATCAATACCTGCAACCGGACAGAAATATTTGGTTACGGGGATATGGAAACAGCCATAAAATTGTATGCCAAACATACGCTGAATGATTTTATCCTGAAGGATAAAATGATGAAATTGACAGGCAGAGAAGCCATTGACCATATGTTTAAAGTGGGCTCGGGTCTGGATTCCCAGATTATTGGCGACCTTGAAATACTTGGGCAGTTTAAAAATGCTTTTCATACGGCCAAAAAACACCATTTGCTCAACGGATATTTTGAAAGGCTTGCCAACCATTGCGTTCAGGCCTCCAAAGAAATACGCAGCAATACGGAATTATCGGGTGGAACCATTTCATTATCTTATGCAATCGTAAAATTTTTAAAAGACCGGGATTTTATCAGGGATAAAAAAGTGCTGATCATCGGAGCCGGTGAATTTGGTAAGGGCATTGCACAAAATATTAAAAGTCATTTTCCGCTTGACAAACTTTATTTGAGTAACAGAACAGAAAGTAAAGCCAGGATCCTGGCCGAAAAATTATCGTGTAACTGGTTTGATTTTAAAGAGATTCCAACAAGAATCAACGATTTTGATATTATCATAACTGCAGTAAGTAATGCAAAAAATTACCTGGTTGAACACAACATGATTGTTAATGGAAACAGGAAATTATTCTTTGATATGTCGGTACCCCGGGCCATTGACCCATCCTTGAATAGCGGAGAAAACGAATTGATTACCGTGGACGATGCCTCAAGTTTGATCAATCACAATATAGAAAACAGAAAGTCTCAGCTCCCCCTGGCACTTGATATTTTAAATAAACACCTGGCTGAATTTATACAATGGAGTGAAATCTATGAAAAATCGGATTCCATTAAAACATGGAAAAGTTTAATCGTTCAGCTCAGTATGGAATGTCCGCATATTAACAATTTGGAATCTCATGAAAAGACGCGGATTATTGGTAAGCGTATGTCGCATTTTGCAAACTATGTGAAGTCGAAAAACAATTTGCCTAAAGAACCAGAAAAAATAATTGACTCTTATCTTTTTGAAAATCCCGGTACTTTTAAGTGTAAAACAAGCTTTCATACATGTGAAGTTATTAATAATTGCAGGTCATGCTCAGGAACATATTAATAGGCACCCGCGAAAGTGAACTTGCAGTATGGCAGGCCGTTTTTATAAAGGGATTGATTGAAAAAACAGGCAACAACTGTGAGCTTGTTTACATAAAAAGTGATGGAGAGCAAGACCTGGTTTCTCCGCTTTATGAAATGGGGGTTCAGGGCATATTTACCAAAACATTGGATGCTGCATTGTTGAATCATAAAATTGACATTGCGGTTCACTCTTTAAAGGATGTCCCTACGCAATTGCCGGAAGGATTGGTGTTGGCAGCTACCCCAGAACGCGGAAACCACAAGGATGTTTTGGTATATAAAAACGAAGGAGATTTGCCTGAAGCTCGTGAAAATTATATAATCGCCACAAGCAGTTTAAGAAGAAAAGCACAATGGTTAAACAGGTTTCCATCGCACGAAACCGAAACCTTGAGGGGAAATATAAATACCCGCTTGCAAAAACTCATTGAAAACCAAAATTGGAATGGTGCATTATTTGCGCATGCCGGTATTGAACGGATTGATTTAAAAGTTCCTTATAAAATAGAATTGGACTGGATGCTCCCTGCACCAGCTCAGGGTGCATTGGGAATTGTTTGCAGAAAGGATGACCCAGAAATCCTGGAAATATGCAAGACCTTAAATCATGATGACACGCAGCTTGCAACACGGACTGAAAGGAATTTTCTCAGGGAATTAATGGGAGGATGCACCATGCCGATTGCTGCCTATGCACATGTATTGAATGGCAATCTTGTTTTTAAAGGAAATGTATTAAGCATTGATGGAAAGCAAAAAGCGGAGGTTCAATTAGAAGTTAATATAGAAGATGCAAAATTTGCCGGAGAAAAAGCGGCTCAGCAATTAATTAATAATGGGGGAGCTATTATATTAAAAACATTTCAAAAAAACCGGAATTTCTAAAAAGTGGGAAATAAACTCATTCATATTGCATGTACCCGATTTTTAGAAAAATCCCATAAAAGCGAAGCCGAAAATAAAGGCATCCGGATCCATGATGATTCTTTTGTAAACATAACATTTCCTGATCAACCCTTGTTGGTTCAGACCTTGCGGGATAATACCTTTCCATTGATTTTTACCAGTTCTTATGCGGTAGCGGCTGTTGCCAGACTGGTAAAAAAATATGCAATAAAATTAATAAACAACAATGCCTTTTGTATAAGTGGGAAAACAAAAACTGCGGCACTTGAAAATGGATTTATGATTATGGCTGATGCACCCAATGCTTTGAAACTGGCAAATGAAATTATTTTAAGCAATGTAAAAGAAGTGCTTCATTGCACAGCAAATATCAGAAGGGATGAATTGAGAGAACAGCTTCAACATGCCGGTATCACATTAAACGAATTGGAAGTATACCATAAGCAAATCATATCAAAAGTTGTGGAGGACTTTAATGGGGTGATGTTTTTTAGTCCATCGCAGGCAGATGCTTTTTTACAATTAAATAAACTCATGCCGGAGGTTCCTGCTTTTTGTGTGGGATCAACCACAGCCAATCATCTGGCCGAATTAAATCATTCAAATATCATCATATCAAAAACTGCGAGTGAGCAGGATTTATTAACAGAAGTTTTTAACTATTATAATCAGCATACATGACAACAGCGCACTTATTTATAAAAGCACTTAAGGGAGAAGAGGTAGAACGTCCACCCGTTTGGATGATGCGCCAGGCAGGCAGGTATTTACCGCAATATATTGAATTGCGGAAAAAATATGATTTTTTTACCCGCGTTCAAACCCCGGAACTTGCTGCAGAAATTACCATACAGCCTGTTGACATTGTGGGAACAGATGCAGCGATTCTGTTTTCCGATATCCTTGTGATCCCGCAGGCAATGGGACTTGAGGTTCAAATGATAGAAAGCAAAGGTCCTTATTTACCGAAAACAATTGCATCAAAATCGGATATGGATCAGTTAATTGTAACTGAAGCTTCTGATCAGTTACAATATGTTTACGATGCCATTCGCTTAACAAAAAAATTATTGAATAACCGGGTTCCATTAATTGGTTTTGCAGGAGCACCCTTTACCATTTTATGTTATATGGTTGAAGGAAAAGGAAGCAAAACTTTTGATAAAGCAAAACAATTTTGTTTTTCACAACCCGAACTGGCGCATCAGTTATTGAATAAAATTACCGATGTAACCATTGCGTATTTAAAGAAACAGGTTTTGGCCGGAGCCGATGCCATTCAGGTGTTTGACAGCTGGAGCGGATTGCTTGCTCCCGGTGATTTTAAATTATTTGCACAACCCTATCTGGAAAGAATTGCCAATGAATTAAGCTCTTTAATACCCGTAATTTTATTCCCCAAAGGAAGCTGGTATGCTTTACCGGATTTATCAAAATCATCTGCTTCGGCTTTAGGTATTGATTGGTGTATTGAACCCAAACTGGCCAGAGAACTCACCCATAATTCCATTACGCTTCAGGGTAATTTTGATCCTGCAAAATTGTTATTGCCGATACCGCAATTACAGGAAGCCGTAAAACAAATGATCGATGAATTTGGAACTCAAAAATATATTGCAAACCTGGGGCATGGCATATTACCCAATGTTCCGGTTGAACATGCCAAAGCTTTTGTTGATGCAGTTAAGAACTATAAAAAACATTAAAGACAATGATTTACCGCCCAAGAATTTTACGCCAATCGCCTGCCATCAGAAATATGGTAACTGAAACCAGGCTCACGCCAGCAAATTTTATTGCACCTTTATTTATTGTTGAAGGGGAATCTGTGAATGAAGAAATCAGTTCCTTACCGGGTTATTACAGAAAAAGTCTGGACATGACCTTATTGGAAGTTGAAGCTTTATGGTCGTTGGGAATACAATGTGTGTTGTTGTTTATCAAATGCAAAAATGCCTTGAAAGACAATGCCGGTACGGAAGCTTTAAATGCGCAGGGACTCATGCAACGCAGCATCCGTGCCATCCGGAATGTTTGTCCGGAAATGTGCATCATGACGGATATAGCCCTGGATCCTTTTTCAAGTTTTGGTCATGATGGAATTGTATCGGGCAATGAAATCGTAAATGATGCCACCGTTTCTGTACTTGCAAAAATGGCTGTCAGTCATGCCGAAGCAGGGGCCCATTTTGTGGCACCGAGCGATATGATGGATGGAAGAATTGGTGCCATCAGGCAGGCGCTTGAAACGGCAGGATTTCATCATACCGGAATTATGAGTTATAGTGCAAAATATGCTTCGTGTTTTTATGGTCCGTTCAGAGATGCGTTGGATTCGGCACCCGGATTTGGAGATAAGAAAAGTTATCAGATGAATCCCGCCAACCGTTTGGAAGCGATTAAAGAGGTGAGATTGGATATTGCAGAAGGAGCAGATATTGTTATGGTAAAACCTGCCTTATCGTACCTCGATATTATACGTGAAGTTAAAAATGAAGTAGTGGTACCGGTAAGTGCATATCATGTAAGTGGTGAATATGCCATGATTAAAGCAGCTGCACAAAAGGGATGGTTAAACGAACAGCAAGCTATGATGGAAACCACATTATCCATTAAAAGGGCCGGTGCAGATTTAATCGCAACGTATTTCGCAAAAGACATCGCAAAATTAATTTCCTAAAATAAAAGTAAAAAGGTATGCAGGCAATTACTCAATATCAGAACAGCACAAAACTTTTTGAACAGGCGAAACTTTCCATTCCGGGGGGCGTAAATTCACCGGTACGGGCCTTTAAAAGTGTTGGAGGAAATCCTATTTTTATGCAATCGGCAAGTGGGGCACATTTGTTTGATGCCGATGGAAATAAATACATCGATTATATAAATTCATGGGGGCCGATGATATTGGGTCATTGTCATCCCGATGTGGTGAATGCGCTTGTAAAAAGAGCTTCAGAGGCCATATCGTTTGGAGCACCCACCGAATCAGAAACCTTAATGGCGGAGTTAATCAAATCGATGGTTCCCAATATCGACAGTGTTCGTTTGGTAAGCAGCGGAACCGAAGCCTGCATGAGTGCACTGCGTTTGGCCAGGGGATATACCGGCAGAAATAAATTTATAAAATTTGATGGTTGTTATCATGGACATGCAGATGCTTTTTTAGTAAAAGCGGGTAGTGGAGTAGCAACTTTAGGCATACAGCATGTACCGGGTGTAACCAAAGGTGCATCTCAAGATACCCTGATCGCAGCGTATAATAATCTGGAAGAAGTAGCCGATTGGTTTCAGAAATATCCTGCAGAAATAGCGGCTATTATTGTTGAACCCCTTGCAGGCAATATGGGTTGTGTTTTGCCTGAACCGGGATTTTTAGAAGGATTAAGAAAGCTATGTGATGCCCATGGTGCCTTATTGATATTTGATGAAGTAATGACCGGCTTCCGTTTGGCAGCAGGTGGTGCGCAACAGGTATATGGTGTAAATGCAGATATTGTTACCTATGGGAAAGTAATCGGCGGAGGCATGCCGGTGGGTGCATTTGCAGGCAAATATGAAATCATGAATCATATTGCACCTGCAGGAAATGTTTACCAGGCGGGTACCCTTAGTGGAAATCCCATGGCAGTGGCTTGTGGTTATACTACTTTATCTATTTTAAAAAACAATTCGCAAATCTATTCAAACCTGCAACAAAAGGGAATGCAATTAAAATCGGGTATACAGGAATTGTTGTTAAAAAAAGGAATCGAACATAGCATCAATCAAATGGGAAGTATGATGAGTGTACATTTTGGTGCACATAAAGTGACTGATTTTGAAACCGCCGCAGCATGTGATACAACTACGTTTAACCGCTTTTTTCATCATATGCTGAACCATGGAATTTACCTGCCCCCTTCGGCATTTGAAAGCTGGTTTTTAAGTGATGCCTTATCGGAAAATGATATTGAAAAAACCCTGGATGCAATACGGAAATTTAGTTAAACAATATTTTTATGGATGAACAATTGCCCGGCCTTTTAAATAAATATGATGTCCCCATCCCCCGGTATACCAGCTACCCAACGGTTCCGTATTGGGAATTCGAACATTTTAATACAGATGTTTGGAAGGAGGCTTTGCTTGATACGTATAAAAATGAAAAGGGTGAAATCTGTATTTATATTCACCTTCCTTTTTGTGAAAACCTCTGTACTTTTTGCGCCTGTACAAAACGCATTACAGTTAACCACAATGTAGAAACACCATATATCGAAAGTGTATTAAAAGAATGGAACCTGTATAAAAACCTTTTTCCAAACAAACCCATTATCAGAGAAATTCATTTGGGTGGAGGTACCCCTACTTTTTTTAGTCCTGAACACCTGGTTGAATTAATTAATGGAATTGTAAAAGATTGTACAATCCCTGATGACCATGAGTTCAGTGTTGAAGTGCATCCCAATTTCACCAAAAAGGAACATTTAGTTGCATTGGCATCGGTTGGTTTTAACCGGATCAGCATGGGCGTTCAGGATTTTGATCCTGTGGTTCAATACGTAATAAACAGAAACCAGACCTTTGAGAAAACAAAAGAAGTGGCAGACTGGGCCAGGGCAGCAGGATTTGAAAGCATTAATATTGATTTGGTTTATGGGCTTCCCAAACAAACAGTAGCCAGTGTTGAAAATACAATCAAGCTCATTAACGAATTGAAACCGGACCGGATTGCCTTTTATTCGTATGCCCATGTGCCTTGGAAGAGCAAGGTTCAACGAAGGTATACCGATGATGATTTACCAAAGGCATCGCAAAAATGGGATATGTATCATAAAGGAAGGGAGTTGCTCACTGCAAATGGATTTGAAGCCATTGGCATGGATCACTTTGCTTTGCCGGATGATAAACTATTAAAAGCAGCGGCAGCAGGTAAAATGCACCGTAATTTTATGGGGTATACCACCACACAAAATAAATTGATTATCGGACTTGGGGCTTCGAGTATCAGCGATGCATGGGGAGCTTTTGCACAAAATGAAAAGGAAATTGAAGCCTACCAGGAACGTGTAAATAAGGGCGAATTTCCCTTAGTTAATGGTCATAAACTGAATGAAGAGGATTTGATACTACGGAAAAATATTCTTGAATTGATGTGTACCGGCACCACGCGCCTGGATGAAAACAAATTGGATAAAGATTTTGTTGAGATGGCGTTCAATAAACTTAAATTGCTGGAAGCGGATGGACTGGTAAAAATAGCGAGAGATAGAATTTCTGTTACGGATAAGGGTTCCATTTTTATCCGCAATATCAGCGCAGCGCTGGATGCGAGAATGGCACTTCAACACATGGGTAAAAATGTTTTCAGCAAGGCAATCTGACAAATTATATTAAATGGCAACAAAGGCAATATTACTGGTTAATTTAGGTTCTCCCGATTCCTATGAAGTTCAGGATGTAAAAAAGTATCTGAATGAGTTTTTAATGGATGAAAAAGTAATTGATATTCCATATCTCCCGAGATTACTTTTGGTTAAAGGCATTATCGTTCCGTTCAGGTCGCCTAAAAGTGCTGCCAAATACAAATCCATCTGGACAAGCAACGGCTCGCCCCTGATTCACCATACCCGGCAGCTCACGGCTTTGGTTGCAAAGCAATTGGATATACCTGCTTATATGTGCATGCGTTATGCCAATCCGGATCCCGAGTCGGTGTTAAAAGAAATCCATATCGAACATCCCGATTTAAAAGAATTGGTTGTTTTACCCTTGTATGCACATTATGCCATGAGCAGTTATGAAACCGCTTTGGTTCATGTAAAAAATGCTTATAGTAAAGGTAACTATGCCTTTAAATTTCATGCTGTTCCTCCTTTTTATGAGCACCCTGCCTATATTAATTCGTTAAGCGAAAGTATCCGTCCGTTTCTGAAAAATGAATACGACCATTTGCTGTTTAGCTACCATGGAATTCCAGAACGGCATATTAAAAAAACGGATATTACACATAGTCATTGTTTAATGCAGGCCGACTGTTGCAACCAAAATTCGAAAGCGCATTTTTATTGTTACAAACATCAGGTAAAGGAAACAAGCCGGCTGGTGGCAAAACAATTACATTTACCAGCCGATAAGCACAGTTTTTCTTTTCAATCACGCCTGGGACAGGACAAGTGGCTCAAACCCTATACAGCAGGCTTACTAAAGGAGATGCCGGCTAAAGGAATTAAAAAACTGCTGATTGTTTGTCCTTCTTTTGTGAGCGATTGTTTAGAGACACTGGAAGAAATAAACATAGAAGGAAGAGAATTATTTATGGAGGCGGGTGGAGAATCTTTTGAACTGATACCTTGTTTGAACACAAATCCCGAATGGATAAAAACAATATCTGTATTATACAATGAAGTAAGTTAAAGCAAATGGATTTTTTATATATCAAAGCGATACATATTATTTTTGTAGTAACCTGGTTTAGCGGCATGTTTTACCAGGTGCGTTTATTTATATACAACCGCGAAGCAAACGATAAAACGGAACCCGAAAAAAGTATCCTTCAAAATCAGTTTAACATCATGATTAAACGTCTTTTGTTTGGTATTACCTGGCCATCGGCGGTACTAACCTTAATAATGGGTTCGTGGTTGCTGTATATTTATCCTGCCATTCCACTGTGGTTGTACATAAAATTTGGACTGGTAGGATTGCTCTTTATTTATCAATACACACTTCATGTAATTTACAAACAGCAGGCAAATAATATTTTTAAATACACCAGTACCCAATTGCGTTTATGGAATGAGGTGCCAACAGTTTTTTTATGCACCATAGTTGTGCTTGCTGTGGTAAAGCAAAGCATGAGTTGGGTATATGGGTTGATTGGGATTGCGGTTTTAATTATACTCTTGTTTACTGCCATTAAAATTTATAAGAATTTGAGAGGGGGTAAGTGAGGGTAGGAGTGGATGAGGGTAGGAGGGTAAGAGGGTAGGAGTTTAGGATGGTATGAGGGGGAGAAAGGAAGAGGGGAAGAAAAATACATGTCAGTTCGAGCGTAGTCGTTAACTAATCAGGGTTGCAATAAAACCCAAATGCTTAACTAATTTTCAATCCTGTTTTAACAGTTTCTGTGTTTTAATGGTGGCAGCATTTTTATCTTTAATGTGAACCAAATATATGCCAGGATTGAGGTTACTGATATCGGCTGCGGAGCTACCTATGGTTGTATAATTTATACACTGGCGTCCCTGCAAATCGATGATATTAATAAAATATTCCTCAGCAAAAGGTAAATCTATCCTGAGTTCATCTTTTGCAGGATTTGGGAAAATTGATATTTCAGGATATTTGGCGCTGCTATCTATGTTGCCAGATGCATCGGTTTTAAACAGATAAGCTCTATTATGTGAGAATAATGGATTCGTCCAATTTTGTACGAGTCCTGAACCGTAATATCCGCCATCGGCAGCTTGCGACACACTTAAGATGACAGTCCTATCTCTGAAAACTTTACGCCATTCCACTTTAAAATTACTGTCGAGTTTAATCAGGGAAGATCCTGCTAAAATAAATCCATTATCACGTGTAGTTGCAAAAGAAAAAATATTTTCATTATAATCAATATCTTTAATTCCAACGTAATCCCCATTCTGATTAAATTGAATTACTCCATTTCTAAATTCATGAAGGTTGGTAAAAAAGAAACTATTAAATATATAAAAACTTCCATCTTTCTCAATCACATCCCAAAACATTGTTTGAAATCCACTATCTCCTTCACCAAACTTTTGTTCTTTTATTATTTTTCCGGAATTATCTGTTTTAACAGTAAAAATAAAAGGCGAAGTTAAAATGGTATAACTATTAAGTCCAAAGATCAGGAACCCGCTTTTATCTTTTAATTCAAATAATTTTACTGTACTTCCATAATTTTGTTTGAGGGCAATTTCCGTTTTACCCAGGACATCACCATTTAAGCCCCTGAATTCAATAACTGGATGGAAAACGGAATCTGAAAAGTCCCGGCTGCCATAAGTTAAAAGTTGATTCTTGTATAACTGCCCATAGAATTTATATGCATTACAATCAGTGCAGAAGGTTTGTTTTTTAACCATTCCATTTTGGTTTAAATTAAAAAGAATATTACCAGTCTGCCCACCATCTCCCAAAACATAAAAAGAACGACCCTTATCCAGAGTAATAAAATCATACAAACGATTTGAGGGGCTTAGCGTCCATAATAAAGTGCCAAACCTGTTAAATTTTAATAAACTTTGTGACGTTTGAAAACGATACTCCAAAACAAAAAAATCGCCAGTTGCGGTTTCCTGTATTTTAAAGTATTCATTGTAAACTTCGGGGTCATCAGGGGAAATCCATTCAAAAGTCTGTGCCTCTGTTTTATTAATTGATAAACAAAACAGGATGGAAGTAAATATGATTTTTTTCAAAAACCACTTTTTCATGATGCAATTTACCTGTTTTTACAATTAAAAAAATAACCCCTGACAACAATCATGTTATCCGGGGTTATTCACTCGTTTTTTATTTTCTTCCCGATAGCTATCGGGATCCTACTTCCTAATTCGCCCTAATCACTTTATAGGAAAGGCTTTCATTGCCCTGAGAGATAATTACAAAATATACACCTGAGGCGAGTTTATCAAGCTCGTTTATACTGTATTCGTTATTGCCGTTTATGGTTTCAAATGATTTGCTTAGTAAAATCCGGCCTGCCATATCCATTAACTTAATGCTGGTTGTTGCAGCAGTGGCAGAATGAATTTTTATTGTTAAATCTTTTGTAAACGGATTGGGTTCAACGCTTGCATTTAATGTATTTAAATTGTTTTCAATATTTACGTTGATAATATTCGAATAGGTTTTGGTTCCGTTAAAATCGTACTGAGCCAAACGATAAAATAAAACCGAGCTGTTATTCAATTTGGCAAATGAATATGCATTTTCATCTGTTTGATTATATTCCGTTAGGGTATTGCTATTGCCCTGGCCTTTTACTTTATTGCCAATGGCATCAAAATATTTGCTACCTGCCGAGCGTTCAACGATAAAATAATCATTATTCATTTCACTTGCGGTAATCCAGTTGAGTTTAACTGCATGCGTTGATTTTGTGCCTGAAAATGAAAGCAGTTCAACCGGTAAGGTTCCTGCACCCGTTCCGCTTCCCACTGTGAAAGGTGAAAATGCGGTAATACCCGAGCGGGATTGCACATAAGGATTGGTACCAGCTGGAGCGCCCGCATTTCCCGACGACCATGTGCTACCAGTATAACGTGCAATATAACTTTGACTGCGGTTAAAACCTGCCATTTCATCGGTACCATTCCACTGGGCTGTTACCGTTGCATTGCTGCCACCTGCAGTGGATTCATTGATGATCCAGCTTCGGTTCACAGCATTAAATAACACTTTACTTCCGGTAGGTGTTGAGCCTGTGTACGTATAAGTTACACTATCAATAACCCGCACACTAAAATGATCGGCTGTGCCGGTATTATTAATTGTTATAGGATTGTATGAACTATTTCCAACAGGGAATAAAACGGCACCTGTTCTTTGTCCTGAACCAATATTTTGTATGGTTAAGTAGCCTGCAGTTCCATTACTGCAAACATAACGGGTAAATGTGGCGCCTGTAATTTTTGATGCAGTTCCATTAAGGGTTAGGTTATTTCCATTTAAATTCAGGTTGCCGTTGGTAAAAATTAATGAATCGGTGATAATGGCATTTCCGTTTAATGATACGCCTGCAGCATTTGCTACTTCAATCCGTGCATAACTGGTTCCTGAAATGGTTTGCGCTGAAGAGCCTGTAAATGCAATGGTTCCGTTGGTATGGCTCAAGGTACCATTTACGATTAAATTGCCATCCATTGACAAAAATGAAGCTGCATTATTCAATGTTAAAGTGGCACCTGTACCGATTGTAATATTATTTGCAGTATTAAATGCATTGCTAATTACCGGCATGTTTGAAGGGCCTGAACTGATACTCACATCATCGCTGGCAATGGGTACACGTGAGCATCCCCAGTTGGAGGGCAATGTCCAGGATGTGCTGGTACCCAGCCACGCATTGGTATTGTTTACGGTTATTTGAACAGCTGCTGATGTATCACTGTTAACAGATATTGCCACACGTCTGAACCAGGTTGTAGCTGTTAAGGATGCTGGCTGATAATTCTGCGTTGTATTGGTTCCTGCCGCTGCTGAAAAACCTGTTGTTGCATTTGTGGTTGAACTTAACCACAAATAGGTAAAAGCTCCCGTACCTCCTGAGGGTATTGAGCCATTGAGTTGATTGGGAACAGAATTGGAACAGATGGATTGTGCTCCCGAAATGGTATTTGAAGTGACAGGTGGAACCGGGTCAACAGTACATTCGATCATGGATCGTCCGTTATATTGCTGATTGGGTGCAACAGCTGCTCCTGTTGGAAAATAATAACTTACTTCAGGCCTGGGCGGGTAGCTAGTAGTTCCATCACCTTCGCTCTGGTATATGTTTAAGTAAGAACCTGGAGTTGCCGTACTTGTAATTACATTAATCCCCGCATAAAAATTGGTATTTGTAATTACCGGCTGCGGAGATAGGATGGGTAAGGTAACATAAGATCCCATATCGGAACTGCCTAAATTATAAGTTGCTGAAGTACCCACAATGGTATTTGTTGAATCGATAACAACTCCTGTTATGGGAACTCCCACCGCATTTGAATTGGCAGGAATAAAGAATCGTACATTGGTAATCAGGCGTGAACCGCTCACCTTGTATTTACAGGCATAAATCTGAACAATGCTGCCATTGGAACCGGCGAATGACCGGGTAGTATCAGTGTATCCCAGATTTCGGTTGCTTACCGACATGCTGTATGAATATGAATTATTGGTAAGGTTGTCATCAGACGGAACCGAAATGGTTAAGAGGTTTGAACCGGTATTGGCAGGAGTATATGCAGGGAAACTCACAATGGTACTGGTTCCCGGTGCCAGGTAACTAATGGTACTGGTTGTGGTATAGGTATTTGTGCCGCTTACCGTAAGTGTTACTACCAAACTGGTTTGTGCATTCAGTCCCGGATTGGTAATTTTAGCAGTGATGGAATCACCCACAAAAGCAGGGATTGCTACTTTACCCATGGATCGTACTTCAACCACAGCAGCATCATTATACACAACCGGACCAAAATGATAAACCCTTCCGATATCCGGTGCAGGACGTGAAGTAACTACATTGTTGCCAAAATTAAGTGCATTCACCGTATAGTTTCCAAGGGGTGTACCGGTGCTTTGCGAGTTGGGAGTTGCGGAACCCCATGCAACAGCAGAGCCTTTGGTTACCGTGAGACAGCGTGCGCCCGTTGAAGAATTGTTTCCCTTAATTCCACATGCCCCAAAGCGAGCCTGTGAGGTATTTGCAGAAGACACCCAGCGACCGTAAACGAACTCTATGGCATTGGTGCCTTCAAATAATTTTAACTGAAAATTGATAGTATCATATTGTGTATAAATAGGAGCGGGAGATGCGCCCTGGGTAGTAATAAAAAGATATTTATCACTCAGGTTTTTCCATTGAATGGTGCAAACCTTTGTACCCGGTGAACCGGTTGTAGAAACTCTGAAATCTGCTGTTCCGGTTCCGAGTGAAGTGCTGCTTAAATTGCAGGGCCATAAATTATTTCCCATTGGAAATATCAGGCTCGTATCTTCGGGATACGTTGAATTAAACGGACCTCCCAGAGGGGGCTGGTTGTAAGCGCTGAAGTTCATATTGGTATCGGCTGATACCAATCCGCTTCCCAGTTTAATAAAACCATCCACATACATGGTAAATGAATCGTAAGCGGATGAATTAAAGTTAAACGTGAACCCAATGGGTAAAGCCGCCACAGAGTGACCACTGTCGTTGTGGGTCATGGTAATTGCAGTACCTGTTGTTCCCAAATCAACATACGTACTTGAAAATGTACTGAAGCCTGCCTGCAGATAATTAAGCTGGGCAGTACCCATTTTTACCGTTAACAGAAGCAGACCTAAAATAAAATAGTTAGTAAGTTTTTTTTTCATAGCGTTTTACATTTATAATACAGAGTTAGTAAAAAGTATTGAAATGAAATACTATTTTTTTTAAACAGATAATTTAATCTAAAAATCATCAGGTAAAAAAGTATTTTCTATAATATTGTAAAAACCAATTCATCATCTCATACTTCATTCCTCATACTTCATACCTAAATATATGAAAGAACATCATTACAAAGCAAAAATAACCTGGACCGGCAATATAGGAGAAGGCACAAGGAGTTATCAAACATATAGCCGCAACCATATCATCAGCATTACGCATAAGCCAGATATATTGGGTTCATCCGATCCGGTTTTTTTGGGCGATATAAGCAGGTACAATCCTGAGGAAATGCTGGTGGCATCTTTGTCAGCCTGTCATATGCTCTGGTATTTACATCTTTGCAGCGAAAGGCATATTGTTGTTGTTGATTATGCAGATCATGCTACCGGTACAATGATCGAATCAACGGATGGGGGAGGCCGGTTTAAGGAAGTTATTCTCAACCCAATTGTAATGATAAATAATCCGAAACAAATTGATTTGGCAATTTCAGTTCATAATGATGCGCATCATAAATGTTTTATTGCAAATTCATGCAATTTTCCGGTAATTATTCATCCTGTTTGTCTGGTTCAGGGAGCATAAAAAATTAACATGAACCAATCCAATAATTGAATTATTAAAGTTTTCATAATAGTTCATAAAGTCTCGAATTTTTACCGGTTTCAGACGAAACAAATTGGCCGATTTCCTAAATTTGAATACACAAATAATCAATACGATTATGAATGATTCATTAAGAGTTGGTCAGTTTATGACCAGTAATATTGTTGTTGGAAGCCTGCAAAGTAAATTAAGCGATATCATATTTTTTTTCACCAAAAACAGAATAAGGCATTTGCCTATTACAAACAATGAAGCATTGGTTGGAATGGTGAGTACCACTGATATTTTAGAACTAATTCAGCAAAAATTAGAATCAAATGAATGTTTTACATTTGACACTTTGAATAATCAAATAAATATAGAACAAATCATGAGCAAAAACCCTGTTTCGGTTCAGCCTGATACGCCAATAAGTGATGCGTTAAAGATAATGCAGGATGAAGAAATTGGTGCATTGCCTGTTACCGAAAATGGGAATATTGCAGGTATAATTACCAGGAAAGATCTGGTGGACATTTTTTCTAAAGAGTTAAATCCCCCGCATATTGCATATACCATTGAAAGTCCGGGTTATGGAATTTAAAATTTGCAGAGATTCGGGGATATTATCTGAATCCTGATATAAAATATTTTCACTTCGCCTATATTTGGCAAATAAAGAGTGTGAAAATAAAGAATGATTCAGGATATAATAAAAGCCCAATTAGCTAATGCCCTTCAACAGCTTTACAAGGCGGATGCGGGTTCACAGGGAATTGTAATTGAAGAAACATCTCCCGATTATGAGGGAGACTTTACTTTTGTGGTATTTCCTTATCTTAAAGTTTCAAGGAAAAATCCGGAACAAACGGCCAGTGAAATTGGTAATTACCTGAAGGTAACTTTTACTGAACTGGAATCTTTTAATGTAATCAAGGGTTTTTTGAACCTAAGTGTCAGGACTGATTACTGGCTCAATTTTTTATTTGAAAACTATCAGAAAGAAAATTTTGGAAAGGCTGAACCCAATAGCAAGCAAGCTGTTTTGGTGGAATACTCTTCGCCCAATACAAATAAACCCCTGCATTTGGGACATATACGGAACAACCTGCTGGGTTTTGCAGTTGCCCAAATTCTGGAAGCCAATGGCAATATTGTAAAAACATGTAACCTGGTTAACGACCGCGGAATTCACATCTGCAAAAGCATGGTTGCCTGGATGCAATTGGGTAATGGCGAAACACCCGAATCTTCAGGCCTCAAAGGCGATCATCTGGCGGGTAAATATTATGTTGAATTCGATAAGCAATACAAAAAAGAAATTGAAAGCCTTCGCTTATCGGGAATGAGTATTGAAGATGCTGAAAAAAAAGCGCCCTCTATTATTGCAGCCCAGGATTTGCTTGTAAAATGGGAAGCCCACGATCCTGAAACAATCCGGGTATGGAAAACCATGAATGATTGGGTATATGCAGGTTTTGATGAAACCTATAAAAAACTGGGCGTTCGTTTTGATAAATTTTATTACGAATCGAACACCTATTTATTGGGTAAGGAAATTGTGCAGGAAGGGTTGATAAATGGCGTATTTTTTAAAAAAGACGATGGTTCGGTATGGATTGATTTAACCGAAGATGGGTTGGATCAGAAACTGGTATTGCGTGCCGATGGTACTTCGGTTTATATTACGCAGGACCTGGGTACAGCCGAATTGAAATACAAAGACTTTGGCTGTGAACGTTCCATTTATGTGGTAGGCAATGAACAGGATTACCATTTTAAAGTGTTGAAGTTAATTGCTTCGAAGCTGGGCAAAAAATATGCTCCGGGCATTTATCATTTGAGTTATGGGATGGTTGAATTGCCGCATGGCAAAATGAAAAGCAGGGAAGGAACCGTAGTGGATGCTGATGATTTGATCGCAGAAATGGAACACACTGCTGCCGAAACTACAAAGGCCCTGGGTAAAATGGAAGGCGAAAGTGAAGCAGATCTTGCAATCTTATACCATACCATTGGCATGGGAGCTCTTAAATATTTTCTATTAAAGGTTGATCCCAAAAAGAAAATGATGTTTAATCCGGAGGAGTCGATAGACTTTCAGGGAAACACAGGTCCTTTTATTCAATATACCCATGCCCGTATCAGGTCGGTATTACGCAATGCAGCCGGATTTAATAAGAATTCTTTTGACCCGAAGGCAGTGGTATTAAGCAAGGTTGAAAAAGAATTGCTGGTTAAAATGTATCAGTATCCGTTGGTTATTGCAGAAGCTGCTAAGGATTTAAGTCCAGGTGTACTTTGCAATTATGTATTTGAGCTGGCAAAAATTTACAGCTTATTTTATCACGATCATCCCATCATTAAAGAGCCAAATCCCGATCAAAAAACAATGCGTTTATTTAGCTGCGAACTCACGGCCCGGATTATTAAATCGGCATTTGGTTTATTAGGCATCCAGGTGCCTGAAAAGATGTAGGTTCATACCAACTCAACAATTTATAATTTTTTGTTTCTTTGTTTCTTTGTAGCAATTGGAATGGTAAGGGGCTACAAAGAAACAAAGAAACTAAGAAAAACAAATAGGTTTGTCTGAATTTTTAAAACAGTATTATTATGCAGAAAATAGTTGTCAGTTTGGTTTTTATTTCATTACTTTTTTCGGCATGTGATACGAGTAAAAAACTGATTACAGAAGGAAACAATTATTTTTTAGCCGGCAATTTTGATGATGCTGCAAATTACTATTACAATGCCTTGCTTATTAATCCCAAAAACCCGGAAGCCCGGCAGGCCTTAAAGAAATCGGCAAATAATGTACTCAGTGCCAAGTTCAGCACTTTTGGAAAATACGTTGTTGAAAACAATGCTGAAGGCGCGGTGAAGCAATATCTCAGTTGCCAAAAATATTATCAGCGGGTACAATCGGTTGGAGTGGAACTTGACTGGCCCAATATGTATAACGAGGTATATGAGGATATCAAAAATGAATACATCAGCAAACAATACGACGAAGGATTAAAGCTGATGCAGGCTAATAAGTATGATAAAGCTGAATTGATTTTCAGCAATATTGCAAGCATTGACTCAGGTTATATAAATGCAACGGTTTTAAGACCGCACAGCATTATTGAACCCCTTTATCAGCATGGTATTAAGATGCAAGAGGCGGGGAATTATAAAGAGGCCTGGCGCGATTTTTCAAAAGTGATATCCGTGGATTCTACCTATAAAAACACAAAAAAATTACTTTTAGAAACACAAAAAAAAGCCAGCATTGAAGTAGGAATTTTAGCGGTACAAAATCAAACGCACAAAGAAGGTTTCCACCAAATGCTTGATCAGCAAATTATGGCTTCGTTGCTTAAGAGCAATAATCCTTTTTTAAAGATAATTGACAGCAATGCGGTTAAGCGTATGCTCAATGCGCAGGCATTAAGCCTGAGCAGTATTGTTGACCCGGCAAGCGCGGCACAAGCTGGTAAATCAATTGGTCTGCAATTTGTATTAATGACTGCTTTAGGAGAGTTGCGTTATGAAGAAACAGACTTACACACAGATTCGGTGGAAGCCTATTTGGGATTTACAGAAACAACCCCAAATAAAACAACGGGTTTGCCTCAAAATGTAACCCGGTTTAAAAAAGTAAAATATGCCGATACCTGGCAAAGCAGAAAGGTATATTATAAAGTATATTACCAGTTGGTTTCAACACAAACTGCACAGGTAGTTGCCAATGATGTGTTAACGGAAGAAAAAAACGATGAGAACCATATTTGTATTTTTAACGGGGATATTAACAACCTGTATCCGGAATTGCCGGCGGGAAATTTTATGCCTATTGCCACACAATCATTTCGCGAACAATTCAATGCAGTAAAACGAAATATTCTTACCCGGGAAGAACTCATCCGGGAGGCATGTATAATTCTATCTCAAAAATTGGTAGATGACATCAGGATTTATATAGAGAAATGAAGAACGAATTACTGACTTCAGATTACCCTGAAATGTATGATATCATTTGCGAATTAGTCGGGGTTTTATTGAATTAATATTTTTTTGAATTTATAATATTTATTGTCATCGGTTAATCTGAGCAGGTATGTTCCGGAAGAGAGTGTGTTGGCTTCTAAACGAATTATGTTTTGACCTGTAATGTTGGATGGCACTGATTTTTTATAAGCGGATTTTCCCTGCATATCAAAAATATCAATATAAAAAACTTTGCTGCTTTCATGGTAGAATTCCAGAGTAAATTCACCATTTGTTGGATTGGGGTAAAGTTTAAATGCTGTCTCTTTCCCTTTCTCTTTCTCCTTGCTGCCTGTAGGCCATTTGAAACCATCGTTTGAATACAATCCGCGGCCATGCGTGGTGGCTATAACCTGCCTGTCTGATGCCCTTATCTGAAACATATCTACACGCACATTTCCCATACCGGCATTTGAGGGTACCCATGCAGGTAATGAATCACTTAAATTGCTGCATGCCCAAACACCCAATTCGGTGGCGAGTATTGCCTGGTTTTTATTATCGGGGTTAAATAATGCCCAGCGAACAGGCATATCCGGTAAGTTCCCTTCTTTACTTACCCAATTGGTTCCCCCATCATTTGTATACCAGACAGAGGGAATGCCATAGTTATAAAAGGTTGCCAATAACTCATTTTCATTATTCCCGATTTCAATACACGAAACTGAACCTTTTGGAAGATTTGTTCCGGATATTTTTACCGATACAGGACTTCCATCGGCCTGGGTTACCTTTAAAATATTTCCGTTTGAAGTGCCGATAAAAAGGGTACTTGATGATGTGGTATAAGGCGAAACTCTTATATGGGTTGCAATGCCATTCATACCCGCAATAGTGATTGTCTGGCCTGTTGACGGGGATGTAGTTATATTACTGGTACGCATCAATGCACTTGAACTATAACAACTATACAAAATATTTAACTGGTCGTCATAATCAGCAGGATTAATAAATGAACCATAAGGGGATGAAACAATTTTGTTGGCAAAAGTATCCCCGCTGTTTGTCGACAGGTAATAGTTATTGTAGGTGTATGAAACAATCTGGTAATCCGGGTCATTTTGGTCAATAAAACAGTAAGCGCCGTCGCCACCATAAGCTTTACCTGTTGAACCCAATCCGGGTTGTGTGAAACGTTGCGTCCCATTATCCTGTGCACCGGCAAGATAAAAGTTATTGTTTGCATCGGGGTGAATGGCACATGAATAAAACTGGGTAACATTATAATTATGATTGCGTGCCTGAATTTTATTTTTAGTTACCGCACTATCAATATCCGTTGTATAAAAAACACCCCCGTCGTTTCCAAAAATAACGGTATTGGAATAACCGCGCTTAAAGGCTATGGCATGCTGATCGGCATGAACATAAGAACAGGGCAGGGCACCCAATCCGCCTGAGTTTGCCCATTTTGAAATCTGACCCCAGCTTGTACCTCCGTTTTTAGATAAAAACAAATCTACACCACCAATTAAAACGATGTCTTTATTGTTGGGGTCAACCGCCATGATGAGGTCGTACCATGCCTGCGATCTGGTAAAGTCATTAGCAGGAATTCCACTATCCGCATCATCGGGAAGTGCTAGGTTAGTCCATGTTGAGCCGCTATCAGAACTTCTCACAATCCTGTTTATTTTGTTACTGCTTTCTATGGCAGCATAAATAACATTTGCATCCGCGGGTGCACAGGCCAGTTCAACCCTGCCGGTACCTGCGCTTGTAGAAACCGAATACATAGTTGTCCAGTTTATCCCATTCTCAGAACGCAAAACTTTCCCTCCACCTGTTCCACCCGATTGTGGAAATGCTTTTGTGCCTATCCAAAGCCGGTTTGCCGAGTCAATTTCAATATCTGCGGCTATCCAGCTAAAAGGCAATACCTCCGTCCAACTCAAACCTCCATCTATAGAACGCTGCAGGCCTGCATAATTTTGTCCCAGATAAATACCGTATGAATGAGATCCATCAACAGCAGCATAAATTACAGAGGTATCGTTTTCATTTCTAACAACTATATCGTTGATATAATAAAAAGAATCTGAGGATGCAAGATGACTCCATGTTTTTCCCGCATCTGTGGTTTTCCAAATACCTGCTCCTTTTGCTCCTGAATACGATTGGTTCCATCCTTCACCCGTTCCCAGGTATGCTATTTGTGAATTGTTGGGATCAAATGACAAACAACTGATGGATATATTTTCCATAAAATCGTTAACAGATATCCAGGCTGAATTGCTATCGCTGATATTGTTATTATACCAGAGTCCGCCTCCCACCGAACCTGCCCAGACCTTTTGCTGCAGGCTGTCATTGGGGTCCCAAACCAAAGTCCGTGTACGGCCACCCACATTATTAGGCCCGCGTTCCACCCAGGGACTGAGCAAGTCACCAGGGAGTTTTTTCATTTGTGCATAGGCTTTTAGCTGAGCAATTATAGGAATTAATCGCTCAGGTGCAGGCCTTCCCAACTGCGGGTCCATGGTTAATAAAAAATCCTGTTCCCAGGCCAGATTCGGGCATTCTGCTTTTGCTTCAGCACCGGTACCGGTTTCATTGCCGTTATTTTGCAAGGCCCTGTAAAATGGATGATTTTCAATAAATTTCCCATAACTTTCTTGAGGAGTAACCATGCAATTTTGTATCGATACAATTGATATCGCCCCTAAAGCAACAATTGATGCAATACGGTTAAGGATTGTATTTTTAGTGTTCATTTTTGGTCACTGTTTTTTATTATAATTTTTTCAATTTTAACCTTTTTGTGTTGCCCTTTTTGTTTCACAACCAGATAGGCAGGATTATAAATTTGTTGCATCAAAATGGGATCATTTAAATCATCGGTATGCATATTTCCATCACTATCAACAGTGGGTTCAGGCATGTTTTTATAATGTACCGCTTCCAGTAAAATCAGGCTATCCTGGTTTTTTGTGGTGAAGGGTAAATAAATACCATTTACACTTAATGAATCAATAGTGAAAGGTTTGCTTTTGTTATTTTTTAAAGTAATTCCAAAAACAACTCCCAAACCTTTACCCATTGCGGATGCATAGGGGTAAGCGCTGGCATCGGATATTTGAATGTTTATTGCATTGTCTTTATATCGAATGAGTTTACATTGTGAAACGATAAGAATACAAAACGCCAATGCAATTTTGATAGCTGTTTTATTCATTTTCTCATGCGGCATTTACAAACCGGAATCAAATATATGAAACAAATCATTTTATCGCATAAATGATGTCACAAGTTTTATTTCAAATTTGCCTTCAGAAACTTTAGAATTATTGCATGTGCATCACGGTACTCCGGGTTTTTAGAAATTCCCATTGTCTTACAGTGATGTCTTTTCAGTATATTTCTTTTGCTTTCTAGAGCAACATAATACTTTATTGGTGGATTGCTTTCAGGGAAGTCATAATACATAACACAAGCTTTGGCTGATTTGCCTAATCTAACAGCACTTTGCTGACTCCAGTAAGCTCCTGGTATTCCAGATCCTAAAGTTGCAAAATGCTTTTCGGTACCTGCATAACCTATTATACCGTTTATGATTTGCATTCCCCTTTCCTCGGTTAAATTGCTCATAAACTTATTTGCATTAAAGGTATCTGTGGCAATATTCCCATCATAGAAATCAAGTACATAAACCGTTACATCAGGCATTTCGGCTGCAAATTTTTCAGCTTCCAATTTAATAGAGTCGTTCAAACCCCAATAATCATGAAAAATAAGCAGCACTTTTTTGCCTGGGTTTTTTGCCCGCACCATATAGGCTGCGGCAAAATTGGGATTTCCTATTAATGGAAAAAATATCATTTCTCCACTCTGTGCAAATAAGGTTTGACTGACTATAACTGAAAACAGGAGGAACAGTTTTTTCATTATGCTACTGCCTGATCTGCTTTGGCGGCGAGATAACGTTCGGCATCAAGCGCAGCCATGCATCCGCTTCCTGCGGCGGTTACGGCCTGACGGTACACTTTATCCTGTGCATCGCCACAGGCAAAAACGCCTTCAATATTTGTTTTGCTGGTACCGGCAACTGTTTTCAAATAACCCGTATCATCCATGTCTAAAAATCCCTTAAAAATATCTGTATTGGGATGATGTCCGATTGCTACAAAAAATCCCTTTAGATCAATCGTACGTAATTCGCCGGTTTCCCGGTTTTTAAACCTAGCGCCACTTACGATAGTGTCTCCTAAAATTTCATCGGTTTCGGTATTGAATAAAACTTCAATATTGGGGGTATTGAGCACCCTGTGTTGCATGGCTTTTGAAGCCCTGAACTCGTTTCTGCGCACAATCATGTACACTTTACTGCAAATTTTTGCGAGGTAGGAAGCCTCTTCACAAGCCGTATCACCTGCTCCAACAATAGCCACATCTTTTCCTTTAAAGAAAAACCCATCACAAACTGCACAGGCACTTACTCCTTTTCCATTTAATCTCTCTTCAGATGGTATGCCTAACCATTTGGCACTTGCTCCCGTTGCAATGATGATTGTTTCAGCCAATATTTCATGATTTTCATCAGCTATCACTTTAAAAGGTGCTTTACCCTTAAAATCAACATGGGTTATCATTCCATAACGTACATCGGTTCCAAAACGTTCGGCCTGTTTGCGGAACAGTTCCATCATTTCAGGCCCCATAATTCCATCCGGATAACCCGGATAATTCTCAACATCAGTGGTTATGGTTAACTGTCCGCCCGGCTGCATACCTGCATACATTACAGGTTTCATATCGGCACGGGCCGCATATATTGCGGCAGTATATCCGGCAGGACCACTGCCAATAATCAGGCATTCTACGTGTTCAATTTTGTCAGTCATTCTATTTTTTATTTGAGGTCAAAAGTAGGTCAAAAATCAGTCCGGTTTTTAACAAGTTTTTAAATCCCCAGCCATTCCTTGGCTGTATCTCTAAGTAGTTTCATCTTGGTTTCCTCATCCAGGTAAGTCATCTGTTCAATAAATTTCCCATGCTCCAAATCACCTAATGGAAATGGAAAGTCGGAGCCCATGGCAATTTTATCCGGACCGAATATTTTCATCAGAAATTCAAATGTGGTTTCGTCGTGAACCAATGAGTCGATATAAAATTTATCGGTATAGGTTCTGGGATCAGCCACATTGTGAATATTGCATAAATCGGGACGGGCGTGGTAGGCATGAGAAATACGCCCGATGGTTTGTGGAAAGCAGCCTCCGCCATGCGCAAAGAGAACCCGGAGTTTTGGATATTTATCGAAAATTCCGCCAAATAGCATACTGCAAATTGCAAGCGAAGTTTCAGCAGGCATTCCTACCAGCCAGGGTAAAAAATAATCAGGCATTCTTTCCTGGCCCATCATATCCCAAGGATGTACAAACAAACACATTCCCAGATTTTCTGCTGTTTCGTAAAAAGGATAATAATAGGGGTCATCCAGGTTACGGTGTTCAATATGGGTTCCGATTTCAATGCCAGGTAAATTCAATTCGTATTTACAACGGGTTAATTCGGCACAGGCTAATTCGATATCCTGCATGGGCAAAGTTCCCAGGCCCACAAAACGGGTAGGGTAGGATTCCTGTATTTGAGCTACATGGTTATTATAATATTGGGCCCATTCAAGGGTATGTTCGGGTTTTGCCCAATAATAAAAAAGTACCGGAACAATAGATAATGCCATGAGCTGTACTTCATGTTTATCCATGTGTTCGATAATTACTTTCGGATTCCAGCACAAAGCGTCAATTGTTCTGAAAAAAGTACCATCTGCCTTCATCATATTGGCCTGACCGGGCTTAAAATGATTCAGATATATAAACGCATCACCGTAACCATATTTCTCCTTAAGGTTTGGCATGAATTCGGGAAGAATATGTGCGTGTACGTCAATTTTTTTAAAACGGTTCATGGTTCAAACCTAAAGATTTATACCCCATCTCCGTCAAAAATATTTCCCAAACCGCCTAAAATACCACCTTCTTCTCTTCTGCCTCCAACTCTGCCAAAGCTCATTATTCTGCTGGCCAGGCGCGAAATAGGCAAAGATTGAATCCAAACTTTACCCGGACCGCGAAGGGTAGCAAAAAACACACCTTCGCCACCAAACAGCGTATTTTTGATACCCCCCACAAACTCTATATCGTATTGCACTTCTTTGGTAAAAGCCACGATACAACCCGTATCAATTTTCAGAACTTCTCCCGGAGTTAATTCACGTTCTTCAACATGGCCTCCTGCATGTACAAAAGCCAGACCATCGCCCTCGAGCTTCTCCATTATAAAACCTTCGCCTCCAAAAAGACCCGTACCCAGTTTCTTTTGAAACTCTATACCGATGCTCACGCCTTTGGCTGCACACAAAAAGGCATCTTTCTGACAGGTTATTCTTCCGCCCAAACGATGCAAATCCATCGGAATGATTTTGCCCGGAAAGGGTGCCGCAAAGGTTACCTGTTTTTTGCCCGAACCCATATTTGTATAGGCTGTCATAAATAAACTTTCACCGGTTAACATACGTTTTCCAGCCGACATCAGTTTACCCAGTATGCCTCCGGTTTGCTGCGAACCATCACCAAAAATGGTATTCATCTGAATGCCATCATTCATCATCATAAAACTGCCGGGCTCTGCCATCACAGTTTCCTGAGGGTCAAGCTCAATTTCAACACATTGCATTTCGCTCCCAAAAATCCGGAAGTCAATCTCGTGGTTATTTATCATTTATTTTGTTTTTTTTGGGTCAAAAGTATTAAAATTTGTCTTTACGGCAAACAGGATCCGGACTTAATTACCTGAATTTTTTTTGCCTGAGCTTTTTTTTAAATACCCTTTATTATGAAGACTTTGAGTGCGTTTTATTCAATTTAATGCAAAATTAATGATATATTTTCGGAAAAAATATTATTACTTCGTATAATGCGAGTAGCACTTTTAGTTGGCATATCAGGCAAGGCCGGTAAGGCTTTAATGGATGGATTAATTAATAGTCGCCATTATAAAAAGGTAATTGTTTTTACCCGAAGAGAAAACCGGAGAATAAAGAACATACACCTCAAAAAAGTTATCGTTGACTTCGAAAACATTGAAGATTACGGAGATGAGTTTAAGGAAGCAGATGATGTTTTTTGCTTGCTGGGAACCGATTACATCAGCACATTGAGACTGGATGATGCCAGTATGTTTGAGTATGAATACCCGATAAAAGTGGCTCAGGCAGCCAAAGAAAATGGGGTAAAAAACTTCTTTTTGCTGAATCCAACCAAGGCAAATTTAACAAGTAACAAAGAAAAATTGAAGTTGCGGGCAAAATTAGCACTTGAAATTCAGCAGCTTGGGTTTGACAATTTCTTTATATTTAAAGTTAATGCAATTGGTGAACCGGTTAACATAGAAAGCAGTATGTTTGCTGCTATAAAAGGAATAGGCACAATTATTAATTTGGTTGGAATGGGATTACTGGATAAAGTAAGACCAACCCCTGCCAATTTGGTAGCTAAAAAAATGATTGAGATAGCCATCTCGAATCCTTTGGAGAAAAAGGAATTTCTACCCCAGGATTATTAAAACAACTCAGGTACATGTTAAGAAAAGCTTTGGTGATTGGGGCTACAGGCCTCATAGGTAGAAATCTTGTTTTTGAGTTACTCAAAAGCAATATTTATGAAAAAGTAGTTGTTTTGGTTCGAAAAGACATGGTGATTAAACATGCAAAACTCGAACAAGTTATTATCGATTTTGATTTATTGAATGAAGCACAGCAATACATGGATACGGATGATGTATTCTGTTGCCTCGGTTCAACAAAAGCCAAAACACCCGGGCATGCTGATTACAGGAAGGTTGATTACGATTACCCGTTAAATACTGCAAAATTAGCGCTTGCCAAAGGAGCCAAACAATTCTTACTGGTATCATCCATGGGTGCCAGCATGAGTTCAAATTTGTTTTACAACAAAACAAAGGGAGAGATAGAAGACGCAATTTCGAAGTTAAATTACCCTTCATTCTATATTTTCAGACCCGCATTATTATTGGGTTCAAGAAATGAATACAGGCCTTTGGAAAGTATCACACAATCTGTTTTTAAAGTTATAAATCCGTTGTTTCTCGGTCCTTTGCGGTCCTACAAAGCCATTGAAGGAACAACAGTTGCCAGAGCGCTTGTAAAAGCAGCCACGCAAAAAATTCCAGGTAAAACCATTTGGCTGAACCCACAAATAATGGATCTGGCGGCATCAAAAACTTAAACTATTGTAACGGCATACTATAAATTTGTTTGCACCAATAAAGGGCAAATTCAATTTGCCCCTACGGTTTACCTCCAAATTTTTTGCTCATAACTCATACCTCATATCTCACACCCCATCATAGGCTTTAATAATATTTTTAACCAGTTTATGTCTTACCACATCTTCAAAGGTAAGGTAGGCAAATTCAATACCTTTAATGCCTTCAAGAATTTTTACTGCTGTTATCAAGCCTGATTGGACCTTTGCCGGCAAATCAATTTGGGTTAAATCGCCCGTGATAATGAACTTTGCATTTGGGCCCATACGGGTTAAAAACATTTTTATCTGAAGGTTCGTTGCGTTTTGCGCTTCATCTAAAATTACATAGGCATTGTCGAGGGTTCGGCCACGCATAAAAGCCATGGGTGCAATTTCTATCACCCGTGTTTCGATATATGTTTTAAGCTTCTCGGCCGGAATCATATCATCCAGGGCATCGTAAAGCGGTCGTAAATAAGGATCCACTTTTTCTTTCATGTCGCCGGGTAAAAAGCCCAGATTTTCACCCGCTTCAACTGCCGGTCGGGCGAGTATAATTCTTTTGATTTCTTTGTTTTTCAATGCTTTTACAGCCAGGGCTACTGCAGTATACGTTTTACCGGTTCCGGCCGGACCAATTGCAAATAAAATATCATTGGTTTCCATTAACGAAACCATTTTTCGCTGATTGGGTGTTTTGGCTTTTATCACTTTTCCATGATTGCCATAAACCAGCACATCGCTGGTATTGTTGTTTCCGTCGGATCTGAGTTTTGGGCCTTCATTTTTTATGGCTGCTCCTGTAAGAATTTCCTCCAGTTTTAAGGGGCTAATGGCCCCGTAATTATTGATATACTTTGTAAACTGGTCAAATTTTTCTTCAAAAAGTTCTATGTCCAGGGGTTCACCGCTTAGTAGCAACCGGTTACCACGGGCCACTATTTTTAAGTTTGAAAAGTGACTTTGTAAAGTTTTTAAGTGCTTGTTATGTACTCCAAATGCTTCAGAGGGGTCAATATGTTCGAATAAGATTTCTTTAGTGTTCAAATTATGGTTTTGTTAAGTTAATTTGCACGAAAATATAAAAAGTTTTGTACTCTCTGATAACCCTTATTTCTGATTATGGTTTGGATAGCCCATATGTTGCCGCAATAAAAGGTGCTGTTTATTCAAAAATACCCGACAGCTTATTGGTGGAAATAACCAATCAGGTGAGTCCGTTTGACCTGTCACAAACTGCTTTTATATTAAGTAGTATATACAAAAACTTTCCACCCGGCACCTGGCATATTATTGGGGTTGATACCAATATTGCATTAAACAAACAATTTTTAATTGTTGAATCTGATGGTCATTATTTTATAGGTGCTGATAACGGAATATTTTCAATGCTGTTTGATCCCTTACCTGATAAAGTATACAGAATATTGGAATCCAATTATTCGCAAAATGAATTGTTTGCCGACAAAAATGTTTTTGTTCCTGTAATAGCGCAGTTCTTAAAACAAGCTAATTATAAAGGTTTGGCTGAACCCGCAAAAGTTGAAAATATTAAACAAGGGATTCAACCCCTGGTTGAAGAAAATTTAATCAGAGGCGCAGTGATGTTTGTGGATGGGTTTAACAATTCAATTACAAATATTCATAAAAGTTTGTTTGAAGAGGTGGTAAAAGGCAGAGATTTTACCCTTTTTTATTGGGGTAAACACAGCATATCAAAACTAAGCAAACATTATCATGATGGAAAAGCGGGCGACGATGTATTGCTGTTTAACGAAAACGGTTTCCTCGAAATTGCCATGAACCGCGGCCGTGGGGCACAGTTGCTGGGCCTAAAGGTAGGGTCTAAAATTGTGGTTGAGATTAGTGAGGAGGGTGGTAATCAGTAATCAGAAAGCATCTCCAACAAATTAAAATTCTTTTAATGAATTGAATTTGTAAAATGAAAAATATATATTTGGGTAAAACAACAAAACCCAATATATTTAAAATGAAAGAGCAATCTGTCATCTATCAGCAAAGAAGAATAAATTACTATTTACAAGGTGATGTTTCAAAAAGAACAATTGTATTTATTCATGGTAATTCCTTAAGTGCTAAAACCTTTTCAGAACAATTTAATGGAATTAAAAATATCCCATTACTGGCTCTTGATTTACCCGGACATGGTTTGTCGGAAAAGGCATTAAGTGCAGATAAAACCTATTCTATATTGGGATATATTGAGGTTTTAAAACATGTAATTTCTGAATTACAGCTAACTGATTTTATTTTAGTCGGCCACTCTTTAGGGGGTCACATTGTATTGGAAGCATCAGAGGAGTTAGACGGGCTGAAAGGATTGGTACTATTCGGTTCTCCACCATTAGGTATGCCTCCTGAAATGGATAAGGCATTTTTACCAAATCCCGCCATTCCTTTTTTGTTTAAGGAACAGCTTTCTGAAAACGAAATTAATTTATTGTGTGAAGCCCTTACAGATATTGAACATAAGGAAAAAATAAAAAATGAAATACAAATTGCTGATGGAGATACACGATCTTTTTTAGCCGCATCGTTTGCCAAAGGGCAGTTTAAAAATGAAATTGAACTCATTAAAAATTTAAGTGTTCCGGTTGCTATTATATATGGTGAAAATGATTCACTAATCAGTAAACAATATCTTAGCGAATTAACAATTCCAACTTTGTGGAAAAAAGAAATTCATCTGATAAAAAATGCCCGTCATTCCCCACAGATGGAGCAAGCAAATGAATTCAATAAATTGATAAGCGATTTTTATTATTCCATCTAATAATTACTTCTAACCAATTACAAATTGTGGTCTTTTGTTTTTATTGCAATGGAAAAGGGAAAAATTAATGATTATTTAAAGGAATTAAATATAAAACTTCAAAACAGTGAGGTGGTAACACGCTCTTTTGCCGACATTTCAAATTTTCCCCTTGCAACCGGACAATGTATTTATATTGTTGATTTCAAAAAAAGAGAAGTAACATTTCAACATGGTATTACAGAATTTTTGGGTTATAGACCCGAAGAATTTACATTTAACCATGTTGTAAATTCATACCACCCAAACGACTATGAAATGGTTATCCGTCTCATGAAGGCAATTTTACAATATGCTTCTGAAAATAATATGAGCGGAGATGTTGGTTATTTTGTAACATGCCGCATTCCATGTAAAGATGGAAGTTATGTAAAAGTATTACGTCAATCCAACGTATATGATCTGGATGAAGGCGGAAAAATAATAAGTAATGTATCTTTAATTACTGATATATCATTTATTGATACTACTGAAAGAGTGCAGTGGAAGTTTGATGCTCCGGGACTTGATCAAAAAAAATTTAAAGAATATGTGACCAAAGAATATGCTGACTTTTTTTCTGAAAGAGAACTGGATGTTTTAAAACTACTGAAAAATGGAATTACGAGTCAGTGCATTTCTGAAAAATTATTTATAAGTAAACATACCGTTGATGGTCATCGCAGGAAGATGCTTTATAAAAGCCATTGTACCAATACAATTGATCTTATCAACTTTAGCAAAACCAACGGATTATTATAAGATCCTCTTTTTTGTGATTAGTGAAAAACACTCATTAATGAGTGTTGTACAATTATCCAATCTCTAATAAATTTGTGTCAGCGGCTCTACTTAAATCAAAAATTTTAATAAACCATACCTATGAAAAAGACTGTGTTCATTTTATTATTATTATGTATTGGTACTTTGCAGGTTTCTGCAACACGCTGGTACGTAACCCAAAACGGAGCCGGAAACAACAATGGTCTTTCATGGGCAAATGCAAAACCGGGAACAAGTTTAGTGGCTCTGATGATTTCGCTTTCGGCAACAGCTTTTGATACCGTATGGGTAGCAACAGGAATTTATTATACTTCGGACACAACAACCAATAGTGATTTTACAAAAACATTTTGGCTTGGCGATAAAATTTCAATGTATGGTGGTTTTGCCGGAACTGAAACAAATGTGGCACAAAGAAACATTGCTGCCAATCCTACAATTTTAAGTGGTGATAATGGAGCTGATAGCATAGAAGTCAATAATGCGCGACATGTAGTAACTATTAATTTTAATGCCACATTGGATGGATTTATAATTCAGGATGGTTATGCATATGGAAACGTAACATCTTGCATTAATAATTGTGATATATATCAATCCGGGGGAGGTATTTTTATAACTGAGTATGGTTATGCTGTATTTAGTGGTAATGGTATTTCCCCTGACACGGTAACGGTAACGGGACCCAATTGGCGTACCGTAAAAATTGCAAACTGCACGATACGAAATAATTATTCTTCAGGGAATGGGGCTGGTGTCTATATCAACTCTATGTGGCGCTGCATACTGGATATTTCTTTTGATAATTGTAAGTTTTTAAAAAACATGTCTAATTATAATGGAGGAGCAATTTATGCTACATCAACAAAACCACACATAATATACCAATCTAATTTAAATTTTACTCATATTAATATAACTCCCGATTCGGCACACGGAGATTTAACATTGCGGTTGAATAATTGCGTTTTGGATACCAACAGATCTCCTTCAAACAATGCGGGAGCAATTTACCTGGATGCAAGCGCTACGGTAGTGAATGCAATTCCAGCTTTTAAAACTTATATTAACGGTTGCAGTTTCAAATACAACACAGCTGGAGCTAATGCAACTATTGCTATTGCATTAGGTGGAGGTGGCAACATGAAATCACGATTTGATTCACTTTCTATCTCCAATTCTAATTTTATACACAACTGGGCAAACGCATCAAGCAGTGTAATAGGCACTATCGGAAGTGCAGATTCTTCAGGTTTATTCAATTACAGTATTTACAATTGTAATTTTTCAAACAATAGCTTCGCGGCCGGTGGTTCTGGTTCAGGAGTTTTTTACAGCAGTTTTCAGGGAGCCATGAAGGGTGAAATTAAAAAATGTTCCTTTACCAATAACCAGGGCACTTTCGGAGCATCCTGCCTAAACTTCAACGTAGGAAATCAAAGTGTATTTCCTCAATTATATAAGTCCTCTCTGCTCATTGATTCATCTATTTTCATGGCTAATACTGATACGAATTACAATGGTGTTGGAGTAATGGACCTGCTGTTTTCAAATCCAACCGACACTTTTGTAATTAGTAATTCTGTTATAAGCAAAAACAAAGGACAATACCAGACAGTATACGCACGAAGCAAAGGAGCCATTAAATTTATCAATTGCGATATTGATTCCAATACCTTTCACAACCCGGCAAATGGTGGCAGCGCACCCATATTCATTGATGCAAATCAGGGGCAGACTTATAGCAGTTTTGAAAATTGCCGGATGCGATATAATAAAAATCAATCAAGCAATAACTATGGCAGTGGCGCGGTAAAAGTTATTTCCTCTAGTGATACTTCTTATATATACTTTAATAACTGTAAGCTTACCAATAATTTAGGTTATTACGGAGGCGCCATACAGTTAAGTGGATTCTCAACCAACGCGGGTCCTATGAAATTATTTTTAACCAATTCCATAATTAGTGGGAATGAAGCGCTTGGAGTAGGAGGAGCTATTTCAACCGGTTCCGGTGCGTCAGGAAGTTCCATTACTACAATTACCAATTGTCTTATTTCCGGTAATAAATCGGCTCAGGATGGTGGAGCTATTTATTGTAGAGCTGGAGTTGCAAAATTGACTATTTACAATTCCACCATTGCTTCCAATTATATAGGCACAGCAGGGGGTTACGGCGCAGGAGTCTATTACTATCCTTCCACCAGCATTGATACAGTAAGAATATTTAATTCTATATTTTGGGATAATACTTCTGTATCCATACCCAATACAGAAATTCACTCAGAACGTCGGGTTAAAATTTTAAATTCAATTGTACAAGGGGGATTAAATAGTCTGTTGTATAATATAACGGCTCAAAATGTAATTGGCTATGACCCGCGCTTTGCTGCACCTGTGTCTTCCGCCAATGCTCCCACTTCAAGCGGAGATTATCACCTTCAGTTATGCTCCCCGGGAGTGAACAGAGGTAATAATGCTTATGTGAGCGCCACACAAGACCTTGATTTTACTGCAAGAATAAAACAAACAACGGTTGACCTCGGAGCTTTTGAAAGCAACCATAATAACGGATTAGAAATTCCGGTAGCCATTTCAAGCTACCAGCGTGTTTGTGAACTTACATCGTACCCACTTTATGTTTCAGGAGTAAGCGGAGCTTCTTCGGTTAGCTGGACAGGTCCGAGAAACTTTACCAGCAGCAGTGTAAACCCTGTAATTATTACACCAGACCATATTGGTATTTACGACAGCACCCATATATACCATGTAATAGCAAGCTATGCCAATGGTTGCAGTCTTGATGATACCGTTGCAGTTTGGGTAACCCCTGCGCCTAAAGTTGAAATAACAACACACGATACATCAGTTTGCGCTCCTTCTTTTTACCTTAGCCTGAATGCAAATATGCAAAATGCTGTTTACACTCCTGATTTAAAATTATACCGCGACAGCATAGCAGGAACTCCGGTATCAACAGCGCTGCCTTACAACATAACCCTGAGTTCGCCTGCCGTGTTTTACCTGCAGGTAACCGAAACCTCGAACGGCTGCAGCGTAATGGATTCGGCAAAAATTATCGTTGCGCAGAAACCTGATACACCTGCTATTAGCGGAAATCTAACCTTGTGTGCAGGCGATACCCTCGCATTAAATGCTTCCACAGTTAATGGTACAACTTATTTCTGGAAAGGCCCGGGTACTTTCAGTGCTTCATCGCAAAATATTCAACGACTGAATGCAGACACAAGTATGAAAGGACAATACAGCGTTTATGCAATTCGCAATGGTGCGCTTAACAGTTGCGACAGCAGTGAAATGGCAAGTGTAAATGTGATGATTTATGCTCGGCCTTCAAATGCTACTATCAATGGCAATACTAATGTTCTCATATCTTCAATCAATAACTATAATGTAACGGCAACGTCCGGTTCAAGTTACAACTGGATGGTTTCAAAAGGAACCATTAACAGCGGCAACGGCTCAAACAGCATATCCGTTACCTGGGATACTGCTGCAGGAACAGGATTTGTGAAAGTTATTGAAACAAGCAGTAACAGTTGCAAAGGGGATACATTAAATTTAACCATTAATATATCGCAGGCAAGTGTGCCCGACAGTTTAAGCATCAGCAGCAATACTTTACATTTTACAGCTGCCGGTTCAACACAGAATATTCAGTTGAGCAGCAACCGAACCTGGATAGCAAGTGGATGGGCAAGTTGGGTTTCAATTATCCCTAACCCGGGAAGCGGCAATACAATGTTGATTATAACAGCAAGCGCCAACAGCAGTTCAAGCAGCCGCAACACCACCGCTATTTTTACAGCAGGCACTGTAGTAAAAACCTTGCTGATAAACCAGGATAGCACTCCCTCAGTTCCTGACCAGTTAAGTTTGGATAAAGATACGATCGTGTTTAGCTCAACGCTGCGTAACACAAGCTTGCAAATTAGCAGCAACCGAAGCTGGACGGTAACAAACCCTGCAAGCTGGCTTACTGTTACACCCATGAATGGCAGCAACAATGCAACACTTAATTTGAGTGTTCCAATTGC
Organism: Bacteroidota bacterium; assembly: GCA_030680835.1. Lineage (GTDB taxonomy): Bacteria > Bacteroidota > Bacteroidia > UKL13-3 > UKL13-3 > B1. Next base: position 115,573 of record JAUXUD010000004.1, read on the forward strand.
CAGCAATCCGTCAGTAAGAAACACTGATTTAACCCTAACCGCTGGAACCATCATTAAAAAAGTCTTTATCAAACAGGAAGCAGATCCGGTGGGTTTGCATGAAGTTTCTGATTTAAGTGAAATAATCATTTATCCCAATCCATCATACGGTCTTGTGGTTATAGAAAACAAAAATACCGAGGACTTTAACGTGAGTGTATTTGACATGAATGGAAAACTGACGGATCGTTTTAAGCTAATTGCATCCTCTAAAATGGAACTTGATTACAGAAGTCTTGAAGCCGGGCTTTATTTCCTGAATGCAAAAAGTGAAACATTGAATTATAATTCAAAGATACTGCTGCTAAAGTAAAAAAGGACGGTTTATGTTAGCCTTGTTCTGGTTAAAACAAAAAATAAATATATATGAAAACACAAAACGTATCTTTTTTCAGGCTGTTTGTTGTGTTACTTGCAATGGTAATCATGCACATTGCATCCTGCTCCAAAACGGACACCGCCACTGAAGGCAATTCAAACAATAATAACCCGGGCAAAAACACCCTGGTTGTGGATGGCGTAACCTGGGCTGTCGATACCATGTTTGCTGAAACCAGCATGGGCTACCTGAATATTGGGGTTATAAACTACAGCAAAGGAGTTTGCCAGGCACTTTTTAAGTCTCTAAACCCGCCTTCCGGAACTTACTCCAGCAACTGGCAAACACAGCTTAACGGCACTGAATGTAAATTGATGCTGACAAAAAAGGACCCAAACGGATTCAATTATTTTTCGCCACAAGGCATGAAAGTTACCGTAACAAATCTGGGAAACGGCAAACACCGTATTGCTTTTGCTGCATCAACGTTTGAGGAATTTGCCGACACAGCTATGGGACCCGGCAGGAAAACGGTGAGTGCGAATTTTGGAAATGATTAGGAATTGAATTTAAACAAGGTGATAAAAACTAAAACGTATGAAAACATTGAAAGTATTGCCACTGATGCTATTGTTTGGTATAAGCGTAATTGTAGATTCTCATTTATATGCCCAACAACTGCCCGACGGGTGGACACAAAAGGAAACATGGGATGATTTTTACTGCATCAATAAGTCCGGGCAATTTTTTGGCGCAGCGAATTGTAGCTCTGGCGGTGATATATCCTCCTGCGCTGAATTTTCAGAACTTATAAGTCATAAGGTGAGACTATCGGGGGCAGCTGTTCAAGGATATGGATATAAAGATAAGATTTTCAAATATCCTAAAAATTCCACCCTTGCCGCAGGCTTAAATAAATTACAGGGTATTTATTTTATTGATACAGCAGTAGGATTTGCTTTTGGTCAGGGAACTGTAAATATTAATGGAAATAGCTATCCTGTTGGAAATAACATTTGGAAATCCACAGATGGAGGAATATCGTATTCCCAATTGAACAGTCCAATTAAAGATACATTTAGTCCGAATAATTATATATACCGGGTATTAGAAATAAACAGAGACACTTTATTCTTTATCAGTAACATTTTTGCACCCAAAGGAGCGATGATTGCCCGAACATATAATGGAGGAACACAACTTAGCAAAATTAATTTACCTGAGCATTTTGTAGCCCAAAATGTTCATTTTATGAATGGAAAACTTGGCGTGATTTCAGGACATTATGATACATCGACTTCTGTTCCTGAATTGCTTATTACCACTGATGGAGGAAATTCCTTTCAGTCGGTAGTAGCAAATATTCCATACCCCGGTTTTAACATGGTAACTTATACAAAATTCCTGAATGAAAACTATTTACTTGTCAGTATTGCTACCAGCCCTTCTTCGGGAACTTCTTTTATTTCTTATGTATCCAGAAACAAAGGACTAACTTTTACCGAACTCTTAAATTATAAACGGGTTTATGAAGCTTTTGACACCCTTACTATTGTGGGAACAGTTGATGCAGTAAGTGAACTTAGAATATCTTTTGACGGGTTTAAGACTGTCAGGAATATTGGCCAAATATGGGCGCAAAATTATAAGCTAATACGCTCCAATGAAATCGTTTACCTGTATGGCGATAATCTCAGCACAAGCGGATCAAGTCAGCCGTTCAAAATATTTCAGTATAAATTTGAGCCATTCAAGGTAGTTAACATAGAAGCATACGCCAATGTTATCCCCAATCAGTTAAACCCACTTAATCTCCACAGAAAGGGCAGCCCTTTTCGTTTTAAGTTGAAAATGAAAAATGCTGACCAGATGAATTACCTGACCCTGAAAGGTACACTTCGCAGCTTGGACCCCGGAATGCCTGTAACCGACAGCACAAGCACTTTTAATAATCTGCTTAAAAATACGGACGTGCTGTCGGGGGATGAATATGAGATCATGCTTAATAATAAAACCATAGATGCTTTGGCTAAATTGCCAATGATCTATTTACAACCCAATTTTGAACTCATTTTGTCTGACCAGTTCAGCGAGCTTCCCGTTAAAAAAGTTTTACTTACACTCAATTTTAATCCGATAAAGGATACAAGCAATTTCCAACAGGCCCTGGTGGACGATGATAGTAATCCCGACAGTCAGGGCGATAATGACGGTATAATCGAAAAAGCCGAAACCATTGAACTGTTGCCTCAATTCGCCAGCGTCGGTTTTGGGGGGGTAAACGAAATGAAAGGAAAACTCAGTTCTCCCATTGTTTCCATTGATATATGGAATAACAGGAACGGCGCGACAGGTATTGTTAAAAACGAGTATGCGTTCAACTGGACTTATCAGCCACCCAATACGCTAATTGGTAGACCTGTAGAAGACTACGTATTTACCTATAAGCTGAATAACACATACAAAGTTCCGTTTGAAATGCTGTTTACAGGATCGGTACGGTTTACGCAACTTGAAGACATTGTTACAGCACCGCCTTATCCCACAAATTTTAATGTAAGATGGATTGAGGGTTTTGAGCTAAACAAAACATTTCCAGAAATACCCTTTATTGCTGTGAGCAGGCCGCAACTGAATGAAGTTTTTATGATAGACCAATCCAATAAAATCAAATGGACTACCAATTATACGGGCACACTCAGGATTGATTATTCAATTAATTCAGGGAATAATTGGAGTAATATTACCAGTAATGTGAATGCACAGTTATTGGAATACGTCTGGACACCTGCCAGCACGCTAAGCCCTGCTCAATCTGTATTGATAAGAATAGTTATAGAATCCGATACTTCCATAGCCAACCTGAGTAACCCCTTTAAACTTGATAAAATAAATGCACTTAATGTACCGAAAGCGAAGCGTCTTTCATTCAATCTTTATCCAAACCCTTCAACAGGTATTTTTGTTTTAGAAAACAACAGCAACGAATATTGCCTGGTGCAGGTGTTTGATATGTGTGGCAAATTGGTAGATAGCTTTTCCACGCAAGCAAACAACAATAAGCGGTTAGATTACAGTTTGCTGAAATCAGGGCTGTATCTTTTACACGTAAAAAGTGAAAGTGGTGTAAAAAACCTGAAGTTGATGATTGAAAAATAAGTTGTTCTGCCATTCACCAATAGCCTCATCATCTTCACCAATACATTTTCCGATGAATATATTTTAGTCATCATAAAGGCTTTTAGCCTGATGAATGAGGCTTTTATAATCATCGATGAGACATCGATGATTCATGAATGAAGCTATTAACGAAACATATATTTTATATTTCTGTATGAACCCGTTATGATGCAGTAAAAGAAATATTCAGAAAGAACTTTTGCAATTACATAAGGACTTATACCCATTACGGAAGCAAATGTACCAAACGGATCAATTATTAGGGTGTGTCAATTGCCGTTTTTTTGATGATTTCTGATTCATTTTCAGGGGAAGATGCAAACCCCCAAAAACTCAGTCATTTTACAAGGCCTTCCCTTTGCGCGGCCGTGAAATTCAATTCCAACAAACATTGCGAAGCCGCGCCCGGAAAATTTATATTGGCACATAACCCCACTGGGGTCTACTGAGATGTCACCACTGACGTGGTTTAAAAAGCCAAACCACATTGATTCGTACCCCGAAACTATCGGGGCGTCATTCAAGCATCGTACATTACATCGTACATTGTACATCCTGCCTTCAATAAAGTTACGGCAGGCAAGCAAACATCGTACATCGTACATCGTACATTGTACATTGTACATTGTACATCGTACATTGTACATCCTGCCTTCACTAAAGTTACGGCAGGCAAGAGTACATCGTACATTGTACATTGTACATTGTACATCGTACATTGTACATTGTACATCCTGCCTTCATAAAGTTACTGCAGGCAATCGTACATCGTCCATTGTACATCGTACATCGTACATCGTACATTGTACATCAATCATTTCCTTCATTCC
>JAUXUD010000015.1 GCA_030680835.1 Bacteroidota bacterium
TATTAAGGCATACAAGCACTGCCTGTCCCCTTGGGTGCTTCGCAGCTTGTCATAGGTTATGCAGGTGATGAACTTCCACTCAGCAGCAACCTCCAGCATCCTGTAAGCCACATTCCCGAATTCGCTCCAAGTATTCACTCATTCAGAAAAGAGGCTTCCAGTCTGACGGTTGCTATTGTTTAGGCGAGCCGTGCTCGCAGTTCCCGGCTACGAGTTTGTCATGGTTTTTGTTCAAAAACAACGCCAAACCCTTGTGTTTAAACATAGGTCGCTCCCGTACTTCGTACTCTGTGCTTCCACCGGGAACTGCACTCGCGGGAGGCTCGCAAGCACATCATACGCAATTTCATTGCACCTAATCTTCCCACTGCACGCTGAGGGCTCCTTTACCAATTGTTTATTAATTATCTGTATTTTCATTACATTTGAAATAATTAACAATCATATTATGAAACAATTAGACTTAAACACTCAATCTACAAGGCAACTTCTTGAACTTTTACTTGGAATTATTTTAAGAAATGCTGTTGAATCTGGTTTAACAGATAAAGAAGCACAGGATATTTATGTAAAAATAACTCACGCAATTAATAAAAATTGCAAGACTGACGACAAATTTGCAAGTCTTGTTAATGAAATATTAAATGGTTGGTCGATACCATTAATTAACCATTTTGGAGTATTTATTCAACCAAAGGTAGTATTAGGTAAAAATTAATTTTATTGATTGTAATTAACATAAGTTTATGACAAAGTATTTTTCATTTATTTCTCATGATGAAGCTGATGAAAGAGATTATTTTTATTCGCAAATTCAGCTTCCTTCAAAACTTCTTTCAATTGGTTGGGGTAAAATCAACCCTATTAATAAGTCAAAAGAAGAAATTAAACATTTAATTGAAACCTTTTATCCTGATTTCAGAGGTACTGTTAATCCTGATAATGGTGCAAAGTCACTTTCAATGTTCACTAATCTTAATATTGGTGATATTGTATTTATAAGAGGTAAAGCCAAAATTCTTGATTCTGTTATTATTACAGGTAAACCGGTTTTTGATACTATTTTAAATGATGGTTATTTTTTAAAAATTCCTTTTAAACCATTTTTTGAAAATATAAGAATGGAAATAAATACAGTGAATATTCATCAGGATATTTATAACGAGGTTATTTTTGATGGTGGAAGAACATTGGTTCTCAGGGAAATTGGAGAAATTGCTGCTAAAAAACTCTTGGGAAGTATTTTTGGTATCATGTAAATTTTCTTGAAACAATAAAAAAGGGCGCAAAGAAAGCGGGCTTGCACAACCACAATATTTTAAAAGCAAGGCTATACAAGCGTCCCTTCACTCCAGCCTTGCTTTTTACCATCGCCCGCTTTTATGAAGGCTTTCTTTTTTACTGTTTTTTCTTTTAAAACTATTTATTTTAGTATAAAAATGAAACGTATGAAGACCCATGAAAAAAAGAGACTTTCGAATGCATATCACGAGGCTGGACACGCAATAGCTTGTTTGGAATTAGGCATCCCATTCAAAGAAATATCTATTATCCCTAATGACGATACCGTTGGGCGTGTATTACTGTGCGAATGTGAATTAGTCCGACAATTGGAAGAGGATGATACTTCAATAGTGCGTCTTGAGGCTGAAAAATATATCGTTGCTTTGTTAGCAGGGTTAGCAGCTCAAACAAAATTCGATAGCAGCTCAAACAGAAAAATGGCAGGACAGGACATCAGTGTAAGTATACAGATAGTTAACAAATTATTCACCAGCCATAAAGTTGGAGTATCATTTTATAAATTTATGACGGCACAAACTGAATCCATGTTTGATGATTTTCCTTCAAACGAATATCCCGATGCTACCACTGAAACACATGACTTAGAAAGCGATGCTTGGAAAAATGTTGTGCTGCTTGTAAAAACAATTTTAGAAAAAGACAAATTGAATTTTGAGCAACTGATTGAATTATTTCCGGAATATGAAAAGAATTTTGAAAACCTCTTGTAAGCCAATAATACAGCCATCATTTTAGGTTGTTCCCGTTCTTATCAGAATTCTTCTCTTCAACCGGGAACTGCACTCGCGGGAGGCTCGCAAGCACATCATACGCAATTTCATTGCACCTGATCTTCCCATTGCACGCTGAGGGCTCCTTTACCTTCCCACCGCACTGTTTATAAGGCAGGCCGAAAACAATCACTTCATCTTTTCACAAACAGCCAAAAGGAAAGCAAAGGTATCGGGCTTCCATTGTCTTTCTGCACGGTAAAGAAAAAGGAGCAAAAAGAAAATTAAGAGGTAATCAGTTTATTACTACAGGCAAATATTCTTTTTTCATCTGAACGAATTGTATGTTATATTTTTGCCGCATTGATTTGCTAAAATTACCGGCAGATCGAGTGCTAACATACAGTGATTCTGAATGACATTCGTTTAGCATGGTTTACAGTATCTGTTTATGTTTTAGTTGCCATTGCTAAGAAGCAATTTAAACTTGACCAAAGCCTTTACGAAATTCCAACTATTATGCTTTATGTACAAAAATGTAACTGAGCCCCTTAATGGTGATATTCTTCTGATAAGAGCGACAGTTGCTCCCGAATTGAGGTGGTATAGTTAACATCTTCTTCTTTTTTCGTGAAATGGCCTTAAAAATTCCTTCAATTCTTTATGCCTGGTATTATTAAATAACTGTTAATTAAAATAGATTTTTTTGCCAAAATCACATAATTGTATTTTTTTACTTACATTCGCTTCAACTAAATAAAAGAATATGAAAAATTACACCCAAAATCCTAAACACAAATTAAAATTAATTGTATCTAAATCACTTTTTTTAATTTCCTTGTTATTTATCAGTTATTCGAGCCATGCTGTTGAGTGGACTATAACCTCAACAAATGGAACAACAGAGTTTTGTTGTGATAAAGAATATGAATTTACATTAACTAAAACCTCAGAAGGTTGCAATTGTGATGATGATTTAACAAGTACAAACATTACAGTAAATGGAGGAACAACACAATCCATTTCGAAAACTAGTGATGAGATTTATTCATTTAAAGTTAAATTTAATTGTGTAGAAGGAAGAGTTTTTAATTCAGCTACTATTACGATTACATGTAATGTTACTACTTATAATAATGAAGAACCACCTGAACCTACTACCTCTGTTTGTACTGTATTGTATCATACAAACAATAAAATTATCCCTCCATTAATTTTAGAAAATAAAGATTTTGGGATTGATTGTAATCGAACATCAGCATTTAATCTTAATGTGCCTATTAAATCAGGATTAGTGAATCAATATTCCTATGTTATTACATATACAGGGGACTTTACTGGTTCAGGCACTTTGAATGTTGGTTCAGAAACAATTTCTGTAACACCCCCAGATGGAACAAGTGGTGGTACAGTTACATTTGTTGCACATGATCCCAACGGTTGCCAAACTGATAAAACTGGAATTGTAACAATAAAAAGAAACAAACCTGCTCAACCTGGAATTCCAGTTCCAGAAAATCATGACCCTAATTGTCCCGATAGAATTTGGTGTTTTAATTCTACTAATAATAGCTTTGATTTTAATGTCCCAACGGTTGAAGGTGGAGTTGAATATGAAGTAACTACTGATTGTGGAACTGCTATAACAATTACACATCCCAGTTCTACGATAAATAAATTTCATATTGTGATTGATCCGGCCTTAGCAACACTTACTTGTAACATTTGTGTTCGTGCAAGAAATATTTGTAATCTTTGGAGTGATATTATTTGTTACCCAATCACATTTACTTCAGAAAGTCCAGGAGCTACTACCTTCACTTTAGAAGATCCAAATAAAGCGTGGTGGATATGTTGCCCAACATTTGAGTTGCCAAGAGGAACATTTACTATTCCGATTAATAATTGTACAGTTGAAACAAAAATAATAGGGCCTGATGGTCAAACTTTAGAGACTTCTACCGGAACAAATAGTTTTATGGGTTCATTTGGTGATTATACAGCTAATAACAACCAATCATATTATACTAATTATTGCAATCCATTTGTAACAGCAACGTTTACTGTTCAGGTAACACTAACCAACTGTATTGGAACCAGAACCAGTTCGATAGGATTTACAACACTGCCCGGTAGCGATTCACGATGTGGTAATCAACAAAACAAGAGAAATCCAATAGGTAATAAATCTGAAAATGTTGGAGAATTTAGGTTTAATGAAGAAGGCGATAATATTACTTTCCAATATAATTATTTTGAAGCCACTGAAATAGAAATTTTCACTATAGATGGTAAATCATTGGGGAAAAGTAATTCGAGCATTATTAAATTTCGTAAACCTTATAATTACACGGGTTATCTTGTTGCCGTAATTAAAGGAGATAATACAATAATTTCAAAAAAACTATTTATAAGGTAGTCACCTTATGTATAAAAAGATTTGGATATTGATATACATAGTAGGATTGTCCATTTGCACCAGTGGACAATCCTATTTATCTAACTATCAAATAAGTTACTCAGGGGATTATATTGTTAGCGGAACAAACGGTGTAATTACTAAATTTTTTAACCCGAATTTCAAAAACGATCTTAATAACACCTATCAACATACTTACAATTCAATATCAAATAATAAAGGAAATTTGATTCTTTTTACTGATGGGTATCGCATCTTTAATTCAAGCGGCGTTCTCCTTGAGGGCTCCCTTAAACCTAATTTAAACCAAAGTATACCTAACTCTGTTATTGCACCAATACCAAATTCAAATGATCGTTTTTTGATAATTACTTCTGTGTACTTTAATAGAAAACTTTATTTTCAAGAAATAATATTAAATTCTGAAACGGGCATCGGAAAGGTAATAAAAACAGACTCTATCAATAATTTTGTTCCATTTAATTTAGGACTATATCAACACTGTAATCCTAATAAAAAATGGCTGATCATGTATGAACAGTTTAGCTATAGGGCTTTAGCATATGAAATTAATGAAAATGGTATTAATTTAACTCCAATAATTTCTAATTTTTATGTGTTACCTAACGTTGAAAAGGCGAATTTAATTTTTAGTCCTGATTCAAAAAAAATATTAATAAATTTTATTACTAAAGAAATGCCTTTAACGGGTGAATGGTATATAATTAAATTTGATCAAAAAACGGGTTTATTTTATGATCCAGAAGGGATTATGGTAATAAAGAATAATAATAATAACATACACCCCCCATTTTTACCATGCTTTTCACCAAAAGGGCAATATGTTTATTTCAAAAACTTAAAAATTACGCAGCCTAATAGCCCAATAGGTTATTCAGAGATTTCCAGATATAGCATAAAGAATAAAACTTTTGAATTGGTATATCAGTCTGCGATTGGAATGTATTTATTTGAAAACTACATTTATTCAATTTCTCAAAATAATCTAACTTATCTGGCAGGTAATTCATGGTTTAAAGCAACAACGGGAAACCACTCTACGATTGAAAACGGCAGATATTTTGGGGTATTTGATGCCGACAACTCTGATGCTAAAAAAGTTGTAATAAAGGATTATTTATCCAAATCTGACACTGTATTAATCCGTTTAAACTATAGTAACCCTATCTTTAATTATAAACCTTTTGATGATGCCGATTTAAATATTTCAACTGCGTGTAAGGGCTCGCCTAGCATCATGAAAGTTAATACAAGTACTGAAATTGATGCCATAACCTGGGATTTTGGAGACGGCATTATTCAAAATGAGTTAGGCACTTCTGTTCAACATTATTATCGGGATACGGGTAATTTCTGTATTAAGTCAATAATATTTTCATGTGGACGAATAGATACTTTAAGGAAAGATATTTTTATTGAACAAGCACCTGATCTCAGTGGGTTTAAAGATACTGCCATTTGTACCGGGTCATTTATTATATTTTCAGTAAATGGAAATGGTAAAATTAAATGGAATAACGGAGACACAACTCCGATTATAAAAACAGGTGCCGAGGGATTATATACTGTAACACTAAGTAATGCCTGCGGAATATTCCAAAAACAAGCTAGGGTTACATTAATTAAACCTTTTCAATCGATTCCAGAAAAAGAAATTATATTATGTAAGGAAAATGAATATTTAAGCCCTGTTCAAACAGCACCTAATTACACATGGAATACGAATGAATCTACCCGTGAGATTTTGGTAAGACAGCCAGGTAAATATTGGGTAAATATGGATAACGGTTGTTTTACAACTCAGGAGCAATTTATTGTTATCAAAAATGACAAACCTGGAAACATTACTTTTCCAAATGCTGTTACTGTGAATGGAGATGGATTAAATGATGTCTGGCTACCCATTTTTATAAATATGGAAAGCGTAGAATTTAAGATTTATAGCCGTTGGGGAGAATTGTTATTTGATTCACCAGATGGAAAAACGCCATGGATACCGGAAAAATATGCTCATGGAGTATATTTTTATATGTGTAATTACAAAGAATTTTGCACTGAATCTAAGTTATCAAAGGGCAATGTAACAATACTTAAATAAATGAATAAGTTTAATTTACTGTTAATTTTTTCATTAATATTCAATGTTAACTCAAATGCTCAGTTTCAAAAAGAAACGCAATTGGTTGGTTTTGATTTTGATTTTGGTCAATCATTTAATCTTACCAATAATAATGAATCAGGATTATTTCTAAACCCAACACTAAAATATGCTTATTTTTTAAAAAAGAACATAGCTGTGGGAATAAATTTAGATTTGGAATATTCTAGTGCATTCAATTTTAATTGGGCTGTAGGTCCGAATTTAATTATTACAATTCCATTTAAAGGGGATGCCTTTTTTGTGGAATCAGCTTACTCATTAAGTAGTAGTTCATACAAAACGAATAATAAGGCAAAATTAATTTGGGCACAAAGAGAAAATAGGATTGAACTTGGTCCAGGATATATTTTGATGCTTTCAAAAGCAACTTTAATTCGAATTAGTATGCCGATATCTTTTTCCTGGTATAATTTAAATGAGTCGGCAGGTATGTACCCCTTAAATTATAAATGGGTCACAGGAATAAATGCAAGTTTGAAGGCGGGGTTTTACTTCTTAATTTTACCAAAGAATGAAAAAAAGTAAATTACTTTTAATTTCTTTTCTTTTTTTGTTTTTTGGACAAACTATGACCTATGGACAAATAAAAAAGGGAACACTACTTGCGAATGGTGGTTTTATTTTCCAGTTTTCAAAAAAACAATCACATTTAGCCAATGATAAATTTTTTCAGGATGCTCTTGTAAAAAAGTCTCAAGTCTTAGATTATAATATTGAATTAGGCTTTGATCGTTTCTTTACAGACAAATGGTCTTCCGGGATTTCAATCATGCATGGATATTACACTTTTAGTGATTATTATTCTAAAATAGATAATCTGCAGATAGAAAGGGTTCATTCAATTAAAATCCGTGCTTTTAGTTATGGCACTAAATTTACAACAAATCGTTATTTTGAATTTAAGCCGAATAATTATTTCTCAATAGGAGGATTTATTTCTTATTTTTACTATACATCTAATGAAAAATCACAAAGTGATTTTTTCACGGCAGTTCCAGATAAGTCCATACTTTCAAATAATTCTAACTCATTCGGATATTCAATTGGCTTATTGCCCGGATATTTGAAATGGGTTAATTCAAAAATAGCTATACAGTTCCAATTACCAATATCATGGTCTTACCATAACAGACCAAATCAAAACACTGAAATAATTAATATTGGCTTATCAATTGGTATTAAGTATATCATAAAATAAATCTAATTAGTATTTTTCCTTAAATGTTTGCATGTTTTAAAATAAGTGTTGCATAAATATTTAATTTATAAATATTCAACTTATAAGAAAATAAAAAAGCTGTTCCAAATGGGACAGCTTTTCATTTTTTATTTATAAATCAACCCATCATCAGCAAAACTGTAATAGTTCCGGCCTCCAATAATTACATGGTCCCCAATGTAAATATCAAGGTTTCTACCCCCTTCACATAATTTTCTGGTAAGAAATACATCTTGAGAGCTTGGCTTTACGCTTCCTGAGGGATGATTGTGACAAAGAACAATTCCACAAGCCCTGTGTTCAAGGGCACTCCTGAAAACCATTTTTGCATCAACAACCGTTCCTGCCGCTCCACCGATACTCAATCTTGCAGAACCAATTACCGAATTATTCCTCCTTAGAAATAATAGCCAGAACTCCTCATGTGGCAAGTCTGAAATAAGGGGTGAAAAGTAGTTAAACACTTCCAAGCTTGTATTTACACAAATGATATCCCTAACCGCTTCATTATTCCTCCTTCTACTAAGTTCAATGGTTGCCATAATCATCAGGGCTTTGCCTTGTCCGATACCATTTAACTGTATAAGGTCATGCATATTTTTACGACCAAGATCAAGCAGGCTGTGGTTCGCAGAGGCAAGTACACTTGCACTCCCTGAACCAATGATGCAATCAAGTAATTGAGCATTGGTATAGGTTCGTATATCAAAGCCAAATAAAGTGTGGGGAGAGCGATCAGTTACCTTAAAAGGTGCCGGAAAATCAATCATGTGCTGTTTCATCTTGCAATACTTCCTGTTCAGCCGGAGCAATATTTAAAATGAAGTCAACCGCTTTCTGAGCAAGGCCACTGGCATAAATGATAAAGCGTTTGTCACTCTTTAATTTCGAAAGCCAACCTTCAATGTAGGCTACATTGTTGCTGAAATTCTTTAGGGTCATGCCACAAAATGAATTAAGATAACAGGCTCCAATTTCTGCAACCAGTTCCTCAATAGAGTATTCATCACCACCCATTGCAGCCTGTTGTACCATTTCTTTGCGGTCTAATCTGGTCTTGTGACCAGTTGAATGAACCAGTTCATGGAATAAGGTATCGTAATATGCCTCTGAATCCTCAAAGGAACCAATCTTAGGCATATTAATGAAATCAAATAATGGATGATAATACGCCCGGTTTTCCTTGAATTTAATAGTAGGTCGTTTAGGCATTTGTTCTACTATCAAATCACAAGTTTCAAGGGGTGTATTTTCTGTAACCAATTCACTGGAATCAGGAAGTAGGTTTTCCGGCATATCTTCACATTGTTCAATGTTAAATACAAGGTAATAACGGAGCATTGGTTTTGATTTAGTTCCTACTGGATCTGTTTCTTTTGGTTCAGGCCAGTTCCAAAATACTACAGGACTAGCTTTTTCACCCTGCTTAATATTACCACCGGCTGCTTTCACCTGCTTAAAAGTCAAAAAGTAGTTTTGTTTGTACCCAAGTGATAGTAATAGCCAAATGTTAACCCCACGATAGTTTTTTTTGCTAATTAAGTTACAGGGAAAACCGGATTCCGCCCAGGTTTGTCTCCAAGGAATTTTCCCTTTTTCAAGTTGCTCAATAATGCGTGATGTAATAATTTCATACACGTCTTGCTTTGGTTTTGTTGCATCTGTTGTCATACGTTTTGTTATTAAATTGTGAAAGAATCAAAATGATTTACTTTCATTGTAGCCAAAAGATTTGGGAGCCATAAGTAACTGGATTTCCATATAAATAGGGAAATTGACAACTAACTAATAAAAAAAGCAACCCTCATTTGGGTTGCTTTTGATTAATTGTTAAACTTGTGAACTTACTCTTGCTTTCTTGGCTTGCAAATAAAGTTGATAATGTTCCCAGGCGTGTGATTTCTTTGGGTCAAGATTGCGGACTATCCCCATTGGAAGAATTGAAATATGATAACTTTCCTTAAAGGTATAGCCATTACTTTGGTCAACCCAAAGCACTTCTGACTTATTATGAAAGTTAAAGAATAGATTAAGAGTTGTCATCATAATGAAATCAAAATCATATTCAACTCCCATAAGTTCAAATTGCGGATTATTCTTACCGGCTGTGGCAAGCATAATCCGTCCGCTTCTGCATCCCACGTCAAGCAGTCCAATAGGCCAATGTTTCAGAATTATTTCCAAACCAATCTCATGTGATGGAAAAACTTTCTGACATTCTTTCCAGGATAAGATTCTCTTTTCCTCACGTTTGGTAATATGAGTTTCGTAGAACTCACCTAAAACATCATTACCAAATTCAGATCCTCTCCGTTCAGTAATTTCAATCATTAAATGGTGTAAGATTTTCGGAAACATATCTTTAATATCCTTTTCAGAATATCGAGAGTAAGCTTCCATTGATAACGTAACAGAGGGGTTACGAACAAAGGCACAGAGGGTAACGGTCAGGAAATCCCTAAAGGTCTCGTGAACATTACATTTCTTGGCAAGTTCAAGCATTGAGCTTTCAAAGGTTGTTTTTACTGTCATGGTACATGGTTTGTATCCATATTAACCCAAAAAAGTGATTCAATTAAGGTACTGGTTTTCCCTATATTTAGGGAAATCTGGGGATAACTCTTAAGTGACCATAGTAGCCAATACAGCCTCAAAAATCTTCACATAGTAGACTTTCTTAACTTTTTGAGTTTTAGCAAATACTTTTGATAATTCCGGATATAGAGCAAGAACATATTGCATTAATTCCTCTTTATTCTTAACATCACAAAAGTTTTTCAAATCGGCAATGGTATAAGTATTAACCTGTATATTTATCTTCTCACACAGGCTTAAAAGCGCATCAGTGAGCTTTTCTATTGCTGGTGAGCTTCTGGATAGTTCCGGCACTTTTAATGCAACAAAACTCACAGAATGGTCTTTTATGTATCTTTCAATAGTTTGAATAATAATTCTTAACTTCATATTTGTCCATGAACCCTCAAAATTCTTTACCTGCCAATCTTCAAGGAATGAGCCTTTAACTAAAGCCATTCCCATAAGTTGTGTACCCACACTAAGACCGAGAATATTGTTTTTTTGATTTTGCATTGCCTGTGACGAGAAAAATATAATAAGCTGCTCGACTATTTTTAATTCTGCTACTTGGTAAACTCAGTACGTATTCAAGTTTTTCCCGTAAGAAGTTTTCAGAATACTGTTTTACTAAGTCCTCATGATACGAAACCCAATCCAAATCATCTAACTTCTTTGCTATTTCAAATGCTAATTCTTTTTGATATTTTGTTAATTCCATAAGTTATACAAAACAACTAAAGCCGTTTCGTTATCGTTATTTTTTAATTAAAATAAAATCGTTATCGCGTTCGTTTCCGTTTATGTTTTTTGAAATTTTCTTTTTTGTTAATAATCACAGCTTTTTGAGGAGGAGGTACTAATAAAGAGCGGTGCATTTGCAACCGTTCGAAATACAGTTCCTCTATTAGGGTGTTATAGATAACACATAGCTTTAGCAAATTATCAAGATTTGGAACAATTTTTCCTTTCTCCCATTCGGAAATGAGATTAGTTTTTTTCATTCTAAGTTTTTTGGCCAGTGATGTTTGCGTATATCCATGTATGATCCTGAACTTTTTAAGCCTGTTTGGTGTACGACCTTTTAGTACCATGTACTTAGCATATAAATTAATAAGATAGAAAACACGGCACTGGATTTACCTTTATGTATGGAAATATGGGGATAAGCTGTATATACACAAAAGAAAAACACGACAAACCAATTGAGGTGTTTTTGCCATTCAGTTAATAATTCCAGCCTGCTGTAGTATTTTTATTGTAACATACAAATTTAGAAATGCTCTAATTCATTCAATTCTTATGCTTATATTGCTAATAAAACAATTCGAAGTCTTAGTTTTGTAAATAATTAATGATATAATTTCCCAATGGCAACCCTAAAAGAATATTTTGATACAGATTTTACACATGATTTGAACGCAAGTAAACTTTTTACGTTCATCGCACCTAATGGAACGACTAAAACAGAAGTACCAGTAAGGGTACATCTAGACTTCGATGCAAATGCCAAATATCTTTCTTGCTTTATTCCAGACACCATAAATCCAATCGCAATTTTTTGGATTTTAATTAAAGATATTGAGAAAATTATAGCCATAAGTGATGCTGCAGAGGTTCAAGCAGGATTACCTGGCGAAAAAAGGATTACGTCTAAAGAACTCAAGTTTGCAGGAAGATTCTTTTTATATAGTGAAAAAGATATTGATGCTCTTGTTCTAGAAGAAGCTCAAAAAACCGTTACGGGACAAGGAATATTTTTGCAATTCAGAGGTCCAGAATTCGCATTAGAAAGATCTAAAATAGAAAGACCATTTGCATTTATTTGTCATGATTCTAGAGATAAGGAGGACATTGCAAGGCCCATTGCTATCGAATTAACTAAATCTAATTGTCCAGTCTGGTATGATGAATATTCATTAAAAGTTGGCGACAAATTAAGGGAATCAATTGAAAAAGGAATTAAAGAATGTAAAAAATGTGTTCTTATTTTATCTCCTAATTTTTTATCAAAAGGAGGCTGGACTAAGACTGAATTCGATTCTATTTTCACACGAGAACTAATTGAAGATACTGATTTAATTTTACCCGTTTGGGCTGGAATTAGTTCAAAGGAAGTATATGAGTTCTCTCCTTCACTTGCTAATAGGGTTGGGATAAAGTTTGATTTGGGAGTAGAAGAAGTTGTTAGAAAGCTTCGAGATTCAATAACAAAGTAACTATGCTGTTGCAAATCCCTCATTTCTTATTTATTTAATGTATTTAAAATGATAAAAAGCTTAATATTTGGAACAACCATAGTTGTTATATCAGATACGACTGAAATCACAATTGTGGCTGATAGCAAGATTCACGATCACAACAAAACCAAGATAGAACCCTTATGTAAGGTATATCAATTTGGCGATATTATTTTTTGTCATGCAGGAATCATGAACGGAAATAATTTTAGTATTGCTCAAATAGTAAAAGAAACATTTACCTCAAGTTCAGGCACTCTTGAAAAGATACTTGAACTAATACAAGATATTACCAAGGAAACAGTTCTTCCTGTTTTTCAGAAGATTTTTATGGAGGACAGAAAGAATTTTGACCTTCATTTAAAGAATAAACCAATAATTCAAATGGCATTTTCCTTTTGGTATAAGAGCAATCCTCACTTTTTTTTAATGATTTTCGAACCAGTACTAAATGGTGGAACGGTTGAAATAAATGTCCATAGGGATAGTGTTTCTGAACCCAGCGATTTTTATTTAGGACATTTCGACAATATTAACGAGTATATTCAAAGAAATCCAAGTTATAAGAAGGACAGGGACACTATTGCAATTGCAAAGGAACTAATTGGCTTAGAAATTAAAGCTATGCCTGATAAAGTTGGTGAACCTTTAACTGTTGTGAAAATAAGCGGTAATGGAATCGAATGGGTTGAAGCGGGAGCCTGTTAGTTAGTATTTCTGTCTTAAATTGCTTTAATTTTTTAGCTATTTAGTTAAATATAGAATCAATCAGCCAATATTTAAGGAAAAATTCCTATCTTATACACTCATTCAACGGATGTTTAGTTATTTGTGACCGCAAGTGCTCTGCACTGGCATATAAATAAATGGTAGTGGTTTTAATGTCACTATGACCCATCATTCGAGAAAGACTATAAATATCACAGCCACCCTCAAGCATTAATGTTGCAAAAGTATGCCTTAACTTATGAACCGAAAATTTTAAACCAGAAGATTTTCTTATTTGCTCCACTAATTTCTTAAGCCCAGAATCTGAAAACCTATTATCTCCCCTCAACGAAGTGAAAAATTCCGGACAAGTTTTATTTAACCTTCTTTTTTCAACTACATATCTCTTTAAGCTCTGAGCTAGAGTATGGCTCATTGGAATAATCCTGTCCTTATTACCCTTGCCCTGTCTAACAAAAATACTTAAGTTCTCAATATCCACGTCAGTATTTTTCAAATTAAGAAGCTCTTGTTTCCTTAATCCTGCAAAAATAAACATTGAAAAAAGAGCGTGATTCCGGTAACGCAAATAGCTGTACTCATATGGGTAATTATAGACAATCTCCAAAAGCCTCATAGTTTGCTGTTTATTCAATTTTGGAGGTAAACGCTTTTCAAGTTTTGGTTTTTCAATACCCTCAATTGGATTTTTATCCATATATCCCTGGGTAACACACCACCGAAAGAAAACCAGTAATGATTTATGAAAACAGATATAGGTATTGGTTTGCCAATGCCTCTGTGTCCTCCCATACAAGAATAAAGCCCTTAGATTGGCATCATTGACCTGGCTAATATCAGTGATTCCTGATTGCTTGCAATAGTAATTAATAACATACTTGTACCTACGAACTGTATCTTTTGAATACCCACGCATATAGCACGAATATTCAAAAAACTTCTGGGAAAGGATAATAATATCCATAAAAAATAATTCATATTGAATGAAATATACTTTTCCAAAATGTAGCCATAGGCCTGTTTACTTCAGGAGGTGCCCGCTTGCTACCCTTTTTGAAGTTCCATTTTCCAAAATACCATTACAAATTAAGGCTTTTTGTGAGTTCAGTAACAGTTTTACCTACGACCATCTCCTTAAAAGGGAGCTGCTCTACCGACTGAGCTACGAGGGCCTTGTAAAATAAGGCTATAATGTGAATTGGGGGGGCCTAAACTAGGGTTTTTGAAGGGCCTGTTTACCACCTACCAGAACCAGTATGAATTACATCAGAAAAGCGTATTTTGTCAATATTTTTAACTAATAAAGTAACGACTTATAGTATAATGCCCGAAATGGTTTAATTAGTCAAATCATATTCATAGACAGTTTTTTAATAAAATATCATAATGTTTTGGATCAGACAGTTCGATAGTTTTCAGCACAATACTTACTGCTTCAATACACTCTTGTTTATCTGTGTGTTCGATTGCACTTACTGGATTATAATTGTGAGAAAATTCATTAATAAGCTTGTAAACCTTGGCACATTCAATGGCAGATATATGTTCCTTCGATGCATTAATCTCACTGATAATTAGTTCCATCTTTTGTTTTTGATCCCTGCTGTCCGGGACTTTAAAATCAGCGAAAATATCAAAAAATCTCCTAGCGATATTTCCTATAGAATAAAGATCAGCGAAGTCAGGAGTTGATTTTATAAATTTATTTAGGCAACTAAATAGAAATTGATATTCGGATTTATATTTACCTAATGTTTTATCAAGCAAACCAATAGATGCCTTTCTTACGTTATCCTCTGTGTAGTTATTTATCATATAAAATTCACAAGGCATTGGCTTAATTGGCTTTCCCTCGTTGGATAATTTATAATTAGCCTTGTTTGTATTTGAATTTTTATTAAAGAACCATTCTTTGGTTAGATTAAAAAAATGGAAATTATGAGTTGAAATAAATAGCTGTCCTACGTCAGTAAAATGAGTATTAATCAAACTAAAACAATGATAAATAAAATTTGAATCAAAACTTGAAATAGGATCATCTATAAAGATTATTCCATTATTTATCTTAAAGTCATTTTCCTCTACCTTGACGATAAAATAGGAAAATGCAATTGCTGTTTTTTCTCCTTCACTCAAGTTTTTAGCCGCTATGCCATTCCTTGTGATTACGTATCCCTTTTTAGTTTCATCTAAATCCAAAACTATTTCTTCTCTTCCAAAAAATTCCCTCAGATGTTTGTTTATTTTACCTATTGCTTCACCTATTTTAGAATTTTGTTTTTCCAAAATTCCGGTTTTCTCCAAATTAATATTTAGCTTTTCAGAAGCCTCCTTTTCAACTTTGCCACAATCAGTAAACTCTTTGACCATTTTTTTGTAGTCCTCTTTAACTAGCGCGGTGGAAATGGTATGTAATTCAAGGCTTTCTCGTGCTTTTTTGACCTCCTCGGAATGATTGTTCACTATCTCATTGTGTTTAAGAATAATCTCATTAAGATTTTCAATTTCATTGTTAATGTTTAGAACATAATCACCAGGTTCTTTTATCATTTCCTGTAAATCTTTATCAAATGGATTTACATTTTTAAGCTCCAAAAGGCTTTCGACATCATATAAAAGCCAATCATTGTGTTTTTTAATATTTTCGTTAATTCTATTAATTAACAAATCAAATTGTGGCTTTAAGTCTGGGTTTAGATCACTATTCTCGATATAGCTGTAGCTAATAATTAGTTCCTTGTTTTTCTTAATTGTATATTCAATAGTGCTTTGTAACTCGGTGTAATCTTTACTAAAATGACGAGACAAGGAATCGAACAGTTGATTGGTAATAGGATTTTGGCAAAATAAGCAAGTCCCGAATTCGTCCTTTGATTTATGAATCTCAAATCCAGTTTTAACCCAATTATTTAAATCAATATCAGTCTTTAATCTTTCAAGCGTTTCAGAAACAACTTCTTTTTCTAAAAGTCCTTTCGCTTTAATGTATACATCCTTTAAATTATTGCTAGGTTCAACGGGTATTTTCTTAAACAATGGAATCTGATTTCTTGGTTTGCTTTTGCAGATTTGCTCAAATTTATTTTTAATTTCTTCGGATAGCTCTTTATCCTCAAATTTATCAATACCAATTTCGATTATTTTTGCTTCGGCTTTCGCTTTATTGTAAGTTTTGTCAAATAAAATATTAGAAATCTCTCTCCCAACCCCTGTTAAAAAGCCATTTTTTATTTTCTCCTTTTCGACTTTGTTTATTTTTGATAACTCATACTCTTTTTTTAAAGTTGTGAATTTAGCCTTTAAATCTTCCAATTGTTTCTTGCTCTCAATATCCTCTTCACTCAAATAAATAATTGCGTTGCAATACTCGGATGGCTCAAATGATATATTATCCGAAATGAAATCTTGGTTGAATACCTTAATTTGGAGATTATTGCCCTCAATATGGGAACTTTTAATTGTCAATCCTGAATTTGTAGAAATCTCAAATTCACCATTTTCTGGATAATTCTTAAATATCTCATCATCATATCGAATTTCTTTTTCACAGCTTGAAAACACTCTGGATAACGTTGATTTTCCACTCCTATTCCAACCATATATCAAGTTAAATCTTTTGAATTCCGGTAATGCGCCCCAGGTAAAATCTTGGTAGATGCCAAAATTCTTGAGCTTATTTATTTTTGTTATCATAAATACGTATATATTCTCTTAATTTAACTACTTTGAAACTCCATAATAGCACGAATTATGGTCGCTTTCTATACTGACTCCTTATCTTACAAATTGTAAACTTAAATTAAATAAATTGGATTTTACCTTTTTTAACCATTCACATCAGCTCTATATCAATTTATCAATACTCATATTTTCTATATCTCCCCTCATTTCAGAGGTCGGAAGACATCGTAAATATTGCATTGTCATTGAAATATCTGAATGTCCAAGTAACTGTTTTAACTTTGCAATATTATTACTTGTTTTTAGAAAATTAACAGCAAATGTGTGTCGAAATTGGTGAAGGTGAAAATGCACCCCAGAGGATTGAATTAACCTTGTTACCAGATGCTTCAATCCATCATTAGTGAGTTTTTCATCTCGGTTTGAGGAAACAATTAAATAAGGGGTTGTATAATCCTTTCTCTCTTTAAGATAATCCTTTAAATACAGTATCAATTGAGAATGCAATGGAATATACCTGTTAAGTTTAACTTTTGAAGTTTCAGCACGAACAGTAAGTGTTTTTCGTTCAAAATCAATATCCCTTACTTGTAAAAAAACAAGCTCATTCCTACGCAATCCACAGAATAAAAGGAAATGAAAGATCACCAAATTCCTTTTAAATACAAGGATATTCTTATCCGAATTAATCAAGATGGCTGTTAGTATTTTCTCAATTTCTTCCTTTTTTAAGAACTTTTTATCTTCATAAACCGGAGTAGGATATTTCAATTCATTCAAAGGGTTCGCTCTGATATATCCTTTCATTTTAAGCCACTCAAAGAAGCTATTAAGCTTACTCCAATAAGTAGCAACAGTTGATTTCTTTATGCCTATTTTAATAGTTCCTTTTCCTACAATCCTTTTCCTTTGGTCAAGTATTCTAAAAAACTGTGTTAATGCTGATGTACTCAGTAATTCCAAAGAAATATTTGGTTGTATCTTCATAAACAAAATAAAAGTTTGTCTATATCCTCTCAGGGTTTCAGGGCTTGATTTTTTAACGAATTCACATTCATACAAAAATTCATCAAAGAGTTGGGATAATTCTTTTTTCATCTATCCTTATTATTATTTAATTACAAATCATTTGATAGATACTGGATTTCCAACTATTTAGGGAAATCCAGTCACTTATGACCCCCTATTTGTTTTCATATACTGTTCATATATGGAAAGCGTTCAGAAACAAATCACACCCATAGGCAAGGTTAATTTCAGAAATGATGAAAGAATTTTCGGGATTTATGACAAGGACCGCTTAGGTCATATTTATGCTATCGGTAAGACAGGCGTAGGCAAGTCAACATTGCTCTTAAACATGGCTGTGAGTGATATAGAGCATAATAACGGATTCTGCATCATTGACCCCCATGGAGATATTGCTGAGAGCATTTTAGACTATATTCCGCAGGACCGGATTGAAGATGTTATTTATTTCAATCCAGCAGATATTGAATATCCAATAGCATTTAATCCATTAAAAAACGTCCACCCGGATTTTCATCATTTGGTGGCCTCCGGTTTAATTTCCACTTTCAAGAAAATCTGGGCAGACAATTGGGGGCCAAGATTGGAGCATATTCTCCGATTCTCACTATTAACCCTGCTTCAATTCAAGGAAGGCACCCTATTGGATATTCAACCTCTTTTAACTGATATAGAATTCCGGAATAAGGTACTTACACGAATCACAGACCAATCACTATTAGTCTTTTGGTACAATGAGTATGACAAATTTTCAAACAGTTTTAGAGCCGAAGCAATCTCACCAATTTTAAACAAGATTGGAATTTTTTCTTCCAGTTCATTACTCCGTAATATTGTTGGCCAAAAGGCCCGGAGTTTTCATATTCTAAAGGTAATGGATGAAGGAAAGATTTTAATTATTAACTTGGCTAAAGGCAAGCTGGGTGAAGATGTATCAGCCCTATTAGGTAGCCTCATGGTTACCCAGATTCAACTTGCTGCCCTTTATCGGGCAAGACAACTTGAACATACCCGCAGACCTTTTTTTCTATATATTGACGAATGCCATTCCTTCATAACCGGATCAATTTCCGATATTCTTTCCGAATCCAGAAAATATGGATTAAGCCTATTTCTAACCCACCAATTCATTGACCAGCTTTCTGATGAAATCAGATCTTCCATATTTGGTAATGTTGGAACAATGATTGCTTTTCGGGTAGGCTCAAATGATGCTACTATACTTTCAAAAGAATTTCTTCCGGTATTTAATGAGATTGATTTGATTAATCTTCCAAGATATTCAATGTATCTAAAGCTAATGATTAACGGGGCAACCTCTCAACCCTTTAGTGCAGATACTTTAGCACCTAAAACCATCTCCACTTCATTTAAGAATGAAATTATTCGATATTCTCAACTAATGTTTGGAAATAAAAAAATGCAATCCATCGAGAAACAATTAGGAAAAGGAGAAGTAAAACAGGATAATTTATTTAGCAAAACATAATTTTTTCATACATTTGATTAAAGAAAGTTCCAAAAGTTCAAGAGGAACTATTCATTCGAGTTTATTTTTGATTTAGTTTTGCTTTAAAATTTTAAATAAATAAAGAGGTAAAGATGATTGAGTTCAAAGAAGAATTTGTATTTAAAGGTGACACCTCATTGGTTTTATATAAAGATTCAACCTCAATCGTTTTTATTATTATCAAAGAATTCGAAATTGACATTAAGAAAAAATCTGGGAGAAAGAGGTTTTGCAATCTTTTTAAACAATTCTATGAGTTTTTCATGGAAGATTTATTTGATGCCTGTGATGATGAAACTATAGATAGTCTCGATGAAATATTACCTACTCAACAAATACCAAAGGATAAGAAATTAATTTTAAAATTTATTAATGATTTACAAATAAATAAGGATGAAATTTTCAGAAAATCTTATCTTAAATTCAAAAGTGAAGCTTTGAAAAGTGATTTAATTGAGCATAGAGACAATATAGATGATAGTGTTGGAGATTTAGAGGAGAATTTTCTAGAGTCTATCGAGGCCAATACTCCAACTTCTGCAACTCTAGGTTTATTTAGTATTTTATTTTCAAGTTCATATAGGTATATGTCTGATTATGAAGTTAAATTAGCAGTAAAAAAGAAAATTATTATTTGGGTTCTTATATTAATTATTGGAATTGTTTTTGCCTATTTTTTATCAAAATTACTTTAAAAATATGTTAGATTTAATTAGAAGAATTAGCAATAGGAATGCGATTGTTGTTACCGAACGATTGTTAGAAAGAAAAGATATGGAAAAACACAATCTCGGTGAAACTAAACTGGATTCCGTATTATATGGATTTGCAAAAACCGTTTACACATCATTAATAACAGAGAGTGCTGATGGTTTTGAAAAATACCAAAAACTTCGCTTTTTCTTAGATAATATTGAGTCAAATGAGCAATTTATTGTTAATTATTTAAAATCTACCTTATGGGACTATAATAGAAGGGTTGAAGATGAAATTGAACGCACCTGGAAAGAGGCTGGTGACCTTATGAATAAGATTGGAAAATAAATAATATCACTTTTTAAAAGCTTTTTTTTCTGAATCCAGTAAATATGCTTTAGGAGTTAAATTACCTGCTAAAAAAGTTTCCTATGCATCTTATACTTTTAATCGAGGGAGAAATTTTATACTGGATCCTTTCGAAAAGGATTGAGTATAAAATTACGGAGGAGATTATTAAACAAAGGGCATTTAAAAAAGAGTGGTAACTATAAGGCACCTGTCTTTTTTAATAGTTCCTTTGTATATCCTGCATTTAAAACTAAAAAACTTTGCTCACCTTATTTGAAAACGGTTTTTATGAGTGATACAAGAACGAATAAATACCGTTGAGAATGTGGTGAAAGCAAATCAATGCAATGGGTTGGTTTTGTAACAATATGGCTAAAAGCCTTTTTGGAACAAACCAAACCAGAAGCCCAGAAAAACAAATAATTTGACATAAAAAAACGGAGCCGATTAGTCGAACTCCGTTTTAGCCTATGAAACAAACCCACAATTCTACCCCTAGATTGCAGGCTAAGCGCGAATGTAATAATAACCTAGAAGTTTTCCCCATCTAATCTCCACCCATCATCAAATTTAACAAATTTGGCTTTTCTGGCTTCCGACTGTCCAATTTGATATTTACTTCCTAATACTTCACCAACTGGTGTAATTACTGAAACACTCCTGGTATATTCGACACTAGCACTATTGTTCGCAGGGTCTTCAAGTATACCGGTAATTTCTCCCAAACCCCATTGAGCAACCTCTAAACTCATATTATACCCATTAGTACTGCCAAAATATCTCATTCCCTCCTCTGTTATAGAACCCACAAAACCAACATCTCGTGGTTCATTATTTACATTTCTTTGTACCATACTAAAGGTTACCCATCCTTTTTCTTCAAGCTTCTTAAAGATTGCTAAGTCATATTGCCAACCCCCGCCATCATTTTGATAGTGAACGAAATCCCAAATAGATAAAGGATATTTAGTTCTTAAAATTTCCTCAGCTTTGCTCCTAGATAATTTCCCGTCATCTTGCACAACAGCAGGTTTATCCTCCTGGGCTGGTTGGCTCACCTGTGTTTGTTCCTCGGCATTACTTTTTGGCAAGGTTCCGGTATCACACGAGTAAAATCCTATCGTAAGAACCGAAAATAGAATTGAAAATATTGTATTTTTCATATTTGATATTTAAACCTACTCGTCTGGCTTTTCGGATTACGCCCCATACTTCTTAAAAGGGTGTTCTGGTTGTCCCTTCTTAAATTACTATCTTAGCTTTATATACAGTTCACTTTTGTAGGTATCCTTTAATAAATACCAATTTAATTCGACCATACACATTTCCGCATTATTAGAACCAACTCCTTTTATCCTCAGTACCTCAATTAGAACGGCTTTGTCATCTCGCGACCTACAGAAATAAAGATGTCCCTCCTGAGCATTAACATATCGACCTTCTCCTATTGGTTCTCCATTGAATGCCGGAAAATCCATATCAATTATAGCTTTACTTCCAGCTTCTTTGGTCATTAAAACCATCTTTTTCCCTAAATCAACCATATCGCCACTATACTGTTTGTTATTTACGATTGAGGGAGTCGCCCATAGCCTCCCATTCTCTAAAAGAAAGTCGGCATTGGATAATGACGATGCCTTATTTTCCCAGTCAGAGGAGTATAAAATAATTGTTTGATTTTGAATGTTCACTCCATTCACATCACAAAATCCGATTTGCCGGTGGTTGTTAATAAAAGTTTCACCGAAGCCAGGAGTATCCTTTTTTATTGAAAAGGAAGTGAATAAAGTAACCAGTAGTAGCAGTGTTATTGTTTTCATAGATTTAAAATTAAGAAACAAATATAAAAATAAGTAACATATATGTTAACAATAAGTCACAATTATTTTTCCACTTTTCGTCAATGGATGAAAAGCTATTCCTAAAGAAATTGGGACAGAACATCAGGAGAATACGAAAAGAAAGGAAACTTACACAAGTTGAGTTAGGCTATAGATGCGATTTTGAAAGACCAAGCATGAACCGTATAGAAGCCGGTAATACAAATCCTACTGCATTAACTTTAAAAAAACTGGCAGAAGCTTTAGAAGTTTCAATTGAAGAATTCTTCAAATTTGAAACAAAAGAAAAATCTAAAAAATAAATTTTTACCAGGGGTTCGGGGCAGGATGCCCCGCAAGATACTGTGTTCCGCCAATGAAACAGCTCACTGTTCATGGCGGAACACAGTATCTTGCACCCTAAAAATTCTACTGTTCAAGTCCTAACAATTTCTTTTTTCCCTATTGATATTTTCTGTTCAATTAGCAATTTGTTTCCAATCATTTTGTTCAAGTAGCAACATATTTCAACTCAATTTTGTTCAACCCGAACAATCATAATTTTTGATTTAATTTATCTCTGTCTTAGTACCAATACTTAAGTCAATATTTCAGTTCATTTAAACATTATTTTGTCATGCTGTTCACCTGCTGAACATGTTGATTATCAATCAATGACAGATTGACTAAAGCCATTCCATTGGCATAGGAATTGAAAATCTTTCTTCATTATCTGAATTCCTTTTCACTTTAACCCAATTAAATTAATGCACATACTTGGTCAACTATTTAAATACATATTTCTGCTTATCCTAATTGCTTTTGAACTCTCTTTTGAGCTATTACTTGCTCTCACAAAAGCCTTAAAGGGTATGCTTGATAAAAAATAAATAATAACATACATATGAAAAAAATATCATTAAATATAACGCAATTTAGCATCGGAACAGGAAAATTTTTGCTTTGGTTTTTAACCTGGCTCTTCGAATCACTTGAAGTATTGATTCAATCTAAAACCCCTCAAAAGGAAAGTTACGAAGCAACCTTTTTGCCATCATATGAATTGCTATCTTCTTTTAATAAGGGCTTTTGTCTAACGGGTATTAAGTCATTAACTGTTAAAGATTCATACCAGCACTCCCTCGTTATCGGTGGTTCAGGCACCGGCAAAAGCACTGTGGTGATTATACCTTCAATATATTCTATGACGAAACACGGCCACAGCTTAGTCATCCAAGATCCATCCGGTGAACTTCATCAGGCAACAGCCGGATATTTAAAAAACCTTGAATATGATGTATTGGTATTGGACTATAATAAGCCTGAAATGTCAGATGGCTATAATCCATTGGAACGAATTAAAACGAATTCAGATATTTTTAAAACAGCAACTACTTTGGTTCAAAATAGTCTGGGCAAATCTGGAACTGATGCTTTCTGGAATTCACAAGCCGTGAGCTTCATTTCCCTGATGATTGCCATTCTAAAAAAACAGGATGCCAAATACCAAACATTAACCAATGTAAAGCACTTGGTAGATTCCTTCTTAAGTGAGACCGAAATGATGGATAGGCTGGTAGCCGGTTGCTGTGATCCGGCTACTCTTAAGGAGTATAAATCATTCCTCGTAACAGAAAAAAAGGTGATGGCAAATATCATTAGTACATGTCGGAGTACGTTACAATTATTTTCAGATGAATCGGTACAATTAGTTACATCGGAGGACACCATTAATTTCAATAAATTCAGGGAGAAGAAAACGGCATTATTCATAATGAACAAAACTGCTGATCTCTCATATTATGCACCTTTAACATCAACTTTTTTCCTTCAATTTTTTAATCATATAATGAACCAGCCTATCCCTGATAATAAAGCACGTAGCATTTTTCTGCTAATTGACGAAACCAGTTCATTATTTCTACCCGGTACATTACAAATCGCTTTAGCCAATTTAAGGAAATATAAAACAGGCTTAATGCTTGTCATTCAGGACTTTAACCAACTTATTCACCTTTACGGCAAAAATGAGGCAGAAGCAATCAGGGCTAACTGTTTTGCTACTATTTATCTAACTGCTCAGCCGATTGAAACCTGCCAAACTATAGAGGCTATGCTCGGAAAACGAGAATATGATGACAAGGACGGACACAAACAAACACGTGCATTGCTCACAGCCGATGAAATCAGAACAATGGACAAAGACCATGCTTTGATTTTCTGTGGAGCACATAGAGCAATTCACGCATATATGAAGCCATATTACAAACGCTTACAATTCTCAAAATACAGTAAAATACCTGTACCAGATATGAATCGTAACCTAATGCCATTTTCAACAGTTCCAGTTATCGGACAATAACAGAATAATGAAAATTAAAAGTAAAGCATTATACGAATATCTTTTAAAAGCCGGTGTTCTCAATAGCTCACCGGAAGAAATTACTATTGCCAAAAAGGAATACAGGAAATCTTACCGGAATGTTTGGATGAAAAACAAATCAAAACTATCCCGTGAACTACGTATTGTATATACCCTGCGAGAATACAGAGATTTAAAAGTATATGCCAAATCTATTGGTACTTCACCAACAGCCCTGTGTAAAACCCTAACCACCTCTGTAATGCAAAATAAAAATGTCATACCTAATAAAGAACAGTTAAATGAGCTGTTACAAGGTATCAGTATGACCTTAAATATTGCTTTCAAAATGAAAGCTAACCTGCAACTTATCGAAGAGCTTCAAGAAGTTGAAACTAAACTTCTCAATTACCTTAAAAATAACTGACTTTGATATATAAAATACTTACACGGTCAACACCCTCATTTCAATCCCTCATTACTTACATTTCAAAAGAATCTAAGAATACGGAGCCAGAAATATTCACCCATAACTTAAGGTCAGATGGATTGGATATTGAAGGATTAACAAAAGAATATTTGGTAAATGAATCATTCCGGGCATTTCACAGAAGTGACCAAAAATATTTAAACCATGAAATTTTAAGTTTCCACGATGAAGATACAAGTAAAATCACCCCAGAACTATTACAGGATATAGCACAAAAATATATCGCATTGCGAGGAAATGAAGGGGTATATTATGGTGCAGTTCACAGGGATCAAAACCACGCCCATATTCATTTTGCTGTATCTGGTTTAAAATATCGCACTGGTAGGTCACATCATATACCGAAAGATAAATTACAGGAATTAAAAATTGAACTTCAAGCATATCAGAAAGAAAAATACCCCGAATTATCTAAAAGCCTTCCCAAACATGGGAGAGGTAAAGAATATTTAACAGATAGACAATGGTATGCCAATCAAAAAGAAAAGAGAAATATTCAAAAGGATGATATGAGAGATACTATCCTATCAAGCTTTGAACAAGCAAAAACACAAAATGGGTTTTTAGAATTACTCCGTGATTCCGGATTTCATCATTATGAACGCAAAGGTATTGCCCAGGGAATTATTTCCCCAGACGGAATGAAATTCAGATTCACCCGGTTAGGAATTACACCTGAACAATTCAAGGGATTACCAGTTGACCAAACAGAAGAGCTTAAAGCATTGAGCGAAATAGAATCATTGCGCCAACAGCACACTGTTAGCAAAAATTCAAAGGAGGAAATAGAACGATGAATACTGAATACCAAAAATATCTATTTAAAGTAGAACTGGATGCTATTCGTGAAAAGAATTCAAGAATAAAGCGAATAGAAAAGATAATCCAGTATATGGAAGAACAAGGTGCCAGGGTTAATTCAACAATTTACGACTTTCATGGGGTAAACAGCGATTATGACTATATAAATCAACTTAGACACGATTTATGGTGTTCTCAAAGAGATATAAAGGAATACGAACAAATGATTGAAGATTATGAAAATGAAATGTCAGGCTTATCCTCTGATTCCGATGGCTCAGATATCACTTATGACTTAGATCGTTAATAAACACTTTAAACAAATAAATAAAATGAAAAAAACAATTAACAAAACCTCTATCAACCAGGTTGAGAAAGGCCCAAAAAACCAAAAGATTTCTAATGAAAAAGAAACTCCATTTAACACTGAACCCAATAAGGAAAGTGTTAAAAAACGTCCTTCAGAGATTGCCCGTGAACAACTCAAAGACCAATCGGAAAAGCTTAAATCCCTTGTAAAAGAAGGCCAGTTTGAAACTATCAATGATGCACTGATTGAAACAGTTTACAAAAACAAAGCCAATCAAGATTTCAAAAGTTACAAGGAATGGAAAAAGGAAGGCTATCAGGTTCGCAAAGGTGAAAAGGCCTTTGTACTTTGGGGAAGACCCAAAGAACTCTCACCGGAACAATTGGCTGAAAACAAAAATCCTGAGTTGAATAAGGACAATGAAAAAGAAGTCCCTACCTTTTACCCTATGGCCTATGTATTTTCAAATGCACAGGTTGATGTAAAAGAACGTGAAATCGAAAATTCAACTTCTGAAAAAGCTATTTCCGATATCCAAAACTTACGTCAATCCATTGAATATAATGATCCAGAAATGAGCCGTTAATTTTAATAGCTATGAATATAAACACTGAAAGGACAGAGGCGGAAAAAGCCCTAGAGGAAATACAAAATATCCGTAATCCAAATCAAAATGTTAAAACAAAACAACGGTTTGAAGAAAGCCTAATTATTGATAACCTCGCCAAAATCGAGGCTATCAATAAACGTGGAAAATTCCTGGAGGAACAGATAAGAGAAAATCCGTTTGACTTATTAGTAGTAGCCTGGGAACTCGAACTTGCGAAGCTTTCATTCGAAGAAGATAAATTACTCAAGAGAAATCAAAAACTCCATAAGAGGCTAGGTACGAAGCCACAGGAAATAAACTCCACACCGCTTTCACCACAAATAAGAAATTATCCAACCACCGGATATGTTCCAATCTCAATGTCGTCATATTTACTAATGGATATTGAAATGTCAGACATCGAAAAGAAGCTCGAAAACATATATACACGTAAGGATAATCTGTATATGTTAATCCAGCAAAGCGAAACCGGTATTGCAGATTCGAAAATTAAAGACGAACTCAATGAACTAATTCTGGTCGAGGCATCTTTATTATCCCAAATCGAAGAACGGAGGTTATCGAAAGAAATGCTATATATTTTAAATAAGGAACACAAATCAAATTCGAAAGAAGATGAGTTTAAAAATCCACAAGCAAGTAGCAGTAAGGATAGTCATAAGCTCGTTTCTTTTGAGGAAATTCAGGAGCCTCAAAATAGCTCCAACGAAATAGATAAGGATGATCGAATTGAGGAATTAGGTTCTAATTCAGGTAATTCAATTCCTGATGAAGTACCGTTAAATGATTCGGAAGAAATAGAAGCTTTTGAGGAAATTCAGGATTTTCGGGACAGCTTGGAAAGTGATTTGGATATGTCTTACGAGGAAACCCAAAATATAGGTTATGATAGAGACACCTAAATAATAGTCAAGACTTTTTATGAATAGATTAGCCATAGTTTTATATGTGAAGGTACAAAAACCTCAGTAGTAATTTTATTATTTATGAAAGTGGTTTCCAAATGTTTTATATATATTTACACATTCTATTTATCAAACAAGGTTAGTCTATGAGATATAGAAATTATATGTTGTTATGGTCAATTGGGCTAATGTTAGCCATAGGCTTTGCAATGTACGAGTATCAAGTATGGGATGAAATTAACAGAGGTAAGGTTAGTATTTATACCTCAATTTTGAATTCTTTTGAGAAACTTACATCCGAAAATATTACAGAGAGCAAAAAATACCTTTCAATAATACTGCTTATTGAAATATCTATCTTTGGTGCAGGGTTAATTATCCTCCTTCCCGTCATACTTCTTACCACTAGGTTGATAGGATCAAAGGAATTAAGGCATTTACGCATGTTAATTAAAAGTAATCTTAATAAATACAAAACAGATCCAGAATATAGGAATAGAGCGGCTCTCAATCTTCTATTTTCTCATACTTTAAAAAACACTATTAATAGCAGTTTATTTAAATACATCGTAGCTTCGGATAAAATACCGATTGAGGAAAGATTTAATTTTTTTTCTAATCAAAGCAGGTTTTTCTCAGACTTGTACAATTATTCCTCAGAACAGTTTATCAGCCTTAGAGACGAAATAGAATTTGTAAAATTATTCTGTAGCCTATTTGAGGAATTAAAGATTGAAGTTGAAGTAAAAATAAAAAACATTGAAAATATTGAAAATATTATGGTTCCTCCTTTGCTGACCCTAAATATTATTGAAAATTCGATAACTAAAGGATTTAAAAGAGACAATAAAAGTAGTAACAAAATTTTAATTAAGATTAAGATGAGAACTGACAGTCTTTTTGAAAAGCCTGTTAATTGCTTTGATATTTCAATTATTGATAATGGTATTGGCAGTAAATCTTATGAATTAATCAAAGAGAGTATTCATAGAAATTTAGAATCCATACCAAATTCAGGCAAAGGTCTAACTAATTTACAAGAGCGGATCAATGCCTTCAATGCATCTCAAGGTAGAGTGATGATAGACTTGACCTCAAATGAGATTAGCACTGATTATGAACGATCGAAATATGGGTTTAGCACAGGATTAATTACAAAAATTAGTTTAATAAATTATGAATATTTTAATAGTTGACGATAATGTCATTCAACCCATCAAGTTTACTTTAAACATATTATTGCGAGAGTTCAAATTAATCGAAGGACATTACACTTTTTTCGAGTGTATAAACCCAGATGAAGCAGATCAAATATATAGAAGTAATGAAATTGACATGGCTTTCATTGATTATGATTTAAATAATATTCGTACCGGCTTAGAATTAGATATTGTCAGAGATAATACTTTATCACCAGTAAAAAAGAATGTGGTGTTTATTATTTCTGATTATTATAAAGATTTTAAACCGGAAATAAAAAACGTAATAAACGGATTTTTAAAAAGTGAACTTAGTGACTTTGCAAAACAAAGAATATTATTTAAGAGTATCTTTGATGAGTTTGAATTGAATGGGAAATTAGTTAAGTTAATGACATCGGTTTCAGAGCATGGGTATATAAAAACCCAGGATATTATCTTAATAACTTCGATGGATGGAAAGTTGTACTTATATACTACTAAGGGTATTATAAGATATATCTATGATCCGAGTGTATCAAAATTATTTAAAAGATTTAAGATTCAGCAGAATGGATTGGTTCAAATTAATAAAAATACTATCGTCAATAAAAGTTATTTTAAGCAAGATAATTCTTTTTTTACTAGTGCTCAAATTAACTGTGTGAACTTAGAAGTCACTCCTATATATAAAAATATTCTATAAAACAAGAATTTTTTTTGTATAACAGCAATTTGCCCCCCTTTTTTTTCCGAAAACCACTTACAAAATCATTTCTTTAATTTTTTTTAGGGTCAATATAACTTGCATCTTGAATTTGATGAATAAGTCTACTTCCTGGCTTTTTCACTTATTCAAAAGAAGGTTTTAGGGTTTTTATACTTGGCGGTGAATAATATAGTAATTACTGCTAAAAGGAAAACCTGCCAAAAGTGCTAGTAACACTCCGGCAGGCATAAAATTCTGGAACCTGTTTATTAACGAACAAAATAACAAGCTCCATTACAGACAGCATAATATAATCTGCTGTTTTTGGCAATACTTTGTCCTATATAAACGGGTTTCAGATAATATTTCTGGAACCCGTTTTTTATTCTCAATTTTCAATAAGCGTTTAAAATTATGGCTATAAATCCTGATCTGCCTTTCTACATACTACAAAACTCGAGTAACTGGGTTCCTCGCTTAACCCACAATAAAAACCAGGTCAATCACCTGCGAAAGCCTGTTCATCCTTATGGTTGGGGCTTTTTACTGCTACTTAATTTTCACCAACAAAACAATAAAAATTATGAAAACAAAAAATCAATTAGAAAAAATCAACCTCACTATTAAATCAAAACCAATATGAAAAAAATTGCGAAGCCGTACTGCAATCCAAAATTGGATGCACGCGTTAAAAAAGAACTTAACCTATTCGAGACCCTTGTCGAAATTAATGCCAGAGTAGGTGGACTATCTGAATTCTCTGAACGTATTGCTAATTCTACTTACTCCTACAAAGAGTGCCACTTGATGCACCTCAACCTTATCATGGATGTAATAAAAACAGAACAACCTTACACAACTGAATTTGAAATGAACGCCAGCAACGAAGCATTGAAAAGGCAGAAATATGACCACATTAACGAAACGGGCGTTCTGGAAACCACAGTTGCTAAAAATAAATCTAACAATAGCGGACTATCACCTGTATTTAATTTCCTGAAAAAGCCTGCTGTATTTGCATTGATCTTCTCTTTGACCGAAGGACTCGGAATGTACCCCATACTCGATGACTTAGGATTTGGTATTATACTGTCCACAATTTTATCAATCGTCTTTGGATTATTAATGTATGTTTTAGCGCACTATATCGGCAAGTCACTCAAGAAAAGTGATGAAGAACCCCAAAAGAAATTGATGATAACAGTTTCCTGCGTTGCACCAATTGTCATTTTTTTCTTTTTAGTTGCCCAGTATCGCACAGATCATTTAGCAAACCTGGACTGCGCAGATTGCGACCACATCATTGTCTCACCATGGTTAATCTTCATCTTTTCAACCCTGTTTTTTATAGCATCAATTAGTTTGTCATATTTTAATTCATCGGATGATAGTTATGGCATTATTGGACCTGATTATAACCAGTTGAAGAAAGACCAAAAAAATGATGAGAAAAGAATTGGAGAGATAATCGAAAGCGATATAAAAATGACGAAGGAGAATATTGAGTTAAACATTGATGCGAAAGCTAAAAATGAATATTTAAAGGGACTAATCAATCAAATAATGATCCATTCAGAGCAACAATACGAGAACTATAAGAAAATTTTTAGGCGGCATAAACCGAAAGGAATGATTGATTGCTTTTTGGACTACTACCCACATAAATGGGTGATACCACATTTTGAACCCTTAACTGAAAACGGAGGACAGTATGGAAAACATATTAAATAAGCTATTCCTGTGCATCTCTTGCCTTGCTATCTTTTCTTCTGATAGCAAGGCGTCAGAGGCAAACATTAAACTCCTTTATGATATTACAGACCCTCTTGTAAGGAAACCATTACTATCGGATATTTTAACACTTTCCAAGCTTGATGAAGACATATGGCAGAAATTAACTGTTGGCATTGAAGCAATCACCGACCTGCATAGTTCCGATCAGTGGGAAATTGTATTACCGGAAGCAAATCATTTGTTTGTTAGTAAAAGGTTCCGAATGATTGCAATTGACAACTTTAAACGGAGAATCGTTCAACGCCTCGCATATTTAGATAGCTTAAGTAAAATTCGCACCTTAGGCCACTCTATAATTTATCCCAAAATAGTAAAAGAGGCCAACAGGCTTAGTAAAATTAATCAAAACTGCTACCTGTTAATTTACTCTGACCTTATGATTAAAGACTTATCCGCTAATTTCTACAACAAGGACACTTTTGAAATGCTAAAAAAGCAACCATTAACCATCAAGAAACTATTAGCCCAGGAAGCAAAGCTTGATGATTTAAAGGGTGTAAAAATATATTTTTTGTTCAAAGCCCATAGCTATGAAGAAAGCAATCGTTACCAAATTGTACTGGCTTTTATTTCTGATATTTTGAATGAAAAATCTACAACTATTCAAACTGAATTACCAATCAAATAGCGCATAGCATACCATATGGAAACAACTGTACTAGTAATGACCAGAGAAGAACTTGAGGCGTTTAAAAAAGACCTCATAGCCAGTATTAAGGAGATACTCTGCAATAATTCTGTTGATAACCGTAGGTATATAAAAGCAAGAGAATTACGTGCCATGCTTCAAATTTCGGAAAACTCATTGCGTGCATTAGTTGTGTCAAATGACTTGCAACGAATACGGCTGGGGAAGAGTTATTATTTCGATCGAGATCAAGTTTTAAAACTTCTAGAGAGAAACAAGTCAAGTGACTGACCCACTAAAAATACTGACCTTGGGTTTACATCAAATAACCAATATGCCGGGATCTACACCTCTGCATATTGCATTATTCATGGCGATCTTTTCAGATTGGGAGATGCAGAAGTATCCACCTATGATAACAACGAGTAGAAAGCGTTTAATGAATCTGGCGCGAATAAAATCACCCATTAGCTATCACCGGGTTATTACAGTATTAATCGACAGTGGACTTATCGAGTATGTGCCTAGTTATGACCCATATCAGAAAACGAAAATAAAATTTAATATATTAATTTGATTTTTGAATCTAACCACCACGCACCCTCCCTTTTATTACTTTTACAAAATCCGAAAACCAAGCGCTATTTATTTACTCCAAAATTTCAACTGGAATTGTTGAATTTTTTTTTAGCTGTTTTCTTATTTGTTTCTGAGCATTTTTCTTATCTTTTTTTGCAAATGTGTTATTTGGATTAGTAGCCAAGACCTTATTGAAGCATTCTAAAGCCTCAAAATACCTATTTTGTTGCATTAAAATCATACCTTTAGTGTCGAAAAAAGATATATTACTGGGATCTTTTGCAATTTCATAATTGCATATCGAAATTGCATGATTATATGATTTAGTTGCATCTATCAAATTGCCTTTTTCCTTGTAAATGTTTCCTTTCATGCGCCAAGCGGCGAGTGAATTTGAATCAATGGCAATTATTTTATTAAACCATTTCAATGCATCATCAAATTTGCCGTTATTTTGTAAAGCGCTAGCCTTTGACCACAACACCTCAACATTAACGGAGTCAATAGCAATAGCATTATCAAAACAGATCAAAGCTTTGTTCAATCTATGTTTCCTCAAATAGATATTACCTCTGGCCTTCCAAACACACTGAGGACACGGTGAATAAAACACCGATGCACTATCAAAACAGGTCTTAGCCTTAAAAAACCTACCTTTTGCGAAAAGAATATTCCCTTTATATTGCCATGCATAATAGTCGGCTGGATCAGTAGCAATTACACTATTAAAACAATTTAGAGCTTCATTCAGATATTTCCGAGCCTCTTTTCGTTCTTTTCGCTGAAAATGAATAAAGCCTCTGCCATATAATGCACTGCAAGTGTGTCCAAAAGAATCTATTGCAATAATTATATCATAGCATTTCAAAGCTTCATCTAATCTATTTTGTTTTTGATAAATTAGTGCTTTTTTGCCCCATATGTCGCATTTGGTGTAGTCCGATGCGATTATTTTATTGTAGCATTTCAATGCTTCTTCTAGCTTGTTTTGCTTAGATAAAAGATCACCTTTACAGTCCCAAGCATAATAATTAGTCGAGTCAATAACAATGGCCTTAGTTAAACACGTTAGTGCATCATCTGGCTTATTTTGTACATTTAAAACTTCACCTTTGTTGCTCCAAAACATTGAATTATTAGAATCTATAGATATAACTCTGTCAATACAACTTATTGCTTCCTCTAATTTGCTTTGGGAATAAAAAACGTAGCCCATTCCATTCCATGCTCCTATAGTCTGCGAGTCAATTTCGATAGCCTTTCTGTAACACTTTATTGCTTCCTCCAACTGGCATATACTTTGTAAAGCATGCCCTTTTCCACACAAAGAAGCAATATCCTTGGGATTAATATCAATTGCTTTATTGAAGCATTTAAGTGCAGATTTAAATTTATACTGTCGTAATAAAATCTGACCTTTCCAACTCCAACCTCCATGGTAGTTAGAATCTATTAAAATAGTTTTATCATAAGCTTCAAATGCTTCATCTAATTTGTTTTGTATTTGTAAGATGTAGCCCCTATAACTCCACGCTACTATATTCAATGAATCAATGGCAATTATTTTGTTATAACAAATAAGTCCACTATCAAGTCTATCCATCTTAGAATAGATCAAAGCTTTTTTAAGTAATATTTCAACGTATACATGCGCATGTTTACGCTCAATGATTTCTATGGTTGCCACTGCCCTTTGGAATTCCCTTTTTTCAGATAGTATTGAAGCTTGATTTAAAAGATTTTCAACCTCTTCATTAAGTATTTTGACTATTAGGATTGTATCTCTCTGATTTTGTAGTTTTTTTAGTTGTACAAGTTGTGCTTCTAATATTGTATTTTGGATAACCGCCTTATCGTATCTTTCTCCAAAATCAACTCCATAGGTAATGTTTACTGGTCCATTATTTGTGATAATTGCTGGACTGTTCTTTCCCCGAGTTGCAGTGCTTTTCTGAGCCAATGGGAATAATGGAAGAAAAAGGGTTGTAATAAATAAAGCTAAAATTTTCATTTTTTACTTTTATTATTTATACCCTTTGTTTCGCTCGTGCCATAATTAATATTAATGTCCCCATTGTCTGAAGATATAGCTGGACTATTATTACCTTTGGTTTCGAATATTATATCTTGTCTGTTTATTACGCCAGAATCATTGTTTAAATTTCGAAATGGCATCAATTCTTTCGATTTTTCCTTCTCGTAAATAGTCGGTTTATTGTTTTCTATAATGAAGCCGGTGATAATAGC
Organism: Bacteroidota bacterium; assembly: GCA_030680835.1. GTDB lineage: Bacteria > Bacteroidota > Bacteroidia > UKL13-3 > UKL13-3 > B1. Next base: position 35,079 of record JAUXUD010000015.1, read on the forward strand.
CGTAATTGAAATAATAAAAGACAAAGCAATTATTCTATTAAACATCTGCATTTTAAGCCTGTTGGATGTAACCGTGGAAGCTTTTTTTAAAACAGGGTAAAGTAACATACAAAACAACATTGCAATAAAACCAATTAAAACCATCGGGCTATGCAAATATGCGGGCCAGCCATTGAAATTTAATGCGTTACTCATTTTTTCAAGTGTTACTTAATTTATACTTTAGTTAATCGATATATTCTTAATTAATATACTTGCAACCTACTTAAGATAATTCTGGTAAGGGGTGGAAGACTTTCGTAACTCAAAATAGAAGAAAATAATCGAATTAACCAAAATTCCTTTGAAATCTAATTCTTCAAAAACCGATTATCACGGGAGCTATCAACCATTTGAATGTCGAAAATTAAATTAATTGAGTAGTTTGATTTCCAAAAGTAAACGCTTAAATTTGCCATTGAAAAGACTGAACCTCCATAAATTTCACCACCAAGGTAAATTCGTGAGTAGCCAATTCAGGCACCAAGATATTTGTAGAAATAAGTAAGGTTGTGGCGATTAGGTTCGAAACCCTCTCTCACCACAATTAAAATATATAAGGCCTTGAATATTAGATTATTCAAGGCTTTTTTTATTTGTTTACTTAAACTATACTGAAACTTATACTGCTTTTTCTATTATTCTATACTAATTTTCAATACAAAATTATCGGTGGTAATTTCTCTCTTTATTTTTTCTTTCTAAAATAAAAATAATACACACTTCCAGACGACCCATTTGAAATTGGGAAGGCATTTACAAACTCCCAACCCAAGGATGCTGTATAGTTTATTGCCTGAATTGGTCTTTTAAATACTTTATTGTCTTCTCCATCTTTTATATAACGATCTGGAACGACTTGTTTCATCTCTTCAACTGTATATTCTCCTGAATCTAAAATAGCTTCAACCTTTAAGGAAAATGCTTTTGCCACACACATCAATTCAGCATACTTGTATTCTTGTGCCTTAACAAAAAAAGTTGATAGTAATAAAATACTAAATGTAAATATTTTCATATTTTTAAAATTTTTAAAAGAATCAATTAATTTTTAAATCATAGTTAATTCCCAAATACCCATTACTCTGAGTCATGCTGCAAACCTGAACCCCTTCTACATTTACTTTTAAAAATATTGGCATGTTAGTAGACCCCCATACTTTTATTTTATATGTTTTCCCTTCAACCAAATTAGCAGCATAAGGTAAAGCAATATTTACACTGTCAATTGATGCTGGAAGCGTACAATTAATAGTAACTATCTTTGTTTTTATTGGTGTAGAAGGGGTATTATTATTGGTAGCTTTTTTACAAGAAACTACAACAATAAACAGTATAATGAAAAAGGCATATTGATTTTTCATAAATCAAAGTTATTCAATAAATTAAAATTTCCAACCCGGATTCATTCTTTCAAGCTTATATCAATGTCCGGGAATATTGGGGATTCCCTTATATCTTTCCATTGCTCCCAGTATGCATCTAATGCTTTTAAGAAATCATTTGTGCTATTATAATCTTTCAGGAAAATAACTTTCAATGCTAATCTAACTAATTCCTTAGCTTGAACCACTGTCAACTTGTTATCAATAATAAATTTTCTCAGTTGACTATAATTTTCAATCAGCATAATTTTATAAAATTTGCATTCCTGTAATTTCAAAAGGTTTAAAAGTAGTTTGCTCTATTTGTGCTTTATCAGTCATTCCCAATCTGTTTTTTGCATAGAATATGCCTTTCCCTTCATTTGCAACTATATCGATGGCAAGGGCTTTAAATACCCCCTCAATGTTTTTTATAGTGTCTAACTTGTCCTGATCCTCTCCATTTAACCAATTGTAATAAGTGGACCTGCAAATAGTAGGCTTGCCCTGTTTTGGAATCCATATTTTCAGAAAGTAATCAATGGTAGGGATTTGCCTGTCTGAAATATTAACAAGCTTTCCTGATGCCGTTGGATGCTCTTTTTTAAAATTTATACAATCTTCAATGTATTTATAGGAAAGTTCTTCCAGCTCTTCCGGTGTAATATTAGTTTTTGGGGTTGCCATGTTTGATTAATTTTGTCAATTGAAACATCTTACTATAAGCATTTATCTGTAATATCTTTTTGCAACCTTTATTTTTTTGTCAAGTTCTCCCACTAAATCTGATGAAGTGGTTATGTCCGGTGTTTTGCAAAGCTCTTTGATTTCCTTTTTTAACCTGGAATAATATTCTGGCTTATCAAAGGCGTTTTTTGCTCTCAAATTTTCAATTTCCTGCATTATTTTATCTTGACCAATCATATTGACTGCCATCAGGTTTATTTGCTTCCAAAAGTCTTTAGGACTATTCATGTCTGATAAATTAAAATTAATTGAATGTAGTTTATTTATTGCTTCATATTCCGCCTGCCATCGGTCAAACATACCCATATAAAATTTCTCATCAAACAAGGTGCTTGCTATTACTTCTGGTAGGTTAAATTGCTTAGGTAGTCTGCTTGTAAATCTTATTTCATATCTCAAAACATTCCCTCCATCCCAAACATCTGGCAGGCTTAATCCTTTTGCTTTGCCCTCAGCTATTTTGTTGTAAAATAGCTTTTGCCTTAATCCATTGGAATAGTAAAGACTTTTTGCCTGAGGTAGCCTATTGTAATGCTGGCACTCACCTAAATACTTATAATAGGCCTCTGGCTCATAGTCCATCAGGAAATTTTGAGCAAAATCAATCCTACTTACTTTGGCTTGGTCAATTGGCAAATAAAGTTTATCTGCCATTTTATCAAAAGCTCTGGCACTGTCGGACCGGGTTAAGGTGTGGAAGTTATCAGGTAGAAAATATTTTGCAAGGCTGCCCTTTAAAGATATTCCCTGTCCTGAAATAGTCACTTTGTAATTATCTAAATTCCCACTAATATAAACCTGACCATCTTCTTTTTTATGTTCTGTTATATCGGATAAGTTCAGTATTGTTTTGGAAAAATCAAAGCCCCCTGCCCGGTCCATTGCTAACCATAAATTGATAGTATCATACATTGCTAATTGAATAAAATTGTCAAGTAAAACAACTTACTATAAGACAAGTCCTTCATACAGATAATAAGATTTTGCTTGCGCTCTCAATGTCCTGATCTCATCATCAAAGCCGCCATCAATCATTTTTTGATAGTAACTGCTTATTAAATTTCTGCCATCAGGAATGATAAACATTCCTATTTCTGAATAGTCCTTATTAATTAAAAACAGATAACCATCATTCCTAAAAGGAAATAGCGGGTTTGGGCTGCCATTAGCCAATAAACGGTTTGCATTTGGATAGCCATATCCTATTTCTGGATAGTCTATATCTTCAATAAAAATACTGCTCAAATTTAAACTGTCTTTAGTTAAACTCCATTCTGCAAGTCTTTTGCTATCGGTGTTCACAAAGTCCCGGCACGGTGTTTTGTAAAAGAATAACTGACCTTTTGAATTGACAAAATTTGTCAAGCCTTGATAATTTCCTGCCACTTTATCGGAAAAGGAAATACAATCTAATCTGGCTTTGCTTTTTATTTTGTTGCTGGCTCTTACTTGATCTGGAAGCGATACCAATTGGTAATAAGTCCCAATCATTTCACAGCCTCCTTTGCATGAACCGATTTGGTAACATAGTGTTCATTCAGGAATGCTTCCAGGTCTGCCCTTTTTACCCAAATTTTTGAACCAAATTGAATAAATGGAATTGTTCCTTTGTCCCGGTATGTTTGCCAGGTCTTTAGGCTGATGCCCAAAAGTTTTGGAATTTTCTTTGATTCAATGAAGCTGGCTGCAAGGTCCTGCTCTGTTTTGTTTTGAATTGCTTCTTTGATTTCTGTGATCTCAGAAGTTAATTTTTCAAATTTTTCTGCCTCTAATACAATGAAGTTCATTTTTACTATTCTTTACTATAAAGTAGAGAAATGTGAAAATTTTGCTTTTTTGGCAAAGAAAATCTATGTAATTAACTGAATAAGAGTGAAGTAATATTTAGGTAAGAAATCTTAACTTTTAGAAATCCAACCCTTCATTCAGGGCCTTATCTGAAGTTTCTGTATCAAATCCTTTCAAATACCTTTCAGTTATCTTTATGTCAGAATGCCCCAATAGATTTTTAATGTCGTATACAGAAGCTCCCTTGCTTCTAAGTATATCAGCAAATGAATGCCTGCTTAAATGAAAGGTCATTTTCTTTTCAATCTCTGCAAGCTTCTGAATTTTTTTAAGGTCCACATTTATCATAGCATTTTTACTGCCTATCTGGCTTTGCAAGGTCTTTAAATCAGCATCCTTAACCCAACTATCAAATATTGGAAAAACAAATGAATCAGGCCTGCTTGTTGGATTCCGGTATTGTTCCAAAATTTCTAATGCTTTTGGAATTAAATTTATTGAATGTCCTTTTTCAGTTTTATCCATAATAAATGAAAGTCTTCCTTCCTGAATATTATCCCATTTAAGCTGGGCAATATCTGAAAACCTTGTTCCGGCTGCATAGAAAGCAAATAGGAAATAGTTTTTGGTATGCCATAAGCTTGAACCCTTTTCCAGTTCCAAACCTTCAAGATTTTTTACTTCCTGAATTGATAATTTCATTTTCACAACTTTAAATTCAGATAGCTTTTTTACATAAAATGGGTTTTTCCCTTCATACCTTTCTTCTTTTATGGCTTCATATAAAATTGTCCTAATAGCTCTTAAATTGCTTATTGCAGAATTGCTATTCAATGCACCCTTATCCCTTTTACTGTCCATTAAATAGGCTTCAAACCTATTCAGGAATGATACATTGAGTTCAGTAAACAAAAGGTCCTGCTTATTTAGGAATTCTTTTAAGTTATTTAGCTTTGAGGTAAGATGCTTATGATAGGATATTGACTTTGTATTTTTAAATTGAACCAGCTTTTCTTCAAAGTAATCAATAAAGCTCCCTGTATCCTTGAACCTGATTTCAGAAATTATCCTTGAAAGTGAAGGGTTGTTAATGGTTTTATTTGTGTTGCTCAAAGCCTCTTTAGCTTCTTTAATTTTTTTTTCAAGGTCTGAATTTAATTTTGAATAATCAGGGTTTGACCTTCTAATCCATTTGCCGAAATCAGCCTTTTTATTAAAATGTTCAGCAAAAACAAAAATGCCTGTTGAAATTCTTTTTAATTTTTTGCCCTGTGTAATTCTTAACAGGATACTTGAAGTTTTATCCTGCTTTGGCCGGTTGTTTAATTCCAGTTTGAAAGTAATATTCATTTTTTTTGTCCTCTTTTGAAGGCAAATATAGTATTACTGAAACTATACTGAAACTAAATTTACATTTAATTACTTTCTATTACATTTATGTTATCTTTGGTATATACTGTAAACATTGGTAAAATGTAGATTTATTATCTAAAAGGATAAAATGAAATATAATACTTGTGTTACCTCTCTCACCACAAAGAAAAAACAAAACTTAAGCGCTCTCATTATAAGATTTAATCAAGCCCCGCTTGAAATTAAATCTTATAATGAGAGCGCTGCGACGTAGGAGCGTTTTGTTTTTTATTTGTAAGGCTCCCCCTCCGGGTTCATTGAAACATCAACAATCTATTCAGCTAATACGCATCCAGCATATAGTCGGACAGTTTTGGAGTGGGAAAAAGTGTTTGTTCTTCCTGGATTTTAAAGGATTAAGGACTGTGAATATTGATATTGAAAAGGTATTAACCTTGCGGTAAAAAGAACAATTCTTGATGCATTTTATTCTTATATAACCCAAAATAATGAAATATAGAGTTATATTTGTTTAACATAACCCAAAATTGGATTATTATGAGCAAACTTGAGCTATTGCCCCCAAAAGGGAAAATTGAAACAAAAACTGTGCTTAAAAAGGCAGCCGAAGCCCATCGTTATCTGGCAGAATTGAAGGGTGTTGCACATTCTATTCCCAATCAAAACATTTTAATTGATACACTCACCTTACAGGAAGCACGTGAAAGTTCTGCAATTGAGAATATTATTTCAACATTTGATGATGTCTATCAATCCAATTCTAATAGTTATATTTCATCTGCTGCTAAAGAAGTGCATGCTTATTCCAGCGCATTAAAAGTCGGATTTGAATTAGTGAAGAAAAATGGACTACTTACTTCAAACCACATTTTAAAAATACAAAGTACAATTGAAAATAATAAGGCGGGTTTTCGAAAACTTCCAGGAACAAAATTGTTTAATGAGTCAACCGGAGAAACTGTTTATACACCCCCACAGGATTATGATACTATTGTTGATTTAATGAGCAATTTACAAAATTATATCAACAATGATGGACTAACTGATGTAGATCCACTAATTAAAATGGCAGTCATCCACCATCAATTTGAGAGCATACATCCATTTTATGATGGTAATGGAAGAACAGGAAGAATTATTAATATTCTTTTTCTTATTAAAAATGATTTGCTTTCCTTGCCCATTCTATATTTGAGTCGTTATATTATTAAACATAAGGCGGATTATTACCGGTTACTGCAAGAGGTGCGAAACACAAAGGATTGGGAACCCTGGATTTTGTTTATGCTCGATGCCATTGCTGAAACTTCTAAAAGTACCATTCGTATGATTAATGGAATTGCCTTGGCAATGCAGCAGTATAAAGGACTAATCAGGGACAAAGCAACTAAAATATATTCACAGGATTTATTAAACAACCTCTTTCGTTACCCTTACACTAAAATAGAATACCTCATGAATGATCTCAGTATAAGCAGAAATACTGCAATTCGATATTTGGAAAAACTGGAAAAACTGGATTTGATTACAAAGAAAAAAGTGGGCCGGGATAATTTTTATGTCAACAAATCACTGCTTGATATTTTGATCAATCCTAAATATTAGTGTTTTGATTTTTCCAATCCTCTCAAAATGAAATTTTCTATTGATTTGCAATAATGTGGAATTTTACCAAGTAGATATTCACAAATTGTAAGCCATCGGAAGGCTTGCCGAGAAACAAAAACAGAGCGAATAAAGAGTGTGATTTGAGTGCCCTGCCAGGCACCCATAAAAAAGCCCGGATCAAATAGGTCCGGGCTTCTTTTAAAGATATAAATAGATTAATATAAATTCGTAGCGTTTCTATAACCCGGTAGGTTTAGATACCAGTCTGGGTAGAGCGAGCCATTGCTTTCGGCCCATGCGGCGAATTTAAGATGGGTAAGAATGATGTCGGTTTTTTCTTTCGGATAAGCAAAAGATTCAGGGATATGAATAGCCCATGGAATATTGGATGAGGTAACATAATATTTTCCTGTTCCCGGATTACTTGCATCTTCAAAGGAGCCAAACAAAGAATTATTCATTAAGCTGGTAGGTGTATAATTTGGCAGATGCACTTCATGGCTTCTAACCTGATTTACAAAAATGAAAGGATTAAAGCTGTTAATTCCCATGTCGGCAATAGTATACGTATTTGGTTGAACCGAAATACTTAAGGTAACGGTTACCGGAGTAACATATGGAGATCCTGTTGTAGTGTTCACGCCAATGCCGCTTCCCGGATGTTGCATGATTGAGTAGTTGTTATCGAAGGCAATAAATGTGGGTTTGCTTTGTGCATTTTCCAAACCATTACTACCCAGTGAAACAATGTTGCCACTGATTTGCATACCTGTAACTGATAAATGAGACTGGTTTATGGCATTCGGCAACTGGAAACCAAATCCGTTTTTATAACCAGCACCAAATGCCTTAACAGTAAATCCTGCTATAATATCAATTACTTTATTGTTTGAGTTGGTCACTGTTTTTATTGAATATTCAATAACCAAATCATTAAAATCATAATCCCCTTTGCTTGGCCACAAATCTTCATAAGCAAGGCTTCCTGTTTTATAATTATTGGTGCAACGAGCAGGATCGGTAGGATAAGAATCTAAACTATCAACGCAACCATCGTTATCGGTGTCAACCGGAGCGGGAGCGCAACCTGTATTATTACAAGTCATTACATAAGTAAAATCCGCTACGGTAAATGTAACTATATTTCCTGATGAAGCAGCTTTGGCGCTCACTTGTTGTTGTTGCAAAGCACCACTAATCGTATAAGTAATCCTCACAGATCCGGCCTGCCCGTCTCCGATATTATCCGTTCCATCAAATTTAAATCCCTGGAATGGATCTGAACCCAAATTTGGACCGAGAACTAAATTGGTGTAGGTAAATCCTCCGCTTAACACAGTGCGGCTAATTGCAGAATAAGTTCCGGGAGTTGCCTGAATGGAGAGATGTGACAATTCAGCACAAGCACTTCCGCTGCAACCATTGTGGGTTAGAATTAACTGAATTGTATAAGTACCGTTGCAATTGTTAACCACACTTTCAATGGTAGTGGTATATCCCATACCATTTGTTTTTGTAATACTGCATATAGCCGCAGCTTTTTGAGTAAAAGCAAGCAGGGCAATTAAAGTAAGGCCGGCCGCTATGGTTCTGTTAAATAATTTCATGGTTCGAACTTAATTAAATTGGTAAGAAATATTTTCAGAAGTCAGGTCAATAGAAATCTTTTGACCCATATAAAGCAAAAAAATATTCTTTTGGGTTGTAGGCACACTTATGGTTGTTTTGTAAAGTTCATTGGTTTTTAGCATGCTCTTTTCTAAAATTTCCCCCGAAGGAGTAATAATCATAACCTGGCTGTTTGCATAACCGGTTAAGTTAAGATTCACTTCCTGCGTGGTTTTCCAATCAAATTTCTGATCCACTTTTAATTCACTGGTGCTTGTAGCTGCTGTATGTTTATCGGCTACTTTAGAATCTTCATAACGATCCAGCAGGTCCTTTTTGCAAGAAGTTCCCAGTAATGTAATCATAAAAGCTATTGCAAATAATTTTTTCATAACCGTGTTTGTTTGTTCGAATAGAGTATGGCAATTACCATACAGTTATTACAAACGCCTAAAATACAGTTAATTATAGAATATACTACAACTATTTGTAGTTCATAATGGGACAAATAGGTCCATTTTCTCATTTTAAGACATCATTTTAATGACTACATTCATCTTATTATTCAGGCACCGTTTCTCCCGGAGGAAATGCAGTACGAACAATTTTATTGCCTACGGGTGCTAAGGTTTTCAGGTAACGATAAAGCGCTTTTAATTCCAGTTCATTCATGCGCGAAAAGGAGCCCCAGGGCATTTGCGAGCCTGAATATACCCTGCCTGCACGAAACCGGTCGATGAATTTTTGTTCGTCCCAATTGGCCATTAATCCTGTTTCCGGATCGGGAGTGAGGTTGGGTGTTATAAAAGTAAATCCTTCTGAAAAATCATCAACCGGAAATTGCATGCCACCCGCAAAAGGCTCACCAATAAATTCTCCGGTTTTTAAATCGCGCTTGGTATGGCAGCCCACACAATTGGATACCTTATGCGCCAGGTAAGCTCCGTATTCAACAGTTGAATCGATTTTAACTGATTTTGGAGGTGTAGAAACCGGCGGATTGGGTTTAACCACTCCCAGATTAATTAATACTTTACCCAGAAATGAATATTCGGTGGGTTTGATTTCGTTTTTTACAGGTTCCTGCGAACGTAAAAAGGAAATCAATGCGGTTACGTCCTCATCGCTCATTTCATTAAATGGCATAAATGGAAACATGAGTTTATTGCGATGATTTACTGAATAACGCATTGCCCTTACGAGCTCACCGTCTGAAAACTTGCCGATACCTGTTTCCATATCCGGAGTCAGGTTAGGCGCCCTGAATGTTCCGGGTGGAATATGTAATTCCCATCCCCCCGACAATGGCATTTCAATACCTTTATCAATTTCTGTTTTTCTGCTCATGGGAGTATGGCACGAAGCGCAATGAGCCGGACCAAAAGCAAGATATTTTCCCCTGGCAATTACCGCAGAATCTGCGCTTGCTTTGGCTTCAGGCACAGGCATTTCAAAATCCTTGTTCCCCGAAATGAGAACGAATAGGACAAATAGAATAATCAGGCTTACAAGTACACCCAGAATTTTAAAAATCACTTTTTTCATGGTTTGGTTTTTTATTTTTTAGGTTAGAAAATAATTTTAAAAAATAAAAATAACCAATAAGCTGATAATTAAAAGAGGGGGTACATGTTTATGTAATTACTTTTATTTCACAATTCCGTCTTCCAGCAGGATCGCATATACATATCCGGCTCCGAAATCCTTGTTTAAAACAACGGTTCCTTCGCAGGTAATGATGTCTCCGATTTTTACTTCATGAGATGAAGTAATGGTCAGGTCAAAGCTTCCTTTATAATCAGTACCATCCTGAATATGTATCCAATTTCTGTCCATAATTTCAGGGCTATATTTGGCTACCTTTCCATTAACAGTTACTTTTTTACCTGCATACTTTTCTTTATTCGCAAACAGGTCGGCAATTGAAATGATTCCTTTATCGGGTTCAATTTTTACAGCAATTTTTTCTGTAGTAATTGCAGCACTTCCGGCATGGGGCTGGTTATCCTGCAATGCTTGTGGGTTGCCTTGCTGCACAGGTTGCGGATTTCTGTGTTTAATATCACCGCTTACTTCTTTTGAAGGAGGGTCAATACTTACCTTTTCCACAAAATATACAACTGGAAAAGTTCTTCCCAATTCCTTACTCACAAAATTTTTCATTTCCATTTCATTTACATAATAATAGGTCTCACCTATTTTAACTTCAGTAAGGGGGAATGCAAGCCATTTTTCAGTGCCATTTTCATCTACGCGCAAATAGGTATACATGCTGGTATTAATTTTTTCAATTGCAATTACCTTATGCACATTGGGATCAGTAGTTGCTGCATTGTTACTTTGCTGACAACCAAATGTCATGATTGTTAAGCCGATAATAAAAAGTATTGTTCTCATTTTGATTTTGTTGATTATGTGTAAAATAAATTTTTTTTGTTTTGTATGATCCCTGCTTTTAAATTGCTTCAAATTATTCAGTCGATGCTTCTAACATACTTGCTTCTTTTTTTCTCAGGTATCGGTCTTTAAGTCCGGCGCCAATAATCAGGGCAATTAATGACAAAATTAATATCCAGCCCCAGATTGGAAACATGGGAGTATCTCCGGTACCGTAACTATGCATTCCTTTCGAAAAATAATAATTCACCCCAATAAATGTCATCATTACACTACCAAAACCAACAACTGAACCCACGGTGAAAAAATAATCTCCGCGCAATTTATCGACAAGCCTTAAATGAACCACGATTGTATACACAATGGTTATAATCAATGCCCATGTTTCTTTCGCATCCCAGCCCCAATACCGCCCCCAGGATTCGTTTGCCCATACCCCTCCCAAAAAGGTTCCGATGGTTGCTAAAAAAAGTCCAATGGTAATATTCATTTCATTTATGTTCGATAACTCTTTTATTAGTAAACCAAATCGGGTGGTATTATTCAGGTTTCTGAAAACGTACAGACTGAGGATAAAAATTCCGAGGATAAATGCCAATCCTAAGAATCCGTAACTTATGGTTAGGGTAGCCACATGAATGATTAACCAGTATGATTTTAAAACAGGTTGCAAATTTGTAATCTGGGGATCATAACTGCTGTGACTGGCTGTCATTAATGCAAAAAAAGCCAGCAATGCAGTAGCAGCCAAAGGTATTTTAGAGTATCTGGCAAAACTGAATCCTGCCAGAATTCCTGCCCATCCTACAAATAATAAAACTTCATAACCATTGCTCCATGGAGCATGACCTGAAAGATACCAACGGAGTCCCAAACCAAATGTATGATACAAGAATGCAGCAACAAGTATAAAGCGGAAGAATTTCAGTGAAGCTGAAATGAAATGATTTCTTTTTTCGATAAAATTTTCAACATAAGCCAGGATAAGTAAAACCACTGCCAGTATCCCATATATATTTCTCAGTGCAGTAAAAATTCCGGCTTTGTTATAAAATATTTCAAATTTCACCTGATTTTGTGAAGGGATTAAATCGGCTATTGCACTGTTGCGCTGTATTTCCTCTATATAACCCAGAATCCTGTTGGCCCTTGAAAAATCGCCATCAGCTGTGGCTGTATAAGCTGCGTTGAGGTAGGATCCCATAAAATTATTATAATTCAGCTGGGGTATTCTAAGATCTTTTAATACATTCATATTATCTTCAATAAGTACCTGTGCCTGCGGGTCTATCCAACTGATCCAAACCTTGCTATCGGGAACGGGCTCAGGAAAAATCCTGAGCAGGGAACCCTGGGTTAGCATGATAAATATTTCGAGGCGCTCACTTACTTTAATAATTTCTTTATCAAATGGGTTTTGTTCCTGCGGTTTTTTTCTAAAAGCAATTTCTGAAAATTCCTTTAACTTAAAATTCTGATCTTTATCTGCCAGGTCATGGTATGAAGCGTATTTACCTTCAATACCCAGCTTATCGCTTACTGACTTTTCACGTACGTAAATTATTTTTTGGTTTTTCCAGAACACAGGATCCAGGGTTATGTCAATAAATACCTGCATGGCATCCATTTCGCCTTTCTCTGCATATTGGAATTTATCTTTTCTCGAAATTTTATGTAATACATCATACGCAAGTGTATGAACCGGTTCAGAGCGTCCGTCAAAGGTTTGAACAATGAGCTGTCCCAATTTCTCTGCATGCTCTTTACTTACGGGTTTGCGAATCACTTCCTGTGAACTCACCAAACTACTTAAGCCTAAAATGAAAAATAAGGTTAATGCTCCATTCATACGCATCTTTTTTATTTCACGGATATTTCTGCTCAGTATCTGGAATCTGGAATTTCTGTTAAACAGGGTAAGAACAAATCCAAGACTCATCAGGAAATATCCCAGGTAAGTTATCCAGGTTCCCCAAAAGTCGTGATTCACAGATAAAATTGTTCCTTTTTCATCACTGTCGTAAGATGACTGAAAAAACCTGAACCCATCATAATCGAGTATATGGTTCATAAATATCCTGAAATTTTGTACGATACCTGCTCTTGAATCCCTAATGGTAACCTCGCTGGCATATGATGATGGGTTACTGGAGCCCGGGTATCTTTCAAGAATAAAATCATTGAGAAAAAGAGAAAAGGGCAATTTAATTTCCTGTTCACCATAACCCATTAGCAAGGTGATTCCTTCAATATTTGCATTTTGCATCTCGGCATTTCCATCGGCACCTATAATTAAAGGTACTTCATAGGATTTGTTTTTAAAATTTACATCCGCAATCAACGCAGATAATGCATTTTGAGCAGGGGCTCCTTCAACCAGTTGCTGCTTTGCTTTTTTGTATCCGTTATGAAAAATGAATTTAAAAGAATTATCCGGCGAACTGAACTGAATATTAGAACTCATTTCAAATGATGAGTCTGCCGGTATCACTTTTTCAGCCATATCGGGAATTGAAACCGTATTTAATGCAAATGATGCCTGAACAAAATATTTACCCTCTTTTTCAAAAAAATGGATATCCGCCTTTTCCTTTAAATTATTAAATGTCAGTTTATAACTGCATACACCTGAGATTTCCTTATCTTTAATAAAAACATCTGATTCACTGCCATGATCCAAAACGTTCAGTTTAATGACATCAACACCTCCTTCAACATTTTCAACATAAGTCATGCCCGGGTTCATTAAATAATTTTTATAGTTAATTTTCAGATCTCCATCCTCTTTGGTATCAATCGACTTTTTAAATTTAATATCTGATGAATGATTTAAGTTTAGGGGGATATCATAACGCATTTCGCTTCCTTTATCCAGTGCAAGTATTTTTAAAACTTTTTGCTGGGTAACAATAATATTCGACGACTGACCCTCCCGGATATGCATCATTCCTTCATAACCAAAATACCGGGTAACCCCTGCACCTATTATAATTACAATAAAGGCAGAATGAAACAAAAATCCTGCAAATTTCTTTTTCGACAATAAATTATATCTGTTAATATTCCCTATAAAATTTATAGCAAGTAGTACCATTATCAATTCGAACCATAATGTACCATAAATAAAACGATACGCAGTAGGTGTATCAAACTTGTCTTCGATAAACGTAGCTGTGGCCATAGCAACTGCAAAAACAAGCAACAATATTAAAGTTGCTTTGGCGGAGTAAATCAGGTTTAGAATACTTTTCATAAAGGGACAATCATTAACTCAAATTAAAATCCAAATTTCATTTGCTCTGCCCATTCAAAACCAGGGTATTAATCCAAATTTTTGAATGATTTTATCAGAGCCGGCGCAAATTTACAAATATAGGTTTGCTAAAAAACTGATTTTTGTACGGATTCAGACAAAGTTATCCTGAAATAAAAAGCCCTGTTGAAAAATCAACAGGGCTTTAAAACAAAGGAAAACAACTACACGCTGATTCGATTTTTTAATAGAACAGTATTTTTTGAACGCTATTTAAATTCTCATTGTTTACTCTGATGAAATAAATACCCGGTTTAACTTTCCCTGATAAATCAAAGCTTAAATTTTGTTCACCTGCATTTAGATTTTCATTCAATAAAGTAATTACTTGTTTGCCATCAATAGAATACAGCGTAACGCTTGTTTTAACTGAGGCGCTATTAATAAAATTAATATTAATTCTATCGTTGGCAGGATTTGGAAAAACAGTAACAGCTTTCGGCATAGAAATTTCTGAACCACCTACGGATGAACCTTCAGTAATTACGTATGCGTTCAGATAGGTAGTATCATTCAACGAAGTAGTGTCGTCATTGGATGTAAGGGAACTGAAATAAAAGGTAACGGATCCCGTTCCTTTTGCGGGTGATCTCCATTTATACTCATACTCTTTTTCTCCGCCTGTAGGGGTACCCACTCTATGGTTGATATAATATCTGCCAGAAGCACTGTGAAAGAAAACTTTGGTCTCACTGGTATCATCCGGAGTTATGGTTCCAACCATTTTATTGGAATCATTTTTAAGCACGGTTGAAGAAAAACCAACAGAATAATTACTTTTAAATTTGAATTTTATTTTATAATCTGTATCCGGCAGGTATGACTTTTGGCCGGTACCAAAAGTAAAGATTCTTTTTATACTGTCGTTTGTTACCGGGGTAACATCGGTATGGCATTGCGAACAGTCTTTGCGCGTGGTAACACCAGGTCCGGGAACATCCCAGGCCCTGTTTGTGAGTGTATAATTGATTAGCTTGGTAAAAGCATCGCCGGAAATTAAAATTGCTGCAATTACTAAAGGCAGCACATACATTAGTTTACTTTTTTTCATCGTTTTTTTATTAATTGTCATAATTAATAAGCTGCAACCAAAGTTGCAGCTTATTAATATTTTTTGTTTATTCTATTGGATTGGATTGGCTTTCATATAAGCAATTGCATTCGTTAATAATGCATTTGTATATTTGGGATTATGAATACCGCCACTGGATTCTCTAACGCAGGCCTGGAAAATCATGTAACAGGCAAATTGGCCATTGGTCATATTTGGCCATTTGTAAAAACCAGCACCCGGACTTGCGTTTGTGGCTTTAAATTTTCCTGTTTTATTTTCGGTTGCATCATAAATGTCAGGATATCCGGTATAATGTTTGGTACTCCATTTATACCAAAGATTTCCTTCTTCTTTTTCTTCATTAAATGGAATTGTATCCACATTCATCAGATACATACCATTAACTTTCAGTAATTCTCCCAATGAATCCAGTTTTGCTTTATGATTTGCTCTTGTTGCAAGTAAAAAGCTTTGTGATGCACTCATGTTTCTGAATACTGAAGTACCGGATGTTTGATCATGACAATTTACCACGTTACAACCTTTGTAGCTTCTGTTTGCGCTGAAAGTATGACTGCCGGTAGAATAGATTTGTATTTCACCTGTTGAAACATCGGAACCTGTAGTTGGAGTTGCCATATGACACATTACACAGGATGCCTCTGAATTATGTGCGGAGTTTTGGTAAGGGGTACTGCCTGCTATTTCATTGGGTCCGAATCCCACACCCAGGAAAATATTACCAGGCCAGCCGTAGTGACCACCTGTTCTCCAGCCCATACTTAATTTATTTCCACCTGCTGCAGTTGATTTTGTACTGTCCCAGATTAACTGTGACGGGTTAACCAATAAACTGTCCAAAACATTATTACCTATTCCTGCAGTTGTATTATATGTTAAAGGACGTGCCTGATGGCAGGATACACAAGTGTGACTTTTTTTATCCTGATCAATTTTCCCCCATTTGGCATTCCATGGACTTGCCCATAAAACAATGGCAACAGAATCTCTGTAATTACTAGCCTGACTGGTTCTTAGTGCCATGGAATCAGCTACTGCTCCGCTATGACAGGTAAAGCAGGATATTTTACCCGGTGAGGCAGGCAAAGCCGAAGAGGCCGCAGGAGACGCACTGAATGAATATGTATATTTACCTCCAGCGAACGTATATGTAGGTACTGCGTTATTGTCCATTCTGTTATCGAAACCTTCATTAGAGTGGCAATATGCACAGCTTGCATTCTGACCTGCATATAAGTTATGATTGCGTTTAGCATGCACCGAATACTGATAAGAATCTTTATACCTGTCCCGTTTTTGTGCAAATGATCCTTCATAAGACGGTCCGTTAATATCATGATTATGGCATTGATTACAAGTGGCAACACCTGAAGGACCCTGAGGTCCCATTGGGCCCACTGCACCTGCAGGACCAGCAGGACCTGTTGGACCGGCAGGACCAGGAGTTGAGCTGCCGGATGTGGCAGAATACAGAGAATAAGGAACACTTAACAATTGGGAGGTATTGGAAATTGTGTAATTGGTTCCTCCAGCAGGGTCGGTTTCAGTTTTAATAAAATACGGTCCTGAAGCCCAGTTAATGGTTGTAATATTACCTGTTACAACAGTTCCGCCGCCTATTTCAACAGTGGCCAATCCATTTGCATTGGTAGTAGGAGTTTGGGTTTCTGCATAAATTACGGTTCCTGTTGCTGAACCTTGTAAAATACTAACCTTCATTCCGATTGCTGTATTTACCACAAGGGCAAAACTGCTGTTTCGCACAACTGCCTGATAACTCATTTTATGCGGCGATTGGGCCGATAAAAAGTTAGAGGCAAATAGCATAATCGCTATAATACTGAGTGTTTGTTTAAAGTTTTTCATTTCTTAATATGATTTTATAATTTTAAAAGTTTTGATTTCCTGATTTCCTTCATACACTTTGAGAAAATAATGTGCGGATGCCAAATGCGCTGCCTCAATTTGTGTGTCAACCGATTCGATTTTGTTTTGTGAAAGCAGTTTCCCGTTTGCATCAAAAAGTGCATAGCTCATATTTTTCCATTTGTTGCTTTCAACTTTCAGGGTAAAGCTGTTTACCGCAGGATTTGGAAATACTGAAGCCGATAGATTAATTCCGGTTTCTTTCTCACCGATACCGGTAACAACTGAAATCTCGTAAGGCTGCTGCAAACCCTGAATGAGGTTGCGGGTGGCAGACGAAGGAGACGCATAAAAAATCTGACCCATGCTGAAGCTGACGCTGCCGCCGGTTCCGCTGGCATTTCCGCCAGCAGCAACATTGCCCCGCTGGGCGAAAAGTATTGTTGTTCCCAACCCAAGAAAACAACAACATAAAGTGATCATCGCTTTTTTCATAAATTAAAAATCATGTAGTGGTTTCACGCTAATTTTAGTAAATTAAAACAGAGCAATAATAATTTTTCGTCAAAAAACCGAAAATGACATGAGTCATAAAAAAAAATGACCAATGTTAATTAATTACCGGAGCTTTTATTACAAAAAAAAGGCTGCAACCAGGTTACAGCCTTTTTTAAAATTTCAATTTAATTTATGGTATTGGATGGGCTCTCAAATACCAGATTGCATTTCGAAGTAATGCGTTTGTGTATTTTGTATTATGGATACCGCCACTATATTCCTTTATAGCAACAGAAAACGCCTGCATTGCTGCAAATTGTCCATTGGTCAATGTTGGCCATTTATACATGCCGGCAGCCGGGTTTGAATTATTCACAACAAACTGTCCCTGTGCGGTACCAATATTTATTCCACCGTCAAAATGAAGTGTGGTAAACTTATACCAAAGGTTATTGCGTGTTATTCCATCAGCAGCTAATGAAGTATCAATTATCATCATGTATTTTCCTTTTGACATCAATAATCCGGCTAAGGTATCCAGATTTGCTTTTTGATTGTTCTTGGCAGTTGTTACTTTGGAAGAGGTAGCTGTAAGTGGTGACGAACCGTGGCAGTCAATGGTATTACAACCTCTGTAATTATTTACCGCATTAAATGTGTGACCTCCGGCCGGTACTTCATTTGTTACATTTGGAGGAGCCATATGACAATTCTGGCATGAAGCTTCGGCGGTATGTGCCGAGTTTTGGTAGGCAACAGGAGCACCCGGAATTTCAATCGGACCATAACCTTTACCTGCTAATACGGCACCAACCCATCCATAGTGGCCAATTGATCTTGAAGTAAGTGTAACTTTATTGCCAGTTGAAGCTGTTTTGGTACTGTCATAAAAGATTGAATCCAGTTTGGTTGCCAAATCAGGATAATCAATTGAAGAACCGTTTCCGGAAGTTGTATTCTGGGTAATTGGTCTTGGTTGGTGACAACGTACGCACAAATTGCTCTTGCTGTTATCCTGTGTAAGATTTATATATTTTACTTTACCTGGCATTGCATAAAAAAGCATTTTAACCGAATCGGTAGTAACTAAGGCCATAGAATCTGCGGGGTTGCCTTTATGGCAAGTGAAGCATGATATATGTGTAGGTAAACCGTTCATAGCAGACGATGCTGAAGCAGGAGCTGAAAAGGAGAACGCGTAAGGGCCCGGTGCTGTTCCTGTGTATGTAGGTTGAAGATTGGTTGCAATTCTGCTTGTGAAACCCTCATTGGAATGGCAAGGTGCACATGATGCGTTTGTTCCTTCACCCATTGCCAGTTCTTTACCTTCACCATGTTTTGAAAATTCATAAGCATAAGAGGCCTGATCGCGCTTTTCTGCAAAAGAGCCGGCATATCCGCTGCTTGAACCTTTATCATGTTTATGGCATTGCTGGCAATTGGCAACACCTGAAGGACCCTGAGGTCCCATTGGGCCAACTGCACCTGCAGCACCTGCAGGGCCGGCAGGACCTGTTGGACCGGCTGGACCAGGAGTTGAGCTGCCGGATGTGGCAGAATACAGAGAATAAGGAACACTTAACAATTGGGAGGTATTGGAAATTGTGTAATTGGTTCCTCCAGCAGGGTCGGTTTCAGTTTTAATAAAATACGGTCCTGAAGCCCAATTGATGGTTGTAATATTTCCGCTTACCACAGTACCGCCGCCTATTTCGATAGTGGCCAATCCATTTGCATTGGTAGTAGGAGTTTGGGTTTCTGCATAAACAACGGTTCCTGTTGCTGAACCTTGTAAAATACTAACTTTCATTCCAATTGCCGTATTTACCACAAGGGCAAAACTGCTGTTTCGTACAACTGCCTGATAACTCATTTTATGCGGCGATTGAGCCGATAAAAAGTTAGTGGCGAATAGCATGATCGCTATAAAACTGAGTGTTTGTTTAAAGTTTTTCATTTCTTAATAGGATTTTATAATTTTAAAAGTTTTGATTTCCTGATTTCCTTCATATACCCTGAGAAAATAATGTGCAGGTGCCAAATGCGCTGCTTCAATTTGGGTGTCAACTGTTTCGATATTGTTTTGTGAAACCAGTTTCCCGTTTGCATCATAAAGTGCATAGCTCATGTGCTTCCATTTGTTACTTTCAACTTTCAGCGTAAAGCTGTTTACCGCAGGATTTGGGAATACTGAAGCCGATAGATTAATTCCGGTTTCTTTCTCACCGATACCGGTAACAACTGAAATCTCGTAAGGCTGCTGCAAACCCTGAATGAGGTTGCGGGTAGCAGACGAAGGAGACGCATAAAAAATCTGACCCATGCTGAAGCTGACGCTACCGCCGGTTCCGCTGGCATTTCCGCCAGCAGCAACATTACCCCGCTGTGCGAAAAGTATTGTTGTCCCTAATCCAAGGAAACAACAACATAAAGTAAAAATCTTTTTTTTCATAAAGTATAAATCAATTGATGGCCCTTAATTAATTTTATTAATATAAAACCAGAGCAATAGTAATTTTTCGGTAAAAAACTGAAAATGATATGAGTCATAAAAAAAAATGACCTTAATTGAAATGTCAGAACATGATAAAAGTCATAAAATAAATTGGGCTCTGAGATTTTAAACAAATGGGATTCCCATTGTGTAAGACGGTCTGCTTTAAATAAATTATTCCACAATGATTTTTGTGCTCAGATTATTTGTATCGGTATAAACTTTTAACAAATAAATTCCTTTAGCAAAACCTTCAAGGTTTAACTGAATATTTGTATTTTCAGTATGTGTTTCCAGCATTAATTTTCCTGATAAATCAAACAGCTGAATAATTTTGTTACCTGATAATTTATAAAATTCTAATGTTAAAATCCCGAAGGATGGGTTTGGATAAACTGCATACGATTCATTGTTGTCACTTAAATAATTCAATCCTGTAGTATTCCGGTTCTGAATGATGTAAACATTTTTAGTAACCGTACCGGCACTTGCGGTTATCAGGGCATTCCTTTCAGTTCCTGTATTAAATGCTGAAGTGATTGCAAAACTTCCATTGCCCGAACCCGAAATCGGATTCACCGTTGCCCATGTTTGATTGCTTACAACTGTCCAGCTTCGGTTACTGCTTACAGTTATACTTGAAACATTTCCGGCAAAGGGCGAAAAAATGGTATCAATGTTGAGCAGCAAACTATCGGGTACTACAACACCCGTTGCTGTAAAACTATCCGCTTGCAGCAAACTCCATTGATTGAGAGAATCCGCAATCCGAATATAAATTTTATGCTGACCTAAACTTAAACCGGTAAGGGAGGCGATAAACGTTTGATTGATGTTGTCAGCGGGATTCATCAAAATCGAAGTCCCCTTTCCAACTCCGGGATCTGTATCAAAAAAATATTCAGCTTTATTGAGGTTTGGCAAGCCTGAAAAATCGCTGTTATAGATGGGTGCACTTTGCAAATGACTCCAATGGTTCAGTGAATCTTTTACGCGCACATAAAATACATGAAATCCTTTACTGACCGTTGAAAGTGGAATTGATAGTGCAATATCTGTGGCGGGTGTAAAACTGATTGCTGTTCCGTTTCCTTTTCCGGGATCTGTATCAAGGAAATATTCAGCTACGGTAATATTTTGGGCTTTCAATGCAAACTGCATTAAAAGAAACAAACAAACGATTGTATGTTTCATATTACAGGTGCGATTTGGCTTTGATGATAATATTCAGATTGCTGCCACCTGAAGGCGGTACGTTTAATTCGTACACAGCAGGGATGTTGGCCATACCTGATAATATATATGCCGAAGGACCCCCAAAAGGACCGCTGTCGCCTCCACCGTTTGCAAATCCAATTGCCGGAGAGCCTGTTTTTAGTTGATACTTACCATCAGTGCTGCCTGTTAACATAAATACATTTGCCATGCTTATGATGTTTACTTTATTCAGCAGTGTATCTATACTCACTTCAGCGGATCCATTGCTGTAGGTTCTTCCACTATAGATATTATTCTGTATTAATGTATTATTAAATGTTGAACCCGAACTTCCGGTACTGATATTGTAATTTGAATGGATATTGTTTTTAAATGAACCGTTTTTCATATACACAACTCCAGTAATATAATTATTAATAACGGTATAATTACTTCCCGTATTTAAATACAAAGCACCGATTATTATATTATTGGTAACATTTACATAAGTTGCATTGCCGCTATACGTTTGTACATAACCTCCGGCAACATAATTCTGGTTGATTATAATATTTGAAATACTGCTATTCTGACTGTCATTCACCATAATTCCATTGTTTAAGAGATTTCTGCTCACTGTAATATTGCTGGTTCTGATAACAACCTGCCCAATATTGAGACCCATGATGACGGACCCTCCGGAGTTGGGCCTGAAATAAATTACATTGAGGGAAGCCGCAGTATAATTTGATTGTGTTTGGGGATTTTGAACTAAAAAATATCCCGGACCTATTATGGTTAATTTCTTTGTTAAATATAAATCACCATAACCAACAGAAGATCCATACAGGTAAATGGTGTCGCCCGCCAATGCTGCATTATAAGCCCCTTGTATCGTGTTAAAATCGGCTAAAAAGCCCGCCACATTACTTACATGCCAAACGGTTCCAAAAACATTCAGATTTGCTAAAATCAGCAATGAAGTAAGAAGAAATTTGTTAAGTGTTTTCATAATATTTTGATTGAGTGGTTTTGTTTTATTATTAATCTTAAAAACCTGATGCCAATCAAAATTTGATTCCTAAAACTAATACACAAAACTATATCCTAAATCAGCATATATGGCCCCTTCAAAATATGATTAAAATCATGCTTACCGTTCTGTAAAAGTTTAATTTTCAAATTAGTACTTTGATATATAGCGATATTTGCCTGTTATATAAAACCAGCTTAATTCCTCAAAACGTTACCTAAATCATTTTACTTATTCATAAAAATAAATAAATTGCCCTGCGCATAGGGATTCTTATTATTATTTTTGGTTCAGCCCATATCAGATGTCGAAATTAATACACGCTATTTACATTTATAGCATGGCTCTTATGGTAATCGCAATAACTATTTTTATTGGATTATATGGTTATGCGTATTATCAGATTCCGGTTCAGGAAAGATTTTACCATCCGCACTATGATTGGTTCAAACCATCTGGTATTTTCGGACATGGATTGGGTATTATTGGAACCCTTATGATTTTATTTGGAGTTATGATATATATCGCCCGAAAAAAGTATGGCTTTATGGAAAAATATCTGCGCCTGAAATATTTACTTGAATTTCATATTTTTCTTTGTTCCCTCGGTCCGGTTTTAATTTTATTTCATACCAGTTTTAAATTTGGGGGAATTGTTTCCATTGCATTCTGGAGTATGGTAGCAGTGGTGTTAAGCGGCATCATAGGCAGATTTATATATATCCAGATACCGAGAAGCATTGAAGGAAGAGAACTGTCACTGAATGAAGTAAAGGAAACTCAAAAATCTATTATAGGCAAGCTAAAAGATTTTGAACAAATAGGAATCGATATTGAACAGCTTATCGGTTTAAATTCACAGATAGGCGGTATGGGGCCTGTTGCTTATCTGAAACGAACACTCGCCTTAATGGATCTAAAGAAAAAACTTGAACAAAAAAATATTTCGAAAAAGCAATCCCGGCAATTTGTAGAATTTGTAAAACAGGAATGGATTATAGCGGGCAGAATAAACCGGCTGAACCAGATGCAGAAACTGTTTAAATACTGGCATGTGGCACACAAACCTTTTGCATTGATTATGCTGGTGATTGTTGTGATTCATGTTTTAATTACGGTGGCTTTTGGCTACAAATGGATTTGGTAATGGGTTTAACAATTGAAGAAATAAGTATCTACTTTATTACTGCTCTTTTTTGTATTGGAGTGGTTTTATTTTACCTGAAATCAGGAAAAAAAGAATCCAGAAGAATTAAACAAAAAATTGAACTCGCCAAACAGGAGGGTCGGTTTGAACCGGTATCCCTGCATCCGTATATTGATTTAAATATATGTATCGGGAGCGGAGCCTGCATTAAAGCCTGCCCAGAAAAAGATATTATTGGTATTGTTGATGGCAAAGCCATGGTAGTAAATGCCACAAGCTGCATTGGCCACGGGGCTTGTTTTCATGCCTGTCCGGTTGAGGCCATTTCACTCAGAATCGGTACAGAACAAAGGGGTGTAGAATTGCCTCATGTGGATCAAAATTATGAAACCAATGTTCGGGGTATTTTCATTGCCGGGGAACTCGGAGGTATGGGCTTGATTAAAAACAGTGTGGAACAGGGCAGGCAAGCTGTAGAAAATATTGCCAAAAGTAGTAAAGTAAAAAAAGAAGGTGTTTTGGATTTGGTTATTATTGGAGCAGGGCCTGCAGGAATATCGGGCGCACTAACCGCTAAAAAGCTAGGTTTATCTTTTACTGCTTTAGAACAGGATACTTTAGGAGGAACTGTTTTTACATTTCCGAGAACAAAAATTGTAATGACCAATCCCATGGACTTGCCATTGTACGGAAAAGTAAAACTCTTTGACACTTCCAAACAGGAATTGCTGAATATCTGGAAAGATGCATTGTCAAAAAACAAGATAGAAATCTGTGAAAATGCAAAAGTTGAAAAAATAATACCCCATGAAGATTTTACTTTTAGCGTGATAACTCTGGATGGAAAAGCGTATACCTGTAACCATGTACTGGTGGCAATCGGGCGTCGCGGGTCTCCCAGAAAGCTGAATGTTGAAGGAGAAGATTTACCAAATGTGGCTTATCGATTGTTGGAACCGGAGCTAATTTCGGGCAAAAAAATAATGGTAGTAGGTGGCGGTGATTCTGCTGTAGAATCGGCACTATTATTGATGGATCAAAATGAAGTGAGTCTTTCCTATCGCAAAGATCAGTTTGCACGACTGAAACCTAAAAATACAGAAAGAATCATGGATGCGCAAAGGGAAAAGAAGGTAAATATCCTTTTCGGTTCAGAGCTTGTTTCAATCAGCATGCAAGAAGTTCAATTAAAATTTGATACAAATGGTACAGTAACAAACATACCGAATGATCTGGTTTATATTTTTGCAGGCGGCGAACTGCCTTCTGCATTCCTAAAAAATGCAGGTATCGAAATAAGCAAAAGATTCGGTCAAATTGTAAAGAAACATTGAAGTCTTCTTTATACATATCAACCCTCTTCATTACATTCCTGATAATAGGTATAAGTGGAAACGTATACGCCCAGTTATCTCCCGGTGAATTATCGGCTAAACATGCCGAATTTGAAGGACTTTCAAATTGCACCCAATGTCATAGTATTGGAAGTGGTGTACCTGATACCAAATGCCTGGATTGTCACAAAGAAATCAAGCTGCTGAAAACACAAAACAGAGGCTATCATGCATCTTCAGAAGCTAAAAATAAAAAGTGTGTGGAGTGTCATAGTGATCATCATGGCAGAAACTTTGATATGGCAAAATTTAATGAAAAAACATTTAATCATTCACTTGCAGGTTATAAACTTGAAGGAAGTCATACAAAAGTTAATTGCAAAGATTGCCACAAATCCGAATTTATTAAAGATGCAAAACTTTCAAAACGTAGCAGAACTTTTCTGGGTTTAAGTCAGAAATGTATCATCTGCCATGTTGACTATCATCAGGGTACATTGAAGGAAAATTGTGCTGCTTGTCATAACCTGATTAAATTCAGACCTGCACCCAAATTTAATCACGATGCCGCAAGTTTCAAACTGATTGGGGCTCATAAAAAAATAAGCTGTATTGCGTGCCATAAAGTAATCAAACAAAACGGAAAAGATTTCCAGCAATTCACCGAATTAAAACATGCAAACTGTATCGATTGCCATCGGGATATTCATGATGGAAAATTTGGAATCAACTGTATGAAATGCCATAATGAAAATTCATTCCGGGAACTGAAACAAACTTCCGGTTTCAACCATAATCAAA
This sequence comes from Bacteroidota bacterium, assembly GCA_030680835.1. GTDB lineage: Bacteria > Bacteroidota > Bacteroidia > UKL13-3 > UKL13-3 > B1. Next base: position 60,762 of record JAUXUD010000015.1, read on the forward strand.
CGCGTTTTCCACTCACCGGCATGCATACAGATTTACAATGCAGGCAATGCCATAAATCCAATTCATATACTAAGACCATCAAATTTAATTCATGTACTGATTGTCATAGTGACTATCATAAAGGGGAATTCAAACGCAAGGGCAAAATAATGGATTGCAAAGAATGTCATTTGCTCACACAAAAATTTAATATTACCAGCTATACTGCCGGGCAGCACAATTCAGGAAAATTTCCTTTGCAAGGAGCTCATTTGGCAACCCCCTGCATTTCGTGCCATAAATATAAGGGGGGCTGGAAATTTGCCGGCATCGCAACAATGTGTACCGATTGCCATACCAACCCGCACGATAACCAAATGAGCAAAACATATTATGAAGATTCAAAATGCATGAACTGCCATAATGAAAACAACTGGAATGAAATCAATTTTGATCATAAAAAAACCAAATATGAATTGGAAGGAAAACATAAACAGGCCACATGCAGAACTTGTCATTATCCCATAAGCAAACAAGAAAATAAAGTTACACAGAAATTTAATTCCCTCACGAATGATTGTTCAATTTGCCATCAGAATGTACACGGAAACCAATTTGTAATTAATAATAAAACCGATTGCAAACGATGTCATGGCAAATCAACAGCATGGGAAGCCAATCTTTTTGACCACAATAAAACCCGGTTCCCGCTTGATGGAAAACACCAGCAGCTACCTTGTAAATCCTGTCATAAAAATAAAGCGGATACCGGAAATTCAGTTTTAATTGAGTATAAATTAAATAAATTATCATGTATAGACTGTCATTCCTGATTATCATCTTTATTCTTGCCGGCAGTTTAACCGGGCAGGAACCTAAGACTCATGGTCCTGATTTTAAGATGGACTGTAAAGCATGTCACAATACCAGTGGTTGGAAAGTTGACTTATCGAAAATCAACTTTAGCCATGATAACACAAAATTTAAATTAAGGGATCAGCACGCAGTTGCTGACTGCAAAAAATGTCACAAATCATTAATTTTTACCGGTGTAAAATCAGCGTGTAACTCTTGTCACAATGATATGCATAGCATGTCGGTAGGGAATGATTGCATACGCTGTCATACAACCCAAAACTGGCTGGTAAATAACATTCCGCAACTGCACGAACAAAACGGATTTCCTTTGGCCGGTGCACATACTGTATTATCGTGTATCGATTGCCATAAATCGGAAACCAATCAGCGCTGGGATCGGATTGGAAATGATTGTGCATCGTGTCATTTAAAAAATTACAATGCTGCAACAAGTCCAAATCACAAAGCCGGGGGGTATTCTACCCATTGCACGGATTGTCATGAACCCATTTCTATGACCTGGGGAGGTGGAAATTTTCACTTTTTTTTCTCCCTAACGGAAGGCCACAATATCAAGGACTGTACAAAATGCCACGACCCCGGCAATTTTAAGGCTGTAAGTTCCGAATGTGCTTCATGCCATTTAAAGGATTACAACAATACCACAAATCCGAAGCATGCCAGCTCTGGGTTTGGTACCAATTGTATAATCTGTCATACAACCCGGCCCGGATGGAAACCTGCTCAGATGGCCAATCACGATCCGGTTTTCTTTCCTATTTATTCAGGCAAACACGCGGGTAAGTGGGGGGCTTGTACCAGTTGCCACCTGAACCCAAATGATTATAAACAGTATAGCTGTTTAAATTGTCATGAGCATAGCAATCCAACTGAATTAGCCAAAGATCATAAAGACGTTGCAAATTATATTTTCCAGAGCACTGCCTGTTACAATTGTCATCCGAAAGGCAGTGAAAAATAAACTGAATGGACCAATGACCCGGATACTATTTTTGTTTCTAACTCTATTTTGCGGTCTGCAAATTTATGCGCAAGCTCCATTTCCTGTTGAGGGGAAAGTTTCATTTGTTACCCAGAGTTCGGTTTATGTGAAGTTCGGCAATACCGAACCGATAAAAGCCGGAGATACCCTGTATATAAAACAATCCGGAACAGCTCATTATTTGCCTTGCTTAAAAGTTAATGCCAGGTCATCAACTACATGTGTAGCAAACAATTTTTCAGGAATAAGCTTTCAGGCCGGACAAATTGTTTATTCATTTCAATTGGTTCAACCCGAAAAAATAAAACAGAAAACAGTGCCTGAAATAGGCAAACAAGCAGCATTCACGCCTGATACCCCTGAAAAAATCGCGTTAAAAAAAAATACACCCCAAATACACGGCAGGATAGGTATTTCAAATTACAGTAATTTTTCAGCATCAGACAATAAACAGGGGCACCGGCAGGTGGGTTCACTATATATGTATGGCAGCAATTTAGGCCATTCCCGGGTTTCAGCTGAAACCAACATTATTTATTCACGGGTTCATCCTGCAGCACCTTCTGAATATACAAGTACTCAGTCTATGCTCAGGATTTATGGACTCTCAGTAAAATATGATTTCAAAAAAGGCGGTGGAATCATTGCGGGTAGAAGATTCAATGACCATCTTTCGTCAATGGGTGCCATTGATGGATTGCAAATTGAAAAATCGTACCGGAATTTATTTGGAGGGATCGTAGTTGGTTACCGGCCTGATTTGTTTTCCTATGCACTCAACAGCGACTTGTTTCAATATGGATTTTATTTTGGACACAAATTGAATAAAGGGGGTTACAGTGCAACTACTGCTTTAGGTTATATTGAACAAACCAATAAATTCAAGACCGACCGGAAATATGCTGCATTTCAGCATTCCGGCAGCTTCAAAAAAATCAGTTTGTTTGCTTCATCAGAACTGGAGTTGTATAATCCAACTTTAAATAAATTACGCCTCAGCAGTCTGTATGTTTCGGCCAACTATGAATTAGGTAAAAAGTCGGCATTGATGCTTTCGTATGATTCGCGTAAAATGATTGTATTTTATGAATCTTATTTTTATGATTTAAGTAGTTATTTGAACAACGACATTGCAATGAATGGACTTCGCCTCAGATGGAGTTTACAATTATGCAAAAATATCTATACGAGTATAGGTGCTGCAATCCGGTATCAGTCGAACGGTGCCAATAAGTCTGATAATTATAATGTCTCGGTATCGTGGAATAATATCCCCTTAATTCATGGTAATATTTCACTTTCCGGCAACTCAAATTTATCCGGATCCATTGAATCGCACATGGGTGCCATTAATTATTCAAGAGATTTTTTTTCGCAAAAGATTCAAGTGAGTATATTTTTCAGATTTCAGCAATATGAATATTCAAAATGGAGAGAAATCAGTATTTTTAACCAATATTACGGAGGCAGCATCAATTATAATATTAGCAAAAAGTTTTCAATGAATGGGTATTATGAGTTTTCGGCTATTGACGAAAGAAATTATCACAGAATAAGTTTAAGTGCGATTAAACGATTCTGATGGAGAAAATGGAAGAATTTACTGAAACTGTTTAGGCAAATAAATGAACTTTAATACGTCCATTTATTTGCCCAACTTCATTACTTCACTTCTCCGATTTTAATTTCTTTGGGTTCAGGATTCATCTTGCATTTTTTTGCACAGGAATTATTGTTTTCTTTTTTACATTTCATGTCGTGCATACATGCTTCCATGTTGCATTTCATATCGGGGGAGCATTCATCCATTTTGCATTTTTTATCGCATTGAGTTCCCTGGGTACACTCTTTTTTGTCACATTTTTTTTCGCACTTTTTTGAGCATTTGTTACCTTCTCCGGCAAATGCGGTAAAACCAATTAATAAGAGGGTTACTGATGTAAGAATTAACTTTTTCATAATTTATTTTTTTTTAATTTGTTCAAACAAAGGTAGGATTGCCCGAAATGCATTTGTGTTATTCAAAAGTTATTGTGTTGTTAACGACTTGTTAATACCTGGGGCATATGATGAATAATGTTTAACTTTGGCCCATCAAAATGAAATTGAACCGAACCTATATATTAATTATTGTGTCTTCTGTTGCGCTCGCCATGTTGCTGCTGATACAGGTGAGCTGGATATTTCAAAACGCCCGGGTGAAGGAAGAATTATTTAATGAAAAGGCAAATATGGTTCTTTCGAAAACTGCTGAAGCTTTGTGTTCAGATAAAGAAACCTGCAGGAACATGGGTCGTTATTGTATTTTAGACAGCAGCATTGAATGCAGGCTGAAACTGGGTGATAATGAGGTACGAAAAATTGACGACTTGCTCAGGAAGTATATGCATTTTTATAATTTTCATATAGATTATTCATTTGAAGTGATTATGCCCGGTGTGCAGGTGGCCTTTAAACCCGAAGAAAAGAAAAACAGGAATATATTCAGGCAGCGCATTGATGAAGTGGCCTTTAAAAACGGATTGGAACTGAAGTTAATATTACCCGAAAAAACAAAATTTATACGGGATGAGTTGGGAAGTTTGTTTGTTACTTCCCTGGTTTTAATAATGGTTGTGCTTGTTTTGTTTTGGAAGACCATACGCTCATTAATCAGGGAGAAAAAAATAGCGGCACATACCACAGATTTCATCAATAACATGACGCATGAATTTAAAACGCCTTTAACAAATATTGCCCTGGCCGGTAAAATGATACTGAAGGAATCAAATATTCATGAAGCGGAAAAAATCAGGCAATACATGGGAATCATACTTGATGAAAAAGAGAAACTCCGGTTGCAGGTGGAGCAGGTATTAAGTATGTCGGCTCTGGAACGGGATGATTTGCCGCTTTTAAAAACTGAAGTAGATTTTCATCAATTAATTAATGAAGCTGTAAAATGCATCGGCATACAGATTGAAAATAAAAAAGGTGTATTGAAACTCGAAATGGAAGCAGCAAGAACTGTTATTTACGGAGATAAAAATCACCTCATCAATATGCTTTATAATTTAATAGACAATGCCATTAAATATGCCAAAGAGATTCCTGATATATATATACATACAAGCAATAATGACCATAACCTGATTTTTACCATTTCGGATCAGGGAAAGGGTATCGAAAAAGAATATCAGACTCAGGTTTTCGACCCATTTTTCAGAGTGCCAACCGGCAATACCCATGATGTAAAGGGCTTTGGTCTGGGATTGGCCTATGTAAAGAAAATTGTAATGCTTCACCAGGGTAACATTGAACTCTATAGTGAAGAAGGAAAAGGCACGCAATTTATCCTAACTCTGCCCCTTGTCCATAATGAATGATCCATTAAAAATTTTACTTGCCGAAGATGATTTAAACCTGGGGGTACTCCTGGTTGATTATTTGGAAAATGAAGGTTTTGATGTAAAACTTTGCAAGGATGGTGAACTGGCTTTAAAGGCATTTCATTGCCAAAAATTTCATCTCTGTTTACTGGATGTAATGCTGCCCAAAATGGATGGCTTTCAGCTAGCCAAAACCATCCGGACAAAGGACAAAAAGATTCCCATCCTGTTTATCACTGCAAGGTCGTTAAAAGAAGATAAATTAAAAGGATATGATTTGGGTGCCGATGATTATATCACAAAACCTTTTGATGAGGAGGAACTGCTTTGGAAAATCAAGGCGGTTATCAGGCGAATACCGGCTCAAAAGGAAGGCAATACTATCGGGATTATTTCTTTAGGTAAATTCCAATTTGATTTTAACAATCAATCTTTAATAATTGCCGGTAAAACAAAAAGAATTACTGAAAAAGAAAGTGAGATTCTGAAATACCTGTGCGAACATAAAAACAAGCTGGTAAAAAGAGAAGATATGTTAAAAGACCTCTGGGGAGAGAATGATTATTTCCTGGGCCGGAGCCTGGATGTATTTATTACCAAAATACGGAAATATTTAAAAGAAGACCCACAACTCAGCATTGAGAATGTATTTGGGGTTGGGTTTATTTTGAATACAGGGGGAGAATGAGGGTAGGAGGGTATGAGAGTAGGAAGGTATGAGGTATGAGTTTAGAAATTGGTCAGGCATTGTGTAGGGGCAAATTGCATTTGTCCTTTCAAGGTTGAATTAATAAGTTGGGGTATGCGTTAAGAAAAATATGATATGCAACAATTGTTACACACAATTTAAAAGTAATACGTAACCTTTGCAGCAGAAATTACAATCATAAAATGAAATATGTTATAGTAGGTGCGGTGGCAGGTGGAGCGAGTACTGCCGCCCGACTGAGGAGACTTGATGAGAAGGCGGAGATTATTATTTTTGAAAAAGGAGAATATATATCCTATGCGAATTGCGGATTGCCATATTATATTGGCAATGTAATTAAAGACCGGAATAAGTTGTTTGTACAAACGGCAAGTGCATTTAACCAAAGATTTAATATAGATGTACGTGTACAAACGGAGGTTTTATCTATTGATGTCCAAAATAAAACCATACAGACATTGGATCAGCAAAGCGGAAAAACCTATACCGAATCTTATGACAAACTCGTCTTATCTCCAGGGGCTGAACCGATACGACCTCCCTTTCCCGGCATTGAAACAGAAGGCATTTTCACACTCAGAAATGTAAACGATACCGATTATATCAAAGCGTATGCCGATAAAAATAAAACAGGCAAGGCTGTAGTGATTGGCGGCGGTTTTATAGGACTCGAAATGGCCGAAAACCTGCATATGCTGGGTATGGAAGTGAGCATTATAGAAATGGGGAATCAGGTTTTGGCACCTGTTGATTTTGCCATTGCGGCCATTGTGCAGCAGCATATCCGTTCAAAAGGAATTGACCTACGCCTGAACACAAGTGTTACAGGTTTTGAAAAAAAGGGAAGTGGCATAAACGTATTGCTGAAAGACGGAACATCGCTTGATGCAGACCTGGTTTTACTTTCTATCGGAGTTCGCCCGGATACAAAGCTTGCGGCAAATGCAGGTTTAAAACTTGGTGCTGCAAAAGGAATCTGGGTAAACGAATATCTGCAAACATCAAATCCGGATATATACGCAGTAGGTGATGCGATTGAATTTACAAACCCCATAACCCAACAATCAATAAGCACATTTTTGGCAGGCCCTGCCAACAAACAGGGTCGTATTTGTGCCAATAATATTGCAGGCGGAAATATTGAAGAATACAAAGGTGCCATTAATACGGCCATTGTAAAAGTATTTGACATGACTGTAGCAACAGCGGGAACAGCATCCAAACATTTAACCGCGGCTAAAATTCCACATATAGTTTCTACTACACACAGTGGTTCACATGCCGGTTATTATCCCGGTTCATTGCAAATGTCGGTACAAATTGCTTTTGCTCCCGAAACCGGAATCTTGTACAGTGCACAGATTGCAGGTTATGATGGCGTAGATAAACGGATTGAAATGTTATCATCCGTAATCAGCAGAGGTAGTACGATTTTTGAATTGATGGAGCTTGAACATGCATACGCACCTCCCTTTTCATCGGCAAAAGATCCGGTAAATATTGCGGGTTTTGTGGCAGAAAATATTTTGCGCAAAAAGATGAAAACGATATACTGGAATGCTATTGAAAATAACGATGCCCTATTAATTGATGTGCGTTCTGAAGAAGAATTCAATGAAGGAAATATCCCCGGTGCAAAAAATATTCCGGTGGATGCACTTCGTGCACGTTTGAACGAAATCCCATTTGATAAAAAAGTAATTATATATTGTGCCGTAGGGCAAAGAGGCTACCTGGCGCAACAAATTCTGAACCAAAACGGCTTCGACGATGTCTTCAATCTCTCGGGTGGGTATCAAACCTGGAAGCATGCAAATGCGGAAACAGAAATGATTTTAAGAAAACAAAGTGAAACTGAAAGCAGAAATCTGGTTGTTGCCTGATCTGCAAAAAATGTTTCCTAACTAAATAATTTTTAAATAAATATTCACATAATATATTCCGGTTATAATAAATATAATTCCGGCAATGAATCGCATTACCTTTTCTATCTTTCGGATGGTTTTAAAATAGCTTCCTAATTTCTCCAGACTAAAAGCGATTACAAAAGCAAAAAAGATAACCGGCAAACCTGTGCCTATGGAGAATACTATGGGCAATGCCATACCAGCAGGAGCTGCAATAGTCATAGGGATTAACATTCCAAAAAACAAAGCACCGCTATAAGGACAAAAAGCAAGTGCAAAAATAATTCCCAATAGAAAAGAACCCAGCAATCCCCTGTCTTTAAATTTATCGGATAATCGCTCCGTTAAACTTCCCTTGAATAAAAAGTTAAGTTTGATAATATCCAGCATAATCAATCCGATAAGGATCATTAGCGGACCGATTAGTTTTTCGCCATTGCCCTGAAAGAGTTTTGCCACCTGAAATTTACTGGCACCAAAATAAATAACAGCACCTATAAGGGTATAAGAAATCATCCGGCCCAGGGTATACAAAAGCCCACTGAGCAAAACTTTTTCCCGGTTGGTGAGGGTTCTGGCAATATACGCAGTAGCGGTAATGTTGGTGGCTAAGGGGCATGGACTTATTGCCGTGAGCAGGCCCAGAGCAAATGCTGCCAGCAGCGGAAACTCTCTGTTTTGTGCCAATTCACTGAGCCATTCCATCACAAGCCTTTTTGAAAGTTTTCAATGTATTTTTTCAATTCATTTTCAAATACTTTTTCATTTCCGGCTTTCATAAAAGCAAAATCCGTAAGGTCCTTTTTCCTTCCTGTTTTGGGGTCAAACAGAAATAAAGCGGTACCGCTTGCTTCAAATTTTTCAGCCATTGCAGCATTCTTTGCCTCATCCACATTCACCAGTTTAAAAGGGATATTGGTAAAATAATTTGTGAGCGTTTTTTTTGTGAGTTGTTCAATTTTCAGACAGGTCCTACAGCGGTGTTCCGAATGAAACTGAATCACTTCTATGCTTGTCGGTTTTGGAATAACAGCAGGTTTATTATTCTGGGCCTTACTATTCACCGAACTTAACACACATGCTGTAAATACTGCAAAAAACAAAATTAAATTTTTCATAAACACTTCATTAAAAAATACTATTAAATAAATAACCAGATAAAATCATAAAGAAAGCAATCGTGCCAAAGTATATGGCTATCAGTTTCACATTCATTACTTTTTTAAGGAGCAAAGCCTCCGGCAATGAAAGTCCAATTACACCCATCATAAACGCGATTGCAGTTCCCAGAGGCACTCCTTTAGCTACCAATACCTGTACTACAGGTATAACACCTGCCGCGTTACTATACATGGGTACACCCATTATTACAGCAAACGGAACCGCATACCATTGTCCCTTATTGATATACTGTTCGAAAAATCCGGTTGGTAGAAAACCATGCATAGCTGCACCCACACCAATACCTATTACAATGTAAACAGAAACACCTTTTACAATGGTAAAAGCTTCTCTTAATATACCGGGAAATCGTTGTAATAATGTATGTTTTTCTTTCAGTAATACTTCTTCGGTTTGTGCACCGGCAATAATTCCCTGAACCCAGGGCGAAAGATGTTTTTCAAGCTTTAATTTCCCTAGGGTAAAACCACCTAAAATACCAAGAACAATTCCTGTTGCCACATATATGGCTGTAACTTTAAAGCCAAATGCACCGGCAAAAATGGCAATAGCTACTTCGTTAACCAGGGGGGCGGTTATAAGGTACGCGAAGGTGATTCCCAATGGAATTCCTCCTTTCACAAAACCAATAAAAAGAGGAACGGATGAACAGGAACAAAATGGAGTAATGACTCCAAACGAGGAAGCGAACAAATATTCAAAACCATGCATTTTATTACGGCTCAAAAAATTCCTTACCTGCTCAACCGGGAAATAAGAATTCACAATTCCCATAATTGTTGTAATCAGAAATAACAGCAGAAATATTTTTAATGTGTCAAATACAAAAAAATTGAGTGCTTCACCCAAATGGCTTTGTGCAGAAACTCCCAAGACCGAATAAATCAGCCAATCGGCTAAGTATTGAACCCAGTAAAACATGGTTCTGTTTTTAAACCAACAACAATTTTATTTCACTGATATCGGGCACCCTGCCTTTTACTTTAATCACTTCATCAATCACTAATACAGGCGTTGTAAGTACATTGTATTTCATCATTTCTTCGATGTCTTCAATTTTTGTTACCTGAGCCTCTATGCCGGTTTGTTTAATTGCTTCAAGCACATTATTGTAAGTGCTTTTACATTTGGTACAACCCGAACCTAATATTTTTATCTGTTTCATGCTTTTTTTGTTTCGATTTCAGTTCGCAAATGTATAAACTATTCGTATAATTACGAATATAATTTGTAAATTTTTTTAATCAAAAAATCCGATCAACAATCCCTTTGCCAAATTCCAGTTTTCGCGATTGATACAATATTTTATTTTGGGAGGTGTGATTTCGCCCTGAATCAATCCCGCATGTTTTAAAACTTTCAAATGTTGCGATAAAGTGCTGTGAGCGATAGGTAATTCTTCTGCCATGTCGCCATGATAACAGCAACTTTGATTGACCAATAACTGTAATATTGCTATTCTAACAGGATTGCCCAGTGCATTGCCAAACCGGGCAATCAGTTTCTGATTGTTGCTGTATTTTTCTTTTTTTTCCTGTTTTGCCATCTTTCCTTATTCATCGCAAATATACGAATGACAATCAGAATTACAAGTGTCCTATTAATTTGAACTGATGTTGCAAATCGTATTATTATAATCTCATTTAATTGTCCCCAACACCACCACTTCAAAATCGGTAGCCTTGATGTTTTTGAGTGTTTGCAATTCGGTATCATTCCAGCGCGAGTCGGGTGCGCCGGTAATAAATAGGTCTGAACCAATATCGGATAAGATAAGTCCGTAGGTTTTCATAGCTTTTAAAATTACCTGGATGTTTGCCGGATAGGTGCTGATATTCACTGAAGCTTTTAATCTGAGTCTTGCGCCCATGGGAAGCGATAAACCTGAGGCTCCGGTTCCGTTTACTTTATGCCTTGCAGGATCTACATAACCATTATAAACTTTGGGCTTGCTTAAGGTAAAACGTATGCAATGATCTATTTTACCAGATGCTACTTCATCATACCGGATCAAACAAGGCAGTATGGGCAAACCGGCTGCATCAGCAGAGGTCCAGCCTGCCGGGCGGTATGCATTTGACTTCAGATCGAATACGGCACCACATGAAGCTTCCCAACCCAGGTCAATGGGACTCAAACCTGCATTGTACATTTCATAAAGTTTGCCGTTTTCAATATCAATGGTTAAAACATGACTATCGCCCACACCATTTCCTTCGATGGCTGCGATTAATGGCACAGGATACGGACCCGGATCGCTCTCATTTCCATAATTGCCATCATAACTATTAGACCTGAATGTAATGGGTACTTTTGTTTGATTGCCGCATACCACCGAAAAGGGAATACCTATGGGAGCTCCCTGCCAGAGCTCACTTCCAAAATCGGGATGTAAACCCACGGAGCCAATGTTTGCAATAATTGCCGCAGAATTTACATCCACACCTGCCGCTGAAATATCTGTATTCAAAGGATGTGATGCCGGAAAAATCTGAATCTTCTCCACATCAGCCCGCGTTGGGTTGCTGCATGCAACCGGATTGCTTATCGGTTCAGAGCTGTTCTTTTTACTGCATGAAACCAACACAACAAAAACAATAAAAAATGGGATGATTTTTTTCATATTATTATATTCATTTATATTATTAAATATTGCTTAGTTAATTGAAATGTAAACTGTATTCGACCTAGATGGGCAATGTCATTAAGATAAGTGAAAAGCTCAAGGTTTTTCTATTGCATTTAACAACAAAATTAGCCCAAAATTTGCTTTCATACCAACGATCCTTCGGCAAGCTCAGGATGACAGGTCTGCCTTTTATAGTCAGCAATGGTTTTTGGGGAGATGATTTTTTTGCTTTGCTAAAAAATCATCTCCCCAAAAACCATTGCCCATCCACTAATCAGGCGTTGTCATCCTGAGGGATTACTTATGGGTCAACCCATAATTTTTGAACGTAATGACATCCAAATGAAGTGCTTGTTTTTCAAACACATACAAAAGATGTCA
>JAUXUD010000028.1 GCA_030680835.1 Bacteroidota bacterium
GCAAGGCAGGATGGTTTCATATTTTGATGTGATAACAGATGGTGTTTTCAATGATTATTTCAATCGGGGTGTTCAAACCAGAGCCGATTTAATTATAAGCAAAGCCAAACGCGATGCCAATCCATTAACTTGCAACGGCGACACATTTATTGGAACCGATACCCTTGTGAATTGGGTGGTGTTAAATTAAGTTTTCGAAGTCGGGAACTATCGGAACAACAGCAATTATGGGTTCAACAAATCCTTTGAACTTTCATCAAGCTCAGGGCAAACTCAGGTCTGGTTTTTAAATTACCGATGTAATTCCATTCTATATACAAAAAGTCTTCAGAACATAAAAAGTCCATTTGATAACTTATAAAAATACCATAGCTTTGAGCACACAAGGAAGCCTCTTAGTCACCGCTAGCAACAACCACTTGTTTGTTGCTTGTGAATATTTGGCCGCCAGAAAGGAGTTATCGCCAATGCCCGTAGGACAAATTCGACTGACGAACTAAATGATTAAAAGAATAAGTATTAATGCGGATTTGATAACCGATTGGAACTCATTCCACGACATTTTCAAAATGACTTTGGGGTTCCCCGACTTTTATGGGAGAAACATGAATGCGTGGATTGACTGTATGACAGACATTGACACGCCTGAAAATGGAATGACTAAAGTTTGGATTAAAAAAACCGACACGTTGGTGATTGAAATTCGTAACAGTGAAAGCTTTAAAGAAAGGTGTAATGACATCTATACTGCACTTTTAGAATGTGCCGCGTTCGTGAACTATCGGAAAATTGAGAGCAATGAACAAGCGATGATTGCAATTGCAGCGGGCTAATAAAAAAGACTATAACAAACATGGAAACTACAAAGCAAGTTAGCGTGACACTTCCTACAGATGATAACGGATACTTAGGTAGGTCATGCCCGCGGTGCAATGAATATTTTAAAATAAAATTAGGCACAGGAATAAAGACAAAAAAATGCATTTGCCCTTACTGCAATTTTTCGGACGAGACAAAAGCCTTTACAACCAATGAACAATATGAATACGCAAAGAGTATTGCCGTTGGACAAGTAAAGCGTGAGTTGCTTGGGGAGATTTACAAAAAATTTAAGGACTTAGAATTTGGGAAAAAAGGTGATTTTTTACATCTGAGAGTTACAACTCCACCGATTCCTAACTTTCCCATTAAATTGTTTTCAGAAAAAACACTTGAAACGTACGTCACCTGCGACAATTGCACTTTAGACTTTTCAGTGTATGGTGTATTTGGACATTGTCCAGACTGCGGACAAATAAATGCGTTTACGGTTTTTAAGAAATCACTGGAGATTGGAATAAATCTCCTTGATTCAATAGAAAAGCAACAAGATTTGACAAATGAAGCAAAAGAACTGAGTTTAAAATCTGTACTAAATCATACGGTATCGTCTTTTGACTCCCTAGGCAAGGAACTAAGAAAGAAAAACCCTGACAAGTTTCCCGAGCGACCAAGAAACCTGTTTCAAAATATTGATGAATTACGCTCGGTAATTTTTAAAGAGTTTAGTTTAGAGCTTTCCGACAATGACTCCGATTTTGAATTTATTAGACTCATGTTTCAAGTTAGACATATTTATGAGCATAATATGGGTGTAGTTGACGATGACTTTATTACCAAAGTCACGTCACTAAAACATTTAAGAGGGAAAAAATATAGACTAGACATAAACGACCTACGAAAGCTGGTGGCAAGTTTGACAACAATGACATTAAAAATACAGACCATCTTAAGTAGATTGAAGTAAGAGCACAGCCGGCAAAAGCTATTTGCTCCCTTGTTTTGATGAAATGTTTGCTAAAGTTGAGCACAAACATAATCCGTTTTTACATTTTCTTCATCCAGTGGCAATGCGCGGCCATACCATCCCGCCTTTCGCTGAACAGCAAATATTTAATTCTGCTTCATAAGTTGAATTCGTTGTTTAATCATCTCCTTCCAATTATCTGGTAGCCCTGGTTGATCAAAGTTTAACACAATTTAGCAACTCCATAATTGAGAAAAAGATTCCGACATTTAACGTGCGGCTGGGATCCAACGGAGGTGCGAACTGTAAAATGTTTGGCCCGAGTGGCGTTGGCCTGTGCGACAGAAACATTTTGCAGTTGGCTCCGTTGGTGCCCTTTTTTTTGGTTACTTTATTTTGGGCAAGCAAAAAAAAGTAACAAACTGTCCGGCAGGACAAAGCACCAACAGTTTAGTGGTACATTGACCTGCAACTTAATGATCCGGATAACTAGGCATTGAAAACAAAGCGATTCATTCAAGTTAAGTGAAACTGGAACTGAACCCATCGACCACTTACACACCCTAAAATCAATTGGGGTCTTGGTGTTAATTTCAAAATTTTTCTTTTCCTTTACAATTCGCTATGACGAAAGTTTTGCAAAAGCACAATGAAATTGATTGGTGGAAAATAAATTAATCATCAGAACATAATGGATAACCAGGAATCAAAACCACCCAGAAGGATAAGATATAAGGGCACACACCCAAAAACCTTTAAAGAAAAGTATAAAGAATTACAGCCTGAAAAATACACCGAAGATGTAGAGAAGGTTTTGCAGAAAGGATATACTCCGGCGGGTATGCATCGTTCCATTTGTGTGGATGAAATAATGGAAATCCTCAAAATAAAGCCCGGTGAGGCAGGGCTTGACGCAACACTGGGATATGGCGGCCACAGCCTGGAGATTCTTAAACGTTTAAACCCGGGAGGGCGCCTGTATGCCATTGATGTGGATCCATATGAATTGCCCCGAACCCGGGACCGCCTGCTATCCTTGGGCTTTGGACCAGAAATTTTAATCATTAAGAAAATGAATTTTTCGGGAATAGATTTGATTGTTTCCGAAGCAGGTCCATTGAATTTTGTTCTGGCTGACCTGGGTGTTTCTTCTATGCAGATAGATAATCCTGAAAGAGGATTTTCATTAAAAATTGAAGGTCCCTTAGACTTACGACTGAACCCCAAAAGCGGAAAACCGGCATCAATGCTTTTAAAAAATATTTCGCAGAATAAACTGGAAGCACTGCTTTTTGAAAATGCAGATGAACCCTATGCTGAACCCATTGCTGAGGCCATTATAAAAAGTATTGCAAATGGAACCCAGATTTCTACAACTACTCAGTTGAAAGAAATCATTAAAGAAGCACTGGAATTTCTTCAGCAACAGGAACGAATTGATAAAATTAAAAAGTCATGTCAACGATGCTTTCAGGCATTGCGGATTGAAGTGAATAATGAATTTGGTTCATTGGATAGATTCCTTGAAAAGCTTCCTTCTTCGCTTACGTCGGGTGGACGGGTTGCCATCCTTTCATTTCATTCGGGTGAAGACCGGCGCGTAAAAAAATCGTTTCAAAGATTTTTTCGTGAAGGAATTTACAGTGATATTGCCCCCGACCCGATACGCCCGTCGGTAGCGGAAATAAACAATAATCCCCGTGCGCGATCGGCCAAGTTACGTTGGGCAATAAAGGCATAGTTTGTCTAGGGTACATTGTACATTGTACATCGTACATCGTACATTGTACATTCCTAAAGCCCTTCCGCTTCCTCAATAAGTTTGGCTTTATTAATAGGCACGGCACCCACCTCTTCACATACCAATCCTCCGGCAAGATTAGCCAGGGCTGCAATTTCTTTATTGGGCAAACCCAATGCCAGGCAGAGTGCTGCTACACTTATTACGGTATCGCCTGCACCACTCACATCTGCAATTTTTCTAAGGTGAGCAGGTATATAATCAAAGGTCTTTCCATCACTTATCATCAAGCCTTTTTCGCTTAAAGTTACCATGATGTTTTTTATCTCCATCACCTTCATCAAATCGCTGATGGCCATTTCGAATTCTCGTTTATCCGACGGATCCGCATCCCGTTTAAAACCTTCACGCAGTTCTTTTAAATTGGGTTTGAATAAATCAACTCCCCGATAATTTAAAAAGTTTCTTTTCTTCGGGTCAACCGCAACTTTTTTACCTGCTTTATTGGCTTGCTGAACAATTTGAGATACCAGGTATTCGGTAATCACACCCTTATCATAATCTTCAAAAATAATAACATCAGAACCGGGTAATAAATCATTGATAATTCGCTTGCTTAATACAAACGAATCATATTCATTTAAGGGC
>JAUXUD010000050.1 GCA_030680835.1 Bacteroidota bacterium
GGTAAAAATATCTGAACCAATTAATATACCATGTGTAAATCCCCATGCAGTAAGATGTGCAATGTTTTTTACTTCCAGTGCCCTTAACATGTTGGTTCGGTATTTTTCAATACTGGAAGCTTCGTAACCCAGTAATTTTGATATTTCTTTTGCATTGAAACCCTTTGCAATCAGTTTAATGATTTTTAAATCCACCGGACCGAGGGTATCTCTCCAATATCCATCATCTTTTGATTTTAAGGATGTATTTAAACTCAATTCTTCCCAGTTACGTGTTAATTCACGGTCTTTATATACATTGGAACCCTGCATTACCGAAGGAATTGTGGCCAGGATAGAAGCTGTGTTTTTTCTGCAATAATGGATGATTCCATTTTCATGCAGTTCCTGTGAGGCCACCGTATAAAAGCCATGGGAAATAGCCAAAATTTTAAAGTTGATTTTCATGGTTTTTAAAATTTTGATGGTGTCGATGCCATTCAAAACAGGCATATGCAAATCCAGCAGGAGTAAGTCCAGTTCAGGTTTTTCTTTCTCAAATTTTTTAATGAAATCTGAGCCATTCATGGCCATCATAAGCAGGTTAAAATCACCGGTTTCATTTAATTCCTTGCTCAATACAAAGAGGTCGGCAGGGCAATCATCTACGATTGCTATATTCAGCTTTTTCATAGGGGTTGAAATTGTTATACGATAATAAGCAAAGTAATTATGTGAAACAATCCCAGAAATGGGATTTATTTATTAACTTCAAAAGTTTTTCCCATAAATTAGGATTGTTTTGTGTTCAAAAAAAATAATTAATTGGCTAATTGGCTGAACACTACATTAGATAGGATATCAAGGATTTTTTATTTTGTATGGTTCTAAATTGTGAGGCATTCTTTTCACCTGCATTTTCGTTGATTCTTGCAAAATATGGGATAAATTGTATTTTTGGCACTTATGTAATACTAGCTGAACCCCATATTATTTAGTATTTACAAAAACAAAATTTAAACTTAATAAATGAAAGTAGCTTTAATAACCGGAATAACCGGTCAGGATGGTGCATACCTCGCTGAATTTTTATTGAAAAAGGGATATTTTGTACATGGGATTAAACGCAGAAGTTCCTTGTTTAATACCGATCGCATAGATCATTTGTACCAGGATCCGCACGAAAAAAATGTAAACCTGAAATTGCATTATGGCGATTTAACCGATTCAACCAATTTAATACGGATTATACAGGAAACGCAGCCGGATGAAATTTATAACCTGGCCGCCATGAGTCATGTGCATGTGAGTTTTGAAACCCCTGAATATACCGCCAATGCAGATGGTACCGGAGCCCTGCGGATTTTGGAAGCCATACGCTTATTGGGCCTTACAAAAAAAACAAAGCTGTATCAGGCTTCTACTTCCGAATTATACGGTTTGGTTCAGGAAGTACCCCAAAGCGAAACCACCCCGTTTTACCCGCGCTCCCCGTATGCAGTTGCCAAATTATACGCTTACTGGATTACGGTAAACTACCGCGAAGCATACGGTATATTTGCCTGCAACGGCATCTTGTTTAATCATGAAAGTCCGGTAAGGGGTGAAACTTTTGTTACACGAAAAATTACCCGTGCGGCTGCAAAAATTGCCCTGGGTTTGCAGGATAAATTGTTTTTGGGAAACCTCAACGCGCAACGCGACTGGGGTCATGCCAAAGATTATGTTGAAGCCATGTGGTTGATTTTGCAACAGGAAAAGCCCGAAGATTTTGTAATCGCAACGGGTAAAACAACCTATGTACGCGATTTTGTGAAAATGGCATTTGCAGAAGCAGGCATTCAGCTGGCATTTAAAGGTAGCAATGAAAACGAAACAGGTTATGTGGCATCTGTTGATAAATCAAAACAGGAATCATTGGGCATTTTTGGTTTATCTGAATTAAAACCGGGAGATACCCTGGTAGCTGTTGACCCCAGATATTTCAGGCCTACCGAGGTTGACTTATTAATTGGTGACCCAACAAAGGCCAATACCCAATTGGGATGGATCCCCAAACATGATGTGCATTCGCTGGTAGCCGATATGATGCAAGGTGATCTGGAACTGATGAAGAAAGATAAATTTTTAAAAGATTCGGGACATGCGATTCTCCGTTATTTCGAATAATATTATTTGATGAAAAAGCTTGTCCTTATTTTATGTTTATTTTTATTGTGTTTAGCCCAAAGCATAGCACAGGTAACTGCCCAAAGCAAGTTTACCACTGCTGGCCGCTTGGGACTGAGTGTAAATAATTATGGCACCTATGGCAGGCCTACGGTACGAAGCAATACGCAAGGTCCGCCCTCCATGGCATTTCCAAGAGGCAGCGGCATAGAACATTTGTTTGAAGCCGGCATTTGGATAGGTGCTCTGGTTGACGGACAAGTACGTGTAAGCACCAGCTCCGTTGATGCATCATCGGGTTATAGCACCGGCGGTGCCGGATTTGAATTTACACAACTGAGTACCATTAAAGAACGCTCAAAATTACCATCAAGCAGTAATTATTCGGCATCGGCCGTTTCGCACCAGGATTTTGTTTTTTCCTTAACCGACAGTTTTGTGGTAATTCCCGGAACTACTATTCCCATTAGTGGTCACCAGAATCCTTTAGGTGCAGTGATACACCTCGAAACCTATGCATGGAATTATTCCTTTGCTGATTTTTTTGTTTTGTGTAATTACGAAATCACCAATTTATCGGGCAAGCGATGGGATTCGGTATATGTAGGTACTTTCAGCGATCTGGTGGTACGCAATGTAAATGTAACCCGCGATGCAGGCACTGCTTTTTTTAACAAGGGCCGCAATGGGGTCAACAAAAAATACCATGCATTGTATGCTTACGAAAGCTATGGCGACGATATCGATTTTACCCGTTCCTATGGCGGCATTCAGTTTTTGGGCATAGACTGGAGGGGCCTGTTTTTTAATCCGGCCCGGCCCGATACCTTTCTTTCAAAAGGGCTGCCTGCGCCAAAGCTGAATTATAATTTCTGGAACTTCAACTCGGTTGCTGTACCTTGGAATACGCCCGGAAATGACCAGGAACGTTATTTGAAATTAAGCAGTAATATAGATTCAAGCATATTGTTTGGAGGTGATGGTCCCATAGTGGGCATTCCGGCAAACTGGATGCAATTGCTGTCGGCGGGTCCGGTTGTAAATATTGAACCCGGCGAAAAGTTTACCTATACCATTGCATTTGTTTGTGCAAAGCAAAAAGAGCCCCTGAGTTATTTGCCTCCCTCGAGTACCAATATATTTACAAGTGCAGAATCTGAAAAAGAACTGACAGATAATTTTAAGCGGGTACGCTCAACTTATGTGGGTGAAGATGTAAATGAAGATGGCAGGTACCGCCCTGAATTGGACCTGAACCAAAACGGAAAATTAGACCGCTTTATTTTGCCTGAACCGCCCGAATCGCCCCTCACCAAAATAGTGACATCGGAGAATAAGATAGAAGTTTACTGGAGCAATAAATCGGAATACTCTTTAGACCCGATAACCCGCAAGCGTGATTTTGAAGGATACCGGATATACAGGAGCAATCCGGGAGATGATATGAACCTGAAAATATTGGACGAAGCAAATCTGATTGCTCAATGGGATTCGGCCGGAAATAATGTGGGTTTCAATAATGGTTTTGATGTAATTAAGCTGGCTGAACCCAAAGTATTTTCGGGAGATACTACAAAATATCATTACAAATACACCTTGGATAATTTATCGAATGGCTGGCAGTATCTGGTGGTAGTAACTGCATTTGATGAAGGAGATAAGGAACTGGGCGTGGAGCCCCTTGAATCATCTTATACCGAAAATGAAGTAAGGGCATTTCCGGGAACCTTAGCCAATGATTTTAACGATGCCCAGGCAAAGCGGGTGGGCGTATATCCCAATCCATACAGTACCACGGCAGCATGGGATGGAACCACTTCGCGCAGCAACAAAATATATTTTTACAATTTACCCAATCGCTGCGAAATACACATTTATACCGCAAGCGGAGATTTGGTTGCAACGATAGCACACGACGGCAATAACTACAAAGGCGAGGGCATAGGCTGGACAGACAAATACGGAAACACAGAACGCACAGTAATGAGTGGCGGCGAACACGCATGGGATTTATTGAGCAATACCAAAACGCAACTCATAACAGGAGTTTATTTATTCACCGTAAAAGACCTGCAAAACGGACTCATGCAAAGTGGAAAGCTGGCGATCATCAAGTAGAAATTTACGATTTACGAATTACGATTTACGAATTAAGATGTACAATGTACGATGTACGATGTACAATGTATGATGTACGATGTACGATGTGGGAGAGTGTGAGAGTTCAAGATTCATACTTCATACTTTCTGTTTCTGTGTAATCTTAGGGTATGCATAATTAAAAAAAGCAATGAACTGATTTTGGTTTGTTGCTTTTTTTGAGGTAATACACAGCCACAAAAGTTAACAGGAGTTTTTAAATACAAATCTGTTTGTTGATTTGGAATACTGAAATAAAGCGGTAATCTTGTTAGAACAAATAAAAAACCAGGGTTACCTGCAAAACGGTAGTAAGTGACCCTGTAATTGGGAGGGGTATAAAGAAGTTATGCCGCATTGCTTGGGCAAATTCCCTTCTCGCCAAGACAGGATTTTAATTAAATTTGACTATTATGTATTGTATACTTACCTTTGGCGTAAGTAACGCAGGACAATACTATGATAATCTCGTTTGGGGACAAGGAAACTCAGAAAATTTGGGAAGGTAAGAGAATTACGGGGCTGTCGACAGAAATCCAAGAGACTGCGCGCAGAAAATTGAGAATGCTAAACAACTCCCAAGACCTTAATGACCTGAAGATTCCACCTTCCAATAAACTTGAAAAGTTGAAGGGCAATTTGAAAGACTATTATTCAATTCGGGTGAACATTCAATGGAGAATCATTTTTAAATGGAATAACGGCAATTCAGAGGAAGTTCAAATTATAGACTATCATTAAAAATATCGTGACATGAAAAAACTAAAAAACATTCATCCCGGAGAAATTTTACTTGAGGAATTTCTTGTTCCATTAGAAATTACAGCTTATCGACTTTCTAAGGACATAGGTATTCCTCAGACTCGTGTTTCGGAAATTATTAAAGGGAATAGACGTATTACTGCGGACACAGCATTAAGACTGTCAAAATACTTTGGAAACAATGCAAAATTCTGGCTTGGCTTGCAAGACGACTTTGATTTAGAGGAAGAAAATAATCAGAAGAAAGCTGAGCTAAACGCCATAAAACAGCATGACCGCAACGCTGCATAACAAAGGCTAACCAAAAGTGGCCGCATTGTATTTCGCGGGATAAATTTGTGTAAGTTTGTTATGGTTACACGTTGGTAGTTTTGTTACATCCGTCACCTTCTGGTAGGCTCAACCGTTATGTGAAATTATAAACGCCACAACGAGTTCTTGAAACATTATATACGTTTAGCTCAATAGATCGTGAAGCCTTATGCATACTATCATATTCATTAGCACGGTACATAAAGCTACTGGAAAATGTAGCGCAGAAGAATTATGTAAAATTATTAATGAACTAAGTCCTGAAGTTATTTTTTTAGAAGCTCTTCATGACACATATACTGAGTATCAAAAACTCACTTTTAAGTCATTTGGGGTATATCATAAAAAATTAGAAATATCAGCAATCCAAAGATATTCATTAATCAAACCTTTTAAATATGTCCCTGTCTTAGATAAAGGATTATCTGATTCTTTTGAAAAGAAATACAATTTAGTTTGCGAGAATTCTGAATTACAAAAATTGAATGATCGTTATAATAGTTTGGCTGAAATGTATGGTTTTGAATTTCTTAATGGTGTTGAAAGTATTAAACTTCAAGAAGAAATGCGAGCCCCAGAAAGTCATCTTTTAAATGGTCATGTGCTTGATAAAGAAGCTAAGGATGATATTAATACATACGAAGACTCAATGATCCGTAATATATATTTATACTGCAAGAATAACCATTTCAATTCTGCAATATATAAGTGCGGTGTAGCCCACCGGAAATCAATTATTGAGAAAATAGGGAAACATAATGGTCAAGAACAAATAAAACTTAACTGGATAGTTTTTGGAAGCTAAAATAACTTAATATAGGACAATTGCTATGCTGGTTTCGTTATTAGGCAAAGTGTGCGCTACCAACTATCTTCGCATTAAGGCTGACGGTACAGACTTCGACACCGTACTGCGCAAGCCCCCAAAACTTGGCAGTAACCTTTAGAGACTTCATACATTAAAACAAAATGGCGACAGATGGAATAAAAATTATTGATACAACTAAAAGAAGTATGCAAACAAGTTGGTTCAATGGGTGGTGCAACAACTTTTGAAAACTTAACTACTGTATCGACACGAGTGGAGAATGGCAGACTAAATTTTGGTATTTGTGGTTCCTTGTAAATTATCTACCTTCTTTTATACCGTTAATGGGGACAGTTTTGCGGCATCACATCCAAAATAACCCATAGTATTGCACTCATGTTCGGGATTAAGAAATTAATGACGCTTCAACGGTAACAAATGAATTTCCAAATAATATTGGCCAATAATTTGCAACGCTCACTAATTTGATTAAGTTTGAATAAACAAATGTGCGATTAAGCAATTGTTTTACATTTACTTTTTTTAATTTAGCCGAGGGGATGAAAAGCTTAGTAAAACTAGTTTGTCTGCTGGCATTTGCTTTAATAACACTTAGAGCAAATGCATTATTCCATAATGATGATGGTGTGCCGCAAAAAAACACGGAAGAGAAGTTTACAAATGCGAGCATACAAACACGGCTCGATAGCCTGAAACTTAAACTTGCCGACACTGTGCGGATTCGCATCATGTACCAGTTGGCCAATCTTCTTGGTTCACAAAAGCCTCATGATGCCTTGAAGTTTGCTGAAATGGCCCTCAGATTGTCGGACAGCCTTGGCTATATGAAGGGTAAAATTTCTTCACTTTTAAATAGCGGGAAAGCCCAAATGGTACTTGCAGATTATCCTAAAGCCCTTCACTACTGGATTGAAACCCATAAACTTGCCAGGCAGACCCATAATTACAATATAGAGGGAATTGTGCTTCAAAATATCGGAGGCTTATACGTTCACCTCAAAAAATATGACCTTGCCAGAAAATATTACACAGAAGCGTTGCTTATAAAAAAACGCCATTCACTGGAGAAGGACCAGATAGGTTCTTACCTTGGACTTGGGATTGTGTACCTCAAACAGGAAAAGTACCGGGAAAGTAATTTTTACTTTTTCAAGGCATTGAATATCGCCAGCAAAGACAATGATCCCAATGATCTCTCTTCGATATTTTCAAATATTGGAACTTTGTATGCAAATTTAAAGCAGTATGATACGGCCATTTTTTATTACAAAAAGGCGATTGAAATGGAGGAAAAGGGAGTATCAAATGTCTGGGGAAGTTATATTGCTTATATGAACCTCGGTTTAATGTATGTTGAAAAATCGCAGACAGATGAGGGATTAAAGTATTTGCTGAAGGCGAAAAAAAATCTTGAAAGCTCAACTGTGAGGTTTGACGGGGCCGGTATCTACCTGGCACTTTCAGAAGCGTTTGCAAAGAAAAAGGATTTTGAAAAGGCATACGCCAATCACCGTGTTTACCACAGTCTCAGTGATTCTGTCGTAAATGAAACGATTACCAGACAGATTTCTGAAATGCAAGCACAATTTGAAAGCAGGCAAAAGGAAGAACAGATAAAAATCCTACAGAAAGACAAGGAACTTGCCGAGGCTAAAACAAGGAAGCGGGAGCTTCTCGATAATTCGCTTCTTGCAGGTCTTGGCCTGGTAATGATTATTTGTATTATTCTATACAGAAGTGTGAGGAATAAACTGAAACTGAACGGCATGCTTACCCTCAAGAATATTGAAATAGAAAGCCAGCGTCTTGAAATAGAAATGAAGAGCCGCGTGTTAAACGAATTTAATAAAGAGCTGATGAAGGAAAACATTTCGGCACGTTATGAAACCCTTAAAAGCAAGATCAATCCGCATTTCCTTTTTAACTGCCTGAACACATTAACAACACTTATTGTAAAAGACCGGAAGGCCGCAGTTTCCTTTGTTGGCATCTTTTCCAAACTATACAGAAACATTCTTTCTCTCAGCGACCATCAATTTATTTCCCTGCGTAAGGAACTTGAGCTAACCGATAATTACCTGGTACTGCAGGAAACCAGGTTTGGCGAGAACCTGAAGGTTATAAAAAACATTTCTGAAAATGATCTCGACAAACTGGTGCCTCCTTTTTCTTTGCAACTTCTAATTGAGAATGCGATTAAGCATAACATGATCTCGCAGAATCACACATTGAAGGTTATAATCGAAGCAAACAATGGGAAGTTAATCGTTAGCAATAACCTTCAGCCCCGGTTTCATCCGGAGCCTTCAACAGGTATAGGACAAAAAAATATTATCGAGCGTTATAAACTGGCCGGCTTTGAAAGACCCGTTTTTACAATCGAAAAAGATCGTTATATTGCTACTATTCCGTTGTTCGAAAAAGAAATTATTGAAACATGAACTGTGTGATCATCGAAGACGAGATCAAGGCTGCGGAATACCTTGAATGCCTGCTTGATGAAACCAACGGGCAAATTAAGGTATGCCGCAAATTCGATACGGTATCGGAGTCTGTTCGGTGGTTAAAGACAAACAAGACAGATCTCATTTTTCTGGATGTAAACCTCGGAGATGGAACAGGTTTCGAAATATTTAGCCATGTGGAGCTTGACACTCCGGTGATTTTTACCACAGCCTATGACGAATATGCAATCAAAGCCTTTGAACTGAACAGCCTTGCCTACCTTTTAAAGCCTATCCAGGCAGGTGAGCTTAAACAGGCTCTTGAAAAGTATCATCACTTTTATCCGGACAAACCAGATTACAGCTCATTGAATCTTTCTGCCGTTTCAGGTTATCAGAAAAGATTCCTCGTTGCAAGTTCCAACCAGCTTTCTTTTATACCTGCTGAAGAAATTGCCTATTTCAATTTGGTTAACCGGCATGTGTTTCTAACCACAAGAGGTGGCAAACAATTCCTTTTTGATAATCCACTTGAAGCGCTTGAACAAAAGCTTGATCCTGACAGATTTTTCCGCATCAACCGTCAGTTCATTATAAACATTGATGCGATTGGCAAAATGTTCTTTCAAGAAAGGGGCCGTGTTAAAATAGAGGTCATTCCTGAATACAATGAGGAAGTGATTGTAAGTACTGAAAAGGCTGCCCAGTTTAAGGGCTGGTTAAATAAGTAATTTTCATTCCAATGTTGAACCCATCCAGCTTCTGAAGCAATATTTTGGCGTTGCAGATTCGGTCAAAAAAAAAACCGTTTTAGGTCCCTATTTTACAGTTTCATCCAAAAACATGATTGAAAACTTTTGCCGCATCCTGCAGTGGTTAACTTCGTATAAAACTTACGAATTAAACCAATCATTAAACCTTATTCATATGAAAGAATCTCCGCACCTGAGAAGAATGTTATGGGTTATTTTGTTCTCCGTATCATTCAGCTGTTATGCTACTCAGCTCAGTGGTGTTTACACCATAGACAGCAGCGCAACGGCATCGTCAACTAACTTCCACAGCATGACCTCCGCCATCATTTACATGACGAGCGGTGGCAGCCGCCCTGACAGTGGCCCGTCGAACTCATCACCATATGGTGTAAGCGGGCCGGTTGTTTTCAATTTTACCGGTTCAATCAATACTTACCAGGAACAGGTAACAATACCGAACATTCCTGGCGCAAGTGATGTAAATACAATCAGATTCAATGGTTATGGCATAGCAAGGATACAGTATGCGCCGGTGGCAGGATCTCCACACGTGATCAAGCTCGACAATGCCAGGTTCGTGATCCTTGACAACATGATCATCGCCATAACATCCAGCTCATTCGGCTGGGGAGTCCATTTTATCAATAACTCCGACAGCAACATGGTTAAAGGCTGTATCATAGACTTCAGTGCTGTAACGTCCGTTACGAGCCCTTATGGGGTTGGCATAGCCATGACCAACAGCACAACTTCAGCAACAATTGCGGGCAACAACGGTATCGGCAACCGGATTATCAACAACCAGATCATTGGTATTGCAAGCGCCGGCCCATATTACGGTATTACCAACTGCATGAGCTCGAACTCCATTTATTCAGCCAATAAATTCATTAACAATACCATTTCAAATTACTATGCATGCGGCATTTACAGCATTAATGGCAACGGAACCATCATAAGCCGTAATTACCTATCCAGGCCATTAAGGTCCAGCAGCACCACATTCTATGGAATCTTCAATACCTCACTCAATAATGACACGATCACGAATAATATCGTTGAAAGACTATTTGATGGTATACTCACTAGTACGTTGACAGGTTATGCATTTTATCTCGATGCCACCGGTACAACTACTTCCCAGACCAGCCTTGTGGCAAACAACATCGTGAGGAATATCAACTCAACATCGCAGAGCGGAAGCTTTTACGGATTTTATTCATCTACACCGCAGTACATACAGTTCTATCACAATACAGTTTCTTTTGACTACCCGTCGGGCAGCAACCGTTCTTATTACGGCCTCTATTTTGGATTTGCACCGCTGGCAGGAACCGAAGTAATAAACAACATCTTCAGCTTGTCAACACCGACCGGTGGTGCAAAATATGGCTTATATCTTGCGTATCCAACGGTTACGGGCCTCATCAGCAACAATAATGATGTTTATGTAACATCGCCTGGTTACTTTGGATACCTGGGGGCAAACTATGCAACACTTGCACAGTGGCAGGCTGCAGCAGGCAGCGTCCTGGACACGGCAAGCACCGATGCCAACCCTTTATTCTCAGAAATTGCAACAGGCAACGTTGTTCCTAAAGAAGCAGACCTGAAGAATAAAGGTGCAAACCTGTTTTCTGTTGTACCGTATGACTTCACCGGTGCTCCACGAGATACCACGCCTGATATCGGGGCTTATGAATTCGCACTTGTGAACAATGATGCTGCAACTACGATGCTCTCAGCTCCCACAGTTCCTTTTGCACCCGGGACTTATCCGATCACGGTTAAGCTGAAGAACAACGGCTTGAATGCGCTAACATCAGCAACCATCAACTGGTCAGTTAACGGGGTAGCCCAGACGCCTTTCCTTTATTCCGGGAGCCTGAATACATCCATACGCTCAACAGCTATTACTCTCGGCAGTGTCACATTCACTGCGGGCATAAGCGTGAACATCATGGTGTGGTCAACAGTTCCGAACGGAGTCAGCGATCCTAACAACGCAAACGATACATCATACATATATAATCTTTATTCACTGCTTACGCCGGGAACGTATACACTCAATAAGAACAGCTCTGCGGCAGGTAACTTTGCCAGCTTTAACCAGCTGGCCGGAGCACTGAACGGCGGGGTTTCCGGACCGGTAACAATCAACGTTGTGCCTGGGTCGGGACCTTATACCGAGCAGGTTGCATTCCCTGTCATTCCGGGCTGTACCCAGGTGAATAATGTTGTGATCAACGGTAACAATGAAATACTGAGGTATAACAATACCAATGTAACCTCACTGTATTTGATCAAGCTCAACGGAACGGATAATCTAACGATCAAAAAACTGCGCATTGTTCCGTTGAATCAGACTTACGGCTGGGGTATCTGGCTAACGAACCAGGCAGACACAAATACCATCGACAGCTGCGTATTCGACTACAGCAACATGACCACCACCCAAGTGAATTCGGGAGGTATCGTATTTAGCAGTTCGCCCACCTCAACCGCAGCAGCAGGGGCAAACGGAAGCTGGAATACAATCAGCAACAACCAGATGTTCGGCGGACCATCAGGTGGACTCTATTATTGTATCGCCCTCGTTCCAGCTACCAGTAATTCGGTTCTCTCCGCCAACAGAATCATCAACAACCGTTTCCAGGATTTTTATGCTTATGGCATTTATATGAATTCGACCTGGGGCACTTTAATTAAAGGCAATGATTTTTCACGACCAACCAAAACAACCGTAACTGCGTTCTTCGGTGTTTACGCCTTCAATAGCAATAAGGCAGACACTTTTGACAGTAATAAATTCCACACACCTTTCGGCGCTAACCCCACAGGTACAGGAACCGCATATGGGATAAATTTTGCAGCGCCAAACTTCCCATCAGGAAACTACACAGTTATACGAAACAACCTGTTCTATGACTTCCGCACAAACGGCACTATACATGGAATCTATGGAGTAAACTTCCAGAACATCTACATTGTTCATAATACTTTCAATTTTGTCATGCCGAATTCTCCGACCATTTATTGTATCAACTGGGCTTTTGTTGCGCCAAGCGCGCCCAGTTATGTGTATAATAACATTTTCAATATCAATGCCGGCGGTACAACCAACAAGTTCGCACTTTATTTTGGAGCGACAGGAACCAACTATTTCACCAACAGCAATGTATTTAACATATCGGGCACAAATGCTTATATAGGTTATTATTCTGCAAACTACAGCACACTTTCCACCTGGCAGACTGCAAATACCGCCAGTTATGACCTTAACAGTATCCAGACTGACCCACGGCTTATCAGCACGACAGCGCCAGAACTGATGATCCCGACTGAACCTTCTATCAAAAGCATCGGTAACAACATGCTCACTTATTGCCCGGTAGACATCCTGAGTAATGCACGTGATATTGCCCCGGATCCAGGTGCGTATGAATTTATTCCTTCATACAACGATGCAGGTATTCCGACACTAAGCTCTCCAACAGTACCAATGCCGACAGGCAGCAGCAGCATTGACATCAGGTTGAAGAACTACGGTTTATCAACGCTCACTTCAGCCAATATTAACTGGTCATTGAACGGCATAACGCAGACAGGAACCTCATTCTCCGGAACGCTTTCCCGAGATTCCACAGCTACTATTGCATTAGGAACACTTACCCCAACTTTGGGAAATATCTATAAAGTTAAAGCCTGGTCAAGCCAGCCGAACGGCACCACAGACACCCTGCCATATAACGACTCTATTGTCAGATATATTGGAACTGCGATGAATGGCATATATACCATTAATCCGGCATTACCGGATTCCGTGCGTAATTTCAAGACCTACGACCAGGCTGTTCAGACTCTTTACGCCTTTGGAATTAATGCACCAGTAACCTTTATGGTTAGCAATGGTATTTATAACGAGCAGGTTTCATTCACAGGAGTAATACCTGGTTCAGACGCAACAAATACAGTAACCTTTATTGGCGCCGATTCTGCCAATTGCAGGCTGGTTCACGACGGAATAGTCAGGAGAGCAACAGTTCTTTTTAATAACGCCAAAAACATCACATTCCGGAATATGTCAATAGAATGTACAGGGATTTCAGGAGGATATGGTGTACAGTTTATTAACTCAGCCGACAGTAATGTCATTTCTAAATGCAGAATCCGGGTTCCACTCCTGACTTCATTCATATCAACCTTCGCACCTGTTGTTTCTTCTGCTTCGCTTTTTGCCTCAAATTCTGCCGGCAATAATGGAAGCTATCTTACCATTGATAGCTGTACGCTCACCGGAGGTTATTATGGTGTGAGCCTGTATAACAGTTTAAGTCTACGTGGAAACAATAACCGGATCAGATACTGCAATATCGTACAGCCATATTTTTATGGTTTGTCCCTGTTTTACCAGAACGACGTTGTCATTACGCAAAACACAATCAATGGCGCAGGGAATAATCTCAACTCTACCGTTTTTGGCTATTACCTGAACACTTGCGACAGTGGTTTTACCCTAACTAAAAATACATTGGCAGCGGTCCCCGGAGGTTACGGAATTTATTATACAAAATGCAATGGCACTTCCTCATCACCTAACATAATTGCCAACAATATGGTTCAGATCGGCGCTGCGACTTCTACGAGCTTTGGCATTTATGATGCCGGCTCAAACAAATATACAGACCTTGTTTACAATGCTGTAAACAATACCAGTGGTGATGCGTCTTATGTAAGCACTGCCCTCTATTTTAACTATGCCAATGCCACAACATCCAGCAATCTGCGTGTGAACAATAACATTTTTGCAGCACCAAACGGAGCCTTGAGCGTATACTGCCCTAACTCAACAGCGCTGTCAACCTCATCCATCACGCTTAACAACAATGTGTATTATTCGCCTTCAAGCTATCCTTTCCGGATCGTCGGCACGATCTATCCTACACTTTCAAGCTATGCGAGCGCTATGAGCACATTCATTACAGGATCAGACTCCAGCAGTATATTCCAGAATCCTGCATTCTTCTCGGCTACCAACCTGAGAACAATCACACCACAGCTGGGCAATATTGGAACACCGATCCCTACCGTAACAGATGACATTGACGGGCAAACCAGGAGCTCATCAGCACCTGACCCTGGCGTTTATGAATTCACTGCACCGCCGAATGATGCAGGCGCAATTGCATTTGTTCAGCCAACGCAACCTTTGATTCCGGGGCTTAGTGATTTAAAGGTTGTGATTCAGAATTTCGGTACAAACACTCTCAGCTCAGCGGTTGTTACATACCGGATTGATACTGTAGTAAGGTCGAGAACATATTCAGGAAGCATCCTTCCGGGCGGCACTGATACGGTGCTGTTCAATGCTACAAGTGGTCCTGGCGGAAGCAGCCAGCGGTATAACTTCACAGGAAGCCTGGTTTCCATGAAAGCATGGACATCATCACCAAACAGCGTTACGGACATTCAGCCGCTGAATGATACGTTTGCGACCAGCATATGCGGTGGATTATCCGGAACTTATACGATAAACCCATCAGGAGGAGGAACAAATAATTTCACATCTATTGCAGAAGCAGTGAATAAACTAATGTGCGGAGGTGTCTATGGTCCCGTTGCATTTAACATCAGTACCGGAACCTATACCGGGCAGATTGACATTCCAACTGTTGCCGGGGTGAGCGCCACAAACACAGTTGTTTTCAAATCAGTGAGCAATAACCCGGCTGATGTGATTATCAACTCAAGCACATCCTCGCTCTCGGATAATTATACGATCAGATTGCGTGGCGTATCCTACATGACATTCCAGTCATTAACCTTGAAAAACAGCAGCTTCTCATCTTGCCGCGTGCTTTCAATCAATAAGTTCCCGTCGTCAAACATCAATACAAGTAACCTTGTAGTGCGGAACTGTATCATTGAAGGTTCGCCATCATCGCCCCAGGGTGACGATGCATTTGCGCTTATTTATGCAACAAATGGTGATAACCCTACTAATCTGTCGTTTATCAGAAATCGCTTAATTTATGGCGCATATGGAATTGTTATAGGCGGGCAGAACATTGTCGGTCAGTACAGCCCGGGACTGACAATTGATTCAAATATTTTCTCTCTGCCTATCTGGGTAGCCATATACATGCAGAACCGCCTTGCTCCCATCATTCGTTATAACACGATTGATGGCAGCGCTACCACAGGCACATACGGGATCTATCTGACTTCCGTTTCACAGGGCACAGAAGTAAGGGGGAATATCATAAACATGCATAGCCCTACAGCAGGAACTTATGGTCTGTTCGTAAACTACAATAATTATTACAGTGAGCCGGGAACGGGCCTTTTCATCAATAATGTAATTAACATGACACATAGTACAACCGTACAGAATGGCATTTACCTGATTAACTCCTCCCAGGCAACCCTACTGAACAACACGGTTCATTGCGCATCAAGTTCAACCAGCAACAATGCTCTTTATATATCCGGTAATGCAGCCGGTACTTCTCCTATTGTTCAGTCAAATTCAATCCAGATCATCAATAATCTCCTTTACACACAATACGGATATGCAGCTAATTATGCAGGTGCGTTTTCTGCTCCTGCAGTGACTGTATCAAATAATAACCTTTATTATTCAGGTTCAGTTAACCGGGCTTCCGTCAACAGCGTGAATTATTTTTCGGTTTATTCCTTCAGGAATTCTCTCTATCCCGGTTCAGACAACAGGTCATTGTTCACTTTACCGGTGTTCACATCCACAAACAACCTGCGGCCTGATATAACCAGCCCAAGTGCGTGGGCGGTAAACGGGCGCGGACAGCAGTCTGCACTGGTCACAAATGATGTTCTTCAGAATTCCCGCAGTTCGGCAATCAACACCGGCGCACCTGATATCGGTGCTTATGAATTTACACCTGTTTCAGAACCGCCTGCGTCAGTATTTACCGGCGGCATAGGCTTAGGAAATACCCAGTACATGGTTGATTATGGCGATACTGTTGCATGGGTAACATGGGGTACCTCAGGAACACTTCCAGATGCGCTCAGTGGTAAATATTATCCAGGATCATTAGTAGCGAATCCATCTGCGTACAACGTGAATCCCAACAAAAACTACATGGATGTGAAGTGGAATATCCAGGGCACCAACGGTTCGTCTTACAGCTATGGCCTCGGGCTGAAATACTGGGGAACAATGGTGGGCAAGCTCACCAGCCAGAGCAATATCCGCCTTGCTAAGCTTGATTCAGGTGCTACCACATGGAACTATTATCCGGTCACTTCAACCGTTGATACTGTAAACAGGACGATCACAATTTCCTCTTTATCGGGCTTCTCTAACTTTACAGGAACCGACCTCACTAACCCGCTGCCGGTAAAGCTTAGCAGCTTTGATGCCCGCCTTACCGGAAGCGATGTTTTGTTGAAATGGCAAACTGCAAGTGAACTCAATACAAGCTATTTTGAAATTGAGCGTTCGAGTGATCATGCCAACTTTGAAAATGCAGGCAGGGTAAATGGAAAAGGTAACAGCAATACTATAGTGAATTATCTTTTTACAGATCGTGATGCTGTTTCATTGGGTGCAACTGTTCTGTATTACCGCCTCAAGCAGATAGATAAGGATGGAGCATACCAGTACTTTGGACCAATTGCAGTGAACATGAACACTGAAATAAATGACTTCAGCGTAATTGTTTATCCTGTTCCTTTTACATCGGAAGTGAATCTCGATATCATTAATCCCACAAGCGGAAAAGTAAATGTTGTGATAAGAGATATGGAAGGCAGAATAATCTTTACTAAAGATATTGATACACCTAAAGGATTCAGCAAAGCCAAACTCGAGGCTCTGAATACTGTTAAAGACGGCATCTATTTCTTAAATATGAGCATAAACGGAAATACCGTTATAAGGAAGCTTGTTAAAACGAGCAACTGATAAATCCTCCATCTTAGAATAGGGAACCGGGAAATCGGTTCCCTGTTTTATTTGTTGGTTGCGGCTGGGATCCAACGAAGATGCGAACCGTAAAATTTTTGGTCTCGACTCTCCTTATTTATATTTGTATTAAACTGTTGGTCCTTAGCTTATATACTTACTATTCTATGCCTAACTGCACATAATAAACTGAATTCATGAAAGGACGATTAATGCTTATTGAGTAACAACTTTTAGATATAGACAGTGCAGCGTTTCAGGCAGCCAATTTGGGAAACAGAAAACTGTCAAAGGTACAACCGACACTTTCTTTCGACTTGCAGATGGAAGTTTACGGTATGTTGAATTCACAACAAAAGCCGATGGACATATGTGAAGCATTTCTACTTTCCGATTTTACGACATATTTATTTGCCGGTTACAGAATTGATTTTTAGAAACTTAAAGCTCATGGACAATGCGGCAATTGGTTTTCGGAGCTCTAACTATATGCTGTAAGTGCTGCAAATTGGTTTTCGGAGCTCTAACTATATGCTGTAAGTGCTGCAAATTGATATTCGGAGCTCTAACTATGTGCTGTAAGTGCAGCAAATTGATTTTTGGAGCTCTACCTATATGCTGTAAGTGCTGCAAATTGATTTTCGGAGCTCTAACTATGTGCTGTTAGTGATGCAAATTGATTTTCGGAGCTCTAACTACATGCTGTAAGTGCTGCAAATTGATTTTTGGAGCTATCGAATGTTTGAATATATTTTGCAATGGACATTATATAAATAGGGATCATCTTTTCAGATTAATACAAGGTAGGGAAGTCGAGCGTAATTGCTATTTAAATTAATAAAATGCTATTAAAATAGTAATTACATCCGTTCGCCATTAAATTTTATTTGCCTCATTTTCAGTGATTCATGTTTTTTACCCGCATAATTGTTATTATATTTTGTTTGTCAATGCTACCTTTATGTTTCAATCATTAAAAAAATAACCATGGAACAAAACACCAATCCGGATGGTAGCACCCAAGCGGTCACTACCCCAAAAAGAAAACAATCGGCCAGTCTCATTCCCAGAAATGAGGCAGATTTATTGTATCAGGCATTTTTGGTAAACAAAGCCTGGACACTTAACCCAAACATTAACTTAATATGGATGGATCAACCCGATTTTGAAACATTAATCGACACCGGGGTTGAAAGCTTTAACCTCAAAAACAAAAGCAAAGGAGGCAGGCCTATATTAACTACAGGGCTTCAAAAGGCAGACGATGAAATTGAAGATGCAATCCGGGCTATTAAAATTTATCTGGCAAAAAAATACAAAACGGTAAAAGCTGCAACTCCGTACTATTACAAATTTGGAATTGAGCACGTAAATGATTCCTACATTTATCCAGGCGAACGCAGTGCCCGACTTGCTGCATTAACCCAAACCATCAGTGCCATTTTAGAAGAAGGATTTGGTACCGAAGAATATGGAACTGCATTTTGGACTGCAATGAAAACAAAATACACCACCTTGTATAATCAATCCAGTGATGTAGATGGAACGGTATCCATAAAAGTAAGCGACAAAAACCAGCAATTAAAAATGATTCGGAAAGTATTGAAATCCCTTACCTGTGTGCTGGAAGGAAATTATCCGGATAACTATGAGAGCACGCTGCGGAGCTGGGGGTACCAGAAGTAGTGTGGGAGTGGGAGTGTAGGAGGGTAGGAGTGTATGAGGGTAGGATGGTATGAGGGTAGGAATTTATGCGGGTAGTATAGTTCATACTTCATAGTTCATACTTCATACTTTCCCCGTAATCTGAAGACAAGCATCATTAAAAAAAGCAATGAACCGATTTTGGTTTGTTGCTTTTTTTTTGAGGTAATGTATAGCAGCAAAAGTTAACAGGTGAGTTTAAAAAAAAGATTGTTTGATGGTTTGGAATGCTGAAATAAAGCACTGGAGCTTAGGCAGACCTATAGTGGTAATTTTTGGGGACAGTGCTATCCCGAACATTTGTGTAAGAAACGAACAGATGAATTACCAAAATGACGACACTGCAAATGTCAAAATGACTGTTATCTTTGAGGCAGAAATTTATTAAATAGGCATCATGCAAAATACAATCAACAAAATAGAAGAATTGAGCTCAACTCTAAAGAAAGTTCGTCCTATGAAGGCTGAGTTTCAAAAAAAGTTGGACAGGAAGTTTCGACTTGAATTCAATTACAACTCTAATCACATAGAGGGAAACACCCTAACATACAGTGAAACAGAGTTGCTCCTAATTTTTGACGAGACGAAAGGGAACCACACTTTGCGTGAGTATGAAGAAATGATAGCACATGATGTTGCTTTACAGTTAGTAAGCGATTGGGCTGACGACAAAGAGAGACCTTTAACAGAAGCCAACATCAAAAATCTCAATGAAGTTATGCTTGTAAAACCATTTTGGAAAGATGCAATTACTCCTGACGGACAGAAGTCAAGACGACTGATAAAAGTTGGAGACTATAAAGAATTTCCCAATTCAGTTCAGTTAAGCAATGGAGAAATTTTTGAATATGCGTCTGTAACAGACACACCAATTCTCATGGGAGAATTAATACAATGGTATCGTACCGAAGAGCAAAAAAACGAATTTCATCCTGTTGCTTTAGCGGCAATATTGCATTACAAGTTAGTTCGCATACATCCATTTGACGATGGCAATGGCAGGATTTCCCGACTGCTCATGAATTATGTTTTGTTAAAAAATAATTTGCCTCCTGTTGTGATTAAATCTGCTGACAAAAGAAATTACCTTTCAGCACTAAACAGTGCCGATGCAGGCGACTTAAATTCATTCATTAAATATATTGCACAACAATTAGTGTGGAGTTTAGAAATAAGTATTAAAGCAGCCAATGGAGAAAGTATAGAAGAACCTGATGATGTAGAAAAGGAAATTTCAATTTGGAAAAAGCAAGCTGCACAAAATGTTGTGAATGCAACACATCGTAGTGATGACTTGATTTATGAAATATATACCAATGGTGTTCAAGAAATGTTTGAACAGTTTGCAGACAAGCACAAACAATTTTATGACTTGTTTCACAAATCAGGTTGCTATACATACAAGAACAGTGGAGGACAAGAAGGAACTCAATGGCTGACTGATGAAATTTATAAAATTGTTTTGAACCCCAAAGCACTGTTTGTCGATGCTGGTGAAGTTCCTGAATTAGCTATCGCTGATGATACTTTCAGAAACATTTTCATCCAGGTAAATTTGCAGGAATACAAATACAACGAAACAGACCCGTTTACAATTCAACCCCGACTAATGATTGAGTTTCATTCATACAAATACGAGGTGCAATACGGGAATAAAAAAATTGAAAAAGTTTATGGTGAGTTGCTTAACGCTGACGAAAGAAAAGAAATAATAGCGGACTGCCTAAAAGCTGTGTTTGCAGAAATCAAAGTTAAATCTGGAAATGGTAAGCATTAACAAACAGTTCTGCAAACAATACCACAAAAGCAGCAGGAGTGTTTAAATAAAAGTCTGTTTGATGGTTTGGAAATATAAAATAAAGCGGTAACCTTGTTAGGCCCAAATAATTAATCAGGTGTGCCTGCAAAACGGTTGGAGGTGATGGTGTAATAGTAAGGGGGATAAAGAAGTTATGCAATATACTAAGAGAGTCAGAAAAACACAAATTAAGCGTGAAAATGAATTTTACTATTAAATAACATGACTAAAAAAATATTAATCGTAATAAGTGTCATAGGACTGATTCAATTAATAATTATTGCATGTTGTCCAGACCCGAAAACATATTATAATAGGATTACGGGTATTGAAGTTGAGAATTGTAGCCTTAAAACCGACTTAGGAGATAGTGTAGTTTTATCACAAAATGATTTTCGTATTCGATTGAGAATTATGAAAGAGACATTTGCTCAGATTTTTAATCCATCAGCCTTAATAAATAGTGCTTATGCAACATCCTGTGAAGATAACTTTGTGGGACTAAAATCTGATATTATTTATTTTACGATTACATGTAATAAAGAAATACTTAATACCCAAGCTGGAGTGCCAATAGATTATAATAAACTGAATGTTTACAAGATTGGATTTACAGAAGATTCAAAAAACCAACGGAAAACAATTAATGAATGGCTTGACATTTTGAATAATGGAGGATATTTATTGGCTTTTGAATGGTATTTCGAATTTAATCAAAATATAAATCCCAATGGCTTCTTAAAGTTTAAGATTAATATTAAACAAGAGGATGGAACTGAATTTGAAGTTGAAACAAACTCGATAAAGATTAAATAAAGTACGTTACACAACACAAGGTTTGGCCAATAAGGGATTCAGTGGTAAGCGAAATGTTGTAGTCCGCTTCAATTTTTCATGTACCTTGATAGGAAATCGCCCGCAACCTATTACTGGCCAAACCGCCGAGCAAAGGTTACCAGTGATTTTACAAAGCAAAATACCAGGACAATTAATCATATGAAACGAACCACATTTATATTGACTTTTACTTTATGGACATCCATAACATTTGGTCAGACTCAACAATATTATGACCTTGTTAAAATGGCGGATTCATTATATGAGGCGAAGGATTATAAGAATTCTGGTTTAACCTATTCAATCGCTTTTAAATCTAATGATAGGAAAGCTACTTTATGGGACCGATATAACGCTGCATGTTCATGGGCAAGGGCAGGTTACCCCGACAGTGCTTTTTTTAATTTATATCATATTGCAACCATGATGAAATTTAAAAATTACGGACAAGTTATAACTGACACAGACCTGAAAACATTGCACGATGATTTAAGATGGAAGCCTCTACTTGATATAATAAAGCAGAACAAGGACAAAGCAGAGGCTAATTTAATTAAGCCATTGGTTATTCAACTGGACTCCATTTATCTTGATGACCAGACCTACAGAAGACAATTAATCGAGATTGAAAAAAAACTGGGTTGGGGATCAAAAGAATCAGAACAAATATGGGATATAATCCGTGTTAAAGATTCACTTAATGAAATGGCTGTAAAAGGAATATTAGACCAATATGGTTGGTTGGGAGTAGACTCCATTGGTGAACAGGGAAACAAGACTTTGTTTCTCGTTATCCAGCATTCAAATCCGGTTACCCAAATAAAGTATTTGCCTATGATGAGGGATGCGGTAAAAAGAGGGAAAGCAAATGGAAGTAGTTTAGCTTTGCTAGAAGACAGAGTTGCATTGGGTCAGGGTAAAATGCAGATATATGGAAGTCAATTATGGCAGGATTCGTCGGGAACTTATGTTCAACCCATTGAAGATGTTGAAAATGTAGATAAGAGAAGGGCTTTAATTGGACTTCAACCGATGGCAGAATATCTTAAATTCTGGAACTTAAGCTGGAGTATTGAAAAATACAAAAAAGAACTACCAATAATTGAAGAGAAAGTGAAAGAACGACAGAAATAAAACCTGTAATAAAAGGTTGCAATTGTTATGCAGAACAAGCATCCAAAAAATACCGCAAAACAGTCAAAGCGTTATGCATTTGTTGCAGTGCATCGGGGAGGTTCGCTAACAAAAGAGAACCATCGCAAGTTAATGAAGTGGGCAAGAGTATGTGCTGAACATGTATTGCCGCTTATTGACAAGGAGATTGATCAAAGACTCCTATATGCATTAGAGATAGCAAAGGAATGGGAGAAAGATCTTGTACCCACAGGTGTTGCCATTAAGGCTTCATTGGGAGCACATGCAGTGGCGAGACAATCAGAGGACCCTATATATAAAGCGGTGGCCCGTTCAATCGGACAAGCAGTAGCAACTGCGCATATGGCAGACCATTCTCTGGGTGGCGCATTTTATGCGATTAAAGCTGTAAAACTTGCTAACAAGAATATAGAAAGGGAAAGAGATTGGCAGAACAAAAAGCTGGATGAATTGCCAGATGAACTCAGAGAAATAATTCAGGCTATGTGGAAAATGAAAGAACTGGACAGAAGATTATAGAAAATAGAAAATAAAAAATAGAAACCATTAATAACTTAAGAAGTTCACAGCAGAACTTTTAAAAATCAAGATTATGACAAACAACAGTTTAACCTTGCACAGAGTTTTGAAGGCAAGTCCTGAAAAAGTTTTCCGTGCTTTCTCTGATCCCAATGCTTATGCAAATTGGATTCCGCCCTACGGCTTTTTATGTACTGTTCATCATATGGACTTTAAAGTTGGGGGCAGTTTTAAAATGTCATTTGTAAATTTCAGTACCGGAAACGGACATGCATTTGGGGGTAATATTTTAGAAATAAAGCCTAACGAATTTATTAAATACACCGATAAATTTGATGACCCCAATTTGCCGGGAGAGATGACCACAACCATTTGGTTAAACAAGGTATCCTGTGGCACAGAACTCAAGGTATTACAGGAAGGCATCCCATCAGTCATTCCTGTCGAAATGTGTTATCTGGGTTGGCAGGAATCACTGGACAAACTTATAAAATTGGTTGAACCAGAAATTCCGGATGCATAACCTTATTTTTTTTTGAATAATGTATGACCACAAAAGCAACAGGAGTGTTTATATAAAAGTATGATTGATGATTTGGAATACTGAAATAAAGCGGTAACCTTGTTAGGCCAAAACAGAAAGCCAAGGTTGCTGTAAAAAGGTTAGAAATGATGTTGGAACCGGTAGAGGATAACGAGTTTAAGCGTAATTTTAACATAAATCTAAATCGCTAATGGAGGACAATGAAAATATAATTGTGACCGCACAATTAAAAAGTGCTTTTGTAGCTTATGCAATGACCT
This sequence comes from Bacteroidota bacterium, assembly GCA_030680835.1. GTDB lineage: Bacteria > Bacteroidota > Bacteroidia > UKL13-3 > UKL13-3 > B1. Next base: position 24,155 of record JAUXUD010000050.1, read on the forward strand.
TTTTTATGGTTGTTGTTTTCTGTGTTATTTTAAATCAAATACTATTGAATGGCAAAAAAGAAATTGAATGGTGGTTTTTGCTTTTAGGAGTTATCATTATTTCATACATGTTCTACTTAGTATTTAGACCGCAATTTAAAAATTTAATTATTTACCAAAACAAGATTGAAATAAAGCCTTTGTTTTCGCTTACACCCAAGACAATTAGCTACAACAATTTAAAAGGTTGGGAATTATTTGAGACAACAGTAATGGGAGGGTTAGGCTATAACATAAGACTCATCACCATAACAAATAAATCAATTGTATTTCCAAAAGACAATTATTCCAATTACGATAAATTAATTCATGGATTTCACAAATCAGACCTGGCATATTTAGGACAAAAAGAATTTAACAGCAGGTATAAACACGCTTATAAATTTATTTTAAAATGGAGTGCAATTTTATTCCCGATTATTTACGGAATATTTCTCTTACTTAAAGCTGCAAAGCTTTAAAAACAGCCAATTGTAATGCGCGGCTATTCTAAAACGATTTCTGTAAGATGTTTAAAGAAAAAACACCGGAAATTTTACAAACATTTTCCACATTGAAAATTGGTTCATCCATAATGTATCAGTACATTTGTGATTAAACAAGGAGAGTCTCTGCATGAGGCGGGGCAGGCTGTGTGAAGGGAGAATTTCAAGCACAATCTGTCCCGGTAAATTCAGTGGATTTTGTGGGAATGTGAGGGTGAAATTCGCTTGCGTGACCTGGTTCGCTGTAAGGTTTTGACACGAGTTCCAAGTAATAATAAAATTTTAAAATAAATATCATGGACCACACTAAAAAAGGGAAATGCCCCGTAATGCATGGAGCGAATACAGAAACAAATAATTCAGTAATGAGTTGGTGGCCAAATGCACTGAATCTTGACATTTTACATCAGCACGACACAAAAACAAACCCCCTGGGACAGAATTTTAACTATGCGGAAGAATTTAAAAAACTCGACCTTGAGGCATTAAAAAATGACCTTAAAAAACTAATGACTGAAAGTCAAGACTGGTGGCCTGCCGACTGGGGACATTACGGAGGATTGATGATTCGCATGGCATGGCATAGTGCCGGGACATACCGCACGGCCGACGGGCGTGGTGGAAGTAACACGGGTCATCAGCGATTCGCTCCTCTTAACAGTTGGCCTGACAATGTAAATCTGGATAAGGCACGCAGACTTTTATGGCCTATCAAGAAAAAATACGGCAGCAAAATTTCATGGGCTGACCTATTCATCTTAGCGGGAAACATGGCGTATGAATCAATGGGTTTTAAAACGTTTGGTTTTGCAGGCGGACGTACAGATATTTGGCATCCTGAAAAGGATATTTATTGGGGTGCAGAAAAAGAATGGCTTGGTAAATCCCGCTATTCAAATCAATCAGACAGTGAATCGCTTGAAATTCCTTTAGCAGCAGTACAAATGGGACTCGTTTATGTTAACCCCGAAGGGGTAGATGGCAAACCTGATCCTTTGAAAACAGCACAGGATGTGAGGACTACATTCAAACGTATGGCTATGAATGATGAAGAAACAGTGGCATTAACCGCTGGTGGTCATACCGTAGGTAAAGCACATGGGAATGGAGACGCTTTGCTTTTAGGGCCAAGCCCTGAGGGTGCAGATGTGCAAACACAAGGTTTTGGATGGATGAATCCTCAGGGAAAGGGCAATGCTGAGGATACCGTCTCAAGTGGATTGGAAGGAGCATGGACTACCACTCCGAACAAATGGAATCACACTTACTTCCATCTATTATTGAGTTATGAGTGGGAACAGAAAAAAAGTCCTGCTGGTGCAGCGCAATGGGAACCTGTCAACATCAAAGAAGAAGACAAACCTTTTGATGCACATATTTCAGGGGTTCGCAGAAACCCGATAATGACCGATGCGGACATGGCGATGAAAATGGATCCTGAATACCGAAAAATATCTGAGAAGTTTTATAATGACCCAAAGTATTTTGAAGAAGTTTTTGCAAAGGCATGGTTTAAATTAACCCATCGCGATCTGGGTCCAAAAAGCCGCTACCTGGGTGCTGATACTCCGAAAATTGATTTAATTTGGCAAGATCCTATTCCCACAGTAGATTACAAATTATCTGATGCGGAAGTTGAAGAACTAAAAGCAAAACTTCTTAATTGCGGCTTGACAAGAACAGAACTTATCAATACCGCATGGGACAGCGCAAGAACATTCCGTTGCTCTGATTACCGTGGGGGTGCAAATGGTTCAAGAATTCGCCTGACTCCACAAAAAGATTGGGAAGGTAATGAACCAAAACGCCTGGAGAAAGTACTTAATAAACTAACAGAAATTCAAGCAGGATTGAACAAGAAAGTGAGTATTGCTGATTTAATAGTTTTAGGAGGCTGTGCAGCCATTGAAAAAGCAGCACAAGATGCGGGCGTAAATATTAAAGTTCCTTTTAGTGCAGGACGAGGAGATGCAAGTGATGAAATGACCGATGTTGAATCATTTGAATTTTTAGAACCTATACATGACGGCTTTAGAAACTGGTTGAAAAAAGATTATGCAGTAAAACCGGAAGAACTTCTTTTGGACAGAACGCAACTGATGGGTCTGACTGCTCCTGAAATGACAGTTTTGATGGGTGGTATGCGTGTCTTAGGAACAAATCATAGTGGAACAAAACACGGTGTTTTAACAGAAAGAGAAGGTGTACTCAGTAACGACTTTTTTATAAATATTACGGATATGAAATACACATGGAAACCTGTGTCTGAGCATTTATACAACCTTGTTGACAGAAAAAGCGGAGTGACAAAATGGACTGCCACCCGGGTTGATTTGGTTTTTGGTTCTAATTCAGTTTTACGTTCTTATTCGGAGGTTTATGCACAAGACGACAACAAGGAAAAATTTGTAAACGACTTTGTAAAAGCATGGACAAAAGTTATGGATGCAGACCGTTATGATTTGAACAAATAACGGACTGTCAGGTTTATAAAGGGAGAACCTCGCTATTGTGCGGGGTATTTATAAATAAGTTGGATTAAAATAATCTGAACCAATAGAAATTCTTATTGATAGGCACCTTATTGCTACGGTAATTGCCAGAGATGCAACGGTTTTTGGACAGGTTGATAATGAAACAAATATTAGTGTGCCCTAATCCTGTGGCGTAACTGTGTAAAACTAATGCCCCTGTTTTAATAGTTTTGCTGAATGGGAATTCTGATTATACTGTTTCTGATTTTGCTTAACGGCGTTTTTGCCATGTCGGAAATTGCAATGGTTTCATCGCGTAAATCGCGTTTGGAAACTGCCGCAAAACGGGGCGACAAGGCGGCAAAAAAAGCCCTGGAACTCGCCAGCAACCCCGGCAAATTCCTGGCCACGGTTCAAATTGGTATTACGCTTATTGGTATCCTTACCGGTATTTACAGTGGTGAAAAAATACAGGATGATTTGATTGCTTTCCTGAACAATTTTGAACTGCTAACTGTATACAGCGAACCCATTGCCACATCTGTTATTGTAATTACGTTAACTTTTTTCTCTTTGTTATTGGGCGAATTGGTTCCCAAACGCATCGGGCTTACCATGCCCGAAAAGATTTCAAAAATTTTGTCCTATCCGATGTATTGGATTTCTGTTTTTACTGCACCTTTTATCTGGCTACTTACCTTTTCTTCCGATATGATTATAAAACTTTTTCATATTAAACCTACAAGCGAAAGCAAAATAACTGAAGAAGAAATAAAAGCGATTATTCAGGAAGGAACGGAAGGCGGAGCGATACAGGAAATTGAGCAGGACATTGTGGAACGGGTTTTCATTCTGGGCGACAGAAAAACATCTTCGCTAATGACCCATCGCAGTGATACCATTTTTTTAAAGTTGGATGATGATACGCAAGCTATTCGTAAAACGGTAAACAACGAAATGCACTCTGTATATCCTGTTGTAAACAGTAATATGGATGTGGCAGGAATTATTTTACTTAAAGATCTTTTCAGATATATCAATGATTCTGATTTCAGAATTTCAGACCATATCAAACAACCACAATATATTTCTGAAAATCTCTCGGCATTTGAAACCATGAAATTATTTAAAACGGGGAAAACGCATCAGGCAATTGTAATGGATGAGTTGGGGCAAATGCAGGGTTTGGTAACCATGAACGATTTGCTGGAAGCTTTGGTTGGCGATGTGTCTGAATTTTATCAGAGTGAATTTACTTTCAGTCAGCGTGCAGACGGCAGCTGGCTTATTGACGGGCAATATCCTTTAACTGAATTTTTGCGTAAACTGGATTTGGACGAGCTGGCAGCGGACTATCCGTTCAACACCATCAGCGGGCTCATCCTGCATCAACTCAGACGAATACCCACTGCCGGCGATACGCTTCGCTGGTTAAATTTTGAAATTGAAATTTTGGATATGGACGGAGCCAGAATTGACAAAGTGTTACTAACCATGCTCAAAGACTGACACTGCATGCAAAAGGGGAAGAAGGATAGCAGTAATAATTTTAAATTGTATATTCGTTATCTTATTTAGTTTTGATTAGCAGCAGGTGTTGCGTTGTCAAACCCAGCACTAAAGTTATTTCAAAATCCATTATCAATTTGTTTAAACCGGTATATCATGAAAAAAACATTCACAGCTTTTGGAGTAATACTCTTAATTTCAACAATCCTTTTATCTTGCGGTAATATGAAAAAAGAAGAAAAAAATGCAGAGGCTACTCTAACAGCAGCGGCAAACAACCCCGATAATACACTCCTGATTAAAGCGGCTAACGATTCGTTTTATGCCGCACTCAATGCCATGTTTACAGGCAACCTGGAGCCTATGGTGGCCATTTGGTCGCATTCCGAAAATATTACCGATATGGGTCCTTTTGGAGGTCGATTAACCGGTTGGAAAGCCGTGCATGAAGAATTTGAAAAAGAGGCTGCCATGAAATTCGGAGGTAAAATAGTTTACAAGGACCTGCATACCTATGCAGGAACTGATATGGGTTATACCGTATGCATTGAAGAAGGTGAAAATATGAGTTCCGAAGGGAAACCCGTTACCGTGAGTCACCGGGCCACAAATATTTTCCATCTTGAAAACGGAGCATGGAAAATGGTTCATCATCAAACAGACCTTTCGCCTCAGTTGGAGAAAACTTTTGAAGTAGAGACCCAATAGCAAACTTTTCAAGTGCAGTTAAATTTTCCTGAATACACATTCAAAACCAAGAACGAAGCGGGTAAGAAACGCATTTACGATATCATTCGTAAAAGATTTGTTGCACTCACACCTGAAGAATGGGTGAGGCAGCATGTGCTTTGTTTTTTAACACTAAGCAAACAATACCCGCAAAGTTTAATAGCGGTTGAACGCGAAATAAAATTTAATAATTTGCGGAAACGTTTTGATGTACTGTTATTTGACAAAAGCGGAAAACCGCTGATGTTAATAGAGTGCAAAGCATTTGATGTGAAATTAACTCCGCAAACACTCAGGCAGATTGCCACCTATAATATGAGTTTTAAAGTGCCTTATTTATTTATAAGTAATGGATTGATACATCTTTTGTTTGTTTTGAACCCTGAGAATAATTATGTGCAAACAGAAGAATTTCCGGTAATTGTTTAAGAGTGTAGGAGTGTAGGAAGATAGGAGTGTAGGAATAGGGTTTTTAACTCATACCTCATACCTCATACCTCATACCTAAACTACATCATGATTCCGGCTAAAGTTGCACTTAGATAAGAGGCCAGTGTACCACAAATCAAAGCTTTGAATCCGAGTTTGGCAAGGTCGCTTCGGCGGCTGGGGGCGAGCTCTCCGATACCACCTACCTGTATGGCTATGGAACTGAAGTTTGCAAATCCGCATAGGGCAAAACTGGCTATCACCAATGATTTGGGATCAAGAGTATGGCCTGCAATCATGGGGGATAATTTTGAGTAGGCTACAAATTCGTTGATTACCATTTTGGTTCCCATTAATGAACCCACCACATGGGTGTCTTGAGAGGGAACTCCCATGGCCCAGGCGAATACTGAAAAAACAGCTCCAAAAATTTCATTTAAACTCAGGTGTGCAATATCAATTCCAACCAATGAAAACGACATTCCGGTGCCAGCGAGAATGCTTCCTATTTTTCCTAAAACTAAATCTACCAATGCAATTAAGGCGATGAATCCAATTAACATGGCAATCACATTTAAAGCAACTTTTAATCCATCGGATGCCCCATGTGAAATGGCTTCGAGTAAATTTGCATGTACTTTTTTTACTTCGAGCTTTAAAGCGCCTTTGGTGGGCGATTCTTCTGTTTCGGGCCAAACTATTTTTGAAATCACCAACGCCCCCGGTGCAGCCATAACACTGGCGGCAAGCAGGTAGGGGGCAGGTACTCCCATTGAAATATATACGGCCATTACACCACCCGCAATGCAGGCCATACTTCCGCTCATACTGGCCAGCAGTTCGCTCATGGTCATGGTGTTGATATAGGGCTTAATCATAATCTGTGCCTCAACCTGACCCACAAATGCACTGGCTACATTTGATAAAGCTTCACTGCCACTAACGCGCATTATCGTATATACAATGCGGGCAAAGAAGGAAACAATAACCTGCATTAATCCAATGTGATAGGCAATGCTTACCAATACGGCCACAAAAATAATGGTAGGCATAATTTTAAACATGAACAAAAAACTGTAGGCATCACCGAAAATGGGCTTTAACAATTCGGGTTTGATGAGTCCGCCAAAAACAAATTCTCCGCCTTTATCAGCGAGTTGAAGGAGTTGTTCAATTTTTTTTCCTACATAGGCAAAAATGCCTGCACCCAAAGAAGTCTTTAAAATAAAAAGGGCCAAAATAATTTGAACCCCCAATCCACTTAATACCACCCGGTAGCTAATTGCCTTTCTGTTATTCGACAGTAAAAAGGCAATGCTTAAAATCATTACAATGCCAATCAATCCGGTGTATCTTTCCATGTTTTATAATTAACCCTTACGTCTTTGAATTTCATCGCGGATCCGTGCCGCGTTGGTATAATCTTCTATTTTAATGGCGTTGTCCAAAAGCGCATGTAATTGCTCAAGGGTTAATTTGGTATATTCGGTTGGACCTGCAGTACTTTCCGTTTTTTTATTTTCAACCGATTCTGAAGTTTCTGCTTCATGTAAATCTTCATTAAAAATAACACCTGCTGCATCCATAATATCCTGGTAAGTGTAAATCGGGCATTTAAATCTTACAGCCAAAGCAATAGAATCGGATGTGCGGGCGTCTATTTCCCTGATTTCGCCGTTCTGTTCGCAAATCATTTTTGCATGAAAAACGCCTTCGTTCAAACTATAGATAACCACCTCATGCATTACGATATCAAAGGATTTGCAAAAATTTAAAAACAAATCATGTGTCATGGGTCTGAAAGGAACGATTTTTTCGATCTCAATAGCAATCGCCTGCGCTTCAAAACTACCGATTACCACCGGAAGTTTGCGGTTGCTGTTTTCTTCTCCCAAAATTAAAGTATATGAACCGCTTGTTTGTCCGGTACTTAATCCAACAATATGTAATTTTACCCTGCTCATGCATCTACGTTTATCGCTAACGAAATAAGTAAATAAGAAGCACCTTTGAAACAAAAATATTTATTATTGAAAAATAAATGTGAATGAACAGGGAAAAAGGGCAGAAATTGAGAACAGAATTTCTCAGGTTATGAATTACCTGGTACCGTTTAGATGCCATGAATGGCGTCTCTACAACCGATTTACAAATTTACCTAATAACGTTATGAATGGTGTCTCTACCCGTGGTGAGCCTTAAATTCCTTTGCGGCCGCAATAATTTTTGGAAGCACTTCAAATGCATCACCCACAATGCCGTAATCTGCTGCTTTAAACAGGGGTGCTTCGGGATCTTTGTTGATAGCCACAATTACTTTGCTGGAGCTTACACCGGCTAAATGCTGAATGGCTCCTGAAATACCAATGGCCAGATATAAATTGGGTTTAATGGTGATTCCGGTTTGTCCCACATGTTCAGTGTGCGGTCTCCAGTCCATATCACTTACCGGTTTGGAGCATGCCGTTGCAGCACCTAAAATATCGGCCAGTTCCTCTATTAAATTCCAGTTTTCAGGACCTTTCATTCCACGACCTCCGCTTACTACCAATTCGGCTTCCGTTAACACGATTTTACCACTGGTACGTGCAATTTCTACTGATTTTGTGATTTGATCAGACGGCGACAGACCAGCATCGGCACTCACTATATTTGCGGTTTTGGGTAATTCGGTTAATGCAAATGAATTGGGGGTAATGGCAATTACTTTAACTGCGGTATCAATGGTTACATCTGCGAAAGCTTTTCCGGAGAAAACGCTTCTTCGTACCTTAAAACCATTGCTTAAATCGGGGAAAGAAATAATACCGCTTGCGATACCCGCTTTTAATTGGGCTGCAACTCTGGGGGCAAGCGATTTGCCGCAATAGGTATTGGAAATAACGATTAAGCCGGCGTTTTCATTTAGGGCTGCATGGGCGATTACTTTACTATAGGTTTCGGCCGCAAATTGTAAAAGTAAGTCCTGTGTATAAGTAAGTATTTTATCAGCACCATATTTTGCCAGATCGGCCAATTTATCCGGGTTTACATTTCCAATAGAAACAGCAGTACAGGTTCCCCCATTTTGCTGTGCAATTTGTGCCGAATAAGAAACAGCTTCAAGGGTTGATTTCTTAAAACTGCCATCTGTATTTTGTGCAAAAACGAGTATATTCATGTTCATTTTATTTTTTTAATATTAAATTACTTTGGCCTCACTGTGAAGCAAATCAATTAATGATCCTGCTTCTTCAACGCTTATCATTTTGCAGGCACCTTTTGCAGGTGGGTTCTCAAAATTTACTGTTTTGGTGCCGGCAACCGCTTCAGTGGGTTCAACTACCTTTAAAGGTTTGGTTCTGGCAGCCATAATGCCACGCATATTCGGAATGCGGGGTTCGGTTAAATCTTTTTGTGAACTGGCCACAAATGGGAGTTTGCAGGTTAATTTTTCCCTGCCGCCGTCAATATCGCGTTCAAGCGTACCCATACCATTTTCAATTTCCAGTGAAGTTACCACGTTAATGCTTGGCCAGCCTAATAACTCACCCAATAAACCGGCTACCATACCTCCGTTATAGTCAATACTTTCACGTCCGGTTAAAATTAAATCGTAGCCCTCATTTTTAGCGTAAGCCGCAATTTGCGATGCAACAAACCCGGCATCTACCGGTTCGGCATTAATACGCACTGCATCTGTTGCGCCAATGGCCAGGGCTTTTCTGATACTGGGGTCGGTATCTGTAAGTCCTACATTAATAACCGTAACCGTACCCCCTTGTTTTTCGGTAAGTTCCAAAGCCCGCGTCAGGGCCAGTTCGTCGTAGGGATTAATAATAAATTGCACTCCCTGCGTATTAAACTTCGTGTTGTTTTCGGTAAAACTTACTTTTGTGGTGGTATCGGGAACATTGCTGATGCAAACCAATATTTTCATACAGTATTTAAAATTAATAGAGCGGCAAAAATATTATAATTATTAAGAATCAAAAATGCGGGTACACCGAATTAAAAAATTGATGCAATTGTTGGGTGAAAATAAAGACGATACTTTTGCGCTTTATGCACTGGGAATGGAGTTTGAGGGCATGAACCAACCTGATGAGGCAATAAAATATTTTAACAAAGTTTTACTGCTTGACCCTACAAAAGTTTCGGTTTATTACCGTTTGGGCATTATTTTACAGCAAAAAGGGTTGGATGAAGAGGCTTTAAAAATATTAAAATCCGGTTTGAGCCTTTTAAAAGAAAGCAAGGATCAAAAAACAAAAAATGAGTTTTTAAGCCTCATAGAAGAAATTGAATTTTAAAATTAAGAATTCACAATTAAGAATTCACAATTAAGAATTCACAATTAAGAATTCACAATTAATATTCTAAATTGTGAATATTTAATTCTTAATTACTTCCTGGCACAATTCTATTAAAACGCCATTTGTTGTTTTAGGATGAACAAAGGCTATTAATTTATTATCGGCACCCGGAACCGGTGATTCGTTGATGAGTTGAAATCCTTCACTTTTTAAGCGGGCCAGTTCAGCAACTATATCATCCACTAAAAATGCGATATGGTGAATTCCTTCACCTTTTTTAGCAATAAATTTTGCAATAGCACCTTCATCGGATAAGGATTGGAGTAATTCAATTTTACTTTCACCGACTTGGTAAAAAATGGTTTGCACGTTTTCTTTTTCAACCACTTCCCGTTTTGTTGGTTTTTGGTTCAGCAAAGCATTAAAAATGGGTTCAGAAACCAATGCATCTTTGATTGCGATTCCTATGTGTTCGATTTTGTTTAACATACAAATTACGAGTTACGAATTACGAGTTAGAATGTACGATGAACGATGTATGATGTACGATGTAATATACTACCGATTACCAATTTCCCTGTGCTCCATGTCTTCTGCTGTTCCATAGGTTAGTACATAGTTTTCAAAGCATTCATATTTCAGTATAATTTTATTTATATAATTCTCTTTTTTGATATGTGTTTGCAAGTTACCTTCTTTTTCCAAATGAAAGGGGTCAATAAATAAATTCATTTTAAAATCAACTTCTTTTTCACCATATATTTTATAGAGGGTTTCTTTTGCACTCCAGATAATTGTTTTTTCTGTTATTTGAGTTTCACTTCCGGCAAATTGCATTTCGTTTTCATTCATAAATTTATGGGTAACTTTATTAATTCTTTTATCGATTAACTCGAGGTCGATACCCACTTCTTTGGTTTTACTGAAGATTATACCTGCAAAATCATGTGAATGTGTGATGGATACAAAATGATGTTCTCCGTTTATTTCGAGTAAAGGCTTGTTAAATTCGTTTTTATGCAAATGACATTTTGTGTTCAAAAATTGTTGTGCCAGCAATACCCTGCTTGCCAGGTAGTGCAGTGCAGAACCCAGTTCCATGCGTTCGTGCATATTTTGTTCAAAAAAATCAATGCCTAATAGTTGCTTGAGTTCAGCTTTACTTTCCGTAATTTGCCAGAGGGCTAATACTACGTCGGGTTTGATATTTTTTTGCAGGTATAAGGGCATAAAAGTGCAAGTTTAGTTTATTAGTTTCATTTTTGAATCCAAATAAATCATTGAACTGATGAGAACAAAAATTTCTGTTATTAAAACAGGTCACTTTAGCGGCCATACCAATAGCATTTTTACACTTATATTATCTATAAAGCCTGATCATATATATACAGCGGGAGCCGACGGATATATTGTTGAATGGGATTTATTGAATAAAGGGGATGGGGTAGTGATTTGCCGCTTGCCGAAACCCGTTTATAGTTTGCTGTTATTGCCCGAAACACAACAATTACTGGCAGGCACTTCCAGTGGCAATTTACATGTAATTGATTTATCTCAAAACAAGGAAATTAAAAACATTGAGTTGCATCAATTGGGTATATTTGATATGAAATTGTTGGGGGCATCAGTAATTACTGTGGGAGGCGATGGATTTCTATCAAGGGTTGATTGCAAAACATTTGCATTAATAAATAAGATTAAAACCAGCACAAAAAGTGCAAGAGTTATTGCGATAAATCCCAACGGACTTGATTTTGCTGTAGGTTTCAGCGATCACCTGATTCGAATTTATGATGTGGTTTCATTTGATTTAAAGCAGGTTTTAACCGGGCATACGAATTCTGTTTTTGCTTTGTGTTATTCTCCCGATAGCCAGTATTTACTGAGTGGCGGGCGGGATGTGCAATTAAAAAGATGGGCAGTTAATGAACCTTATCAATTGGTAAATGATGTGGCTGCGCACACGCTTCATATCAATACAATTGCTTTTAATACGGATGGTACATTATTTATTACCGGGAGTATGGATAAGTCTATTAAAATATGGGATTCTCACACTTTTGAGTTGTTAAAAGTTGTGGATAAATTACGCAAAGATTCGCACTTAAATTCTGTTAATAAATTGTTATGGGTAAAAAACGCCCAATTTGCAAGTATCAGCGACGATAAAATGATGATGCTTTGGGAGCTAATTTCTTAAAAAAATCATAAAATTAACTGAATATTAATGTTTATTAAAAAAATTTAAGTATAATACGAGGCTTAATTAAGGGCATTAAGATAAGAATAACCACTATTCAAATATTTCAAACGATTGTTAGGTAAAGAAAAGGTAAAATTCTGATAAAGCATTACTATGTTCATAAAACAATTTAATGGACATTTTAATAAAAAGGCTATTTATCGGGTACAATATTTACTAAGAAAAAATTAAGAAAAGAAAAGTGACTTAACTGCGTGACAGTAAGGTCTGAATGAGGGGAAAAGACAGTCTGTACATATAGACTTGTTATGTGAGAAACAAATCGCAGTATAATTAACCGGTTATTTCCTTCCATTTAAAAGAGTTTGTCCATTGAGTTTTGATTTGAAAAACTATAAATCTAAACTATATGAAAACTCGACAAAGCTATGTACCTAAATCAGGAATTAATCTCCTATTGTTATTAGCACTTTTTATTGGAATGAACCGGGCCAATTCACAGGTTTCAACTTATGTATTTAGCCAGAGTACTACAACGTACACTCCAATCACAGGAGGTACGGTATTATCTGCAGCAGGGGTTGGCAATGATGATAATCAATATGCGTCAGTACCCATTGGATTTGGATTTGCGTACTCGACAGGAAGCTATACTACGCTTGGAGTAAGTGCAAATGGCTATGCAAAATTTGGCGGAACAACTCCCGGAAATTTTTATGATGGGACTTCCATACAGAATGTGGCCAATGCGGTTCATATTTTAAGTGAAGATTTACATGGCACATCGGCAACTTGTGAAATAAGATATCAAACTATAGGTACTCCCGGTAATCAGATTTTTATTTTACAATGGAAAGACTGGGGTTTTTACAGCAACTCTGGAAATGAAATAAATTTCCAGTTAAAGCTTTATGAAAGTAACGGAGTTATTCAATACGTATATAGTCCTACTACTCCTTCTACTTCACAAACCTGCCAGGTGGGTTTAACCGGAACTGCCGTTTCAGATTTCATTGGCCGGCAATCTGCAACCAGTTGGACAGCAAGCACAGCCATGACAGGCAATACACAGCAAATTGCATGGTCAAGTTCTATTTATCCTTCTGCAGGATTAACTTTTACATATTCACCTCCACCATGCAGCGGTACACCGGCACCGGGAAATACCACTACTACAATGAATGCAGCCTGTGTGGGAATTAATTTTACACTGGGAGTCCAAAATACAGTTCCGGGTACCGGCCTGGTTCGTCAATGGCAAAGTTCTCCTGATAGTTTGGTATGGACAGATATTGCCGGGGCAACCGGAGCAACTTTAAGCACTACCCAAACGGTAGCCACTTATTATCGCGACAGTATTGCCTGTGGTGCAAGTTATGGAATTTCAGTTCCAAAAAGAATAACCATGACCAGTGGTGGTCCTTGCTTAACCTATTGTACAGCAATTACTACAAGTCCAACAGTAACCGGTACCATTGGCCGCTTTACTTTTGGATCATTGGCAAATCCTGCAGCAAATCCAACTCCGCAGGTCCCCAATTCAACATCAAATAGCGGTTATACAGATTATACAAGTTTACCAACATTATCTTTCAATTATGGAGTAACCTATCCGGTATCTGTGTATCCGATTTATTATTCAAATGCATATCCGATGGGAGCCTCTGTATTTATTGATTTTAATATTGATGGTGATTTTGCAGATGCAGGAGAGCGATTTAACTTACCCTATCCCGGTGTTACAGGTGCAAGTTCTGTTGGGAATATTACTTTACCCGTCACAGGTACTCTTGGAGTAACCCGGATGAGAGTTATAAATAACTATAGTGCAATTCCGGTTCATACCAACGGATGCGGTACAAATAATTATGGTGAAGTTGAAGATTATTTTATCAATTTGCTTCCGGCTCCTCCGATGGTTTTTTCTTCTTCAACTTCTACCCAAACATTAACTACTCCGGTTGCAACAGGTGTAGCCAATCAACAGGTAATCGGAATTCAGGTTGTTACTTCGGGAGTTAATCCACAAATAAATTTAACACAGCTTCATTTGAACACAACAGGTACCACCAGTTTGTCTGATATTACAAATGCAAAAGTTTATTATACCGGCACAAGCAGTACTTTCGCCACCACTACTCAATTTGGAAGTACTGTTTCATCACCTGGAGCAACTTTTAATATATCGGGTACACAAGCGTTAGATACAGGTACAAATTATTTCTGGCTTACCTATGATATTTCAGCATCGGCTGCCAGCAATAATATAGTTGATGCCGGATGTGATTCTATCATGGTTGCAGGTGTATATTATTACCCGACTGTTACGGCACCGGCCGGATCCAGAACGATAAGGCCACAATTGAATGGGACTTATACAGTAGGTACTTCGGTTGCTTCTTATTTCCCTACCATCACTGCAGCCGTTAACGAACTGGCTGCAGTTGGATCAACAGGCCCTGTGGTATTTTCTCTTGTAGATAATACGTATAATGCTGCAACCAATGAGGTATTTCCAATAACCATTAATGCAATTAACAGCACGTGCTCCAATTGTGATATTAATAACCCAAATCTTACCATAAGACCCGCAGCAGGTTCTACCGGCGTATTGATTGAAGGATTGGCTGCTGGTACTTCTGCTTTGTTTAATTTAAGCGGATCGAGGTATCTGGTATTTGATGGAAGACCCGGTGGAAGCGGAACTTCAAAAACCATGGTGATTAGTAATGGCAATACTTCGAATCCGGTATTTAATATTTTAAATGATGCCAGGGCAGTAACCATTCGCGACTGTTTTATTAAAAGTGCGAATACCAGCACCATTAGCGGTGCAATCTATATTGGTGGTTCAACAGGTGCCAATGGAAATGACAGTATAACCATAACCAATAATACCATCAGGAATTATGCAGATGCTGCACTCCCAACCATGGCAAATGCCATCTATTCAATAGGGCAATCGGCAACGGTTCAAAATGATTATTACACTATCAGTAATAATAATATTTATCGTTTTACAACGGGTGGAATTGTGGTTCCTGCAACAACAAGCGGTAATGGCGCATACTGGACCATCACAGGAAATAGTTTTTATGATACTGCCGCAATTACACTTACCACGGCAATGACAGCAATTAACTTTACTCCTTCAACCAGTGCAACCAATTCATTCGGACATGTAATCAGTGGTAATTATTTTGGCGGTACTGCTCCTATGTGTGCAGGAACTGCTATGACTTTTACAGGAACCTCCGGTTCGTTTACCGGTATTCTTGCATCAAACAGTACCACTGCTACTGCAACACTTATTCAGAATAATGTATTTCAAAATATAAATATGAGTGCACCTACCGGTTTCCGATCGCTGAATGGTATTATTACACAAACAGCGGGTAGTTTCATCATAGGAGGCAGTGGGGCAAATATTTTTGGAGACAGAACTGTTGCCAATAGTATTCAATCTGCTAATAATGGTGCCATCATTGCGTTCAGCAATTCTTCTGCAGGTACTATTACCATTACCAATAATGTAATTGCCAATGTTACCATGACGAATACCGGCTCATCCGCAGCATTCAGGGGAATTTTATCTACCTCCGGTACCGGCACACAAACCATAAGCGGTGACAGTATCTATAATATTAGTATGTTGGGTAATGTTACGGGTGCAGGTCAGTCTGCAGGATTTGTTGGAATCGGGGTTTCATCCTCTCCAACCTCTTTGGTATTATCCAATAACATCATTGGGGGTACTCCCGGTACTATCAGAAATGTATCTGTGGGATTAAAAACAATGGTAGGTATAGCTTATGCAGGATCAGGCATCAATAATTTAATACAAAATAATGTCATCAGCAATTTTACTTCTTTTAGCACCTACACATCCTCAACTACCCTTGCAGCTTTTAATGGTTTGTATATTGTAGGAGGTACTAATAGTATATCGGGTAATGCCATTCAGAATATACGATTATCAAGTTTCTCAGCAACTCAACTGAATGGATTACTGGCAACCTCAGGAACCAATACCATTAATGGTAATACAATTTCATATCTGGTAAATCCTGGTAGCAATACAGGAAGCACAACATCTGCGGGTTTAAATGGAATGCTGATCTCTTCAACACTTTTACAAACCGTTACCAACAATACCATTGACTCACTTACTGCAACTCCGGCAACCGCCGCTTCAACACAAATCAATGGTATTTATGTAGCAGGTACTACCGGAAATATTATTACAGGAAATAACATTACCCGGTTTTTAACCAATGCAAGCAATGCCAATGTAATCAATCCGTCTATAGTTGGATTAATGGTTAATACTTCCGGTTTGAACCAAACGATTTCACAGAATACAATTCATACGCTTTCTAATACAAATGCAACCATTGCAACCGGAATTTATGGAATGTCATTTATTCTTTCTACATCTTCTGCCAGTAATACATCTATAATTGCCAGGAATAATATTCATAGTATCGCATTATCAACAACGGCAGCAGGTAGTTTAACAGGCATTCAGTTAACGAACGGATACGCAATTTTCCAGAATAACATGATTCGTTTGGGAATTAATGCAGCAGGTACAGTTTTAACCGGTCCTTACATTGTTAGGGGTTTTAATATTACCGGAACCAATTTTGGTGCTGCTAATGGTTTGAGAATTTATCATAACTCTGTGCATCTTGCCGGTACTTCTTCAGGAGCAACCAATACTGCAGGAATTGAATTCCCATCAACCGTATCAACAGGCTCTGCAGCTATTAGAAACAATATTTTTTCAAATACTATTTCCGGTGGAACCGGTTTTCATTGTGGAATTAAATTAGCAAACATAACAAATATCAACAGTAACAATAACCTGTATTATTTCCCGGGCACAGGTGGAAGAATGGGAATGATTGGAGCTACAGCTTATACCACAATAGCAGGCACAGGCGGATGGGCAGCAACTACCCGGCAGGATGGCAACAGTGGTATTGGGAATCCAAATTTTATATTACCTGGAGGAACCTCTTCAACGGGCAGTATTAAACTTCAGTCTCCCACACCTGCAGAGGGTATGGGTGATGCAACCGCTTCGGTTGCCGATAACTTCGACGGACTGTCAAGAGGAACCAGAACACCGGTTGATGTGGGTGCTGATGCAGGAAACTTTACCTTATCGAGTGACGGATTTGCACCGATTATAACATTTACTGCACTTAACAATCCTTTTGTGAGTACCAGCAGAACGCTTACTGTTTCAATTACTGATGGCGGGGGTATACCTGTTTCGGGAACCAATGTTCCCAGAATTTATTATAAGAAAAATGCAGCAGGAACCTTTACCAGCGCAGCAGGAACTCTGGATGTTGGAACGGCCACATCGGGCCAGTGGAGTTTTGTTATTGACCATACTTCGGTGGGTGGCATCGTACCTTACGATTCTATTTACTATTATATTATCGCACAGGATTTAAACGGAAATATAGTTTCTTCTCAGCCTTATGCAGTAGCAACCGATGTAAATACCATCGTATCTCATCCCTTCCCGAATACCATTCTGAACAATTACAGAATGAATACAACCTTGGCTACATCTATACTTGTAGGAACAGGTAACCCGATCACATCGTTGACAGCAAATGATGCTACCGGTTTATTCTTTAATATTAACAGTGGTGCAATAAGTGGTAACACAGAAGTATTAATTACCAGCAATATCACTGAATCAGGAGCAGCACAATTAAATTCAATTACCCAGGTAAATGCAGGGGTAGCAGGCAATTTTGGTTATACCTTAACCATTCGCCCGCAAACAAATACACAATATATATTAAGCGGAGCCAATATCAGTGGTTTGATCCGGCTGAACGGCGCAAGTGCAGTTACTTTTTCAGGAGTTTCGCCAACGGGCACTGCCGCCGATACGAATCTTGTTTTTGTAAATGCAAGTTCAGCACCGGTATTTCAATTCTCAACCGATGCAAGTAATGATTCACTTTATAATATAGTAATTCGCGGTCGCAATACCAGTACGGGCAGCGGACTTGTATATATAACTACGGCAGGTACCGGTTCAGGTAATGATAATATAAATATTACAGGTTGTAATATTTACTCTGATCAGATTATTGCTTCTCCTTATGCAAATGGAATTTACAGTGTGGGTACTTTTGCCAAAGAAAATGATAACCTGGTTGTGGTTAATAATAACATTTTCAACTTTAGCAACTCAGGGGTTCTGTTTACATCAAACAGCGGAAATGGACTGATTATCCGAGGCAATCATTTCTATAATAATAATCCGGCTTTACCTACCACCACTATGACAGTTATTCAGATACTGTCGGGTTCCGTAAGCAATGGCGACAGCATCACCGGAAACTATATTGGCGGACGTGACAGATTATGCGGAGGTACTGCACAAACAAATACAGGAGCAGTAACTTTTACCGGTATCAATTGTACTGTGGGCACTTCAAGTGGAGTAAGTATCCAGGGAAATACCATTCAGAATTTTAATTACAGCAGCGTTTCTGCTTCAACGTTTACAGGAATTCAGGTAAATTCGGGTGTTGCAAATATTGGAGGAGTAAGCGGAAATTTGATAGGCAGCAGTACGGTTGCAAACAGCATTATTAACGCAGGAAATTCGGTTACAACCGGTATTATTTATTCGGGTTCAAACGCTGTTATTGTGAGTAACAATACAGTAGCAAATATTCAGAAAATAAATACAGGAACTTCTGCAGCCATACGTGGTATTATGACCTCAAATACTTCAAATGGATTAACCATTAATAATAATAATGTAAACAATCTTTATACTACTTCCGGTAATTCAGGATCAACAACAATTGCTTCATTGGTTGGAATTGGTACAACCAACTCAGGCAGTTCACAAAGCATAACAAACAATACCGTATTTAATCTTGCCAATGCCAACACCACTACTTCCTCAATTAAAGTGGTTGGGATGTTTTCTACATCAGGCCTCAATAACTTTACCGGCAATCAGGTAAGAAACCTGAGCAACTCCGCGATTAGTACAGGTACTACCACTAGTGCTGCAATTATTGGAATTTATCATTCGGGATTAACCGGAAGTGTGGTAAGCAACAATCTGGTCGATACGATTAACACAACGGGTGTGGGTTCAACCCAAACTATTGGTATGTATACTACGGGTACTAGTCAAACCCTAACCGATAATATCGTTAGAAGGCTTTCTTCTGCTTCAAATTCGATCAATACAACATCTGCTTCATCAATTATTGGGATTATGTATAATGGAGGTTCCTCAAATATTAATATATCAAGGAATACGGTTCATACATTAAATGCTACCAATACAACAGGTGGCAATGGACAAAACATCATAGGAATGTATGCTACCATTTCAACTGGGGGAACCAACGTGGTGAACAGAAATGCCATTCATAGTCTGGGCTCCGTTTCAACAATGGTAACCAATATTTATGGAATGTATATAGCCGGCGGTTCAACCGGTTATAGCAATAATATGATTCGTTTGGGGTATGATGCCAATGGAAATGCTCTTAACGCGGGCATGTATAATATATACGGAATTACATTGGGTACAAGTTCAGGAAATAATTTCTATCACAACTCGATTTATGTTACCAATAATTATACTCAACCAACCCCACCGTATTTAAACACTCAATTTACTGCAGCATTTAATCAAATTATAAGTGCCAGTGCAGTTACGAATATTAAAAACAATATTTTCATGAATGAAGGTACCAATATGGGTACCGGTAATGCAATGGTAAGCGGAACACACGCGGCTATGAGACTGGCATCTACGGCAAATATCAGTTCCAATTTCAATATATTTAGCGTGGGCGATACCACCAATGGCGGCGTTTATGTATCTATGGGTACAAGCAGTACCGGAGCTTCTAATTCAAATTATATTTTCTTTAAAGGACAAACAGCTTCGGGCACATTACCCAGCTGGCAGGCTTTAAATCAAAGTGCACCTTTTGATATGAACAGTGGGGCAGGCAATCCATCCTTTATAAACAGAAACGGAACCTCGGAAACCGGAGACCTGCATTTAAACAGCAGCAACCCGGCTGAAGGTGCTGGAGATCCATCACTTTCAGCAGTAATTACAGATGATTTTGATGGTGCCGTTAGAAATGATTCAAGTGCGGTAGATATAGGAGCCGATGGTGGTAACTTTACAAAGTCGCCTGACCTATTTGCACCGGTTATAACCTATACAGCATTAACCAATACACCTACTATTGTTAATAGAACCATTGATGTTACTATTACAGATAATATAGGAGTTGGAAATACAGTAGGAACCCGCCCGGTTATGTATTTTAAAAAGGGGAGTGGTTTGGCTTTATCGGCATCAGCGGGTACTTTAACTTCAGGTACTGTTACCAATGGTACCTGGAACTTTACCTTTAACTATACGCTTTTAGGCGGAGCCGCACAGGGAGATACCATCTCATATTTCTTTGCGGCACAGGATGCAGCATTGAATACAAGTGTTGCTCCGATATTTGGAATCGCAAGCGACGTAAATACAATACTTGACACTCCTGATATTTTTAGCAGTTTCAGGATTTCAACTCCATTGGCTACAACGATTAATGTAGGTCCTAATGAAACTTACAAATGCCTGACTTGTTTGGGTGATACCGGATTATTTAATGCAATAAACAATGGTTTCCTTGCGGGAAATACTGTAGTGAATATAGTAGGCGATACCCTCACTGAATCGGGTGACGTTGCACTTAACAACTGGTTGGAAACTGCTTCAGGATTACTGGGTAATTATAATTATTCTTTAACTATCAGACCAGGTTCAGGAGGGGTAAATACCAAGAAACTTATTAAGAGTGATTTTGCAGGTATTACCCTAAGGTTTGTTGGTACAGATAATTTAACTTTAACTGGAATTGGAGCTGGAGGTAGTGCAAATGATACCAATTTGGTGTTAAGAAACAGGAATTTAACTGCAGGTGTAGTAAGTTTAACAAATGATGCCAGTAGAAATACCTTTACCAATTTAATTGTTGAAGGAAGATCCAGTGGTACCAATTCTTTGTTCACCATAGGCACAACTACCAATACAACAGGAAATGACTCAATACTGATTTCAAATTCTTACTTTAGAGCGGATACCTCAAACAATAATGCAGGAAATGGTTTAGTTTCAAGTGGAACCACAGGTAAAGACAATGATAATCTAACGATAGAGAATTGTCATTTTTATAATATAAACCAGGTATCCATTTTCATGAATGCCGGCACCGGGAATAATATTAAGATCAGAAATAACCATGTCTATCATAATTCAAATGCGGCGGCATCGGCTAATGTATTCTATGGAATAATCATGCAGGGAACAACACTTTCCAATAATGATACCATTACCGGTAATTATATCGGAGGGTCTGGACCAAATGCAGCAATGCCGGCTTTCAATTCCAGCAATCCTTCAGGATTCAATGGAATGGGAATTCTTAGCGGTTCCGTTACCGGAACATATATCAACAATAACTTTATACAAAATATTACAAACAGCGCAGGTGGAATTACTGGTATAGGTATTACAGGTGGAATAGCAATGGTAACCAATAATACAATTGGTTCAACAACTGCAAATAGTTTAACCAGCTTAGGTAATTCTTCAGTAGTGGGTATTCAATCATCTACCTCATCTGATATCACCATACAAAACAATACCATTAGAAATCTGT
>JAUXUD010000059.1 GCA_030680835.1 Bacteroidota bacterium
TGAGTGAATACTTGGAGCGAATTCGGGAATGTGGCTTACAGGATGCTGGAGGTTGCTGCTGAGTGGAAGTTCATCACCTGCATAACCTATGACAAGCTGCGAAGCACCCAAGGGGACAGGCAGTGCTTGTATGCCTTAATAAAAGGCAATACATACAAGCTCTATCTGGGCTTGGCGTTGGGTATGCGTGGTGAACTGTAACGAGCACCGATTTACCGGGTTGAAATGTGTTTTCTTGTTTCTTAATAATTGATTGTTATTTTTGAAGCGAAGGCAAAGTAAAGCTTATATCTGAAATGATTCAAAATGATTAAAGATACAATACCACATAAATTGCCTAAAGGATGGGTTTGGACGACTCTTGAAGAGTTAGGAATAATTGTGAGTGGTGGAACCCCGTCCACTGACGAACCTCAATTTTGGGGTGACGAAATTTCTTGGATAACACCTGCTGATTTGTCAGAGTATAAAGGTAAATTTATATCGAAAGGAAGGAGGAATATATCTCAGATTGGATTGGACAATTCTTCGGCGGTACTATTACCTAAAGGGAGTTTATTGTTTTCCTCTAGAGCACCAATTGGGTATGTTGTTATTGCCCAAAATGAAGTAGCAACTAATCAGGGTTTTAAAAATCTAATTCCTACGGAATCAACCTACACTGATTATTTATATTATTACTTGTTGTCGGCAAAGCAATTAGCTATAAATATGGCAAGTGGAACGACTTTTTTGGAATTATCTGGTGCTAACTTCAAAAAAATACCTGTGCCATTAGCACCATTAAATGAACAATATAACATTGTTTCAAGGATTGAAGAATTATTTGGTGAATTGGATGCAGCCAAAGAGAGTTTAGAAAAGGCTCAAAAGATGCTGGTCGTGTATAGGCACTTAATTTTAAAGGATGCTTTTGAGGGGAAATTAACTAACGTTAAAGTTAAAAATGGGAACCTCCCTATATCATGGAAATGGGTCAGATTTAATGATTTTTGCAAACTCCAAAGGGGTTACGATTTATCAATATCTAAGTTAGTTAAAGGAAATTACCCTGTAGTGACATCTAGTGGAGTAAATGGGTATCATAATGAGTTTAGAGCGAATGGCCCATGTTTAATAACAGGACGAAGTGGAAATGTTGGGAATGTCGTTTTTTTTGAAACTGAAAAATATTGGCCCCATAATACAGTTTTGTTCGTAAAAGACTTTTGCAACAATTTTCCTAAGTTTGTATATTATTTCTTTCTACAATTAGATTTTAAGTCTTTTAGTTCCAGTACTGCCGTACCATCATTGGATAGAAAAAAACTATATGATAAATTAGTACCATTACCCGAACTAAATGAACAAATAAAAATTGTTCAAGAAATAGAGTACAGATTAACCATTGCTGAAAACCTTGGAAAAACAATAAAAGAAAATTTAAAAGAAATAAGCGTACTTCGTCATGGCATATTAAAAAAAACTTTTCAGGGTAAGTTAGTAAAACAAGATTCAGGTGACGAATCTTCAGAAATCTTATTGAGAAAAATAAGTAAAGAAAAAGAGGTTATTTTATTGAATCAAAAAGCTATTTTAAAAATAAAACCAAAATTTAAAAAATTTATGGAAGAGAAAAGAACAATACTCCAAATTATAGAATCGGCTGACAAACCAATGTCTGCAAAAGATGTTTGGTTACAATCTGAACATAAGGGCAATATTGAATCTTTTTATTCTGCTCTTAAAAAGATTCAAGATAAAATAATTGAAGTAAAAGAGAAATCAGAATCTATATTAACTTTAAAAAATGAGGATAGATAAAGTTTATATAGAAGACTTTAAAAACCTAAAAAAGTTTTGCATCGGAGAGTGAGGGATTCGAACCCCCGGACCTGAATAATTTTTTAGCTGCTTTAAACATTACTCTATCCTCTAATACCCTCTCCCCTTCGGAAAATCGTCTTTTCCGAAGGCATGGTCCCAATATTGGGACCAAAAATTCATACCTTTTAAAGTAAAATACTATCATTTTTTTTACAATTTGATCAGATTTCTCAAAACCTCAACCGGAGATTCCCATGAGGTTTTGGAAATTATCCGGATATGAGCTTATTAAATTCATGGCCAAATTAGTGATTTTTACCATAAAATTAGTTTTTATTTCGTTCGCATTTTCCGAAGGCGAGGTCCCAGACTTGGGACTTTGAAGACTAAGAATTAATGGGTAATATCTCACTTTTTATGTGGACTCTTATATTCTTGCCCCTTCATCACAGATACAAATGGTACAATCACAATTTTTGTTTTTCTTGAACCTTATTGCCTTGGCTGCTTTAAAATCTTTGCTTAAATCTGGCATTTTAATTCCTGAAAATACTTCGGCTGGAGTCAGGTGATTTAATGCATAATGAGGTCTGAGATAATTGTATTCGTAGATTATTTTTTCCAATGCAAGCACAAGCTCTTCATGAGCAAATGGTGTATTAAAATACAAATAGTTGGATTTCATAATCCTAAAAAATCTTTCAATCATTGAATTAGATTGTTTGATTGTTTTGAGAGCTACCAAATGATCAACATGAATTTGTTGTTGATCCAAAAACTGAGTTAAAAGGTGGTTGATATAATGGTTTATATTTTCTGAACCACCGTCACTTACCAGGTTTAGTTTATGGATGCTAACAGTCTGTAAAGCCTTGCAAATAACCTCACCTACAACTTTCTTACTTATATATGTTTTGCAATCCCATGCTATTATTTTCCGTGAAAAATTATCTATAATGGCATAAATATAACTTCTGTTACCATTTTTTGTAGTAAAATAACTAAGATCCATGTGCCAATATTCGTTTACATAACTTGCCCTCAATGGACTATAAGATGGTTTCTTTCCTTTACCCCGGATATTATCAGGCAAAATAAAACTCGCATGTTTGTAAAATGTTGAACGGGAAATATGCAGCCTCCCTTTTTTTAGTAATTCGCTGTGAATAGCACTCTTGGGCCAATTTAAGTAATCAGGGTCTTTTAAATTGGTTTCAATGATCCTAAATTCCCTATTTGTTATTTGAAAGGGATGCCTCTTAGCACATAGTTTCATTTTACTCGAATCACATTCATAATGAACCTTTGAATACCAGATTTGGTATAGGCTTGGACTAATCCTAAACCATTTCAACAAATCGGATTTTGAGAAATATGCTGAGAATTGTTCAATCAGAATTATAAATTCTTCCTTTTTGCTCCCTAACAATTGCAAATATCTTTCTCTGCCAATAAAATCAATTACCTTAAAGTGGAGTTTCACCACACCCAGGAGTAGTTTCTTTTTTCTGTGCCAGTTCAAATCCTCTTTTTCAAGTAATACATCCAACTGTTCTTTGATTCCTAACTCTTCCTCCAGCAAATGTAAGTCACTTTGAGTGGTGCATCTCCAATTGCTTTTGGTTTGTTTGGGGATTAAATTCTGCTGATTCATTGGAATCAGTTCCCTTTCTCTCCCGGTTGCATAAGCCCAGCGGTAAAGTGCCGGGTAAGTGTTTTTCTTTTTCATAATAAATTAATTTATCTTGAAAAGTTCGGAATAGTTTTTTAAATCATTGAAGGGATTAGAATGAATAAATATTTTTGGAAATTATAAGCGGGTAAGATGGGTAAGATTCCTCAGCCAAAACTTGCTAAATACAAATTGGCTCAAATGTTTGAAGGATTTTGAAACAATTTGAAATGAATTGAAAAGAAAAAACCTCCGGAATACATTCCCGGAGGTTTTGATCAACTTATCTTACCCATCTTACCCGACCTTCTTAAAAAGGCGGATCATCGGTTTGAGGGTGCGAATTGAGATCACCCAATGCTGATATATTTTTGGAATCGGATTCAACTTCATCATAATTGCGTTCATAAAGTGCATACACAAAAATGCCTCCCTTCTTTATGCGCTCATAACCTTGTTTGCGCAATGCTTTCCCTAATAGGTTTAGGGTTGAATTGTTAACTTGTAATTTGCTGTGAATTGCTAATTTACTTGCAATTTGTGAGGTTGTGAGGTAGTTTGTTTGATTGGTCTGGCTTGGTTTTTCGAACCAGATTTGAAGTGCATCTTCTTCAAGTGATTTCATCTGGTATTGTTCGTTGTTCTGGTTAATCACGTCAATTTCATTTTTATCAAACCAAAATTTGAACCCAGTTTTATATAAGTGTAAAGCCTGGGCATATACTTTTGAAAGTTCTATGGAATGATGGTATTCAATTTCAATTACTTCATGACAAAGAAATCTGCGGCTCCCGGTTGAATCATTTAAAAATTGTGCGGTATTTACACTCCCTGCAAAACTGGCTCTTCGGGGTAAACCTTCATTGTTATGTCCGTATGCCTTGCGAATGCGGATATGTGATTTTGTGATCAGCTCTTTTAATGCGCCTATTTCCGATTTATTGAGATTTTCTAACTCATCCAGATTAATGAGCATACACTCTGAAAGGTGAATTAAGGTATCTTTATTGTTTGGGTTTATGGTACCTGAAAACAGATGATCTTTTAGTTGTTTAGGAACAAGATTTTCAACCCAGGTGGTTTTACCGACCCCTTGTTTACCGGTAAAAACGATAACAGTATGATTTATTGTTTTATCATCAATGGCTGTTCCAACCATACCTACCAGCCACTTTTTAAAACACAGTTGCCAATAATCAGGATCTGTTGTGGTAATGGTATTGGCTAATGCTGATATATGATCTGTGGTTTTATCCCAGCCAGGCAGACCTTTAAAGTAATCCAGAAACGGATTATAGATTTCACAAAAATCAGATCCTAAAATCCCTCTTAACGTGGTAATATTACATTTCAACCTTGCTTTTTGAATCTCGCGGTGCAAAGAGTTTTCAATATAGTCATTGATATTTTGGAATTCAGTGTCACCAATGGATTTGTATTCAATTTTACCGGTAACCACATTATACCGGAACTCATACCGGTCGGTAAGATATTTTTCTACCAGGTCAATTACCGGTAGTTTGGGCTTGTCTTCTTCAAAAGTATCGGTATTGTGTTCAATGGTTTTGCTATACGCACTGGTAACAGCGGTAATAATTTCATCATGTGGTAAATCAAAACCGGTAATAATAAAGTTTAAGGTATCTTTTTCACTCAATCCTTTGCGGTTACAATTACTTGCAAGCAAATGAATATAATTATTCCGGTTGCCTTCACTGTATTTTTTCTTCTTGTTGGTAAACTTCAGGCAATTTTCAAATAAGGCTTTAGATGGATCTGGACTTGCAAGTGCAACAATAGCAGAAGGTGAAAAAATCTGGCACTGTTCATTTAGAAATGCATTTGGATCATAAGAAACATAACATAAGCGGGTAATGTCTTTTCCTGATGGATCAATTTTGATCTGTAATAATTGCTCATAATAATCTTTTACCTGATTAAATGTTTCCAGGTGATCTTCTTGGCCGGAACTAACACAAACCAGAACTTTCATCCCATTGCCTCCGGGACTTCTAAAGCAGGCATAAGTATACTTACAGGCTTTTGCTTTCTCAAAACTTGAGTTGAATTCTGCCTCACTCAGTTTATCAAAATCCAGAACAATATATTGCGAATAGGTATCTATAAATTCAGGCTTTCTGCCAGTTGTAAAGGATGCTGAAGGTGTAAAGGCTAGTAATTGTTTCTTTTTCTTTTGCGCCTCTTCATGCTTTCCCTCATCAATTAATTTCCGGATTTCATCAACTTCATTTTTGTAGATTCCACCAATAATTTCCTGAATGACGGATTGTAAGGATATGTTTTTAACAGGTTTATTAAAACCGGTAAAATAGGTTACGTTTTTCATAGTTAAAATATTTTAAAGGTGGCTCCAATCTGACCGGCGTTAAAGGTTGCGAATCTGTTCTTTTCAATGATTGCTTCACCATTTTTGATTTGGATGATGATATCCACCTCATGTCCCCAACCGGAATCACCTTTGTAGGTTTTACCATCTTTTTGAGAATGGGTAATGAAAATATGACTCAAAATACTGTTAAATACTTTAGCCCTGCTTTGTTTTTCCAGTTCAGCCGGATACATGGGCGAGATCCCCAATACACTGATGGAATCATAAAAAACACAATGATATACCGGTAATAAAGCTCCATTGGGTGTAATTAAAGTATCCCATTGCTTCACTGATGGAAGCCGGTCAACCACCTGAATTTTCCATTGACGGTCAAATGCTACACACCTTATGACTTTTTCGTTGAAGGTCTTTCCTGAAGGTTTTTCTTCACCGGAAATAAATATAACCTTTTTTAATTCTGCCAAAAGCGAAGCCAGTTGGAGACAAAATGTAGATTTGCCTTGTCCGGGTTCACCCCATACAAGCATCTTAAAAGGGGAGGTTAATTCACCTAAAAGTTTAAACCACAGTTCAGGTAATTTTATAAGGTTTACACCAATTTCCTTTGCCGACAATGAAGCAGACATCATTAGGTTTTGCACTTTTAATGGAGCATCATCATTAGTGGATTGCAAGACTGATTTGATTGATAAATCAGTTCCATGCATAAGTTTATGCGCTACAACATCAATACCCTTTTTAATGATATAAGAGCCAATACTACCTGTGTTTGTCCGCCCTTTTCCGGACAATGGAGGAACAGGAGTTCCTGCAATCGGCAAATTTGAAGCTATTGAGGCACCGGATTTGGTTAATCCCGGATTACGTTTTTCATATTTCCGGCAGCTATCTCCGCAGAATATTTTGTTGAGATTACCCCAAAATTCTTCAAGGCAAACCGGACAAGTTTTTTTGTGCGCCATTAGTTTATGCTCCCTTCGCTAACTAATTTTTTAATTTCATCGAGCGAATAGAAAACTTTGGCACCGACCTTGGTGAATTTCAACTGGCCGGTTTTGCGCATTTGCCAGAACCAGGTTGCCCGCTTTCCAACGAGTTCAATGGCTTTTTTCTCATCCACATAATTGAGAGATTCTGAATTGCTTTTGGGTTTGTTTTTAAGCAACTCCAGAATTTCTTCCTGTGCTTTTTCAATTGCCTCAAGTCTTTCATGAGGAATCATAACGAAACTTTGTTCGTTACTTCGGTTTGTTTTTAATGGGTTCATTTTTGGTTGGATTTGATGGGGCAAACCTACCATTGAAGCCTTTTGAACTTGACTCAAATAATCTTAGGGGAGGGGTGATTTTTTTGAAGCACAAAGAATAATTATTTTATTAAGGCTTCAACTTTCCGGATTTTGGCTTGTCTCAAATCTTTATGAGAAAAGGTAGAATAGATTCCATTAAGTGCCTCTTCATTACTAATAATTCCCGGATGATTGTATAGTGTGAAAATCTCATGTAAAAGCAATTTTTTATGACTGTCATCCATCTTAGTTTGGACACCGAACACATCTTTCAATTTGTGAAATTGAGTATTCTCAAAACCAAATGAATCATAATTTAAAACATATTCAAGCAGTTTTTTCAGTAAATTACCGGTAATGGAATTTTTAAAAATCTTTTCATTAAGCTCAATATAAGGTTCCAGTGATTTTTGAATTGCAGCAATAATGTCGGGAGTAAAATAAAACCCCTGGTAATTGTTGTTATCCCCATAAACGGTAGATTTTTTGTTCACGAATTCATTCAGGTCTTTATCCATAAAGGATGCCGCATTGCCCATAGAGGACACTAAATTTGCCTTGATCTCCTTAAAGATTTTGATCCATTCAGGATTGAGTTTTGGGAGGATGGTTTTTATTTCTTTGAAAAATTCATAATCAAAAAAAATGGAGTAAATTAATTGAGTATCTACAGCCAAAGTCCCAGTAGGATTATTTGTTTTATTATAATCACCGATTAGCTTTTGAAGTTTATCCCAGTTTATGTGATGGTTTTCATTCAAAATGGTTTGCTTATACAATTGAAAAAACAGATTTAGGAATTCTCTGGCATCCGGGTCAATAACCTTTTCTTCATAGTTATGTTCCTCAATACCGCTCATATGCAAAATTGAATTTATAAAGACCAGGTGTTTGGCTACTTCGCTTTTGCCAAGTATATTTTTGCTTAAGGTTTCGGTAATTTCATTGAATAAATTGCTGTATTGATGAAACTCTTCAAAGTCACCTGGTGGCAGATCCTTTTTAATGGTTTCTTCATCAATTTCACCAATTTTTAGTAGGTTAAGAATATCAGCCAGACTTTGTTTTTTCATGGATTTATTTGCGATTATACTATTTTCAAAAATGAAGTTATAAACTAAAACTGAACGCAAACTGGCAAGAACCTATTTATTTTGTTTCTTTTATTCAATAATTTTTGTCCCGGATTATAGATAAAATTGGGACAAATATTATAACAAGATTGGTGCAAGTATTTATTAAAAAAATATTCGTAATGTTTGTATCCAAAATATTTATAAATTGCATTAATCTGCTCCTCCTGATGCAAATGTGAACAGTTAACACTTGTTGTTAATGCAGAAAATTGAACTATATTTGTCGCAAATAGTTGCTATATTTGCGACTGAAATGTTAAAATATTATGATATTAAGCATTGAAATACAAATACTTGATAAAATTAAAAAAGCCAGAAGGGGCACGCTATACTTTCCAGAAAGTTTTTTATCCTTTGGGAATGCCAAAGCTATTAGCAAAGCTCTGGAAAGGCTAACAAAAAACGGTGAATTGACAAGGGTGGCAACAGGCATGTACGTAAGGCCGGAAAACGACCCTGTAATTGGTATGGTAACACCGGGAATTGAGGAAATTGCCAAGGCTATTGCTAAACGGGATAAGGCCAGAATTGTGCCTACCGGTATTTATGCACTTAACAGATTGGGATTATCTACACAGGTGCCACTAAATGTAGTGTATCTTACGGATGGAGCAGCCCGCAAAATAAAAATTGGGAAACGGTCAATTACCTTCAAAAAATCAACTCCTAAAAATGTCTCTGCGATTGGTGAATTAAGCCGCCTTGCTATTCAGGCACTCAGAACCATTGGCAAAGACAAAGTAACTTCAACTGAAATTGAGAAAATACTCTTTGTCCTCAAAAATGAAAAGCCAGCTCATTTGTTACATGATATTCGATTAGCACCGGAATGGATACGAGTAATATTACAACCACTAATACCTCAATAACCTATGAATAAAATTTCATTACAGGAATGGCTTAAATTAAGCGACCAAACCAAACATAATATCTTTGAAGAAATTTCAAAAATTATTGGTTTACCTCCCGCTGCCGTAGAAAAAGATTGGTGGGTGGTCCGTACCTTAGAAATTATATTTAATAGTTCCATTGCCAATCATACTGTTTTTAAAGGAGGCACATCATTAAGCAAAGCATGGGGATTAATTGACCGGTTTTCGGAAGACATAGATTTGGCATTGGACCGGAAATTCCTGGGTTTTGAAAAAGCAGACAGCGAAATGACAAGTTCTCAGGTATCCAAATTACGAAGGCTTTCATCTAGTTTTATCGCTGAAAAGTATTTTCCTGAAATAAGTGAAAAGTTTATTGAATCCGGTCTGGATGTAAAAATTCAACTCGGTGAAATTAAAGCCGACGATCAGGACCCATTGGTTATAGAAATATATTATCCTTCGGTCACCGATCCAATCGGATATTTGCAACCAAGAATATTAATTGAGATTGGGAGCCGCTCACTTATGGAACCATTCTCAACAAAAAGTTTTGTTTCCATGGTTGGAGAACATTATGCAGGCCGGGCTTTTGCGGATCTTCATATCTCAGTTCCAACAGTTAACCCTGAAAGGACATTTCTTGAAAAAATATTTCTGTTGCATGAAACTTTCCAGATACCCAATGAAAGAACAAAAATTGAGCGAAAGAGCCGACATTTATATGATCTTGAGAAATTGATGGACACCGATTTTGCCATTGAAGCTTTAAATAATAAAGAACTTTATCAAACTATTGTTGAACATAGAAGAAAACTCACAACCATAAGAGGCATTGATTATGCAAATCATACCCCTGATAAAATAAATCCCATTCCTCCGGATGAAATTATTGGGGAATGGGAAAAGGATTATATTGCCATGCAGCAAAGTATGCTTTATAATCCATCACTTCAATTTGATAAATTGATCGCGAGAATTAAAACTCTGAAAGATAAAATAAATGAGATCAAGCATTAAGATAATTGTTATCATAAATGGAAGTATTTTTAAAATCAAAAAGGACCCCAAAAAACAGGGTAGGGGTCATGCAGACCATGTTTGCCAAATGTTTGCCAAAACTAAATGAGTGTCCAATATACCATTGATTTGTAGTCTATTCTGTACAGAAGCGGGACCCCAGTGGAATCACGTTAGGAACTTCGAAAAAAACCCTTTAATCGAATATGATTAAAGGGTTTTTTGTTTCATTTTGTTTCGGAACCTATAAGTTCAAGACAACCATTCTACAATCCCATTTCAGGTTTAAAGGTATGAGAGATCAAAATAATAGCAACTGTTCTTACAACCAATAGCTCTTATTGAAAATTGGAGAAACAAAATTATTCTATTTTAAAAAGCTTTACAGTTTTTTTGAAATCACCTTGCACCACTTCTGCCAGATAAGTTCCATTTGTAAGTTCATCTCTCACGACAATTATTTGCTTGCTTTTGTTGTTGGAAATGGAAGAAACAAGTCTACCGCTTATATCATAAATTTTAATAAACACAGGCTCATCACTTATACTTTCCAGATTAAAATTAAAACTGTTATTCGATGGGTTGGGGTAAACGGAAAGTTCCGTTTCTTTCTTATTATCTTCATCAATTTGGTTTATGTTTTCTTTAGTTTGTGCTTTTTTACCTAAGCCACAGGGTAGTCCATTACATATGCCAAGCACATCGCCATGTCCTATATGCCCGTTAATCGCAGCAACCGGGTAATCTGATGTGGTGCCGTTATGACAAATATTTACTCTCCCAACGCTTCCTGGTGTGCGGATATCACGAACACATATAACAATATTGCATGTGGTCTGGCATCCACAAGAATTTGTAACGGTACACACTATGTTATACTGTCCATGCATAAGTGGCGTAAACACTCTTGAGGCACCTGTACCACTTAATCCTGTTCCACTCCAACTATAGGTGAAAGGAGCACATCCTGTTGGAGTACAATTAATTATCATACTCTGATAACCATATCCGATAAACATCTGATTGACCGCTGCACCGGTGTTGGCATTTCCTATCAAAACACCTGCAGTATTTGCTGAAGAAATAAGCGTGCAAACCGGTACGACAGACGAAGCGGATAATTTAAGAATAAAGGCATCTGATAAACCAGTACCTGAAGAAAGGTTTGTGGCTCCAATTCCAGGATCAAAATCCAATGTTCCGGCAAATTGGCCTCCCATAAAAATATTGTTGGAGCCATCAAGTGAAAGCGCACTAAAACTTTGATTATATTGTGAGGGTGCTGACCAAGATTTTACGTATTGGAAATCGCCGGCGTTGTTTAGTTTAAGTAAAAATTTATCATGCACATATTGGATCGAAGTACTCAAGTTGTAAGTAGAAGTTCCCGGATCAAAATCTATAGTTCCATAAAAATCCCCAATGGAATAAACATTTCCGCAGTTATCGACACACAGATTGTTTATTTTGTTTGTCGTGACACCACTTATGCTTTTTGCCCACTGCAAAACTCCTATTGAGGAGTATTTGGCAATATATGAATCTAAATCATAGGGATTATAAGCATGTGAAGTGAGGGTATTTGTACCGATACCCGGATCAAAATCGAGGGTTCCGGCGTATTGTCCGGAAGTAAATATATTTCCTGCCCCATCGGTACGTATTTTGAAGTAGTTTGCAAAAGCTTCGGTGCCTGCAATTTGTATTACGTTCACATATTCTCCTGCGGCATTAAGTTTTAAGATAAATCCGTCATATGCGTAGTGTCCGGCAGTTAGCTCATGTACTCCGGTACCCGGGTCAAAATCAACTATGGTGCTATACTGAAATGATCCTGCTGTGTATACATTTCCTGATGCATCGGTGGCAATTGAATACCCATAAGTAGGTGCAGCTGACATTACCGAAGGATTCACAGCAAGTTTTTTGGCCCACACAAAATTTCCTGCCGCATCAAGTTTGAGAATGAAGGTTGTATTCCATGAAACTCCATTCCAGGTTCCCATCAATAGATTCGTACTGCTGCCAGGGTCAAAATCCAGGCCAATAGTTGGGCCTGTAGAAAAAGACCCTGTAAAGAGTATATTGTTTGAAGGATCAACCACCATTTCAGCAAAAGACAAATTACATCCAAACCCTGATTCTCCAATTGTTTTGACCCATTGAAATGTTCCGGAGGAGCTGTATTTCAGAATGAAACCGGCATGTTCGCTTGAACTATATACAACATTCACACCGGGGTTTAGAGGATTGAAATCCTGCAACCCACTGAAATAACCGCATAATACAGGATTCCCAGACAAATCAAGTGCAACACTGGCCACAAAGCTGATAGGATAGTCAGATCCACCAAACTGACGAGCCCAAAGCAAATTTCCGGAAGGGCTAAATTTTGTTAAAAAACCTCTTCCCGCTGTAGAGTTTAAATTTAAAACCGTTGCTCCAGGATCAAAATCTGCTATACCCGAAAAGGTTCCGATTGCATAAACATTCCCTGAGACATCTGCCACTGTTGCAATTATTCCTACATTATTCGATCCAGATAGGCCCTTAACCCATTGAAAAGTTTGTGCATTTAAAGTTATTGCTGGCATTACAATTGTTAGTAATGCAATTGATAAATATTGTCCCATTTTCATTATGGGAGTATAAATACCACATATATTTCGATAAGGAATATTTTGGTATTCAAGGGATTGATGTTTTTTTTTTGTTTTCATAATTGTTGATTTTTTGGGTAAATATTTTTATACCTCAACAATAAAAAAAAAATATTAAAAATGAAACGTTTTTGAGGGAACGGTATTTCTCATTTAGGGAACGGTAAATTTTCAGATTCGGAGAGGGGTGATTCAAACCCTCGGTTTCTGAATAATTTTTAAATGTCTTAAGAATCATTCTATCGCTCGAAACCATCTTCCCTTCAGAAAATTGTCTTTTCCGAAGGCATAGTCCCAATTTTGTTTGTCTTTTATTTACTCATTGATTTTTAAAAAATATAATTGATACCAGAAATAAACGTTTTTACGCACTCATAGGATCAAATCAAGGTTCAGATTAAAGAAATTATCATTCCTTTAAATGAAAAATCCTCAAATTCCCTACTTTGCAAAATATTCCACCCCTGCAATATGAACGATAAAAAGAGTCTATCTGAACGCGATATTTGCACCAAGTATATTACTCCTGCTATCGAAAAATCTGGCTGGAACAAGCTTACACAGCTATTAGAGGAGGTTACTTTTACGGATGGTAAAA
Source organism: Bacteroidota bacterium (assembly GCA_030680835.1). Lineage (GTDB taxonomy): Bacteria > Bacteroidota > Bacteroidia > UKL13-3 > UKL13-3 > B1. The sequence goes on from JAUXUD010000059.1 coordinate 13,406, forward strand.
TATATGTGCGGGGTAAATTAACGGCCCGGGGCAATCAAAAAAGGGCTGATTATATCCTTTATTATAAACCCAATATTCCTATTGCCATTATTGAGGCTAAAGATAACAAACATACAGTGAGGGCGGGAATTCAACAGGCTTTGGATTATGCAACCATATTGGATATTCCTTGTGTTTTTAGCAGTAATGGAGATGGATTTTTATTTCATGACCGGACAGCAAAAGAGGATAATCTTGAGTCAGAACTCCATATTGATAATTTCCCGTCTCCTGAAGAACTTTGGGAGAAATACAAAACATACAAAGGAATTAGTACACCTGCTGCTGAAAAGATTGCAGCTCAGGATTATTTTTTTGATGGTGCTGGCCGCAAACCACGCTACTACCAACAAATTGCAGTGAATAGGACAGTAGAAGCCATTGCTGCCGGTCAAAACAGGATTTTGTTGGTAATGGCTACCGGAACCGGAAAAACCTATACGGCTTTTCAAATTATTCACCGACTTTGGAAAGTTGGAGCTAAAAAACGCATTTTGTTTTTGGCAGATCGCAATGCATTAATTGACCAAACCCGGAGAAACGATTTTAAGCACTTTAAAGATAAAATGACTGTGGTTAAGCACCGGCAAATTGATAAGAGCTATGAAATCTATCTGGCCTTATACCAGGGCTTATCTGGCAATGATGAAGATGCCAATGTGTACAAGCAGTTTTCTACTGAATTTTTTGACTTGATTATTATTGATGAGTGCCATCGGGGAAGCGCGAAAGAAGATAGCTCCTGGCGTGAAATATTATCGTATTTTAAAAACGCCACGCATATTGGTTTAACGGCTACTCCTAAGGAAACCAAAGAAACAAGCAATACCGAATATTTTGGCGATCCTGTATATACCTATTCATTAAAGCAAGGCATTGATGATGGGTTCCTGGCTCCATACCGCGTGGTGAGGGTTGCATTAAATGTTGATGTGGAAGGATGGCGGCCACCAAAAGGGTTTTTAGACAAAGAGGGCAATTTGGTTGAAGACCGAATCTATAACCGGACTGACTTTGACAAAAAAATTGTGGTTGAAGAAAGGCGAAAATTGGTTGCTCAAAAAATTACGGAATTACTCAAGGGCACCGACCGTTTTTCGAAATCCATTGTATTTTGTTGTGATATTGAACATGCAGAAGGTATGAGGAGTTGTATTGCCAATGAAAACAAAGATTTGGTTTTGGAGAATTACAAGTATGTGATGCAGATTACCGGTGATAATGAAGAAGGGAAAAGAGAGTTGGATAATTTCACCAACCCCGAAGAAAAATACCCGGTAATTGCAACTACCTCCGAACTTATGACTACAGGCATTGATGCACAAACCTGCAAAATAATTGTACTGGATGCCAATATCAATTCAATGACCAAATTCAAACAAATCATCGGTAGGGGAACCCGGATCAATGAAGAATTTGGGAAGTTTTATTTTACCATTTTGGATTTTAGAAACGCCACCGATTTGTTTGCAGATAAAGATTTTGATGGTGATCCTATCCGGCTTAAACCGGTTTCGGAAGCGGAGGATTTATCATTGGTGGTGATTGAAGAAGAAGAAAATACCTTAACTGTATTAGATGAAATTACCGGTGAAGAAATCAAATTTGAAAAAGCAAAAATTCGTTATCCGGATGGATCACAACCGGAGGGTACCTGGGCTTTCAGGGCTTCGCCCAATCGTTCCTTTCAAAAAATATATGTAAATGGGGTGGATGTTTCCGTTTTGGTAAGCCGTGAAATGTTTTTCGACCAAAATGGTAAACCCATAACAACAAGCCTGAAAGACCATACGAAAGAAATAATAAAACAAAAATATGCATCACTTGATGACTTCTTAAATGTTTGGAATGCCACCGACCGCAAAGAAGCAATTATCAAAGAACTTAGAGAGCAGGGAGTATTGGTGGAGGCATTAACCGAAGCCGTAAACAAGGAAGTAGATTTATTTGACCTGATTTGCCATGTAGCATATGACCAGCCACCTCTAACCCGAAAGGAAAGAGCCAACAATGTGAAAAAGCGCAATTACTTCACAAAATATGGCGAACAGGCAAAAAAGGTTTTGGAAGCCTTATTGGATAAATATGCCGATGAAGGTATTACCAATATTGAAAGTATGGAAGTGCTGAGGGTAAATCCGTTTGATGAATTTGGCTCTGTGCCAGAAATTGTTAATGGGATATTTGGGGGGAAGAAAAAGTATCAGACTGCAATCAGGGAACTGGAAATTGAATTATATAAAACGGCATGAACTATGATTTAACTGATTTAATGAAGACTATGATTTTAATAAAATTATGATTAAAGAGCAATATCCGGAAAGTGAATTGACTGGTAAAATAATTGGATGTGCAATGGAGGTACATAAAATCCTTGGGAATGGGTTTCAGGAAGTGATTTATCAAAGAGCACTGGCGATAGAGATGAGCAGTCAGGGTTTGGCATTTAGCCGGGAACATCAAATGGATATATACTATAAGCAAGAAAATATAGGAACAAGAAGGGTTGATTTTTTTGTGGAAGAAAAAATTATGGTCGAACTGAAAGCTGTTATTCAATTAGAGGACGTTCATCTGGCACAAGCCATAAATTATTTAGAAGCATATAATATGAAAATTGGATTACTCATTAACTTTGGCAATCAAAGCCTGCAATTCAAAAGAGTAATGAAACCAATAAAAAATCATAGTACATCATACAATCAAAAAAATCATAGTTCAGACAATGAGTAATATAAGCGGAATAATAAAAAGCATCCAAAATATCATGTGGCAGGACTCTGGGCTGAATGGCGATGCGCAACGCATTGAACAATTGGGCTGGATGCTTTTTTTGAAAATTTTTTCGGATAAGGACAAAGAACTGGAACTGATTGATGATAAATATACTTCACCCATCCCAGATAAATTTCATTGGGTAAAAGAAAGAGGAAATTGGGCTGGAGATGATGAAGGAATGACCGGAGATGAGCTCCTGGAGTTTGTTGACCGGCAATTATTTCCTGCATTGCGGAACCTGGATTTAAGCACAGGCAACCAGCGGGCTGTAATTGTGCGCGAAGTTTTTGAGGGCAATAATAATTACATGAAAAGCGGTATCAATATCCGTAAGGTATTGAACAAGCTCAATGAAATTGATTTTAACATTGCCAAAGACCGCCATGCTTTTGGCGAATTGTATGAAACCATTTTAAAGGAACTGCAAAGTGCTGGTAAAAGTGGTGAGTTTTATACGCCTAGGGCCATTACCCATTTTATAACCGATATTATTGATCCTAAACTGGGTGAGAAGATTTTAGATCCTGCCTGCGGAACGGGTGGCTATTTAACTTGTGCCATTGAGCATTTAAAAAAACAAGCAAATAATGTCGCTGACCGGAAAAGTATCGAACAAAATATTAGCGGTTGGGAGTATAAACCCTTACCTTATTTATTGGCAACTACTAATTTAATTTTACACGATATTGAAGTGCCCAATATTAAATTCGGGGATGCCCTGGATCAGCCCTTAAGTAATTTTACCGAAAAACACCGGGTAGATATCATTTTGGCAAACCCTCCCTTTGGGGGCATTGTAGCCAATAACAACGAAACCAATTTTCCGCAAACCTACCGCACCAAAGAATCTGCCGACCTGTTTCTGATTTTAATGATTCATCTGTTAAAGCAGGGTGGAAGAGCCGGAATTGTTTTGCCCGATGGCAGTTTAACCGGTGATGGCGTGAAGCAAAGAGTAAGGCAAAAACTGCTGGAAGAATGCAACTTGCATACCATTATTCGCCTGCCTAATTCTGTTTTTCAACCTTATGCGACGGTTGCAACCAATTTATTATTTTTTGATAAAGGTAAACCGACTAAGGATATTTGGTATTACGAACACCGGATGCCGGAAGGCTACAAAGCCTATAATAAAACCAGACCCATCCAGGCAAAAGAGTTTGAACCCATTAAAACATGGTGGAAGAAGAGAACCGAAAGTGAAATTAGCTGGAAGGTTAATATCAAAACCATTATTGAAAGGGGCTATGATTTAGACATCAAGAACCCAACAAAAAAAGAAGAAGAGAAAGAGCATTCGAGCGCTGAATTGATGGAAATGCTCCATGCTTCATTCGAAAAAAGCAATGCTTTGTTAGAACAATTAAAACAGGCCGTAAAATGAATTTAGAACAACAATTTGCTGAAATAATAGCTATTATTAAGCAAGCGCGGAGCAACGCTTATAAAGCAGTTAATACCGAGTTGATCAATCATTATTGGAATATTGGCAGCTATATTCATATTAAGTTGGCAAACGCCCAATGGGGTGAAAAAACGGTTGAAGAGTTGGCCTCATTTATAGAAAAAAAGCATCCTGAATTAAAGGGGTATAATCGCCGGGGCTTGTATAGAATGAAACAATTTTATGAAACTTACGCCTCTTCTGCAATTGTGTCCCCACTGGTGACACAATTGCAAATGACTGAAAAACAGGGAGATGAAATTGTGTCACCAGTGGTGACACAATTAGAAATAAGTGATATAAAAAAAAGCATTTTGACCCAAATAAGCTGGTCGCATCATTTGATTATTATTTCGAAAGCTAAGTTAGCAGAAGAAAGGGAATTTTATATCCGACTATGCATAAAAGAGCGATATGGCAAAAGAGAATTGGAACGACAAATAAATAGTGGGGTTTTTGAAAGAGTTATTTCGGGAAACTTAAAACTCTCAACGGTGCTGAGAGAAATATATCCAAACATAGAAGATACTTTTAAAGATACTTACGTGTTTGAATTTGTAAATCTTCCCGACCCCCATTACGAGAGTGATTTGCAAAAAGGCCTGATCAAACAAATGAAAAATTTTATCCTGGAGCTGGGTAAAGATTTTTTATTTGTTGGAGAAGAATACCGCTTACAGGTGGGAAACAAAGATTTTTTCAGCGATTTGGTATTCTATCACCGGGGCTTGCAATGCCTGGTTGCATTTGAGCTAAAAACCACCGAATTTGAACCGGAACACCTGGGTAAACTAAATTTTTACCTGGAAGCCCTGGATCGGGATGTAAAAAAACCACATGAAAATCCAAGCATTGGGGTGCTCTTATGCAAAAACAAAAACGAAGAAGTAGTTGAATATGCCATGAGCCGCAACCTATCGCCAACGCTCATCAGTCAATACACCATTGCCTTGCCCGATAAAAAGTTACTCCAGGCAAAATTGCATGAATTATATGAATTGTACGAATCTAAAGAGGATGCAGAATGAGTAGAGGTAGAAAACCAAATTCAAAAATTAATTCGTTAAATTGGGAAGAAATATTTTGGGAAAATTTGCCTATTTATATACGATGCATAAACTCTTATTTTGATGCAAATGATATTGATTTCATTGAAGTTGGTGATTGTTTAGAAAAACTTACATTTAACATTCCTAAGGGACTTAATTCAAAGGAAATAAAATCACAGGGTAATTATCCTGTAATATCACAGAGTAAAGAATTTATAATTGGTTATAATGATAATGAGAATTTATTGATTAAAACCGATTTGCCTTTAGTGATATTTGGGGACCATTCTAAAACAATAAAATTTATTGATCAACCCTTTGTAATTGGCGCAGATGGCGTAAAATTGTTAAAACCAAAAAATATTTTTGATGAGAAATTTTTTTATTATTTTTTGCATGGTATAATTACGGATACTAAGGACTATGGAAGACATTATTCACTATTGAGAAAGGGTGTTGTTGCAAAAGTTGAAAATAAGGCAATTCAGAAATTTGTTGTGGAATTTCTTGACGATTTAAAAAACAATTCAATTTCAAATGAACGGATATACTTTAATAAGGGAGTTGAAATTAAAATCATCACACTTCATGAAAATCAGATAACCGGGAATATTCTCTCTTCCGAACTCACCCACCAACTCTCATTAGTAAAAAAACTCCGCCAGCAATTATTGCAGGATGCAGTCCAAGGAAAACTGGTTAAGCAAAATCCAAAAGATGAATCGGCCAGCGAATTGCTTAAGAAAATAAAAGCGGAACGAAGTAAAATAAAAAAAGCAAATCAATTAGAACCCATAAACTATAATAAAATCCTATACGATGTACCTGACAACTGGATTTGGTGTAGATTAGGCAATATTGTTCAAATGACTAGAGGTAAATTCTCAATTCGACCACGGAATGATCCAAGTTATTTTGGTGGAGAATATCCGTTTATTCAAATAGGAAGTTTAGATGAAAAAGGTTCAGTGGTTAATGAAGCACCTCAAATGCTAAATGAGAAAGGAATTAGAGTTTCAAAAAAATTTCCTAAGAATACTATTGCTATTGCTATAGTTGGTGGGACAATTGGAAATTTAGGAGTATTAGGGAGAGAGATGTATTTTACAGATAGCATAATTGGGATTATCCCATCTTCATTTTATAATCAGGATTTTATTTTAAATTTTTTAAGATACAAACAACCAGAAATTAAAGCCGAAGCTTATCAAATGGCAGGTCAACCCAATATTAAAATCCCAACTTTAGAAAATCTGATTTTGCCGCTGCCACCGCTTGATGAACAAATTCGAATTGTAAAAAAATTGGACCAACTCATGAGTATTTGCGATGAATTAGAAGCAAGTATCAAACAAAGTGCAGCCCAAAATGAAAAATTATTGCAGCAGGTTTTAAGGGAGGCGTTGAGGAAATAAACATAAAATAATATGCCAGAACAACCTAAAATATGTTATTTGCTAGGAGCAGGGGCTAGTTATAACTCGCTGCCTTTAGTGAATGAAATCGCAATAGATTTAGAGCGAATGTTAAAATACTTATGCGATTATAATTCACTATATTTAAGGACTTTTGATTTTGATTTGAATCGGGATTTTAAACAATACCATTCCATTTTAAGTGAAATAAAGGAGCATTTTTCTGTTGATACTTTGGCAAGAAAATACTGGTTAATAAAGAACAATATCGTAGAACGCAAGGAAAAGCAATGGTGGGAGAATAGGTATATTCGACTCAAAAATATTATTGCTTGCTTAATAACATTTCGAAGGCTTAAATTAGTTGATTACTCGGTTAATCATAATGATATCCTGATTGAAAGTTATACAGATTCATATGATGAATTGGGCGAGAGAATTTCTAAATCCAGAAAATCATTCAAGATTGATCCCAGATATGATGCATTATTTTCAGCAATTCTTTCTCCAAATCTCAGTTTACCTGAAAATATAAAAATCATTTCCTGGAATTATGATTTCCAGATTGAACAATCATTTAATTTCTTTCAAAGTCACAAGAGTCTTAAAGAAACTGGTAATCAGCTTGGGATAGATTATTCCAAAGAATCAATTGGTCCAATTGTAAAATTAAATGGTTCAGCTATTCTTTATAATGGAGCCACAATGGAAACCTTCAAGGAATATGATCGGGAAACACATCAAGTTTTCATAAATGCACTTAAAGATAGCAGTGATCCAAGTATTTATTCAGGAATAAAATTTTCCTGGGAGCAAGAGGGTTTTATTTCAACTAATCGCATCCTTGCGGCAAATTACATTGCTGAATGTGATTATGTCGTTTCAATTGGTTATTCTTTCCCAATTTTTAATCGAGAAACAGACATTCAAATATTTGAAAATTTTGGTAAAATTGGAGAAGGAAAAATATTTATTCAAGCACCGGAACCAGACGCAATAAGATTTAAAGGCCAACTGGAAAGTATCAAAGAGGGACTGAGTAAGGATGCGGAGATTGTTACAAATCTTGATCAATTCTTTGTCCCTAACCAGTTCTGGAAACCTGAAAGTGGTCCCATTTATGCTTGAAAATGTTTTAGATAGTTAGGAAGTTAGAATTAGTTTAAGAGTTTAAAGAATCAAAACCTTTCATAATTCTACCATGTCAAGTTCGTAAGTTCTCCTCTTAACGGAAGCCTGGTAGAGCATAACATTAGGTTGACTCTCTTTCAATGTTTTTACAATTTCATCTTTGTGTTGGGGTGGAATTGAACATCCAAGAATGACCGATCTAATGACATCAGGAGGTAGGGTTAAAATTCTACCTTCTTTAATGTGTTTCATTAATCGATATTCTATTTCATAATTCCAAAAATGTGCTTTTGAATTTGTTTGATGCATTGATTGTTCGATTGGATGCAACAAAGGAGATATCAATGGATAGTTATCTCTATAAAATACCTGGCCACCACGGCCATTAATCAATGAAAACAATTTAACTGAATCAAAACCAACACAGAAACCTTTATGAGAATTTGAGTAATGCGACCACATTAGAATATTATCAGGTACCGGTGTGACACAGAAAAAGCCAAATCGCTTATTAAGTTCAAGCAATGATTGGTTATGCACATATTCAAGCCATTTATTGTTTTCATATCGCTTTTCAGCTATCAGCTTTTCGACCTCAGCACTTTGTTGCAATGGTGTTAGATCCTTACGCGCTCTTGAAACAAAAGTGCTGAAATACTCAAATCTTAACCTTTCATCTTTTTGTAGCAAGTCATATGCTATCTCTATTCCACAATCAAAGGGGTCATTAAATTCCTCTGGAGAACTGAGATACACTTCATTGTGCGTTAAGATTCTTTTGTGATAATCATCGCGCCAATCCCTATACTTATATACAGTTTTAGGAATTTCTCCAAAGGCTGCATGGTTAATCATATCAATCTCCTTTTTCCCAAATACGGTATCTATTATTTTTAATGCCATCTTATTTTAAACTCAGATGTAAAGTAAAACTAGAGTCCATACGCAATTTAACCCATTTGTCTTGCATAAGAGCTTTAAACAAACTTTTAGATTCCAGGACTGCTGCCAAATCGCGGGCAACGGCACTCCCGCTAATGTTATTAGTTACCTTTCCATTATTAAATTCTAAATTAAAGGTGTAGGATTTTCTATTACCCACCTTTTTAAAAAGGCTTGCACCAATTTCCAATTGTATTGATTGCCCGGCTTTGATAGCGTTCAATATTTCAAAACTATACTTTTCCCAAATTTCAATATATTTATTCGAGCTGGATAAAGTGCCATTTGAAGTCATAATCTTTTGTTCCTTGGATATTTTTAAATTTTCTTTTGTTGGCTTTTTTATGCTGGCTGTTGTAAGTTGATAGGCAATTTGTCCGGTCATTTTTCTAAACTCTTTAATTTTATTTGCGTAAATATTATTTGGATTCTTACGGTCAATATTCAAAACCGGTACAATTTCGGCAATCAAGGCTGTTTCTAGTTCATCAATTTCCGTTTTAGATTTTGGGTATTCAAAAAAAGATAGACCAAGATTGGTTTGCATCCATTTTGTTAACTTAAGTTCAGAGTCATTATCGAATTTATAATGCGTAAGCCGGCCCTTTATAGCATCCGTTTCGCTTCGGGGTATTGGCACTAAATTTAAATTATCCTTTAATAATGCACCAAAGCTTCTTCTCACAGTTGAACTTCCGGTTTTACCGGATGCAAAATGTGTATTTAAATCACGGGATTGCTGACTGCTTTCTGTTTTGCCGATATAAATGATCTCATCAATTTTGGGTTTATAACCTGTGAAAGGAAATGATTTTCCATAAAAGAAGAATGCATAAATGCCCGGTTTATTTGAGTATTTGGTAATCTCATTAAAGGGTTTGGCATTCTTTTTTAGGTAGTTAATGATTGAATTTGTTTCCATATTCCTTTAATTTACAGGAAAATTAGAAAAGATTCCCTATAAAACACAAAAATGACTAATATAAAATACTATTTACGGATTTATTCTGTTTATGAACATTGTTTTATACAAAATTTTGCACATATTCGAACCTTAATTTAAAAGTCAGATGAAATCCAAAGACGAAAAAGCACAAAATACTTTCGAAGAGGATTATACTGAAATTATGAAATCCTTTCAACTGCCTGAAATACCTTTTAATCAGGCACCGCAATGGCTAAACCCGAATGATTTTATTATTAAATTTTCATTATTCGAGGAAACCCCAAACAGCATAACCTCAACCGATACGCTGGTTTATCCCGGATACTAATTATGCCAAACTGGAAAGAAGTTTTAGAAGAAATTCAAACATTAGCAAAACAGGGTGTAACCAATAACCTTGATGTTATTAGAAGAAAATACCTGCTTAAAATTTATAAGAAAACAGGTCGCAATGTAATTGCCTATTATTCAGGTTGGTTACAAAGACCCAATTCAATTGACGTAATTGTTAATGATAAGGACAAAAATGCCTTTATGGTTAACATACATAAATTGGATCGTACAAAAGGGCTTGACTTAATATTGCATACACCTGGAGGAGATTTAGCTGCCACTGAAAGTATTGTAGATTATTTAAATCAAATGTTTAAAAATGATGTCCGCGCCATAATTCCTCAAATATCAATGAGTGCAGGAACAATGATTGCTTTATCCTGTAAGGAAATTATTATGGGAAAACAATCAAATTTGGGGCCGATAGATCCACAAATGGGAGGTGTAGCATGTCAGGCAGTATTAGACGAATTTGAAAAAGCTAAAGATGATATCAAAGCAAATCCACAAGCTGCTCCTTTATGGCAAGTTATAGTTTCTAAATATCATCCCACATTTCTCGGTTCTTGCCGAAATTCCATTGATTGGTCTGAGAAACTTGCACATGATTGGTTGAAAAGAAATATGTGCGCAGGTGATGAAACCAGAACAAATAAAATATTAAAAGAATTCAGTGATCATAAAACAAACAAATCTCATGCTCGTCACATTTCAAAAGATAAATGCAAAGAAATTGGTTTATCAATTCTGGATATGGAAGAAGATAATGAATTGCAGGATCTGATTCTAACCGTCCATCATTCATTTATGCATACTTTTTCACAGAGTGCTACCACAAAAATCGTAGAAAACCATTTGGGAATAGCTTACGTTGAGAGTTTGCCGCTTCAAATCCCACAAATCCCGCAATTCAAAGTATAGCATTATACGATTCCGGGTGTCGATTTGGGTGTCAGGGTTATGGTTAATGAAACTAAATCCTAAAAATTCAAAAATTAAACACCTGATATAATATTAAGCATATTACTCCTTACTAATTTTTGCCCATGCATCTTTTAAGGTAACCGTTCTGTTGAATATCGGCTTCTCTTTGGTAAAATTTTTATCCGGACAATAATACCCTTTTCGCATAAATTGAAAACGGTCTGTCATTTCGGACTCCAGTATTGAAGGTTCAGCGAACGCATTTGTATTGATGGTTAAGCTATTCGGGTTGATGAAGTCTTTGAAATCACTTTCTTCCAAAGCCAGGTTTTCACTGGTAAATAAACGATCATACTCGTTAATTTGAATGGGAATTGCATGCGGAATGCTGACCCAATGAATGGTTCCCTGCACCTTAACACCCGAGGTATCATTCCCACTCCGGCTTGCTTTTATATAATCGCAATGAAGCTCTCTGGGTCTTCCTTTTTCATCATTTATTACATCATTGCAGGTAATTATATAAGCATTTTTAAGGCGTACACTTCGGCCAATTGCCAGCCTAAAATATTTCTTAGGAGGATCAACCATAAAGTCATCGGCTTCAATATATAATTCTTTCGAGAAGGGTATGGTTCTTGTGCCGGCACCCGGATCTTCAGGATTGTTTTCACTTGTTAATTCTTCAACGATGCCTTCTTCCCAATTATCAATAATCACTTTAATCGGATTAAAAACAACCATTCTGCGAATTGCTACTTTATTTAAATGTTCGCGCACGCAAAACTCCAATAATGACATATCTATTAAACTATCTCTTTTGGCAACGCCTATTCTATCGCAAAATTCTCTGATGGACTCAGGGGTATAACCCCGTCTTTTCAGACCCGAAAGTGTGGGTAAACGCGGGTCATCCCAACCATCTACATAATTCTCTTTTACCAGTTCCAAAAGCTTTCGTTTGCTCATGATTGTATAAGTAAGGTTTAATCTGGCAAACTCGTATTGTTTTGAAGGAAATAATTCTAACTGTTCAATAAACCAATCATATAATTCGCGGTGCGGAATAAATTCCAGGGTACAAACCGAATGCGTAATTTGTTCAATCGCATCGCTTTGTCCATGCGCAAAATCGTACATGGGATAGATACACCATTGGTTCCCGGTACGGTGGTGCGGAAAAAACTTAATCCGGTATAATATCGGGTCGCGCATATGCATATTCACAGAGCCCAAATCAATTTTAGCCCTCAATGTTTTCGACCCTTCAGGGAATTCACCTGCTTTCATTTTAAGAAATAAGGATTCATTCTCTGCTATTGTCCGGTCTCTGTATATACTACCAATGCCAGAGGTGGTTGGCGTACCTTTTGATTTTGCAATCTCATCCGCACTTGAATCATCAACATAGGCCAATCCTTTTCTTATTAATATTAATGCAAATTCAAATAACTGAGTAAAATAATCACTCGCATAAAATTCATTGGCCCACTCAAATCCCAGCCATTTTATATCGTTTTTAATGCTATCAACATATTCAACTTCTTCTTTCGAGGGGTTTGTATCATCAAACCTCAAATTGGTTTTACCTCCAAATTTTAAGGCAAGACCAAAATTCAGGCATATAGACTTGGCATGCCCAATATGCAAATATCCATTCGGTTCAGGCGGAAACCGGGTTAATACCGATTTACATTTCCCGGATTTTAAGTCCTGTTCTATGATTTCTTCAATGAAATTGAGTGCGTTTTCCTTGCTGCTATTTATTATTTCCATTTATTTAACTTATACATTACTAAAAAACAGGCGAATTTAATATTCTTCCCAGAGTTTTAATCAAAATTCGAATTAAATCATTTACCCAAATGTCATACCTTTACCTGATAAAATTTGATTCAACCGGATTTACGATGAAAAATACTTCACTGATTTATTGTGTATTTGTATTTCTTGTTTTTTTTGAATTACACGCTGTAAAAGCACAGGACCGTATTATTTTGGAAGGTAAAAAGGATACACTTACCGTAAAAGTTACGCTAACAGATAAAGATCAAATTTATTATTATTTATGGAATGATTTAAATAAGGAAAAAGATTCAATTTCACGAATTCAGGTGTTTAGGATAATTTTTGAAGATGGAAGAGTAATACGTTATGTTGAATCAAGGCCTTATAGACCAAGTTATGAAAACCAGCGAAAAATGGCTGTAAAATGGGATATTTTTGCCCTTGTATATGGAACCTATTCTTTTTCTTTTGAAAAAAGTATTGGAGAAAAAAAGTCGCTTGAATTTGCATTGGGAGTGATTTATAATAATTTTCCACCCAAGAGTAAAGGATTATATATGAGGGCGGGTTATAAAATTGGATTTACGCCCTTGAGATATAGAAATTTGACAAAATCACATATATTAAATGGTTGGTACCTGCGACCTGAAGTTTTTATAAACAGCTACACACAAGATGACTTTTCGTTGTATTCTACCGATTACAAATATGCAAACGGCCAACCAACTTTTACATTAAACAATCATTACAAAACGTATCAAAGGAAAAGCCTGGCCTTGTTATTAAATACAGGTAAGCAGTGGGTATTTGGCAACCGGATTTGCATCGACGCTTTTGTTGGGTTTGGTGCGGGCTATGGTTCTCAGAAAATGATTTCAGAAACAAATTACAAAACCAGCGAGTCGGGATATCCTTCCTGGTATTATTCGGAAAAAGAGTATATAGACCAAACTACCGGCACAGGATTAATCATGGCGCATAGCAATAATATTTATTTAGCAGCACAATTCAGCATAAAATTTGGGTACCTGTTTTCAGTCAATTAGGAATTACAATCTCTTTTTTTGTACATTCGTTCCACTATGCCTGCCAGATTCATTCATGCCATTATTATTGTGTCATACCTGGTATTCATGAGCTGTGGTCAGGGTGATGATGGGCCACAAATCGATTATTCCTATTATGGAGTAATCAAATGTGCCGATACCAATGAAATAATCAAAAGAATTTATTATCCGGATGCAAGCATAAGTGACAGTCCGAATACATACAGAGCGAAATTAAAACTATCGACTAATTTTCCAACGCACGTCTTGGTTCAAAGTACCTCTTATAATTATGATTTCACATTTAACCTGAAATTTACCATCAAATACTCTGGGGATGTTGAAAGAAATTCTTATACTCAAACTTTTGAAGGCCTGGAAATATTGAACAGCAATGCAAAAGAAATTCAGGTTAGGAGGTATGAAATTCCAAATTATTCACAAGGTGGATTAAATGGGGGTTACCATTATTTACTGATAGATACAATAAACATTAAATGAAAATTCATGCAATTCTAATTTCTGTTTTGCTTTTGTCATTAAAGTCAGGTTCCGGTCAATCATTGCTATTTAATCAAACCAACAAGCTGTGTGGAATATATGCAGTCAGCAATTGGAGTGCCCCTTTGTTTGTTGCTTTTTATCATATTAAAAAGAGTAAAAATGGATTTGGTTTAAAGGCAGGTTATGGGAAGAAAAGCGAAAGAATCAATAACATTTATCAAAGTGGAAACATAATAAACTTTGGTAATTGGTGGTATGATCAAAATTCAACCTACTATTATATTACCCCCATCTATATTCCAGTAATGGTTTCAACTAACGGCAAATTGGGAATATTCAGTTTTGGTTTACCCATTGGTTTTTCCCGAGATGAAATGGTGGGCTATTATCAATCCGATCCTTTATTTGGTAACTTTTCCCGCACTTTTGAGGAAACTCATTTTTATGCAGGCATGGAATTCGAATTCCAATATTGGATAGACATAGGGAAGAAATTTATTTTATCAACAGGAATAAACACAGGAATAAAGTACTATGGAGAAGCTCCTTTTCAGAATCAATTACATAATGCAAACAGAAATATTTCCTATTACCCCGGAATGACTCAGGGTGTTTATTTTAATTTACATATGGGAATTTTAATTTCTGCACATAAAAAATAAGAATGAGAAGGTATCTAATTATCATAGTTTTCTTATTAACTAATTCAGAGTTGTTTGCTCAAACTTTGAAAATGGAAAATATTTATACCGGTAAAAGTTATTTTCTCAAGCCGGGGGATATTATTTCTGTTCAGACTTTTGACGACCCGGAAGGATTTAGTACCCGGGCAAGATATATTTCCTTTGATGGGAAAAATATGCTGTTTGACCGGCCCTTTAATCCCTTTAACAAAAAGAAAACAATACAAACTCCGCTTTCGCATATTTGTGCTTTCTATATTCATAATAAAGGTGCAGGCACTCTGAAATTTGTATTAATTACAGGAGGTATTGGATTGATTTTTGAATCGCTTGTTTTAGCTTATGAAAAAGATTATTATTTATTTTTTGATATTTTGCTCGGAGTGCCTTTAATAAAAATGGGGTTTGATATACCTCTCTGGAAAAGGATCTATTTACCATCATACGAAATTTATAAAATGCAGGGAAAATGAAACTGGTTTTGATTTTATTTGTAATGTTAACTTTGCCACTTTATGGGCAGGATATTGAATGCCCAATGCTTCATTTTACACATTCTGTAAAAGGGCATGTGAAATCGTACAAGCTTAACCATAGGGTTCTGGTTCTTTTAAAATCAAGACCCGCGAATCCATATCGTTTTCCCAAATCATTAGATAATGACGGAAAATATTTTTCCTTAAAGCTAAGCCGACAAAATGGGCAGGAACTGGTTTTTAATGACAGTATTCACTTTCTATATTCTGAAATAGAAAGTATATACCTGAAAGACCGCAAAAATCCCGGACGTTATACAGCAGGTATTATAACATTTGCTGGAATTGGAGCCAGCATGGCATATAACAAGAATTTGGGAATTGTTATTTTAGCCTTGTATGGGGTGCTACCGGCAATATATTTTTATCAAATTTCCAAAGATGTTATTTATACCAAAGAATGGAAACTTGACAACCAGCATACTCCTGAAATTTATTACCCGCAGAAAAATGTAAAAGCCTATAATATCTGGCCGGACCTGTTTGAACGCTATAAATAAAGAGAAATCAAACAGGTTATTTGTTTGCAACAATTCCTGTATTTAACATGATTTTAGTCAAAATTTACAATTATCGTTTTAATATCCAAAAAGTTGAATTAATATTGAATAGTATTTAAATCACACCGTTATGCTAACAGTAAAAACCATCTTGGAAAAAAAAGGCAGTCAAGTATATTCAGTGAGGGCCGATCAAACTGTTTTTGATGCTTTAAAAATATTTGCCGAAAAACAAATTGGCGCCGTTTTGGTTATGGATGGAGAGAGCCTTTGCGGTATTTTTTCGGAACGGGATTACGCCCGTAAAATAGTTTTGAAAGGCTTGTTTTCAAAGGACACACTGGTAAAGGAGGTTATGACGAATGATGTAATCACGGTGGGTCCCGATGCAAATGTTCTGGAATGTTTATCGCTGATGACGGATAAACATATTCGTCATCTTCCGGTTTTGGAAGGAAATAAAATTTTAGGAATGATCACCATCGGGGATGCCGTAAATAAAGTGATTCACTCGCAGCGCGAAACCATAGAAAGCCTTGAGAATTATATCAAGGGTGGATACTACTCATAATAAAACGTATAAACTTTTATAGAAAATAGCGGGCCTGATTATCGGGAAATATGCGAAGCGGAATAATTTTACAAAAATTATTTATGTAAATTTATTGAAATTAGATAAAATACATTTTATTGATAATCAAATAAATATAAAAATTATTTTTGACAAATACGGAATTCAATTCCGTATTTGTCAAAAAGTATTATTTTCGAAACATGATTCATAGGAATGCCCAGGTAAAGATAAAACAGCTGGCCAGGAAGTTTCCGGCAATCGGATTATTGGGTCCAAGGCAGTCGGGTAAAACTACATTGGTACGAGAAATTTTCCCCAACAAACCGTATATCAGTTTTGAAAACCAGGACAATGTTTGGCTGGCCACACAAGATCCCCGGGCTTTTCTTGCAGCATATGCAAGGGGAGCTATTTTTGATGAAATACAGAAAGTACCGCATTTGTTGTCGTATCTGCAGGGAATTATTGATGCGCAACCATCCAAAACAGGATTGTTTATTATTACAGGATCACAAAATCTGTTGTTGCTGGAAAGCGTGAGCCAGACCCTGGCCGGCCGGATTGCATTTATTCATTTGCTGCCTTTTAGTATTGCTGAACTGAGTGAAAGTAAATTCAAAAGTCAGAGTTTAAACCGGTTTATATTGAATGGGGGATACCCGCGTTTGTACGACCGCAAAATAGCTCCTTCCGATTTTTATCCCAACTATCTGCTTACCTATGTTGAACGGGATGTGCGACAGATCAAGAATATTTCCAGCCTCAGTATTTTTCAGCGCTTCCTGAAAATATGCGCTACACGCGTTGGGAAGGAAGTAAATTATACTTCTATCAGCAATGATGCGGGCATCGATCAGAAAACGGTGATGAGCTGGTTTGGCATACTGGAAGCGAGTTTTATTGCTTTTCGCTTACAACCATTTTACAAAAATCTGGGCAAGCGGATTACCCAAATGCCCAAGCTGTATTTTTATGATACCGGACTCTGTTGTTCACTGCTCGAACTCGAAACAGAATCACATGTAAATACGCATCCCTTGCGTGGTGCCCTGTTTGAAAACCTGATGATACTTGAATTACTGAAGCAAAGGCTGAATAACGGGCAGAGAAGTAATTTATTTTTCTGGCGCGACCGGACTGGAAATGAAGTAGATGTTTTATTGGAACAATCATCTCAGGTAATTCCGGTGGAAATAAAAACCTCCGCAACCTTTAATGCAGATTACCTGAAGGGAATCCGGTTTTGGAATAAACTGAATCCGGATACGATGAAATCCTACCTTATTTTTACCGGCAAAACATCGGCAATTGATAATACAAGCATCCTTAACTGGAAAGAGATTACAGGTATTAAAAACTAATAATTGGATTCACTATAAAAATGACAAATTCGGAATTCAATTCCGGATTTGTCATTTTTACCCTGCTTCATATCAAACCTGATATTTATTTGAAAATGTTATTAGGATTTGCCTTTTATTTTATTTTAATTTTGAACAAAGATTCATTATATGAAAACTTTAATCAACCCAATCAAATTAAGCCTTATTTTATTACTACCCGTTAACCTGCACGCCCAGCCCGGAAAGCTTTTATGGAAGGCTGGTTTCTTTCCTCCGGCAACATGGAGTACGCCTGCTATTGTTCAAAATAAAATAATTATTCAAGGGCAGGATGGAGGCATGTTTTGTTATAACGTAACCAACGGCAACCTGCTTTGGAAAGACAGCATCAATTTTGGCGGACAAATGCATCATCCCAAAGTGTCAAATGGCTATATTTATACAACCAGTGGCATCAGTGGTTTTTGTAAAGTTGATCCAAACGACGGAAAAATTATCTGGAACCGTACAGACCTTAAATATTATATTACACAGGGAACTCCGCTTGCAAAAGGAAATATTTTTTTTGCAACTGAATTAAGCGACTTATATTGTCTCAATGAAACCAATGGAGCAACCCGCTGGAAAAAAACAATGCAGACAGCTTCTTTACTGCTTCATCCCAATGGCAATGAACTGATTGTTTCAGAATTTGGTAAAGCACGGATTTTCGGATTAAATGTAACAGACGGTGCTATAAAGTGGACGATTAATTTAAGCGACACATTAGGAAAGGCAGGGGTTATGGCACTTAGAGACAGTTCTATTCTTATTGTTTGCTCCGATATGACCTATACACCGGAAACGCAAAAATATTATGGGATCAACCTGCAAACCAAAACCATTATGTGGGAAACCGACAGCATAGGATATACTGCAGACTATGCACCACCTGCCATGTTCGATTCCATTATTGTAATTTCAACCCGTAAAAACCTGGGTACCGAACCGCAGAAATTAAGAGCATTGAGTATTTATTCAGGCAAACAAATATGGGTGAAAGACAACCGCTATGGCAGCTCGGGGAGAAGTATTATTCCGGTTGCATTGGATGGTAAGGTGTTTTATTGTAATAACTCGGATACAGCCACTAAAGAGGGATATGTTTGTGCAAATATTTATACCGGTCAGAAATTATGGGTTGCGGATGCCGATACATTAACCCATATGTTTTCTTACGGAGGATTATTGGTTTACAACAATAAAATATATGGCGCAACACATATGAGTGGCTTGTTTTGTTTTGATGCGGGAACTGTAAATGGAAACTGGACCATGTATGCTGCCAACGCATATAATACTTGTAATGCAGCATTTAATCCGGGGACTTTAATTGAAGAAAGCACTAA
Source organism: Bacteroidota bacterium (assembly GCA_030680835.1). Classification (GTDB taxonomy): domain Bacteria; phylum Bacteroidota; class Bacteroidia; order UKL13-3; family UKL13-3; genus B1. The sequence goes on from JAUXUD010000059.1 coordinate 32,769, forward strand.
TCCAATAAAGGTTCAGGGAACTGTATCTCCCAATCCGTCTTCGGGTAATTTAATATTACATGAGTTTGAGCGTGGAACAAAATATGAAATTATGGATATTAAAGGAACCCAAATTATATCTGATGTATTAAGCTCAAACAATTATCAACTGGATTTGTCGGGTCTCTCTCCGGGTATTTATTTTGTAAGATTATCAATGGATGGGAAAATGAGCAATACATACAAGTGGGTGAAGTGGTAGAAGAAGCCTCTTTTATCTGCCAACTTTTGTAAAAACTGGAAAACTAAGCGGAAGTGTTTTGTTGTTGCCATATGCAAGGGTTATGGCATCTGTGATTAATGTTATTGGGTTCAAACCGGTTGCTTTGAGGTGATGCTGTACAGCCGACCAGGTGCTTAAATAACCCAATAAATCAGCAGCACTCCATTGGTAGTGAACCTCAAATTTTCCAATCGCAATTTCATCAAAAGGAAAGGGAATATCTTTATATTCATTTTCAACATGACGGCGTTCAGCATCCCAGTATGAACCTATAACATGCTTATAAAAGTGTTCAATAATCTTTTCTATGGGTTCATCAATTTTTAAAAAACCATAAGCAAAAGTTGCAATAATTCCGCCGGGTTTTAACACTCTTTTTGCCTCTGCAAAAAAATGTTCGAAATGAAACCAGTGTAATGCCTGGGCAACAGTAATCAGGTCAACACTTTTATCGGGCAAACTGCAGGCGTCGCTAGGTTCAGTTGCATACCTGATTTTGTTATTGGGTATGGCCTGATCCAATTGTTTCTGACTGATATCTGAAGCAAATACTTCATTAAAATAGGGTGCCAACATG
>JAUXUD010000068.1 GCA_030680835.1 Bacteroidota bacterium
CTTGCTGCAGTAGGTGGTGTAGTTACAGGAGTAGTGAAAGTAGGTGCTCCACTTTCTTTTTTCCAACGTTTTGAAGTGGGGTCAAAATACCAGGGTTCGCGAAGCAATGATTGGGTAGGATCAGTCCATTCTGCAAGAAAATAAATATTGCTTGCATCATACATCGACCTTAAAGAAACTTTTGGAATTGTATTTCCAACATATCCCCTGAATAAATCTCCGCTTGGATCAGGCACTGTTACAGAAAATTCCAATTTAGCTGCATTCGCCCACATTGCATCAACTACACCATCAATTCCCGGTGCGGTAGATACTTTAATTGAAGTTAGCGTAGAACCACTTCCGGTTCCGCTTCCTGTTCCAGTGTCTTTCCGCAGGTCTAAAACCTGGTTATCCTTCGTACAGTATGTTAAGCTAAATACTACCAAAGAAAGAAATGTGAGTACAAGAAAGGTCTTTTTTGAATTTTTCATGTTTCTAATTGTTTTGTTGTTTTTATCAAATCAAAATTAAGTCGATAATTTGACAAAAAAGTTACAATATTCACTCTTTTTTATGATTTTAGTCATAGCGGGCCTGAACCATAATAAATAAGCATTATTGAAATTTTAACGAAAACTAAAACACTGTTAAAACTATAGAATATAACAAAAATGATAAATGTCATTTTTTCAAACATGTCTTAATTATATGTCTGATTATATGTGCATTACATGGAATAGAAAAGAGAAAACGATTCAGTTATTTCTTTATTTTTTATTCATTCCTTAATTGAATATTTCTGTTTAAAAAGAAGCAGTAATTTATCAAAAGATTGCAATGAAATGTTTTTATATATTTCGCTATTGCCAATGCCACCCATATCATCGTAAATAATATTATATAAAGCTGCCTTTAAAGCAGGTCCTTTAAAGTCATGAACTGCGATATTGTATTTTTCCCGGGCCGGTAATGTAACAGGTAATTTATTTTCAAGCTCCTTTTCAACCCTGCGTTCATAGGTATCTTTTAAATAAAATTTTACGAAACGTATATACCCGGGACAACTGATTGCCTTTTGATTTTGAATAAGCGAAGGAGATAAAAAATTATAATAGGAAGAATCAATCTTAAGCTTAACGCCTTTCATTCTTTTCTTTATTACCCAATACATTTTGTCGGTTCCAAACTGATAATGAATTTGGCTGAGCGCAAAATTTTTAAAATTACTGTCAACAATTACATCTTTAAAATAATTTTCAAAAAAGGCCAGTTGTTTTTCGCGCCGTTCGGTTATATAATCGTCAAATTGTCGACTCTCCAGAAAATTGGAAGAGATATAATAAAATTGTTTTGCTTCGGGTTCCTTGTAAAAGGTATCAATCAGTTTCATGAAGTAATCATTGTACTTCCCTTCAATGGCTGAAGTATTAAATCCGGGATTATCACTTTCGGATGAAAAATTAATGCTGTGCTCTTTTCCCGGAGATAAATATAAAATGGGAACCAAAACTGAATCTTTTGTCTGCAATTCACAAACTGTATTTAAAGATCTTTTAAGTGAAAAATAATAATCTCCGTTTTCATCAACCAGCGATGTATCAATTGCGCTTAAATTATCCAGAAATAAGTCAGTAGAATCTGTATACCCAAATAAAAACAGTTTTGTTCCTTTTTTAAAATCTGTGTGACCTTTAATTACAACCGAATTTGCATCTGACTTATCTGATTTGGATTTGCACCCGAATCCCAAACAAAACAATATGACACATATTCCGGCTTTTACAAATAGATTTTTATACATTAATTAAAAACCCTAGAACGACCACAACCTGTTAATATTAAATCCGATCATGAGTTGCCTGTTTAAAAAATCGTTTTGATTGTACGTTCTTGAAACATTATTCAGGATGCCATCAGCAGTTGTAACGAATATCTGAAACTGGTGACCGCTGGTGGATACTTCCAATCCCAGACCAATGTTTGGTTTCGGTTGTAATGTTGCATCTGTTTGTGATGTAATGGGATAATCAAAATCAATAATCACAGATGACTGGTTGCTGAACTTATATCGTCCGCCCACTGAAGCTCCCATATTTGCATTGAGCATTCCAACAGGAACAATATTTAAATACGAATAGGTAAACGCTGCCTGAAAAGAAAAGTGCTCATTAAACTTTCTTCCTACCATCAGTTCACTAAAATAGGAATACCTGTCATTTCCATTATATTTTCCTTCCTGGTTAAAAAAATTCTCATCACTCAAACCGCTTCTGCACATTTCGCCGTAAGCGGTAACGGTAACAGGCATTTTACCCGATTTGGTCTGCCTTAGTATTACATATTTTCCGTTAATATCGTATACATGTTTGTTTTTTGTAACACCCACACCGATTGCAAAGCGCTCAGTTAAACCGTAACCCAGACCGAAACGGATATTGGCAGGATCAAAAAGACCATACATGTTGCTTTCATCCTTAATTACACCAAAGCGGTGCTGAATCATAAATTCCAATGATTTTTTTTTCAAACCCACAACGGTTTGATTGTTAATCAAAGTGCCACTTTGAAAAGTTTGCTTTACGGGTTTATCCGTAGTTTTTTCAGGTTCCTTTGCTGCCTCCTCCTGTGCAAATGCCGTGAAGGGAGAAATGCAAACCGCTAAAGCTAAAATCTTAAAAATATTGTATTTCATTTTCATAATCATTAATTATTTTGAGCACCTTGAGTAATCCATCCTAAAATTAAATTCGTTTGTGAAGCAGGAAGCTTCCCTGAAGGGGGCATTGGTTTTGATGTGTTCATCATGATAACATATAACTTACATCCTGCTGCATTTGCACCATCCGTTGGCACGTACCCCAATCCGGTAAGCTGATCATATGCGTTGGCCGGGCTAAGATCAGGAGCTACTGCTCCCGCAACGTGGCAGCTGGATTTGGCGCAATTGGTGGTAAACAGCGGAAGCACATCTTTACTGAAACTTACCGGTTTATTCGGGTCAAATGGGGGTGCCCCGTAATTGTCTTTTTCACATGATACCATTGATACTGAAAATACCAATAGTAAAAAATATATTAAGTTTTTCATATTATTTAAAGGTAAGTGTTTCAACAGGGGATCCTATATGATTCCTTGAATCGTTATTCATGATGGCAACACCAAATTTAAAAGTTTTGGATACACTTAAATCAAATTGTGCATCATCGGTATTATTCGTTTTCAGCTTACGGATAATTAAAACCTGGTATTTGGTATGTACATTATTTTTAGGAAGCATTGCATTAACCACATGAATGGGTGTAACATTATTTACCGAAGAAATATCTGCACAGCTCCCTGTAGGCTTCGATAATACATATCCCGGAACTCCGGATAATCCTCTAATAAATGCAACCAGATTGTCACGGTCGGCGCCGCCCAATACACCCCAGTAAGGAGCCATGTCTGCATTATTATCCATAGCCGAAATAAGGGAAGCTCTCGATTTTTTATTCAAAGCAATTCCATTAATAAAAGCTGCTTCTGCGCCTTCTCCAAATTCACCATGGCAGTGGGCACAACTGTTTGCCGCATGGTAAATTGAATCTCCGCGAACCATATCGCCAATAAAAGGAGTTTTATTGACTAAATAAAATCCCGGATCCAAAATTGTGTTTTGCCCGTTTGCCAAGGTAACCGTTTGTGTTGTTCCATCCCATTCGTATGCAGGTCCTGAACGATTTGTAGCTCCACTGCTGTTCCGGGTTGAACTTACCTGTCCCGCATCATCATTAAAACTCGTTGGATCCGATACCATGTCTCTTAAATAACCCAGGGGTGCAGAACGCGCCAAACTCCAGTTCCAAATATCCACTTTTCCGGCATCCGGCTGCATGGTTGAGTTATTGCCGTTTACATGGCAGGAAGCTGCACATCCAACATTTGAAAAGTTTCCGTTTGCATTTGAAGCCGTTTGTATTTCAAATGCAAGTGCAATTTTGTCATTGTTCCGTTGTGAAGTCCACTTCAGCGTACTATCTGCTTTCTTTGCATCTCCCGGGCCATTCCATAACCAGCTTGCTTCCGATAAATTTACATCATTGTCCATCCATTCGGCCAGAATATAAATATTGCTGCTGTCGTAAGCTGCTTTTAAAGTAAGGGAAGGGTCGGTACCCCAGTCAGATTTCCCTCCAAAAATTCCTGTCATATTTAGCAATCCATCCCCAAACAGATAATTCTTACTAACATCAACTGCATTTACTTTTAAATAATCAGCCGATTTCCAATACGGAGATAATAATGTTAAAGGAGCTGTATTAACAAACTGTGCTTCAAGTGAACTGGTTGCCTTTCCTATTTTTGCAGGAGGAGGTACCATATAGTTATCCTTTTCACACGATTGAATGACAACAATAAATATTCCTAAAATAAGGATAAAAACCAAGTACTTTTTAATTCGCATATTTTTTTTTAATTAATCATTAATATAGCTGCCCAAAACATTCCTTTTTTGAAAAAGTGCGGTACATAAATGTATTATGCACCGCACCTGATCATTTAAACTCCGATTGCAATTTAATGATTTTTGTAAAATTCTATATTTGCTGTAATATCCATTTTGTCGGCAGTTGATGCTGACCAAACTCCATAAGTTTTGTTGTTAGCTGCAATCACATTACCTGCTGCATCTGCTGCTGCTGGAACCGGATAATAAGCCTTGGTGGAAGTCTTGTCCATATAATCGGATCTGTTAAAGCTAAAAGATGCGGTAAAACCGGCTCTTAATTTATCCATGGTACCGTCATTATTCGAATCGAAATCTTTTTGTCCGTTAAATACCAAATGTACCGTTACGGGTCTGGTAATCGGAGTTCCGTCAACTTTACCATCAACTCCACGATATCTGTTAAAAGTGAAATTACCAATTACATCATAATCATTTGGTCCTGTTTGAACAAAGGAGGTACTGATGAATCTGGCGGTATCGCTTAAAGGATCCACTTTTGTTTTGGACGAATCAAGATATACGATGCCCAAATAACCCAGTCCGCATTTACCCAAACCATCTCTTCCCGGCTGACCGGTATTATAGGTTGAAAGCTGAACCCAGAAATTTAAGTAACTCTTTGAAGGATCCGGTTCATTGTAAACAAATGATGTTTTTTTGAAGGTAGGATCACCTGGTTTTGCTGCAAAATTGTAGTTGTTAAATCTGCCGGTTAACATGGTATTTGAGAAATCATAATACCTGGAAGACCACATCACATTACCATGAACCAAATCATGTGTGTATGAGGTATCGATAATTGAAGTACCCGGAGTTATTGGAACAGAAGCTGGACCCGGATCTGCTTTTTTTGAGCAGTTTGAAATGAGCAAACTCACTCCACCCATTAAGATAAGCGTTAAAGTTAATAATTGATTTTTGTTTTTCATAATTTTTAATTTTTGATTTTGTCGTTTTTGTTTAAATTTATGTGCAGGTTATGTTTTGTTTTATGCCTTTAAGTTTTATTTCTTTTTTAGCGTATTCATATAATTAACAATATTCCATATTTCTTCGTCATCAGAAATTTTCTTTTTAAAAGAAGGCATATCATCTTTTCCTTCTTTGATTTTATAAAACAATTCGCCATCAGTATGGGGAGCCATCTTTTTAAAATCACCGGTTTCTGTTTCCAGTTCTGCTGCTTTCGGGCCATCGCCTTTACCGGTAGCACCATGACATGATTTGCAATGCTTATTATACAATTCCTTGCCGCTTGAAAGACTTTCGGAATCACAAGCCACAGGATTTTTTACTTTTTTGGATGATTCCGGAGCAACCCATTTCTTTTTATCCTGAAGTGGATTGCTTTTATTGGAAGAATCCGGAGATACAAAGGCAAACGATATGCTTGCCAAAATTGCGCTTACTAATACGAGTTTCATGTTTTTTTTATTTATGGATTAATATTTATTTGGTGTTCATTTTTTTTTCCAAGCTGTTTCACTTTAAAAAGCAGAAACAGGATATAACAGATTACTCCCCAGATTCCGAACAACACTGCATTTACTCCGATTACCAGAACCAGTGGTGCATTTGCCCTTGAAGCCCATAGATTCCTTTCGTTTTCATTATTATCAAATACAACCGGAGTTCCCCAGCCTTTAGACTCAGTGCTTATAACTGCCCCAAAAGTTTCATTTTCTTCCAAACGTGCTACAATTGTTATATTCCCTTTTTCATCTCCTGAGATTCCTGCAGGTATTTCAATGGAAGCTTCGCCGGCATCATCCGTTTTCAGATTTCCTTCAGATAAAGGAAGCAGGCTATATGTTTTTTGCACATAAAATCTTACATCGGCATCTTTAAGAGGAACCCATTCCATTTTATTGTTCATTTCACTCAAAATTACCTTTGCGGTTTTCACACCTGCATCTTCAGTGAGCGAAAGTTTTAAATTCGATTCTTTTATGAAAATTTCAGCGTCAGTATCTTCAAATTCAGAATTATTTCTAAGTTGTGCAATAAATTGATAAGCACCTGCAGAATCTTTGATATGTTTAAAACGGGCATTATTCAAAATAAATTCAGCCTTTCCTCTTTCATTTGTTTTTAGGGTTCCTAACAATCCGCCTGCATCCGTACTGTTTAAATATAATGCAATTGACAGATTAACAACCGGTATCCATTTCTTGCCTTCTTTTTTAGTAAGACTTACTGTAATACTTCTGGATTGGTTATTCATATTATTATAAACAATCGTAAGATTGGGAGCTTTTTTCCCGCTTGCATCCGCTACAGCTTCATCTTGAGCATGTAAATTATTGCTCAATATTATACCCAGCATTAAAATGATACTCAATGCAATTTTCTTTATCATGGCTTTCCTATTATTTTTCATCATGTGATTCTACTTTAATGCCATTCCCTTCGGCTGTTTCCCAAATAGGTATAATCGGGAAAATACGGATAAACAAAGTCATTATCAGGCAGGCACCTGCAAGCGTTGAAGCTGCTATCAGCCATTCTTCCCAGGAAGGATTATAACTCTTCCATGATTCGGGAACATTCTGGATGGGGACAAAGGGATGCAAGAGCGTAGGTGTTACAATTAGGAATCGTTTGAACCAGGATCCTACTATGACCATTATTGAAATAATAAAAGAAGGTAATGGTTTTCTACCCTTTTTAAATATCAGAACCAGAATAGGCAGTATCATTCCGAAAAATTGAACCGACCAAAACATGGGAGCGTAATGACCTGTGAACAATGAGTTTAAATGAGCTGCTTCTCCATGCTTCATTTTATAAGCAGGTACCAGGTATTCGTTTATATTAAAATAGAGGTAAACCAATGAAAGTAAAACCAATAATTTTCCCATTTTATCAAAATGCCCATCGGTAATATATTTCTCCATTTTATATTGTCTTCTGATCATAAACATAGCAGCAATTACCGCGCCGGCACCCAACATAAAAGCTCCTGAAACAAAATAAGCACCAAAGTTGGTACTATCCCAACCTGAACGGAATGTGGTTGCAAACAACCATGAAGTAACAGTATGTATACCCAATGCAACGGGTATAATCAGAATTGCTAGAATTTTAATGGATTTATTTACAATGAAGAACTGACTTTTTTTACCTTTCCAATTCATGGCAAGCCATTTAAAAATTTTCATGTTCCAGAACTTACTGTTTATGCCCGACTCTCTGCACAGAGCGATATCCGGTATAAGCGGCAAGAACAGTAACAGGGTGCTAATTACCAGGTAAGTTGCAACTACCAGTACATCCCAGATAATTGGAGATTGAATGCGACCATGTATAAAAAGGTTGATAATCCGGTCGGGTCTGCCCATATCTACGATAATTGTAAGGCCGGCAAATGCAATGGCAGATACCGCAATAACCTCTGCAATTCTTGTAAGTGGCGTACGCCATCCGGCATAAGTTAACTTTAGAATTGCGCTGATTAATGATCCAACCAGGCTTATGGCCACGAAGAATACAAAATTTGAAATATAAATTCCCCAGGATGAATAGTCACGCATATCCGTTATGATCAATCCTTTGCTTAATTGATGTATATAAGCCATCAATCCGCTTCCCAGAACAATAAGCAATACCGTTACCCAGATGACCCCAACCCTGCCAAATTCCTGTGGCATCAGTTCCCTGGTCAGGCTCATCAATTTTTCTCGATCTTTTTTATATTCGTTTTCCATAATTTTTAGCTGTTTTTGCTTTCCTCAACGTCTTTAAAAGGAAATAAGCGATTAACCGGTGGTAAATAATAAACTCTGGGTTTGGTTCCAAGTTCTTCAAGATATCTGAAAGCAGCTTTGGTTTTTAACAGTTCGCTGAGCTGTAATGTTTCATCACCATTTGTTACTGCATCATCATATTCATTTCCAAAGTAAAATACGCCGTTCGGACAAGCAGAAACACAATCCGGCAATTCATTTTTCTCGCCCTTCTGCGGGCAGAAATCACATTTTTCAACGGTACCTAATTTATGGGTTGAACAGGCAGTATGTTCTGGTATGGCTTTCTCCTCTTCTTTATCCAGGGCATACATTTCTTCGCCCCAGTTAAATATACGTGCCGAATACGGACAGGCTACCATACAAAACCGGCAACCGATACAACGGTCATTATCGATGGCAACAATTCCATCCGATAATTTAAAGGTTGCATCAACCGGGCAAACTTTTGTGCAGGGAGGATTATCGCAATGAAAGCAGGTCATTGGCATCCAGTAAGGAGCTGTTTTTTCCGAATCCTGCATTTTTTCAACTTTTACATAACTTCTTTCCTTCGGCAGAAAATGCATTTTTGAACAGCCCTCTTTACATTTTTTTGCATTTTTGCAACGTGAAAGGTCAATCACCATGACAAACTTTTTACCGGCTACGCCTTCTCTGATATTGTGTTCAGAAAGTTTCAAATCAGGGATATTGGTATTTATATAAGCACTGTCAACTTCAACAATCTGTCCATCAGGAGAAAGTAATTTTACTTTTTCTCCGGTTTCCTTAACATCTGTATCACAAGCCGAAAAAAGGCTTGCTACTCCCAATGCAGAGATACCGCCCACTAAACTTTTTTCGAGAAACGCTCTTCTTGAAGTATTTTCTTCTTCTTTCATAAAGGTTTATTGGTTTTATCGGTTTGCATCCAGTTTTTAAGTTCAGTGTCTGAAACTTTATTACTGCCTTTTTTGAAGTTTACTTTCGACTGATCCACTTCGATTAATTTGCCATCCGCGGTAAGTAATTTTATTTTCTTATTCGAATCCGCTTTAAGAAGTTTTTTAGGTATAAATATTCCGGCAGTTAATGCAGCCGCTGCGGCCAGGACAACTTTTAAAAAGTTGCGTTTACTTCCGGCTCCATCTGTTGTTTTTATTTCCATTTCATTTTCAATCTTTAAATTGACAATTATCAGTTTTGTGTTCAAATTTTTCTAAAACCTGTTCCATCAATTGTTTAATGTTTGCATGTTAATCTATACTGACCTGACAAGAATGTTTTTCATAAAATTTTTATTGGTATGAGGTTTGAATTCTTACGCAAAGTTATCAGCAGAAATTCTGTTAATTATGACATAGCTCAGAATTAGATGTGATTTATGTCATAATTCGCCGCAAGACTTATCAATCAAGTCAATTGGAATAATCTTTGTGTGGAAAATTAGATAAAAATATAAAAATTAAAAGTTTGATAAAAGTCAACAATTGTAAAATTATCCAAGTTTGAAAATAATAAAAGTGATTTGAACAGCCCATAAACAAAAAAGCAACCCGGATTGGTTGCTTTTTTGAAACATAATGAAAAAAAACCTATTCAACCCTGCATTATTTTAATCCTAAAAAGCATAACTTTTCGTGAATTATAAAAATTAATGTGTTTGAATAATTTAAATTAACCCGGCAAAGATTACCGCTCGCTTTTTATAATATCATGAGAATTGTTTTATACTTATATGATAATTATCACGGCGATGATATTTATCATTGAACTGATTATTTTACTAATTCAGTTTTTTAATCCTGCAGGCGAATAGAATTCAGGCAGGCATATAATAATTATTTGCTTCACAGCAATTATTATCAAACCCGGCTTTCCCTTTATATAAGCTGCATTCGGTTTCCTGATAGGGTATAATTATTCTTATAAATGCTTCTCATTTACATATAATATTTTAGAATTCACCAAATGATAAAAGTCAGTTCTTTTAAGCTGAAATTCAACCTCTGAAAAAGTTATTATAAATCATTTTAAAAGATGAATTTAATCATCAGAAACGATGACTATCCTCATTTTTTGAATTTTGAGGTGCTCACATCTTTGTGCTTGAATTCAAGGTACAGAAAACTAGTTTTAAGCAAGCTCATTATTAAAAAAAATCATTAAAAAATCAGATGTGGATGCAAGTTTTTAAATAAAATAACAAAAGCCTAACATTTATCATCAAAAATTCAATTTTAACCAAAACAAATAAAAACATGAACACAGCTATTATTAAACACAGCAGATTAATTTTACTTGTTGCTTTCGCAATTGGATTAACAACTGTCTTTTTGCAAGGATGTAAGAAAGATACCAAAGTTGAGACTGTATACAAAACAGATCCGATAATTGAAAGTGTAATTGTTCCCAACTCTGAAGTACCCGTTCCCATCAACTTTATTCTTGATACCTCATTCAATAACGAAAAGTCGCACAGTAATGTAAACTGGAAATCGCGTTATTATGATTTCTCTGACACATGGATTACCGGTCGTTTCGGAGAATTCCACTTTGTACCCGATTTCCCGGTTTTACCAAATAAATTAGGAGGTGTTCATTGCCCGCCATCAAAAGGTGTTGCGTTAAAAAACCTCAATTTCAATGAAAAATATCCCGCCACACAATTTTGGGCAGCAGGCCCCAATACACAAGGTCCACCTTGTTATTTCAGATTTAACTCAAATGATTTGTCAAAAAACTATATGAAATTCTATGTATTGGTTTCAACTAACAGCACCAGTGAGCCCGGCAGGGATGGTTATATCCAGTGCGGACAGAATTATATGGGAACCCAATGGTTAGATTCTACAAGGCAAGTTGTTGACCCATTAAGTGATACAGCTTGGGTTATTGCACAGCCCGGTACCTGGAAAAGACAAGGCAATGGATTTATCGTAACCTGTGATTTTATTTTCAACAGATATTTGCATAATACTCCCGGTAAAGCAGATGGTGAGCCTATCTCAAAACCTGTTACTATGTATGTTACTTATAATGGCTCCTACGATTTCTTGTCAAGCGGCGGTCCTGCAGGAACATTAAGATGCGGATTCAGTGCTTCGTTCAGCTTTAAAAGATCTGATTATACCGATAAAGCTGCCACCAAATTATATCTGAAAAATCCTACAGCTGCTGAGAAAACAAATTCCGACTTCGCATTTGCCAACAACAAAACATATGGTACGTATTCAGGTTCTGTTGCCGACGAAATGTTTGTTACCGCAAATATGGTATTTTCAAAATCGCATCAATAAAACAATAGCAATAATTAATAATAATTAACAAATAAATTAAACAAAAGTATAAATATGAAAACGTTTAAATATATTTTAGGCATATTAACAGTTGGTGCTTTCATGCTTGCATCCTGCGCAAAGGAAGAAACAAAAACTGTTGAAGTTATTAAATCGGTAACAGACGGACAAGCGCTGATAAAAGGTACAGTTAAATATCTGGATGCGGGCCAGTCGAGTACTCCAATAATTGCACCGTTCGCGAAAATAAAAATAGCAACCGATGTAACAACCAAAGCCTTCAATCAGTTCTGGCAGGCAGATTCGGCAGGCAATTTTAGTGTAAAAGGACTTGCTGTGGGTGAATATTATATTGCTGCTGAATACAAAGACAAACACGATTATATATACATTACCAACGGGTATACTGTTTCAGTTAAAAACTCAGTAAATCCGGTTACTCTTGACTTTGTATGTAAATAACTTTTAAAATGAAGAATCAGACCGAAGTCAGTCTGATTCTTCATTAACAATATAAAGGGCAAAGTATTCTTTAAAAATGTGTTTGATTTCATATGTATTAAACTCCAAAATATTAAAGAACGCGATGCCCTTTTCCTATTAATTTTAAACTTTTAAAAAAAAACGAATGACTAAACCAATTAATATTAACATTTTGTTGTTGAGTCTGGTTTTGCTTTTTTTAGGTGCATGTGAAAAAGATTACAGTTACACACTCCCACCAAAAGCACCACCTAAAGTTTCTCAACAAACCAGTTCTCTGGAGGCTTATTACACCAATACAGCTCCGGGAACGATTAATGCAGCTTATTGGAAAACTACGAACTACCTGAACGTAAATACAAAAGACATGAGCACAAATCTGCTGTATGGAGAGGGTGCTTTAAACCTTACAAAAACCTTTGCAGGGTTACTTGACTTTAATAAAGGCGGAGATGCAAAGCTAAGTTTAAAAGCTGCCTATGATGCCGATTATCTTTATATACTGGCCGAATGGTATGATTCAACCGTAAATCTTTCACAACATTCATGGATGTATAATGGTAAAACAGATCCTTTAAAATCAACAGAACCGGCATCAGGATGGACCTCACAACGCAATAGCGATAAACTTGCTTTTGCATTTGAAATTGCCGGTGCGGCCGGAACAGCCGGAACATTTTCAACTGTAGGTTGCCAGGCAAGTTGCCATGGCAGTGGCAGCAGTGCAGTAATGACACCCACATCAGGCAGCGTTGACATCTGGAACTGGAGTCTTGCAACTTCTTCACCATTAGGCTATGCACATGATATGAATGCCAGCGTATCCGGGTTTGTATATGATGCTGGAAATCCACTGGCAACCCGTAATTCAACAGGTGCTACAAACCGATCGGGTCCTGCATATGAGTGGGATGGAACTTCTCAAAGTGTAACTTTACCTAATGGCAGTACAACTTTACTGGATCCTTCATATTATTTATTGAATAAAACACCCATGATTGGAAATGCTGCTAATGGAGCAACACTATATAATGTTACAGCAGGTTGTTATAACTGCCATGGGGTTAATGGTTCTGGTGGAAGTGATGGTGCAACGAATTCGATTGCTGAAAATAAAAAATCGAGAGCCGCATTCAAAGAATCAATGGATAATATAGGCGACATGGCCGGATACTGGGGGGTACTCACAGCAGCGGAAAAAGATGACTTAATTACTTTTATGAGGGGAACATCCGGATCACCCGGTTATTATCTGAACACTCCTGCTACAGGAAGCAGTTCGGCAGACATTACTGTGGTTACCAATGTAACGCCGATACAGGTTACCAATGCCATGTTTCCACAAACCAACAAGCATCAAAAGTACCAGGTTTTGGTTAAACGTAAACTTAAAACCAATAATGCCGATGATGTACAATTTAATTTGCTCACAAATAAAAATTACACTTTTGGTGTAGCGCTCATGGATGATGATGGAAAAAATCATATTGGCTCAGCAAAAGAAACCCTGATATTTAAATAATATGAAAACAAAAAATAAAATTCTGACCCTATTGGCAGGTATCCTCATTTTGGTTTCATGCGAAAAAGATTACCTCACCACATCAGATAATTCAACACCGGTTGACCCAAGCGTCCCGATTAGTTTCAGTGCAGCCATAGTGCCTATTTTTACTGCAAGTTGCCTGGGTTCAGGTTGTCATATCGCAGGCGGACCTCCACCTATTTTAACCGCTGATAAGGCATATGAGCAAATAACCCAGCTGGGTTATGTAGATGCCGACACGCCTGATACCATTCCGGCAAACAGTTCATTATACAAACGCATGGTGGATATTGCCAAACCCATGCCACCTGCAGGAAAACTTCCTGCAAGTAAAATAAAACTCTTAGAACTTTGGATTCAGCAGGGAGCCAAGAATAATTAACCATTAAAATACATTATCAATGAAAACACAAATTATAAAAACATTATCCGTTCTTATCTTATTATTTGTTCCTGTAGTAATATTTGCACAGGATGGAAGTGATGCAAAACCTCCTGTTGAGGTGGTTAAAGCAACTTTTGAAAACAGTATGTTTATTAATAATCAAACTGTACAAACGCATGATAAAGGTTATATGGATATGGCCATTCAGCACCGGTTTGGACTGGCAGATAAGGCAAGCGATATTTATGGGATTTATGCTCCCTCTAATATACGACTTTATTTTGGTTACGGAATTACTAAAAAACTTTCGGTGGGTATTGCCGCAACAAAAAACAAACAACTTTATGATTTTAGCTGGAAGTATGCAATCCTGAACCAAAAAACCAGTGGTATGCCGGTTTCGCTTGTGTACTATGGAAACATTGCAAGAACCGCTGTTGACAAAAAATCCTTCCTGAACCAGGAAAACAAGTATAAAGCTACCAACAGATTATCCTATTACAACGAAATCATGATCAGTCGTAAATTTAACAGCCAGTTTTCGTTACAGGCGAGTTTTAATTATGTTCATTATAATATGGTTGATTCAGCATTATTATACAACCATCATGATTTGTATGGATTTTCTGCTTTAGCCAGATATAAATTCAGCCCTCAGGGCTCATTCATGATTGAATTTGATCAACCCTTAAATGTATCAGACATTGACATGAACCCAACAAACATTAAAGGATTGCCACACCGTCCATTACCAAATATTGGTATTGGCGTTGAATTTTCAACAGGATATCACCAGTTCCAGATTTTTGTGTGTAACTCCAATGGTATTCTCAGTCAGGAAGCCAAATATTTTAATACCAATGATTTTACCAATTTTGGAATACCTGCCTGGCTGCTCGGATTCAATATTACCCGTCAATTCGGATTTGGAGAGTAATTCGGGTAGCGAAAAAACTACCGTAAGATAACATTTGATTATGAAAAAAGAAAACGAAAACTCCGGCAGAAGAAACTTTTTAAAATTTGGTTTACTGGCCGGTGGTGCAACATTAACAGGATTGGGATTAAAGAATACCCTTTTTGCATCACCGCCTGAAACAGGTACCAAGGTTAAAGTTTTAACTGCCGATGGAAAAATGGTTGAAGTGGACAGCAGCATGATTGCGCACCCATCGGAAGAAAAGTTGGCAGAATTTTCAATTCGTGAAGGAATACCCGGAAAGAAGTTTATCATGGTTATTGACCTAGCGCGTTGTGCCAATGCCCGTAAATGCGTATCAGGATGTCAGAGCATGCATAATTTATTGCCTCCTATCGAATTCATCAGGGTTAAACGGATGCAGGATACGGAAATAACCGCACCCTACTGGTTTCCCCAAACCTGCTATCAATGCGATAACCCTCCCTGTACAAAGGTTTGTCCGGTTGATGCTACTTTTAAACGTACAGACGGAATCGTTGCCATTGACAGCGATCGTTGCATCGGTTGTAAATTTTGCATGGCGGCCTGCCCCTATTCGGCACGTACATTTAATTTTGGAAGACCCGAACAGGTTGCATATAATGAAGAACATGCCAAAGACTTAAACAAATGTGGTGCAACCAAATCAGGTACTGAAGGAACGGTTTCCAAGTGCGATTTTTGTCCAGACAGTTCGGCTAAAGGAATTCTTCCCGCTTGTGTTACTGAATGTCCGAACGGCGTTATCTTTTTTGGAGATGAAATGGAAGATGCTGTAACCAACGGGGAAGAAACTTTCAGACTGAGCGAATTGCTGAAGAAAAGAGCTGGCTACCGCCAATTTGAGGAGTTGGGAACCAAACCCCGGGTATATTATTTGCCTCCGGTTGAAAGAGCATTCCCTTTTGAAGAGGCAACTGAAATTCACAATAAAGCAGAATAACCCGGTAATAGAAAAAGATTATGATTGAAAAAGATATAACTTCAGAAAAAACTACGCACGAAACCTTTACACAGGAAGAGTACATGGTTATGAAAAGGGACCTGCTTCGCCCAATACAACAAATAGGCACCTGGGGTAAAGTTTGGATTGCTTTTCTGGTTGCTGTTTGTTTATGCGGTGTTTATGCATACTATATTCAGGAAACCAAAAGCAAATATGTTACCGTATCCCTGCGCGATTATACGATGTGGGGTGTTTATATTTCAAACTTTGTATTTTTTGTAGCACTCAGTCTGATAGGTGTTTTGATGTCGGCTGTGCTTAAACTTACAAATTTTCAATGGTACCGTCCGCTTTCACGCATCGCAGAGGTTATTGCAGTTGCGGCCATTATGCTTGCGGGAATTAGTATTGTAGCCGCTATGGGTCGCCCCGACAGGTTATATTACCTGGTAACTCATGGCAGAATACAGTCGCCAATCGTATGGGATATTATCGTTATCCTTACCTATGTGGCAACCAGTATTGTCCTTTTATTTATTCCAATGATACCATCCATGTCGACATGCAAAAACCACTTAACCAATAAGCCCAAATGGCAAATGAAAATGTATGATATTCTTTCATTTGGTTGGGAAGGAACTGCTGAACAATGGAAAATTTTGAAAAAAAGTGTGAAGATTTTAACGGTTTTGGTAATCCCGCTGGGGGTTTCCATTCATACGGTTACTGCCTGGTTGTTTGCAACAACATTGCGTTCAGAATGGGATAGTACCAATTTTGGTGCTTACTTTGTATCAGGAGCTTTTTTATTAGGAGTGGCTGGCATGGTAGTTGCTGTATTTGTAATCAGAAAAGCATACAAATTAGAAAATTATCTGACCGAAATGCACTTCGATAAATTGGGAAAGGCCCTGGTACTGATGTCGTTTATTTATATTTATTTCAATATCAATGAATATCTGGTTCCTGCTTATAAAATGAGCGGCTTACATGAAAATCACCTCTTGAATTTATTTATCGGGGAAGAGGCAATTTTCTATTGGTCGGTTGTGCTTTTTGGCATGTTGATTCCCGCTTCATTGCCGTTGATTCCTTCTATGAGAAAACCTTTACCTTTAACCATTATTGCGGTTTGTGTGGTTATCGCAGCCTGGTTCAAACGCTACCTGATTGTAATACCCGGACTTGCACATCCTTACTTACCCATACAGGATGTTCCGGATTCGTGGAGGCATTATAGTCCGAGTTTAATTGAAATGACCATAGTAGCAGCAACCTTTGCAGCAATGATGTTAATCGTAACATTGTTTGCCAAATTCTTTCCGATTATTTCGGTGTGGGAAGTTGCAGAAGGAAAACTGGAAGGGAAAGATGAAATTATTAACTACAAATAATCAACACATGAAAAGCTATAAATATATTTTAATAATATGCTTTGGATTTTTTCTTAACTTCCATTTATGGGGTCAGGAAAAAGAAGCAAGCATGACTTTAAGTTTCGAAAAGGCAGATACCAATTATGTTTGCAAGGTGCAGGTTTCATCGGAAAATAAACCTGTTGCAGAAATAGCTGTTAAATTGTATGTGCAAAGACTTTACGGGCTTTTACCAATAGGAAAAGAAGTTACCACTGATGAAAACGGAGTTGCGATTTTTGATTTCCCAAAAAACATACCTTTGAATTCGGAAGGGAAACTAATTGTTTTGGCAAAAGTGGAAGATGATGAAAATTACGGCAGTTTTGAAACCCAGGGTGAAACCAAATGGGGGGCTCAGCCCGATTTATTAAAGCTGGCTCATTCCGAACGTTCTATATCTGCATCCCGTGGTCAGGCTCCTATTTATTTTATCGTTGCTTCCATTGTAATCATTGCCGGAATATGGGGCACATTGCTTTATGTAGTGCTGCAGGTTTTTAAATTAAAAAGATATAAATTAACCTCAAAAAAAATATAATAATCAAATTTTAAATTTATGAAAAACGTAAGAAATCTATTAGCAGGTGTAGTATTAATGTCAACCTGTATGTTATTCAGTCAATCAGCATTTGCTCAAAAACCTGCAGGTAAACCCTGGCCAGCTCCAGAGTCGGCGGTAAAGATGAAAAACCCTGTTAAACCTGATGCAGGCAATTTAAAAGAAGGCAAAGACTTATATGCACAGCATTGTAAATCATGCCATGGTGCAAAAGGAAAAGGAGATGGATCAAAAGCTGCCAAAATTGATATTTCATGCGGCGACTTTTCTACACCTGAATTTGCAAAAGTGAGCGATGGTGAATTATATTGGAAAACCACCGAAGGCAGAAAACCAATGCCGTCATATAAAGAAAAGCTGAGTGATACCGAAAGGTGGAAAGTAATTAATTACATGCGTACGCTGTAAAGTAATCAGTCTCTTCGACAGGCTCATGGTGACAAATTTTATTGTTATTCTGAGCTTGTCGAAATACAGGAATCAGTATAAATACCGATTGCTGTTTAACAGATATTTAAATCAGGAATTTCCAATTTTATCCGGATTTATGTAATATTGTCCCGGGAAGTGA
>JAUXUD010000073.1 GCA_030680835.1 Bacteroidota bacterium
TGTAATTGAACTCGCAAAAAAAATGGGAGTCACCAGTAAGGTTGAACCCTACCCTTCATCGGCCTTAGGTACTGCTGATATTTCGGTGTATGAAATGGTAGGTGCCTTTTCAACATTTGCAAACAAAGGCGTTTGGATCAAACCCACATACCTGATTAAAATTCTTGATAAAAACGGAAATATTATTTTTGAGAATAAACCGGAAACCCAGGAAGCCCTGAGTGAACAAACTGCTTATATCATGTGTAAAATGCTTGAAAAAGTAACGACACACGGAACCGCAGCAAGAATAAAATATCATTATAATATACCCGGTGCTGTAGGTGGAAAAACAGGTACTACTCAAAACTATAGCGATGGTTGGTTTATTGGTATTACTCCAACTTTGGTTAGCGGTTTATGGACCGGCTGGGAAGACCGGGCCATACATTTCAGGACTATGGAATTAGGTGCAGGTTCGGCAATGGCCATGCCCATTTGGGCAAACTATATGCAACGTGTAGTGGCAGTACCCAACCTGTTAAAAATTGTAAACGAATGGCCTGCTCCCGAAGCGCCAATAAGTCTGGAATTAGACTGTAACAAATTTGTGCAGGAACAACCCAAGAAGCCTGATTTTATTGAAGAGTAGTTGAATGTGAAGAATTGAATGTAAACCGGATTATCGAATTCCATGTAAACCGCTAAATATAGAAATATTCAGGCACTTTATTTTTCAGAGAAATTTACTAAAATGTCTTACTAAGCTGAGTTCAATTTATTGTAAATTTATTTGAAAAAATATTATCTTCGTTTAGTAAGAATTAAATCAAGGTATGAAAGGAATAAGTTATATTACAGATGAAAAAAACAAGCGGAAAGCACTTGTAATTGATTTAAAAACCATTGAAACACATGATGAGGAAGTTCATGAGTTAATTGATGTTCTTGTTGCAGAATCCAGAAAGGATGATGAATTAATTAGTTGGGAGGACGCAAAAAAACACTTGCGCAAAATTGGTAAATTATGATTTACCGGGTTGTGATCCGAAAGCAGGCACTCAAGGAACTTGAAGAATTGCCGCTGAAAACAAACAAACAGATTTCAAAATCCATAGATTCCCTTTCTATTAATCCTCGTCCTGCCGGATGCAAAAAGCTAAAGGGCGATAACGAAGAGATGTGGAGAATCAGAGCGGGTAATTATCGTGTTTTATATACCATTGAAGATAAAATAAAAGTGGTTGAAATAAGGAAGATTGGGGACCGAAAAGATATTTATTAAGAAAGATTCAATTGCAATGCCAGACTTCCAGCCGCGTTTAACGGAAAAAATTATTTTGCAAACAATTCATAATTTAAATGGTATCCACTAGTCATTAGGCAACAGGCGGGGTAGCCGCTTTGATTTTAAAATTATTCTCCTATATTGCCTCCTTTAAATTGTATTATATCAACCTATGTCAAACTTTTTTTATACAAAATCGCTTCCCGATTTGTTGAAACATCATGATGGAAGCCAGTTGAAACGAACGCTTAGTGCAGCAAATTTAATAGCTTTGGGAGTAGGCGCAATTATTGGAGCCGGATTATTTGTAAGAACTGCCGCAGCATCTGCAGAAGCAGCAGGTGCAGCCATTTCTATGTCGTTTGTTGTTGCAGCCGTTGGATGTGCTTTTGCCGGAATTTGTTATGCCGAATTTGCCGCCATGATTCCTATTGCAGGGAGTGCATACGCCTATTCATATGTTACTATGGGTGAGCTTGTGGCATGGATCATAGGTTGGGCTTTAATTATGGAATATGCATTGGGAGCAGCAACTGTTTCCATTGCGTGGAGCGAATATTTAAATAACCTGCTGGGGGGGGTTATCCCATATAAATGGTGCCATTCGCCATTTGAAAGTGTCAAGGCGGTAATTGGTCAGGCAAATATCGATCAGATTATGGCGATTAGTCCGCATATAAAAACGGGTGTAAAAAATGGTGTTTTGCTTTTATCTGATGAGCAATACAAAGCTTTACCCGAAACCGCTTTAAGTTTGGTGAATATTACCTCTGGTGTAATCAATGCTCCTGCTCTGGGAATATTAACCATACTTACGCTGCTCTTAATTAAAGGCACACAGGAATCTGCTTCTGTAAATGCAATCATTGTATTTGTGAAAGTGGCTATTGTTATTGCGTTTATTATTGTGGGCTGGCAATTTATAAAACCCGAAAATCATACTCCTTTTATGATTCCTGCAGATACATTGGGTCATGAAGGAATGTTTAAACATGGATGGGGAGGTGTACTCGGCGGAGCCGGAATCGTATTCTTTGCATTTATAGGATTTGATGCCGTTAGTACTGCCGCACAGGAAGCTAAAAATCCGAAACGGGATATGCCCATTGGCATTTTGGGTTCATTGGTTATTTGTACCATATTATATATTTTATTCGGACATGTGCTTACCGGCGTTGCAAACTGGCAGGAATTTAAAACTGCTGGTAAAGAAGCATCTGTAACCTATGCAATTCAAACGTATATGAAGGGCTATGAATGGCTGGGGACAAGTGTTACTGTTGCCATCCTGGCCGGATTCTCTTCCGTTATCCTGGTGATGTTAATGGGACAGAGTCGTGTATTTTTTAGCATGAGTAAAGATGGTTTGTTACCAAAAGCTTTTGGTGAACTGCATCCAAAATTTAAAACGCCCTATAAAGCAAATCTGATTCTGCTCGTGTTTGTGGGATTATTTGCCGCTTTTATTCCGGGTGGTATCGCAGGCGATTTAACCAGTTTCGGAACTTTATTTGCGTTTGTACTGGTTTGCGCGGGTATCATGATTATGCGCAAAAAAGAACCGAATATCGAAAGACCGTTTAGAACTCCTCTGGTGCCCTTGGTTCCGATTTTAGGTATCATTGTTTGTACTGCAATGATTATTAGTCTGGCCTTGCCAACCTTAATTAGTGCAATGGTATGGCTGCTTAT
>JAUXUD010000086.1 GCA_030680835.1 Bacteroidota bacterium
GGTTGTTTTTTCTTTCAGAGGGCATGCCCTCTGAAAGAAAAACTATGTATTCATTGTTACCGAATGTTGTGTAGTATTGTTACCAATTATTGTGTATTCCTAATTACCGAAAGTTGTGTATTCTTATTTACCGTTCACAAATGCTTACAGAGATAGAAAAGAAAGTATTGGAGGAGTACATTTCTGAAATTAAAAATACTAACCCAATTATCAATTGTAGTAGTTTTTATCACCAGTTGGATTACGATTTAGAAAATGGTGAATGGGCTTCTTTTAAGCTCTTAAAATCTAACATAGAATTTGTACTAACGAATGGAAATTTCAATTCTCTTGAGTTGAAGGTATTTAAAAATTTAATCTCTAAAAAGTATGGCCAGGTTAAAATTGTAAAAAGCATAGATGAGATTAATCGGGATAAAATAGCCAACGATGAACAAGATTATGTATTAATGGATGATGGTTTGAAGATTGTAATTGATGAAAGTTAAATTATAAAAAGATGGAAAATAATCGCTCCTCAAATATTTTATACATTTCAGGAATTCTACTATTTGTATTTTTTTTCGTTAATAGAGCTTATCCTCCCAATTTTAGTAGTACTGAGTCTTCCTCATTGTTTGGTGTTATTTGGTCCGGCACTTATATTATTATCTCATTTATTTCTGCATATTACTGCTCAAAATTGGCCCAAAAGGATAATAGGAATGCGGCCTTTTGGTTTTTCTTTGGCTTGTTGCTTCCAATGTTTGCTATGATTGGACTCGGCTTTTTAATAAGAAAGTCTCGCTAAAACAACATCAATGGCCGTACTGAAATTCTGTCAACATAAACGGCATATGGCCTCTTTTTAAACCAATAGTTTTTTTATTACTTCTTTCCAAGTTCTTGCATTTGCCCTTTGTCGTTTGGTTTGAATACCTGTCCAGTTTTTGTGTCTAGTATTAATGGATATTCCGTCGTAAATTGCTGATAGCGCCCATTTCCTGAATGTTCGACTATGGCAGTTAGAAGAAAAAGTAGATATGCAAATCCCGCAAGGATAATAACTTTAAAAATAATTTCGAAATTTATTCTTTTCATAGTCCATGTAATTTCATTGAAGCGACATTTTTCTTTCCAATTATTTTGAGATTTTCCTGTGTCTTCAAGCACTTGTTAATACAATTGCCTTGCATATAACTACTTTCTGAAAGCCAAAAAACCACAAGTAGCAATCAAACCCTTATTGGCTTGGCGTGGTTAATTGGCTCCTTTCCATTATCAAAACTATGGTAATTTTATAAGTTATCAAATTGAAGTTTAAAATTCTTATGATTTGTATGCGGTTTTCGAAAAGAACATGTTCGGCATTGCGATTAGTTGCTTATTTTTTTTAGTCAATAATAATTTATCGTCTGCCGTTGCGTTTTGGTTTAAACTGATTTGAAAACTGTTTTTTGTCAATATAGTCAATGAGCGGACCTCTCCGTTGTCTGTATTTTACTTTGGATAATCTTGATTGCTGTTCCTGTTGGAGCACTATATATTTTTGTTGTTCTTGTTTTAGTCGAATTAAATCATTGAAATTTTGAACTCTTAATAACCAATTTCCGTCAATTGAATTATTTATGAATGCTTTTCGTGGTATTTCGGCTAGTATTGCATATCGCCCAACTCGTTTGTTAAACAAGCAATATAGATAATGTCTAGCATCGTTAATATCATCAATCGTTTCTAATCCTTTAAAATCAAAAATCACAGGAACGGAACTTTGAATCCAATTTGCAGGAAATATTTCATCAGGGAAATCAACTAAATAAACGCCTTGTTTATCTGTCTTACGAAAATCTTTTTTCCCTTTTAGAAAACGAGGATAATCTCTTTTTAAGCGTGTACCATCAACAATCCAAACCATATCCCGGTAAAACTTTTCTCTTGTGGCTCGCTCTTCCGGGTCAATATGTGAATGTTGGAATTCTATCACAAGATTATGAGCCGTACGAATATCAGCAATATGTTTTTCGCCAGTATTTTCGTCAGTCAAAGACACTTCTTGCCATTCATTAGGATAATTATTTTTCCAAGAACGATGCCATTCGGTTTCTGGTTCCCACCAAGGGTCACAAGTTCGAGTACCTTTATGTGCCCAATGGTTTATTTTAAACTCACCACATTTTGCAATTAATTCTGAACCGCAACTTGGACAAATACCCTTAATACTTTTAGCAGCTTCGGTTCTATTACCATTAACTATTGCAAACTTCATTATTTCTTTTTAATTGGAGCCAGTAATAGGTAAAATATCCAAGCAAACCAGGATATAAAAATCACAGCTAATACCCACGCTGATTTTTCACTTCCGCTGGTTCTATGAGAGCTGACAATCACTAATATTGGTAACAGCCAGAAAAATCCAATTATGGCTAATAATATTAACATATCAAAACCTGTAGTTTCCATTTTATGCAATTTTAAATCTATGGTTCTAAAACGTATTGACCATCCCTTTTCACAGGGAGTTTGGTTATGCTGATGCAAATCGTGTTGCGTAGGAAGCTACACGCAGGTGTGGATTGCTGGCTATTTCCTGTCAAGCTGAAAAGCAACCTTGGCGGAAAAATTCATGCCGGAAACAACTGCTGCCGTACTTGCGATTAGCTGATGTTGAAATAAAGCAGCAATCCATTTATCAATTAACCATTTAAATATTTTCTTCATAGAATTCTATATTTCTTCATAATACTTGACTAAACCTTTGCAGAATTCTTTGCCTACGGTATCGCCAAATCCTCCCAGTTTCTTTTTCAATATAATTGCTCTTTCGCTTTGATGAATATCCTTTCTTATGCTTTCAAATAACCTATGATAAAAAGAAATTGCTTGAAATTCACCTATGTGATTATTTAAAAGATCAACATCAATAGATTTTGCCGTTAACCAAATTAGTTTTTGATACTTCTTAAGTTTAGCATCACTAAGTGACTCAATTGTAAGTATCTCTTTAACCTCATGATTTCTTGAACCGTCGATATCTCGACCAAATGCATGTCCAACTTTATTTCTTAAGTTTCTTATCTTTTCTAAATCGCCAATTTTAAAATTATTTACTGACGTCGTGTCGCCAAATGTTTTTCTATAAGCATTTACTCTGGAATTCCAATCACCTTTTGTAATTGATGTAATAATGTTTTGGTTAAAGTCACTTTTTTTTGCTCCTTTTTTTAATAAAACAACACCGTCAATTGATTTGGGTGAGTCAAATAATATTCCTGGATTCGATTCTAGTGCCAACGAAACTACAGTCGCAATATATGTCTCTAGGTTTGATGAAATAGCCATTAAACTATTTAAATTAACCCAATTATGAAAATTGTTGAATGAATTTGACCAAGATTGTAAATCTAAAAATGCCTCTTCCCCTTTTGGTACATCAAATTCAAAATATTTAGATGCAGGGTCTGTCCATTTTGCACCAAATAAACCTAGATTTTTATAGATGGATTTGCTAGCACCAGTTTGAGCCCATGTCATATCATTGAGTTCATCATTATATTTATTAAAAACCTGAAAAGACCAAGTCGATTTGGTTATCGAATTCCAACGATTGAATGTAACTGAGCTTTTACTCATTTTAAAATGGCTTATAATGGCAGACTGTGAAAAGACCTACCTACAATCCGCTTGGTAAATCTTGTGATAATAACTGTTAAAAGCAAATTGTTTTTGTTTTATTTTTGTAAGACAAAAAACAAAAGACGGAACATATCTCTACTGCTAACCGCAACCAGCTTGAGTTTGACTGCCTTTAAGATTTGATAGAAAAAGATAACGCTGTTAGATTTATTGAGGTATTGGTAGATAAGCTCGATTTAACAACCAGGGGGTCATTTATTTTTCATAGAATTTATTGAACATGACTTACTCTTAATGGTTTATGGCTTGGCGACAGTGGCGGTTTTCCGAGCGTAAATTATGGGCCACCGAAAATTTAAATAAAATACTATTACTTGCGGCTACTAAGTTACACGCTAATGTTTAAATCTGCTGTAGCTAATGTTTTTATTCCTTAATTCATCATATTATTAATTTCTGAACAAATCATTTTTAATGGATAGTAAGTAGTTTTTGAGTATATGCCTTTTACTTCTTCCAAGATTTTACCTTTAAACGGAATTTTATTTGCCAAACCTATATCATCAAAAAAATTATAGTGAACTTCCTTTACCTCATACTCCGCCAAATCCAATGATATATCATTTTTCTTTTTAAAAAGACAGCGCAATAAAATATATTTCTGATATTCGTGCAAGTCATTTGATCTAAGCAAATCGATTATTGTTAAGTTTGACGCGATACAAGTCTCGTGCATATTTAAGTGTATACCTTCTAATTGGGAATTATCAATATCCATTCGATCTGTCACATGAATTGAATTTTTAGCTAAAAATGATAATAATTGTATTGCCATTGCAGTGTAATATTCACTTTTTGGGTAATAAAGAATGACTTTTTTCAGTTTTTCCACATTCTCTTTTGAGAAAATGGAAATATCAGTGATAAAAAAATCATTTCTAAAATCAGTAGGTTGAGAAAATACTATATTGTACAAATATTTATATTTAGGATGTTTATTTTGATATTTCTCAACAGAAATTTGAGAGAGCAACAGCTCCTTCAAAAATGATAATGCAGAATCATATGATTCAATTGCATTGCTAAATTTCGTTTGGACATTTGAGGCCGAATTATCTTTGGAAATATTGCTTACGGTTGAATCTATATCCGATAACCTAAATACTAAATATGGGTCGGTTGCGCCAGCCATTACAAGTCTGAAATCCATCTGATTTTGTAAGACATTTTCTCTATGATCCGTAATTATGGTTTTTGAATTGTTTATTTCAAGATTATAACTTTCAATTATTTCACGAATTGTTTTAAACTTCTTTCTAGCAGAATTAAATGAATTAGAAAAATATATGAATTCATCAGCAACTCTAATCAAGGAAATCCCGTTTTCTTCAATCTTATCTGCAATCTTCTCAAGAAAATATTCAGCAAGATATTCATCAGGTTTACTGCCTATTAACAAGCCTTTATCTTTACGTTTAACATTACCATTTATGTCCTCAAAAACAACTTTAAGGGAATTGTATAGAACACTTACGAACAAGGATGCTTCATTTAGATTAAGATCATTGCATATTTCAGTAATCAATTTATTGTGTTCAATTGATTCATAGCAATTATTAATATCAATTTTCACTACAATTCGATCCCCTTTATTAAAATGGCTTTCACTGAGTTTAACTACTGTATGTTCATCAAATTTTTCTGTACTTGTAATGAAATTAGTTTTATTCTTTAAATAGTTTACAAGGATATAACGTATTAATACATCCTTAGTCTTTAATGCGGTAACAATTCTATTGATTACTTGGTTGTAAGGAATCTCAAAGGCTTTAGCTTTTTCTGATTGATAAAATTTGTTGAAATTATTTTGTATCTGATCCATTACTGAATCATCTGAAATTGAGCGAATTTCATTAATATCATAAAATATTGGGTATCTATTTAAATCGGAAATATATGAGGTTACCGCTTTCTTAATTTCTTTGCTCGTAGGATTTTCAATGTCTGATAGTATGATTGTCCTACATTGATCTATCTGAATAATGCCTAAATCAATAAGTTTAAAGAATGATCTAGAAGTTGTTTTTACGTCTTCTAATGCACGATGCGAAATATTTGGGGGAGTTTCAAATAGTATTTCGTATAATTCAGAAAGCTTTGGATATTTTTGATTAGGCAAATCACAATAAGATGTTGATTCTTTCATAGTACAGATTTGCGCAAACTTTTCTAGTTGAACAGAATAACTATTATTTATTAAATGCGCTTGAATCACACTAGTGTCAAATTCACAATTATGAGCTACAACTACAGGATTAAATTTTAGTAAAACAGCAGTAAATTCTTGCAATACAGTTAAAATGGAAACACCATCCTCACTTGCCACCTCCATTGAAATACCTGTGAGATTTTTAATTTTATCTGATATTTCATATCCAACTGGACTTATCAAAAAGGATTTTTCATTAACAAGATTCTTCCTATCATTATATAATTGCCAAGCAATTTCAAGTATTCCTGGCCAATTATCAAAATCCTCCACAGGAGCGTCCCAATCTTTGGGAAAGCCAGTGGTTTCAATATCCAATATCAAATAGTATTGTGTCATTTAAAGTGTTTACTAATGTCAGCTGGTGAAAAACCTGTCCACAATCCGCTTGGTAAAACTTGCTATAATAATTGATAAAAGCAAATTTAACAAGATGTATTTTTCTAGAACAAAAAGCAACAGATGGAGTACATTTCCATCGCCAGCCGCACACAGCTTGTGTTCCTTTATCAAAACTATGGTAATTTTATAAGTTATCAAATGAACGTTTGAAATTCTTGCGA
This sequence comes from Bacteroidota bacterium, assembly GCA_030680835.1. Taxonomy (GTDB): domain Bacteria; phylum Bacteroidota; class Bacteroidia; order UKL13-3; family UKL13-3; genus B1. Next base: position 6,445 of record JAUXUD010000086.1, read on the forward strand.
TTTGTATGCGGTTTTCCTAAAAAGAACATACATCACAAAATTCATTATTCAATCTAAATGCAAAGCTTGTAATAAACAGAAATGTGCTGATAATTTGCCAGGACATTGCCACTAAAATGCCAAAAATTTTCCCTGAGCCTTTGGTGTGCAGTATTCTCCAAACAAGGCCAGTTAACTATGTTGCTTTTTATTTCGCAAAAATTTCATCTCGTTTCTATTTCGACGCTAAAAGTTTCAACTGTTATCAGTAGAAACCAGTTACATATCAATCACAAGTAGTTATAATTCGCGCCTGGCTGATACTTGGCGAGGCTGGTAACCATGCCGGCATCAATCCAGCACTAATCCATCACCAATCTGGCATCAATCCGGCACCAATCCAGCACTAATCCAGCACTAATCTGGTACCAATCCAGCTCAAATCCAACACAAATCCAGCTCAAATCCGGCACTAATCCAGGATCAATCCAGCACCAATCTGGCATCAACCCGGCATTAATCCGGCACCAATCCACCACCAATCCACCACCAACCCAGCACCAATCCGGAATCAATCAGGAACCAATCCAGCACCAATCCGGGATCAATCAGGGATCAATCAGGGATCAATCAGGCACAAAAGTTATTAATATGTATAAATCTAAGGATGGGAATGCGTAAAAAATGTCGCTTTTACTGTGCGTTGATGCAGCTTGCATGAATTTGTCCGGTATAATATTAGGGCATACCAGTAATTTACCCTTGATTAGGAACAAAAAGCGTCAAATTATTCCAGGTGCCAACAATACGCCGCTTATTTGCAAGCATTAACGCCATCTTTGTTCCACCGCTGCAATAATAGTATAGGTAAACCACTTATTTTGGTTTATGCCGCTTATAAACCGCCGCCGGTAACACCCAAATAAACCGCCATTTTTGTTTTATGCCGCTGAGTGCCGCTTTCAGTATCACCCAAAAAAGCCGCCAATTTTGCTTTGTGCCGGGTGGCGCTGATTAACGCCGTCAGAAACACCCAAAAAAACCGCCATTTTTGCTTTATACCGCCAAGTACCGCTGCATCCCGTCGCCAATAACACCCCAAAAAAACGCCAATTTTGATTTATTACGCCAAGTGCCGCTGCATCCCGCCGCCACTAGCACCACAAAAAACCACCATTTTTGGTTTATGCCACTGAGTGCCGCCGCCGGTAGCAGCCCAAAATACGCCAATTTTGTTTTGTGCCGGGTGGCGCTGATTAACGCCGTCAAAAACACCCAAAAAAACCGCCAATTTTAATTTATTCCCCCAAGTGCCGCTGCATCCCGCCGCCAGTTACACACCAAAAAACCACCATTTTTGTTTTATTACGCCGCCAGTAACACCCTAAAAAACGCTAGTTTTGTATTACGCCGCCGAATGACAGTACCTTTATACTAAATTTTGGTTGGTTCGCTGGGCTATTAGCGTTAATTGAGGCATTTCTTCTACAACATTTGAGCTTTTATTGTCTTTTTGAAAAATATTTGCCCGCCATGCAAACGTGTATGCCGGGCATGTAAGCCACAATTTTGGTGCCCTGTCAAATATTCTTATTTCCCATCCGTTGCCCACTGCCCACCCATGGTTCACCCAAGGCCCACCCAAGTCCACCCATTGTCCGCCCACAGCTTGTCCGGTCATGCCCTGACCACGAATTTTGTCATATATTTCCCATATTCCGACGCCTGTAAACTGCAAATAACTTCTCACCATAGTATCTATTGCAATCGGTATAAATGCAGAGTATGCAAGCCAATACACCAAGAAAAGCCTAAATAAACCTAAATTTTAGGAAGGTGCAATGTCCATTTGCTTACTGGAGGGGGAAGAGTGGGTGGGGTGGGTTTACTTGGTGGGCGGGGTGGGTTTACTTGGTGGGCGGGGTGGGTTTAATTGGTGGGCGGGGTGGGTTTTAATTAGTAGGCTCGGTGGGTTTACTTAGTGGGCGGGGTGGCTTTAATTGGTGGGCGGGGTGGGTTTACTTAGTGGGCGGGGTGGGTTAAATTGGTGGGCTGGGTGGGTTTAATTGGTGGGCGGGGTGGGTTTAATTGGTGGGCTGGGTGGGTTTAGTTGGTGGGCGGGGTGGGTTTAATTGGTGGGCGGGGTGGGTTTTGGCAGTGGGTTGGTGTTATTTAGGCAAAACAGCTTGAACCAGCGACTATTTTAGTCAGGTTACCACTGATTTGAAGAGGTGAAACAGTACTTGATGTGGAGATGTTATGTCAGAATAAAGATTTTGTTTAAGTCTCTCATAATTATTTTTTATTTCCTCATATATAGCAATTCCTAAAATTGCATTTCATAAAAAGTATAGTTGTTGGTTTAATTATGTTATTCCTGTGGTATTAAGATTTCCAAGAGTAATTAGAAAATTATTGTATAGGTTAGTCCTTGTACTAAGTCTAATTAACGCTTGAACATGAAGACTATAAACATCCAAATCAGATTCTTTAATTTTTATACTTCCAATTTTAAGTAAATCAACCGTTTTTATTGCACCTTTTAAATGAAATAAAGTAGACTGAAGTTCCAAATCAGCCGATTCCTTATATTCTGGAATATGAGATATTGACTTCAAATCAATATCCATAAGGTTTTCAACTGAATTTATGTTATTCGTAAACCATTTTATTGTATTATAGTCTACAAGCAAACGGTTTAAAGAATCCTTGGAAAGTATACGAGCGTTAGAAATAATTCCGGGCCCGTAGTAGTTACCTTCATATAAGTATACCATTCCTGAGGTTATTGCATACCTGAGGTCAATAAAATCAATTATTCCATGTAGTTTCAAAAAATAGGCTGATAAATTATTACCTGAAATAAACTTCTTTACGTTAGCTTGAAAATAAATAGAAAATATTATGGCTTGAATAGGCGTTTCAAAAATTTGAAAACCACCGTCTCCGGTGCTTACGAATTTAGCCTTAAAGTCCTTAGAATTTTTGCCATATGAAATGAAAAAATAGTTTTCAAATTTTAAAACACTATTAACTGTTAGAGAATAAAGACGATTAAAGATAACAGGAATAAATATTTGTTCAAATGGTTCATATTGACTATACCTATAAATATCAATTCCCAGTATAACTTTTTTCGGGAAGATATCACTAGGAAGATTTTTGCCTTTAATGTTGTTTCTATCATTTATAAAAGTCTCGGGGTTAAACGGTTCAATTGTATTCATATATCAAATATATAAAAAAAACTATGTTATGGAAACCCTCTTATTTCCTAATAGCGATAAAATTACTATACTCTCTTTCTCAATAGTTGTATTAACTTTTATCATGTATCATTGGATTTATAAAGCCGTCGACAGATTAAAAATGGCAATGGATTATTACATCTAAACCTGGAATCGTGAGCACATCTTTATTGCCTAAAATCAGGTTTAATGTCTGGCTATCAATCATAAGTGGTTCGACTTTCATACCATTAGGTACAGTTTAGAAATCTAGAGAAGAAAACTATACCCATAAAATTGAATTTTCATGCTGATTTACTGATAAACATTCTTTGGCTTCGATTTCCGTGAAATCTTTTAGTCCAGTTTTCCCAGCATGAACTATAAAAGTATTACGCATCACGTTTGTTAGCGTTAGATTGTTCTCTGTAATCAAGTGTTTTCTTATAGCTAGGTTTGCCCCGATCTCTCTTGATGGAACGCTTGGAAATGCAATAGCATCAATACTCTCTTCATCATTGGCTAAACAAAGGTTGTAATAAGCAGATGTTATTATATAGACATTGGAATTTTCTTCTTTAGGAGCTCGGAACTTACCGAACATATATGAATAGAACTCTTTGGTAGCATTTATTGACTCTCCTTCTAGTAAATTAAGGTATGCATCTAAAAAAGCACCATAGTATTTATCGTATTCGCTATGTCGATCTGCAGGGTTAGGAGTAGTGACGATTAAAGTGTTTAAGGGTATATTGATTACCCAACGCCCAACCGTGACATAAATAAGGTCACCAATGGCCTTCTTACCAGTCCAATAAGTAACCAGTTCTAAAAATGATATTGGCCTGTCATTTGAGCAATAGAACATTTGTTGGTATGGTTTATTGCACCGAGCAAAATCTGTAATGCAATGAACAGGGGGCATTGAAATTTCATTAATTGTTGGAATTAAACCTTCAGAATCCATCGGTCGAGATCTGTAAAAGATTCCTCCAGGTTCAATCACCTCAGTAATTCTCGGCAAAAACCGCATTGAGTTAAGATTCAAAATGGCCTTTTCATAGGCATTTTCGTCATTAGGATTGATGGCTTCAAGAAGCCGTATCGTGTTCCTAACTAATTCAGTGGTCATAATATAATGGGTTTGCTAATACTGCAAGATAATTAAATTACGAGTAGAAATACATTTTACAGATTGTTTTTTGGAGACACAATCAAAAATTGGAATCCGGATTATAAGGGAATGATTCGCGCAAACTTAAAACAGACCTTTTTTAATGCCCTTAAAGCAATTATTTTCCAGGAACAAAAGTTAGCAGCTTAAAATTTTGCCCTTCGCATATTCCAACGGATCGGTTCCCATACAATTCTACAGATCAATTTTTATAATGCTAAAGTGAAAAACGTAGTTTTTTCACAACCCGAAGGTTTGCAGCTACAAGAAGTTGGTTATTTCGGAGACAAAAACGGTCTGCCACCACTGAACTAGTTACGAAGCACAAATCTTCAATTAACTTCTGAGCCGCCAATTTCTAGTAGCTACTGTTGAACTAAAAAGGTCGAAAAGACCCATACGATAATGTGGTTCCGTTCAACACAGGGCTCAAGGCTGGTCCTTCTGACGCCACTTACCCTAGCAGTTAGGTGATGGTTTATTCCGTGCTTATCATTAATTTTATGTACGCCATCATCATTGGGTTAACAAAACGATACCTTGTATTTAATCCTGTATCGAGCTTCTCAAGTATATCTCCCCTTTCTTTAAGACAGAGTTGATTCAAATTGTAAGAAATACTACCTCCTTTTACATCTTTTCCCGTTCTGTTTTTATACGCTAATAATATTTCTGGTATACTAAAACAGTTGTATTCGTCAATTTTAGCTTCAGCACATGAAAATAAAACATCTTTCCATTTGTTCGTTGTGCTTAATCCAATTGATGCTTTTCGGTAAGCGGATTTTAACTGTTCATTTGTGTTGTCTATTCCTTGTGATATTGCAAATTTTAAGTCGTTTTCAGTAATTTTAATTCTCTCTTCCCTCGTTACCTCTTCACAAGCATATTTACAAAGTAGGTGAACATAATGAGGGAATCCAGATGCAAATTCAATGATTTTTAATTTCAACGATTCGCCAGCAGTAATTTCTAACTTACTCAGCCCTTGCTCAATTATTTCTAGAGATTCAGCGTCCGACATTCTTGGCATTCGAATTTGCTTTAAACATCTTTCTAAAGATTGATGACTTCCAATAAGTTTGTCAACATCATTAGCTATTCCAACTAAAACTATTGTTGTGTTTGTATTGTTATCAGAAAAGGACTTAATTAGGTCTGCGAAGAGTTTTCTAACTTCCCTGTCTGTTATATTATCGAACTCGTCAAAAATGAACAAAAACTTTGTTCCATTAAGCTGAGTGAGTAAGCGAATTAAATCAAATGAAAATGTTGTCGAATCAAGGTTCAATGAATTTGTGAGGTTTGAAACCCCAATCTTGTCAGCGGCATTAAAGCCAAGTCCAGCGGTCGTGGTTGAATATTGCACTTGTTCTAAGGCTTGCTTCCATATAGTCCGGAAATTATCGGTCCTACTGCATGTAACTTTTGTAGGATAAATGTTTGTAATAGATTCTGCCATAATATTGGCCAGTGAAGTCTTTCCTACACCTCTTTCACCAAAGACAATTGCATGTTGGCCTTCTGTATTAATTGCTTCACAAACCTTTCGAAGTTGCACAATTCGTCCTTTAAAAAATTCTTCTTTTTTGATTGGAGTCGTCGGGGAAAAGGCCCACTTCAATATTTGTTCTCTTTGTGTTTTATCCATATTTAATGTTGATTTAAACTATCACCTAGCTTTTTTATTAAAATAAAAAATCCTTAAGCAGTAAACAAAAGCTTGTTGGCTTGAGGTGGCTAAGTGGCTCTCTTTCGTTATCAAAACTATGATTATTTTATAAGTTACCAAATGGAAGTTTAAAATTCTTGTTAAATTCTATAAAAAAGTTATCTGTCACCGGGTTAGGATAAATACTAAATGAAGTATCATTAATAAGTGTATTTATACCTACAGTCGAAGAAAGAAATAATGTGTCGCTTCCACTTATAGTTGTATTTGTACACTGTGACAAGTTTTCAACCTTTACGGAGTCGACAGTCAAACTTGCTCCAGTTCCTACAAAACTGATTTGATAACTCTGTCCATTGACTTTTGTCTGTGCAAAAATCACTAAAAATAAAAGAGTAAATTTTCTCATTTTTTTAAAATTTAAATGTTAATATTTTATTTGCTGTCTTTTTTCCCAATGAACGCTAACTTCTTTACCCCAGCCAAATGTCACAAGTAGCAAACAACTGTTTTTTGGCTTCAGGTGATAAAGTGGCTGCCTTCTATATTTAAAACTATAATATATTTACAAATTAGCAAATGGCATTAATATATTTTGTAGACTGTTTGTAATAACAAAAAGCCCCCGAATTTCTCCGGGGGCTTATTTAGCCTATGAAACAAGCCTGGCATTCTACCCCTAGTTGCCAAGCCAGGCCAAAATTATTGAGCTTTTGTTAAAACTCCAAGCTTTCGGGCAAACAAAAATCCCAGAAATGGGATTTTTGTTTTGTGCAAAATGCAAATTTTTAATTATTCAAACTGTTCTGTTCATTTAGACCTTTGTCCAGAGCCTCACCGGTAAAATCGTAATCTCCATCTTCTGCAAACTAATTTTGCACAATTCATACTTACCGGCAAATTCCTTATACAGGGATTCATTGATTTTAAGGCATCCTGAAATTATGTCCCAAATTAACATTATGTGTAACACTTTTTTGCCAGCAGTGTTACATTAAAGTGTCACAATTATTGGTTAATATTTGGTGGGAACGTATTACCAATTGAAATGTAAATTTGATCTAATATTGCAATTTTTTTTACAGAAAAACCTTTCATGCGTATTTTAAAGGTTTCGGTTATAGTTAATCAACTTCTCTTCAAATTCGTATTCGTGATCCAAACCAATTAATTCACCAAATGAGATTTGCCTGTGTATATATGCCTTTTCTTTCAAAAGTTTCAAATAAGTGTTCGGATAATCAGAAGTAAGTGATAGCATAATAGAATGGCCGGTATCTGACATATCGTGAAAGATCTTATCTACATGAAAACACCTACTTCCAATACGAGGTTTTATAAAATAGAAATCAATTTGTTCATCAACCCTTGGCAAAACATCAAATCCCACGCTAAATGAGGCATAAGCTCCCAAATAAAAGAACCTTAGGTCGCATAGTATTTGCCCTTCCTTGCAAAAAAGCCGGGGCTCATTTTCATTAAGCTCATGGATTTCATAATAAATTATCTTAAGATACTTTGTCACCCTAGATGCATCCAAATTCAGGGTTTTCGACAATTCTTTTATTGATGGAAGCCTTTCATAGGATTCGTATTTAATAATACGTTTATCAATAAGCCAATCCAATAAACCTTTATATGGTTTATCATTTGAATGAAGAAGTTTCAAATATTTTGGAAATGAACTAAGGGCAACCAGGTATTCCCTGGTTGAAGCTTTATGTTCGTAAGGTATTCTTTGCTTTTTCATAAATCTTGAATTAAGGGTTAGTAAGGTGATTCTATATTTGTGGTTAGTTCCGCAAATTATAATCAGGGAATTTCAATAGCAACACCAATACTCAATAGTTGAGCCGAAAACCGAAGTGTTAAGAAAGGCGTTTTCAGGCAAAATCAATAGTGATAAGTGATTGTATATTTTCAAATAATATTAAATTAATAAACAAAGTCAAAAGCCAGCCACACTGAGGAGCTATTTTATTGAGTCCAGTTTGAAAAAGCTCTAACGGAGACGAAAATGTCAGATTGGTAATCTTAAAGAATGGTACACTGGGAAATTTTTAAAATCTATATATAATTTTCAGATTAATCACTAAGAGTAAATAAAACATCGATATCGTCAAATGGAGTTCTCAAATAAATGCCGGATTTTAAATTTATTTGATACGATTCGTAGCCGTTTTTAGCAAGAATTGATTCGTCAGTCAATAATGAGACCTTATTAATTGATCGAACACCCCAACTTCCTCCGCCCCCCATTCCTTCCGGTATCAGGACGACAAAATATTTGCCTTTTACCTTGTCAAAACACACCGCAGGGCCGGCAAAACAATACCCAATTTTATAAGTATTGTTTTCCACAATTTGGTCGTACTCAAATTCAGCCGAAAACATGTCATCATTGTAATACAAAAAATTAATCGAACCTTCCTCATTTGTATAAAAGGAGCGATTTTCTATAATCCATTTTTCTATATAATTTTCAAACGCATCGATATTATAGTTTATTGGGGTTTGATAAATATTTTTTGATGATGATGCATGTGTCTCTATTATGCCAAGGTATTCTGCGTTACCCGTTTTAGCGAATTCCTTAAAGTCAAATTCACCTTCTATTTTATTTCCCCGGTATTTACCAAAATAAGTAAGTTTGATATATTCGTTAATTGAAAAATCAAAAATTCCAAATTCTAAACATCCAAGACTTTCAGTAGCATTTCCCACACTATGAATTACCCGTTCAATATAAAACATCGTTTTTTTATGATGGGTTACGATTTGACTTTCACTAACATCAGCAAAACATCCAAATTCATCCAAAGTCTTATCAAATTCCAATTGCCACCTTTTTGCAAACATTTTAAGAATACACAAATGTTGCTCTGGAAGATAATCTTCTTCACTTTTATTGCATATACCAACGATATATTCAGTGCTGCCAATTCTGGCATAATGGGCCACTACAGGTTTGAATTTTATGGTATCAATAAAGTAACTTTCAATTTCATTTTTAGATGGTTGTGATAATTCATATACTGGTTCTTTTGTGGTTGTATCATCTGATGTTTCATAATTTGATTTAGCCATAATTAAATTTTCCAATGATTTAAGAAATTCGTCAATTTGCCTGGTCAATTCCGAATAATAAATATTTGCTATAAATAAAGAATCCTTATAATGGTCATGAAGTTTCATTAGATCAGATTTGGTATTGATCCTAAGTTGTTGAGTATTTGTATGAATGAAACCTACATCATAACGCATTGGCGGTATAATAATAGGAATAACATTGCTGTTCAAAACCCAAGAAGCGCCCATTTCATTTAGACAGATTTCGCTTTCTTTATAGTTTTGTGAAATCAACTGAATAACAGCCTTGCAATTACATAATTCGAATTTTATTTTGCTTTTAAAGTCATCGCCAGACTTAATTCCCATCCCATCAACACTTGTACAAAAGATATCTTCATTTTTAACTTTTAAACCAAGAACTAAGATTCTATCAATAAACAGTTTAACAATTTCAGCATCTTTACTTGAGTGGCTAATAAATATTTTACCAGATTCTATCCCACATGGAATCGTTTCAGCAATAAATTCTTCTTTCATACTTCCCCAATCCTTCCCTTTCAAAAAATTATCGGTCACATTAGCACCTAAATCACGTAATAATTCTTCGCTTAATCGGCCATTCTTACCATATAATCTTATGTACTTTACAATATTGAACTCAATTTCTGCCTGTTCTATCCCGAGCGATTCTATTCTACTTATATCATAGATATTAAAACAGAGAGGATTTTCAATATTAACTGTACCCCCTTTAATTCGTGCCGTTTTCTTTCCTTTCAAAAAAGATTCAACCAATCTTTTAATTTGCTCCTCACTTAATGCAATTTTATAAATTGGATGGCCTGCATTGTCTTTTATGTATAGATTATAAAAAGTCATCTAAATGTACATCATTAGTCTTTAAATCTCCTTATTCCACCTGGGCAAAGTGCCATGAATACTTTGGTATTTTTTCAATAATTCAATCTCAATATCCCTGGGAAAATCATTATTTGATTTTCCATGTGTCACAAACCAATAAATATCCAGGCCATCAATATTTTCAAATTTCATTTGAGCTGGCCAGGTTTTTTGCCTAAGGTCACCAAATTGCTTACCGGTTAAAAACCTGCCTCGTAAACCATCTTTTCTGTGCTGGATATTCCCATCAGGATTTTTTCTGCCGGAAATACCAATATAAATCAAGTTCACTTTCCCTTTTTCTAAGGCATAAATAACATAAACTCCGCTTGAGTCTTTAGGAGCATTGCAGACTTCTGATAAGCGGTCTGTTGGCTTAAAGAAGAAGTGGTCGTTTTGCTTGTATTTTTTAGTTAATAAATTAATCATTGCTTTTATTTTGTATCAATAGCGTTTTATTTCCAAAATGTAATTTGGATTCATTTACATGAAATTGCTTTCCAGTTTTAAAAATTCTTATTGGAATATTATTCAACTCGCTAAAGTCAATGAAATAGGTATTTTCCCATTTTGTACCCGAACCTGGTATTGGTATTGTTTTATTTCCGCACTTGAAAACCACAAATTCACCGTTAAATGTAAAACTAATTAGTTCATTTTGCTTAATTTCATCTCTCCATTCTTTTAGAAGTAGAACTAGTACCCGCAACCAGGAAATTTCTATTGATGCCTTTGGAAGCTTTTCCCACTCTTCCTGTCTTTTTCTTTTTTCAACTTCCCATGGTAAAAGATTTTGAAATGATTTGCCAAGATTGTGCCAATGATTTTCATCAGAAGAAAGTTTTCCAACATCACTTCCTATTCCAAATACTATATATGCAAGGGCTTGTTCATAAGAATCTGCACTATCGGGTATAAAATCTGGCTCCATTTGTAAAATTCTATTACTCGCATAATTTACTTTTACTGAGAAGCCAGGCCCATAACTAAATGAAGGTATCACTGATAAATGAGTAATTTTAATTCTAACCCAATCTGTATTAAGGGAAAATACTCTTTCTCCCAAAAATGGAGGCAATTCATTAAAACCAATTTGCAAAAAAACGTCTTCTAACTTAACCACTGTTTATTGAATTATCAATTAACTATTATACTTCTTAAAATTCTCCGCCTGTTCAAAAATTTCTTTATAAACCTCATCCCGATCAACAGGTGGGTAATCGTTTTCGGCCAGAAGGATGATGAGGTCAGCTTTGAGTTCTGCTTTCAGGTCGTCTCGTTTGCTCCAGTCTGTGTAACGGGCTTTGTCATCAACTACTGTTTTAACTTTTTGGGCCAGTGTTACCAATTTATCTTCCGGGTAAATGAAATCGTACTTGATTGTTAGGGCTTTCAGGATATCATAAAAAGCCTTTTCTTCAAAGTCTATTCCCAGGTCTTTAAAAGAGTCCTTCTCTTTCTTTAATGAATAAAACAAATCAATAATCTCGTCTGTAAAGTCTTCTAAAACCTCACTTCTCAGGGTGTCGGCTTCATCTCTTTCATTGTATTTTTCAACGAGTTGTTGCATGCGTTTCGAAAAATCAACACCCATCATCCGGTTAACTTTTTTAATTTCATCTATTGCTCTGGACAGCAACTTTTGCAAGAGTTTTATTTTAGTATGCGGTAATTTAATTTTGTCAATCTTGGCCAGGTAATCTTCGTTAAAGAGATCAATTTGCACAGCACTTTCTTCACCCAATTTATAAATCTCTTCTACGCCTTCACTTTCAATGGCTTCTTCAATCATTTTCCTTACTCTGGCGTTCATTTGAGAAATATCGGGGGCATTCCCTTTCGTTAATTTAAAAACAATGGACCGGATTGCAAGATAGAAATGGATATAATCCCTTTCTAACGGTTCAAAGGAGTCGCCTCCTACGCAAATATCATAGGCCGCTTTCATGCGTTTGGCAATATACATAAACCGCTTTTCGAGTTCCTGTGTGAGTTGAACAAATTCAGCACCCATATTCAAGGTATGCAGTTGTTCTAGTGGGGCCCCTTTAAAGTATTTGGATGAATCAAATTTGTGAAAAATCTTGTGGAGCAAATCCAATTGGTCTTTTACCACTACCACCGATTGTTCAATTTCTTCAAAATTTTGGCTATCGGTTTTATTAAATTGTGCAAGTGCCAGATTCATTTGTTTTTTGATACCAATATAATCTACTACCAGGCCTTTTTCCTTGGTTTCAAACTTGCGGTTAACCCTTGATATGGTCTGAATCAGATTATGTCTTTGCAGGGGTTTGTCAATATACATGGTATCCAAAAAAGGAATATCAAATCCGGTAAGCCACATATCTACTAAAATGGCAATCTTAAAATTAGATTTTTCAGTTTTAAACTGCCGGTCCAGTTCCTTTCTGTCGGCACTGGTACCAAGCATTTTGTGTAAGTCGTCCGGGTCATCTTTGTCACGTGTCATTACCATTTTAATACGTTGCATGGGTTTCACTTCCTGCATCTCACGTTCAGTTAACTCCGCACCCTCTTCACAAACTTTTATTTCGGCCCATTGCGGACGCAGTTCAATAATGTTTTTATAAAGGTCCCAGGCAATGGTTCGGCTGCTGCAAACAAACATGGCCTTGCCTTTTATGCTAGCTCCTTCTGAAACGCGCTTTTCATAGTGTTCAACAAAATCTTTTGCAACATCTTTTAACCGGGCCGGATCACCAATAATGGCATTCATTTGTGCCATGGCTTTTTTGCTTTCCTCAATCTGATGTTCGTTGCTGCCTGCGTCTGCACAAAGATTATAATAGGCTTCTATTTCTTGAAGTTTGGCATGATTCAATAACACCCTGGCAGCCCTGCCTTCATATACAATGCGTACTGTTATATCGTCCTTCACCGACTCTGTCATGGTATAAGAGTCGATTACCCCCCCAAATACATCAATGGTAGCATCAATGGGTGTACCTGAAAAACCCACGTAAGTGGCATTGGGCAATGAATCGTGAAGGTATTTGGCAAAGCCATAGGTTTTTGTTACCCCACCCACACCCGTGCTTATTTTCTGATCCAGGTTGGTCTGACTCCGGTGTGCTTCATCCGAAATGCAAATAATATTGCTCCGGTCACTGAGCAATTGTATGTCTTCGTTAAATTTATGGATGGTGGTTAAAAATACACCTCCGCTTTTTCGTTCTTTTAACAATTCACGCAAATTATTCCTGCTTTCAACACTTACCACGGTATTATCGCCAATAAAGGCTTTGGCATTGGTAAACTGTGCCGAAAGCTGATCATCCAGATCATTCCTGTCAGTAATTAAAATAATGGTGGGACTTGAGAAATAAGTGCTTCTCATAAGCAGACGGGTAAGGTACAGCATAGTAAAACTTTTACCACAACCCGTGGCACCAAAATAAGTGCCTCCTTTACCATCTCCATCAGGACGTTGATGCAAACGAATATTATCAAAGAGCTTTTTAGCTGCATAATACTGCGGATAGCGGCAAACTATTTTTTCGTTCTTTTTAGAACTGTCCGGTAAAAAAATAAAGTTCTGAATAATATCCCGCAAGCGACCGCGGTCAAACATTCCCTGAACCAATGTATAGAGCGATTCAATGCCGTCAACATCCTTTGCAAGCCCTTCCACCCGGCGCCAGGCGTAATAAAATTCGTATGGTGCAAAGTACGGCCCCGCCTTATTATTGGCGCCATCACTAATCACGCAAAAGGCATTGTATTTAAACAGCTCCGGAATATCGCGCCTGTAACGAACGGTTAATTGAATATAAGCATTGTGAATGGTGGCTTCTTCGCGGATGGCAGATTTAAACTCAATAACTACCAAAGGGAGTCCATTAATGTAAACAATAACATCCGGTATCCGGGTACTATAACCGCTAATTTCAAGTTGGTTTACAACCTTAATAATATTGTTATCCGAAATACTTTTCTCCTGATCTTCTATAAGGATGCTGCTCAAAAATTGTTCGTCCGGCTGCTTATTGCTGGATATATCACTGTAATCAATCAGTTGTATGTATAAGTCCTTTTGTGTTCTATCTTCACGTTTAAGCAAAAATCCATCCGAAACCAATTTCATGATCGCCTTATTGCTTTCATACAAATCGGAAGAAGGAAAACTTTCGAGTTTTCTGATGATGCTGTTGATTTCAACATCCGTAATATTTTCAAGCGCATATCTGTAATAAAGAAAGTCCCGGAGATCTTGTTTAATCAGAACTTCGTCAGAAGTGCGTGCAATATCCTGACCAAATACATGGGGCATTCCTTCTTTGCCCAGCAAATCAATAAAAGCCTGCTCTAACTGTGATTCGGTAAACTTCATTACTTTTTCTTTTTACGAATTTTCCAATAGCCTCTGGTACCCCCAATTCTTACCAAATACCCTTTTTCTTTCAGTTGTTCAATGTGCTTTAATATGGCAGATTCGTTAATACCTAATGTATCTGAAAGACCCTTTCTGGAAATTTTATTATTCTCTTGTAATATTCTTAATATTTCAATTTGCCGCTTTGGTAAACCATCTATTGCACCACCTATTGCATCCTCGATTGCACCACCTATTTGACCACCTATTTGACCACCCATTTGACCACCTATTTGACCACCTATTTGACCACCTGATAAATTTTTCTCATTTCCCTTCAAACCCGCTACCGGAGCGGTACTTGGAAAACTCATTCTTACAAAGTTATCTGTAAACTTAAAACAATCTCTGGAATAGCTTTCCAATATGCGTGGTACGCCTGAACCTAAATGTTCTACTAAATCCAGGTCCTTAAAAATGCGCATGATTTCTTTGTTGCGCGGCACCGAAAATCCTACAAAAAACTCTTCCTGGTTCATGCCTTCCGGTAAACCACCGGCAGAGGTGATTTCTATTCTATCTGCAAAAAATTCAAACTTGGGCGGCACTTCATTGGAATAATCATTATGTACAAGTGCATTAATTACTGCCTCGCGCAAAGCGATGGGGTCCCAAAGGCGTGTGGTTTTTCTTTCTCTGGAAGTGATTTTAGTAAGTGTTTTATTTTCCAGGTCCATCTTGTCCAAAACTTGTTTGGTTGCTTTTACCAAAGAGCAATGGCCAAATTCATTGCTTTCAATCAGATCAACCCGGTTCAGGCCTTTGTATTTGGCCACTTTAATGGAGGTATTGTTTATATCAGCCAACAGGTAAGCAGCATAATTATACTTTTTATCTTCGGTTAGCAATTCGAGGTTAGCGGCGAATTTGCTGTTTAATTTAACTCCGGTTCCCTCGTAATAAATTTTGAGTTGGTTAAATTTTAAATCCTGCCGGGCCGATTGTATTTTACCAATAGAGTTCCGGGTTCTTTTGGAAAACAGGCGCTCAATCATTTTATTGGGCATGGGTTCTGCGGCAGTGCCTATGCGGATATAACAACCCCGTTCACTCATTCCCTGTTTTTTAATATAGTAAGGCTTCTCCGGACCGCTGGCAATATTTACCTTAATGATATCCTTCCCCTTTTTGGTTTCAAGCACCACCTCAAACAAACCCATACAGGAAGGTGAAATATTATTCTTGAGCCTATCCTTAATCTTAAGCATATCTCCATCCGCATCCTTCACACCAATGGCCTTACCGGTTTTATCTATACCAATATACAAAACCCCACCCTCATGGTAATTTAAAAAGGCAATCACTTCCTTTTCCAAACCCTCGGTGAGTTCCTGTTTGTATTCTATACGGTTGGTTTCGGTCATTGTTTTCAAATATAGTCAAGTTTAAAGATTCGTATTTAATTGTCAGTTCAGCTCATTCTATTGCTACTTTATCTGCGATATTCGACAAAAATCCTATCAAATCTCGATTTACTCTGTGCGGAAATACCGTCATGAAAAATGGGATGAAATGAGGAAAGCGTTTAAGAGACTGAGGTAATGACTCACCATTAAAGCAATTGGCATCATTCACAAGTTCACTCCATATCTTTTGTTTAGGAAGTTGTGTTGTCTTATTAATTCCAATTTTGTTGTTCCACAATAAATATTCATACGGCAGGTCAGGAACAAATTCTTCTAAACTCATAAAGGAAATCTCTCTCCAATTTTCTATCAGAAACTCTTTGTCATTTGAGCGAACCAAGAAATCAATGAGGGGTCCAAGATAGTATGATCTCATATTGAAACTCTCATCAAAGGGCTTATCATCAATGCCCATAATTTTATTTAAAACTTGCGAAAGTTGATAATATGGGCTCGGTAGGCCAAAAACAACTTTTGAATTACGACCATTAAATGCCAATATATTTTGTATTGCTACCTCAGCTAATTTTTGGGCCAATTCGGTGCAATTCGGAATTGATTTCAAGATATTTGCGATACAAAGACTTGAGGCAAATGAGGATTCAGACCAAACTATTAAAGCACCCGTATAATTATTTATTACTTCTTCTTTTAGCATATTTTCCCAGTTAGGATCCTTCAAAATAAATTCACTAAACTTCAATGGATATATCACTGTAATAGCAGCATGCTTCCTGAAACTAAACAGTTCATTTTCAAAAGGTGAATTTATGTTTATTTCAAAGCCTTTATCAAGAATATCGCTTTCAAGTCGTTTAGCAGAAGTGATAATGTCATCCCAAATAATATCAAAAGAATCTTTCCAGTAGTTATCTTCTAATCTATTTTTCTCAGCTAAATGCAGAATTGAGGTTGCAAGCACAGTCATAACCTGAACAATAGCTACATAATTTTCAGCCTTTCGATTTGCGCTAACAATCATATTAGCATATAGGACGCAAGCAGCAATGTTTCTTTTGCATTGTACCTTATTAATTTTTGAGCCTTTTAGGTCTAAAATATCGTACAAAAACTTACTAACCTTGTCAATATCTGGTAAACCATGTCCTTTTTCGAAGATAAAGTCAATTAGTTGTTTGTATGAATTGGCACTTTGAGGCAAGACTCCAAAGGACAAATTCTGAAATCCAATAAGCAAATCCCCTCTCGTTATTATATGTAACGGAGACGCCTTCCATTTATGTAAATTAAGATCGTTGATTTCAATTCTAACAGAGTCTTCAATTTGCCCATTAGTTACTAAATAAGAAATGTGGCCTTTATTCGCATCAATTTCTGGATGCTTAACCGGTATATCGATTAATACTTCAATTTCAGGCCTTACCTCACTCCGCCATCTTGTTAAATTAATATCACCCCCCTTAAGTTGATATGCATGCACAATGCCCTTTTTATCTATTCCAACAACATCCTTCCCTTGTTCAAAAGAGTTGTTTTTTATTGCAAATTTGATACTATATCCCTGAGTAGTTAACCAAAAGCAAAAAATTGGCTGATATGTTAGTTCATTAACAGCATCTAGCCAATGTTCAATTGCTCTAAGTAAAAATGGATCGGCTATTTTTGAGGCCTTCATAAGTTTTAGGTTTCAATTAATCTCCTACTATTCAAATCAGTTAGGTAATCTTGGTATTTAATGTCCAAAATTTCCTGGTATTCTTTTTGAAATCGTTCTGTTTCTTTAGGTGTTAATTGCTGTTCATATTTTTCAAATCTTTCAAGAACATCAGGTCCGACATAAATTGTCATTAATTTGGGGTTGTTTCTATCATCATCAACAAAGCTAATTGTCATTTTTTTGAGTGCCTCGTGTATCCATTTATGAGTTAATCCGTCAGGACATGATATTTCATTGCCTGTTTCTGCAATAGCATTTTCTATGGATTCAAAAATCATTTGACTCATTTGCAAAGCCATATCTTGTGCTAATCCTCCAAGTTTAATTTGAATTTGTTCCTCTGTGAGTCCCATTATTTCATTTTTATCCAAAACGAGTTCAGTTTGAATTTTTTTCATCTCACTTACTTCAAACTTTCCATTTTCTCTTAAAATGCCCATCTTATTACCTTCAAAGAACATTTTCTTGTAGGCATTTCTCGTCATAGGAGATTCATCAGTTATTTTATCCTTAAGATCGAGCATCATACGCTGATTAAGACATTGTTTTATTTCTGGAAAATCCGGTATCATAAAGGTTATTAATTAATCAGTTTTCTATGGTTGCAAGTTTTGAGAGTAATAAATCTTTCATTGACGATAAACAAGCATTTTCTTTTTCAGTATTTAAAATTGAACTATACAAACCTTTTGTAGTGACGTCAAACTTCAAGATTAAATTTTCAATTGGTTCAATAATTTTTTGTCCATCAAAGTCACGGGTCACTAAAGCACTGAATACAGCACCTGTTGCTTCATTTTTCAATCTGCTTATTGTGTCAATAGTTAATTGATGAGCAAAGAATTTTGAATTTCTTTTTGTGTCATTAATTGCATAACAACTTTGATTCATTGCCATTGCACGACCTGCGATTGCTATTGCTCCAACAGTCCCCCTGGCTGTTACAAAAATTGTATCCTTCGGATATAATTTACTGCTGCAATTTTTCAAACCTTTTTCGGTTATTGTTTTTTCAGTCGTGATTGAATAGTAGCTTTCAGAAACATCAGGTGGAGCAAAAAAAGGAATTTCACCACCCCAATATTTTTCATTGGTTGTATCAGGTGTTCCACCACCTCCAAGATTTAAAACTTGTGTAAACGATTTAACTTCCCAACCAACTGGAATTTCTTTTTCCAATTCATCACTCATTTCCATCTCCCCACCACTACTCTTATAAGGCTTCCCATTCTCATCCGGAAATTCAAAATCCACAAACCACTGCTTATAAATTGCCTGGGCGGTTTCTTCTAATTTTTGAATGAGTTTGTTGTTGAGTTCAATGCGGTTTACAATGGTATTGTATTCTTTAACTATTTCCTTTTGTTTGAAAATGGAAGGCACTGGAATTAACGTTTCACAAAGTGCTTCCCAGTCATACCCACCTCGAATTGCGGCATCACACTTAAAAGTTGCATATCTATCAAACTCTGGTCTGCGAAACCACATCATTAAATATTCCGGATCAAGGGTTTCCTTGTTAACTACTTCAAATACTGGATATGCAGGCGAGACTATATTTGGTTCATCATCCATTTTTAAAACAACCGGCAATTTATTTACACGAATGGGCGACATAAAGTCACAGGCAAATTGCCATTTTTTCATAACCCTATAAACTGACATATCTGTGCCAACAATATTTGAAGTTGTTTCCCTAAATTCTTTGGTCATGCTTAACCCTAAAAGTTTTGTTACTTTCAGGTCGGAGTTTCTTTTTTCAACTCTTGTAATATAGCTTCCAATTGGTTTATAATTTGATTTCATACCCCAATTCTTTAAACACAGTTAACAATTCCTTTTTAGATTTATCTTCGGCCTTTAACAAATCTGAAAATTCCATTTGCAGGTTTTTCATTTTCTCATCAAAATCAATATTCTCATCACGGTTTATAAACTCAATGTATTTGCTCGGTACGAGCGAAAAATCTTTTTTGGAAACTTCTTCGAACGAAGCAGAGTAGCAAAATTCGGATGTATTTGCATAAGAATTTTCAAAATTATCTTGCTGCCAGTTGTGGTAGTTTTCAGTTATCTTTTTAATATCATAAGCCGAGAATTGAGTGTATTTTTTTTCAAATGGTTCTCCTAATTGGCGTAAATCCATAAACAATACTTCGCGTTCCCGGTTACGGTATTTCTTAATGATATCATTTATTTCAATGGTTCTGGCCTTCTTATTTTTATTTAAAATCCAAAGGGTAACACTAATGTCAGTAGTATAGAACAAGTTTCTTGGCATCACTAAAATTGCCTCCACCAAATTATTTTCAATGAGCTTTCTGCGTATTTTATATTCTTCACCTCCGCCACTCAAAGCGCCATTGGCCAGAATAAAACCCGCTACACCGTTTTCCGATAATTTACTGGCTATATTTAAAATCCATGCATAGTTGGCATTGCCAGTTGGTGGCACTTCATAACCCCGCCAACGTGGATCATCTTTTAATTCATTTGCAGCTCTCCAGTCCTTTTGGTTAAAGGGCGGATTGGCCATTATAAAATCAGCTTTTAAATCGGGGTGTTGGTCGCGGCCAAAAGTATCTGCCGGAACCTCTCCCAGGTTGGCTGCAATACCCCTTATGGCCAGGTTCATTTTTGCCAGTTTGTAGGTAGTTGCTGTGTATTCTTGTCCGTATATCGAAATTTCTTTTTTGTTTCCATGATGACTTTCAATAAACTTTACCGATTGCACAAACATACCACCCGAACCACAAGCAGGATCGTAAATAATTCCCTTATAAGGTTCAATCATTTCAGCTATTAAGTTTACGATACTTTTGGGCGTATAAAACTCTCCCTTACCCTTTCCTTCAGCCAATGCAAACTTGCTCAGGAAATATTCATATACCCGGCCTACAATATCCTGCTGCTTGTCTTTTATTGTATCAATATTGTTAATGGTATCCAATAAGGCTGCCAGCTTACTCACATCCATATTGAGCCTGGAAAAGTAATTATCCGGTAAAGCACCTTTAAGGGACGGATTGTTTTTTTCGACAGTATGAAGGGCCGTATCAATTTTAAGGGCAATATCATTTTGTTTGGAGTTCTGAATAATATATGTCCAGCGGGCTTCTTCTGGCAGAAAGAACACATTATTCATATTATAAAATTCTTTCATCTCCAGATATTTTTCCTTCTTTTCGGCTATTAGCTCCTTCCTGCGTTCTTCAAATTTATCGCTGGCAAATTTTAAAAATATCAAACTAAGTACTACATGCTTATACTCAGATGATTCAACTGTACCACGAAGTTTATTAGCGGAATCCCAAAGGGTTTCTTCGATGCTGGATTGTTTTTTCGGTTTTGCTTGTTTGCTGATAGACATGAATATTTATTGGAATATTTTAATTCAAGTTTACACAGTTTTATTGTTTTTATACTGATTTTGTTAAAATTTCATGAATATTTGGGTAGTTTGAACAACCAAAATTAAATTTACATACAAGTACAATTAGTAATTTACGCCATATTTAATTTGTTTGCAGGTATGGAATTTTCAATCCAATACTAATAAATCTACTTGATTAATGAATTAGAAGTATTTAATTTGAATAGAAAAACAGAAAGTTAAAAATATTGCATCAAGTTTAAGCTCCTACTGTAAAACCGCGAATTTTAAACCACAGGAGAATGAACAGTTGATGCGTCCCAAGGGGCGTGTCGCTGTCATTCGTTGTGGTGGGGCTTCGCGGTTCCTTCAGTAGCGGTGATAGTGTTCACGCCCTAATTGTTTTAACCACAATGGAAAGAAAAAATTTAACAAGCACTGAAAAATTACTTAAGAAGGAATTTGGGATCACCTCTGAAATTGAATTGTATAATTTAATAAATTCAAAGAATCAGGCATTTTTTGAAACCAATTTATTTATAGATAAGGCATCCTATTTAGCCAAATTAAAATCATTAATTAATAGTATCAATGATGATGGAGACAGTTATTCGGAATATGTTTCTATGGCAAAATCTGGTTCAGTAATCGCAAGTGCTTTTACTTCAGTTGGGGTTGGTGAAATAATGAAAAATTATCAGGCAAATAGAAAAACATTGGTAAATCATATGCGGTTTTTTATGAAATAGGAATTTTTAAATAAAAATTAAAAATTCATTAAAATTAATATATTTGTCTTTAAAATTGCCGCTAACTTCATAAAAATATGAAGTTTTTCCAATTCCTTGTAAAAAATCACTTGCATAAATTTAAAAAAATGAAAACAAAAAAAATAATCAAAATTGGAATGCTCATTCTAATTGTTTTTTCAACGTTTTTGGCATGTAAGAAAAAAATTGATGATCAAAAAATTGAAAATCAGAATAAACCACCTGAAGTCACCACTTTAGCAATATCAGACTATGATTCTATCCAAAAAACAGTTCAATTAAATGGGAGGTTAGTTAGCATTGGCTCATCACCTGTAACAAAACAAGGATTTTGTTATGCCTTAAAATCAAATACTTCACTAATGGATTCAGTATTGATTATAAACTCAGGGATTGGAGCTTATAGTAGTACTCTTAATAAATTGATTGTGGGCGCAACTTATTATATAAAAGCATTTGCACAAAATTCTACAGGAGTTGCTTATGGAGCAGAGGTAGTTTTTAATGTAAACGACAAAACACCATTTGCTAATACAGGATTAGCATCTCTTATAACAGATTCTACTGCAAAAGTTGAAGGTGATTGTTCATTGAATTTAGGAAGTAATATAAAAGAAAGAGGCTTTTTATGGGGTTTGGCAATTACAGTTTCATTCAGCAAATCAAATAAAAAAACTGCAGGGAATTTAACAGGTGATGGCTCCGGTAATTTTTCAGCAGTTATTTCAGGTCTTCAGGGTGGAACCAAATATTATTACAGAGCTTATGCAATAAATTCGAGAGATACTGGTTATGGGCTGGTAAGAGAATTTACAACAAATACTTTATCACCAATGGTTATATCTCCAACAATATCTTTAGGGGGACCAAACAATTTTACTAATGAATATCATTTCTTTGGGGTATCTGATAATTTTCAGTCGTATCGCAGCGGTTCAACCGGTCTTGACCTGGCAAGGAATCACTCTGAGGTCATTGATTTTGTTTATACTTACAGTTCATCAGGTGCTGTGGGAAACGCATTGTATTCTCCTGACTTTGATTTTTCAAGTGGTGGTTGGTCAATTGAAATTGCAACATGGGCAACTAAAAATAAAACACTTTATAAAGGGACATCGGTAACATCAAGTGAATTTGATGCTTATGATGTCAGTCAGTTTTTAACCGCGATTAATGCAATTAACTTTTCATCAGGCTCCTTTGATAAAATGCCAAATATGTTTAATAACCAGGTATTTGCTTTCAAGAGATCTAATGGAAAAAGAGGTTTTATTAAAGTAGTAAGTACTACAACTAGTCCTACCGGAATTATAAAATTTCTATTAAAGGCAGAACAATAAATTGCTTTAAATAAAATACAATTTAACTTTCCGAATCATCTTGTAAAACTGTAAAACCCATATTCCTATTAGGTTTTACAGCAAAACCTTTTGTAAAACTGTAAAGCCTTTATAAACACTGAGTTTTACAGTTTTACAATCGTGGACCATTAGCTCCCACATACTTTTGCCATCGTTCTGTTATGATTGGATCAAGGTAAATGATTTTGTTGCTTTTAGTGTTTTCAAGCTCGCCTATATGATCTTTAAAGGCTTTATTAATATATATTTCGTGGCATTCTTCAGATGTTAACCAGTCTTCAAAATAAAAGTCATAATACCTACCGGCAGATAAAATTAACCAATTTGCATTTTCAATTCCGTCATTGTCAACGATTGTATAGGATAGCCGGCTAACTGCATTTTTGCCTGTTTTATATGCTTTACCGCTTAGTACATGATCATCCATTAATTTCTTTACCAAAATCTGCTCTTTGCTGAATTTGTACTCCGGTGCATCCAGATTATTTTGTAAATCACTAATATTAAATGAAAGCAAGTTTGTTTTTGTTTTTAGAAATTCATCTTTTAAAAACTCGTTTATGCCCTTCAGATAAGCCGGTACAGACCGATCCTTTAATTTCTGTGATGCACTTGTATGATATAAATTGTAGGCAAACCAATGCCTTGTAGTCTTTTGATATTTTAATTTGTGTTTGTACCGGATATAATTTAAAAAGCCAGGAAGCTCAGTTTTTAATTTTTTTATCATGTCCGGATCTATTGAATCGAGCGGCGATACCTTTCTGATCCAAAATCTTGTTTCGTCCGAATCAATACGAATAAAATCGAATTCCTTGTTTGATGTAATTATAAATTTACCGAAAAAGGAACCCTCGGTTCTGTCCCTAAATTTTGAATGTATACTTGTGGAACTGCATGTTGCCAAGCTTTTTATTTTCTCTATTACCGCTTGCTTTTCTAAAATGGCCTCATCAATGGCTATGATGAGTTTATCAATAAAATCAGCATTAAAGGAATCATTCATTTCATGGTTTCCAATCAGGCGAACATTGCCCTGAAAAATCAAATGCATGAACTTTAAAAAAGTTGATTTGCCGGTATTCCTATCCTGGCTGACCAGGCATATAATAGGCAGTTGTTCTATGGGTTTATGGTAAAGTAAGTATATATAATCTAGAATGACATCATATTGTTCGCGGAATAAATGCCTCAAAAACGCTTCAATTGCATCCCAACTTCCAGATTCATAATCGTGTTCCAATTGAATATATCTGTTATAGAATTTTGTGCCACTGGGGTGTATCGAAACTGGCTTGAATTTATCCGGGTCATTTTCTGGAATATTGCAAAAGTTATCAAAGCACTGTATTTGTGCCCAAAATTCGGGATAATCTCTTTTAGGGTAGTCCTCCAAAATAGTTTCCCGGCTCCATTCAATGATACACTTCTCAAAGCTGCCATCCGCATTAACCTTATGACTTATTTTATAATACCTCGTTCCAATTCTTAAAAACAATTTTTCATTACCGGTAAGCAATCTTGCCAATTTACCATTAGCAAACTGGTATTGTTGGAATTGCCATGTAAAAGTGTCTTCCTTCAAAATAAATTTAAATCGTTCGTAAAATGTACCAATGTCAGATAGGTAAAAGTATTCCTTCACCTTTTTTACAGAGGTGTTATCAAGGCGTATACCATCAAAGTAACTGGTTGCCTGGGATAATTGGCCTAAATCTTTAAACAACTCAGTATGCAATTTATTTTCATACATAAATAAATCATCAATACCTTTAACCGTTTGTTGATTTATTTTTTTATCCAAATATCTTTCCTTAGGATGCACCATGTATACCTGTTTAACGAAAGGGGATAAACACGAATTAAAGTTATTTACAGCAGCAAAAAAACTGTTGAATCGTTGGGCAAGGTCCTTTTGATTCCAAGCCTCCGTTTTGTTAACAGGGAAATCACGGAGGTCAGCATCCAAAATCAATACCGCTTTATCAGGCATGCAAACATTTATTAATTCTACTATATCCTCCTTTAGGTAAATCGGTTTATAGCTATCATGTGAATATTTATCTTTATGCCCGAACTGATGTATACCGCTTATTCCAATTATCGGCAAATCAATTCCAATACGTTTGGCAAATACCCATAATGCAAAAGCTTTAATAGGCCCTTCAACCAAATAAATGCGTTCAAGTTTCTGTTTTGCAAGGTAAGCGTC
The DNA here is from genome assembly GCA_030680835.1 of Bacteroidota bacterium. GTDB lineage: Bacteria > Bacteroidota > Bacteroidia > UKL13-3 > UKL13-3 > B1. Next base: position 31,665 of record JAUXUD010000086.1, read on the forward strand.
AATAATACATTGTGAAAAAAACGGGATAACCGGGCTTCCAAATGATTGAAAATATTTAGCCCCGCCGATTACATTGTCAGGGTGGAGCCGGTAAAGAAAATAATCCTTACTCCATCCTTCGCCATTGGCCTTATACCGGTATTGATGGTTTTCCAGATTTTTATGTAAAATGGCAATGGCGCCATCAAGCAAACCTTTATCTGGCAAATCCGATTTTGATGGGTCGTAAGTTTGAAGCCACTGGCAATCTTTTTGTAGTTCGGTCTCCGAATCGGCATCAAAATATTTTATCAGGGTGGTATTTTCGGCATCCGATATACCCAGTTCGAGCAGACGCTTATTTAAATATGAGTTACTCATAATTTACTTTCTCCTTAAAATTTATTGGATTGGGTAATTGTTTCCCTCAAATTAGCTTCTTGAAATCACTTCCGTTTTAATATCGTCCAAGTGCTTTTCAAAACTGGGATTCTTTAGTAAACCACTTAATACCCAATCGGGATAAAGTATCTTCCGCTCCCCTATTTTTACGAAGTCAATTTTACCGGAATCCCTCATTTTCTTTAATGTAGACCGGGCAGGTATTCGAAGCGCCTTCAGAACCTCGTTACCAGTTTTCCATTTAATAATGTTAGTTTTCATCGTGTTTAATGTTGCTTTTGTGCATTCAAAATTATTAAACACAGTTAGGTTAAATTAAGAGCGTAACCTTAATTGCTTATTTTCAATTTAAGTTAACGTTATTGGGAATTCTCCTAAAAATATTTCAGAAAAATATTCATGCCATTTTTTTCGGGCAACAATCTTATATTTGTCATTCAAAACTTCTTTTAATATAATGCGGTGCATTGATTTGACAAATTTTTCAAAATCCTCATCGTATATTTTTCTTTTTGGTTTCAACCCAATAATTTGAATCCTAATAGAATTTAGGATAAACCTATTAACAAGGGCATTTATTGTTTCAGGTTTATTGACAATCTTTTGGGCCTCAAAATGATTATTATTGCCATGAATGGGAGCATCGGATTTTTTGATTTTGACATAATTGGGTGGAATAATTATAGACATTTGTTGGCCAATGAACCTCATGAACTCCAATTTCATAGTTATGCTCTTAAATTCAAAAGGGTGGCTGTTACCAATTTGTATTCCAATCTTAATATTCCTCAAATTTGACTCGATTTGAACTTTTGTCGACACACCTAAAAATGTTAAATAGGCACTTTCCTCTTCGTTTTTATCAGTTAAATAGCGTTGAAAAATATTGGCTGGATTATTTTCCCTTAATTGCTTTGTACCACAAAATAATTTGCCCAACGCCAAAATATCATTATTGAGCAATTGTTTGTCGACAATATTTTTGGTTCCATCCTCCAAGTCATCTCTTACAATTTCTACAATTGATTGCGATACCCTTTTCAACTTAGATTTATCCTCAAGTATTTCATCAATGAAAATTGAATTTAACATATCGAAAATTTTGGTTTCCATATTACTTTTTATTAAGCCCTTTTAAAACAGCATTCATATCAACTTTTACATACCGCATTGTGGTTCCAGGTTTTATTTGGCCTGCCATACTCATAACCCCTACAAATGGAATATCCGGGTTATTGGCGTGCTTGGTAATGAATGATTGTCTTAGTCTTCGTGAAGACATAAACATCCATTTAGGTCCGGAAAGTACCACATTTCCCTTATCCATGGAAGAAAGGTCATTGTTTTTTCTTATCTGAACCTCCGCATCAATCCCAGCTAATTTACAGAGCATTTTGAAATTCTCATTAAAATTTTGGGAATGCATGATAGGTGTGCTAAAATTATATGATTTTAAAAGTTTATAGAGTTTTGCTGAGCAGGGCGGGCCAGAGGAAATTCCGGTTTTCTCTCTATTTATGTCAAAATACATTCCCTCTTTTTCTTCAACCAAATTTGTTTTATTTATTTTTTTTAAATCAATATAACTTACTCCGGTCTGTATTAAAATAAAGGCTATATCCTGCGTAGTTTTTAGGTGACGGCTTTTGGGTTTATAATTGAACAATTTCTTTTCTTCTTCGTCAGTTAAAGAAACGATATCAGTTTTATTTGATTCGGGAGCATATTTAATTTTCCGGTAATCCCCATTGGTATGTAATCTTTTTTCCTCAGCCCATGACATCAGGGTTTTTAGAATTTGCAAATTTTTTGATATGGTGTTTCTTAGCATCGGCGTTGCTTCCCCATCAATAAGATACTTTCCCTTTTGTCCCATCATCCATTGTATCCAATTCCTGCCAAATTCAAGGTTAATATCTGAAAACCGCAATTTAATACCCCGATCCGCCTCATACCGTTTAATTAAGCTACAACAAGTTTCGTATTTTTTTAGTGTATTGCTGGCGTACTCATGTTTCATTTCTTCTTTAAATAAATCGAAGAATTGTTCAAAATCTATAATTTCTGATTTGGGTTTTCTTTTCTCTAAAACCCTGTTTTGCTGATTATTTAAAATATCCACCATAGAAAACCTTGCTTTCAATGTTTCTATGGAAAAAAGCTTTTCTTTGATAAGTTCTTCATATATTTCAGTTACAACTGATTCTGCGTTTTTCAGAAATTCATTTCCGGCAATATCATTTTTTATCTTTTGCCTTTTTTTATCCCAATTTTTCGGGTTTATAGCATAATTTAATAAAATCCGGCACCGGTCACCGGGAAAGGAAAATACCATCTGAATCTTTGTTTTTTCAATGGCTCTGGGCTGATTTAAGAAAAAGGAACAACTCATAAAAATAGGATTTATAATTTGCGAACATACTGCGAACAAAATTTAATGTTCATTTTATAAAAGGGTTGAATCCTTTTATAAACGCGAACATTTATGCGAACAAAGATATGTTTTTTATGGATATCTTGGTATTTTTTTGTTTTTTACGTACATTAAGGCATCCTTCCTAACAGCTTGAAAATTAACATAATAATTTGATTTATAATTGATTGCAAGTAATTAGGTTCAAGTCCTGCCCCGAGTACGAAAAGACTGCAATTGCGGTCTTTTTTTTGCATTTCCACTACCCCTATTCCTCACTCCTTTTTTACTTTTACCATCTATCAAAATTTGGATATTGATATCTTTTTTATAATTTAGTTTCTTAAAACAAAACATAATTATGGAAAACATTCACATTAACATGATGGCAGTAATTGTTGCTGTTGTTGTAAATTTTGTACTGGGTTATATCTGGTACACCCCTCTGTTTGGGAAAGCCTGGGGTACGGAAATGGGTTATAAAATGGATGAAAAACCACCCGGATCTGAATTGGCCAAAGGGATGATTTTTATGGTAATCGGCAATTTTTTGATGGCTTATGTGTTTGCACATAACATCGCTGTTTGGGACCCAACCACATGGGGACAGCCTGCATCTACCGAATCTCCTGCCATGAATGCTTGTATGGCGGCTTTTTTTACCTGGCTGGGTTTTTATTTTCCCGGTGACTTGGGTTCAACAGCATGGGAACGCAAATCCTGGAAATTATTTGGGATCAATACCGGTTACCATTTTGCTTCGCTCCTGGTAGTTGCCATGATTCTGGTTTATATGAAATAATAATTTGAATAATTGTAAAGATCCGATGCATTGGGATACGTGATTAAACGAAAACCGCGATTCATATGGAGACGCGATGAATCGCGTCTCTACAAGCGTTTCCGTCCGCGTTTGTGAATTGGGTCTTTACAATTATTTTTTCAACATTTGTTTGATTTCATTCAATTTCAATAAAGCTTCAATCGGAGATAGGGTATTTAAATCCAGATGCTCCAATTGTTCCCGGATGGTTTGCATTAATGGGTCGTCCATTTGAAACATGCTTAACTGAATCGGACTCACCTTAACTTTTCCAACATCAGTACCGGCCATATTTTCACGGTTTTTTTCCAGCTCTTTTAACAGTTCATCTGAACGCAATAAAACAGTTTTGGGAATGCCTGCCATTCTTGCAACATGAATTCCAAAACTATGCTCGCTCCCACCCTCTTTTAACTTACGCAAAAAGATTACTTTTTTATCCTGCTCTTTTACGTTTACATGAAAATTTTTAATGCCGTTTCCGGGTTGTTCGAGTTCATTTAACTCATGGTAATGCGTGGCAAATAATGTTTTGGGTTTATACGGATGCTTGTTTAAATATTCGCTGATGGCCCATGCTAAAGAGATGCCATCATAGGTGGAAGTTCCCCTTCCGATTTCATCCAGTAAAATCAGACTGTTGGGCGAAAGGTTATTGAGAATACTGGCAGTTTCAGTCATCTCCACCATAAAAGTACTTTCGCCGGATGATAGGTTATCACTGGCTCCTACCCTTGTGAATATTTTATCAACCAGTGCTAATTTGGCATAGGATGCAGGTACAAAACTACCTATTTGAGCCATCAAAACACATAAAGCCGTTTGCCTTAATACAGCAGACTTACCCGACATATTCGGACCTGTTAAAATAATCATTTGCTGTGTGTCGCGGTCCAGGTAAATATCATTGGCAATATAGGGTTCACCCAATGGCAGTTGTTTTTCAATTACCGGGTGACGTGCATCTTTTAAAATGAGTTCCACCCCTTCATGCAATTCGGGTTTGCAGTAATGGTTGTTTTCTGCTAACTGTGCAAAGGAAAATAAACAATCAATCCGGGCTATAATTTGCGCATTGGTTTGGATAGGAATCACATAATCAACCAGGGCAGTTACCAGTTCATTATAAAGCCGTTCTTCGATGACCGAAATTTTTTCCTCGGCTCCCAATATCTGGTCTTCATAGTGTTTTAATTCTTCAGTTATATAGCGTTCGGCATTGGTTAAAGTTTGCTTGCGCATCCAGTCGGCAGGCACTTTTTCTTTATGAACATGGGTTACTTCCAGATAATAACCAAACACATTGTTATAGGCAATTTTTAAACTGGGAATTCCGGTGCGCTCCTGCTCTTTTTTTTGCAGTTCAAGTAAATAGTCCTTGCCGCCGTAAGCAATTTTTCTGAGCGCATCCAAAGGGGCATCTACACCATCTTTTATCACGTTTCCCCTGTTGGCTGTGAGGGGTGGATCTGTTGTTAATTCTTTGTCTAATTTTTCGGTAACCCAATTGCAGGGATTGAGCTGATCCGATAATTTATGAAGCAAATCATTCGGTGATTGGTTCAGCAATAACTTTATCGGCTCAATGAGTTTCAAAGAACGGTTGAGTTGCTGCAATTCCCTGGGACCAATTCTGCGCATGGCCAGTTTGGATATGAGTCGCTCCAAATCACCTACCTGTTTAAGCACATCAATCATGCTTTTGCGTAATACACTTGCATGTTTGGCTTCATCCACAATGGTCAGACGTTCGTTAATTAAAACCAAATCTTTAAGTGGCATCACCAACCAGCGCTTGAGTAAACGGGCACCCATGGGAGTAACCGTACAATCAATTACCTGAATAAGTGAAACCCCATTTTCATTGCCGGATTGTAACAATTCCAGATTGCGTATGGTAAAGCGGTCGAGCCATACGTATTTTTCTTCATTGATGCGTGAAATTGCCTGTATATGCCCTACCTGATTGTGGTGCGTTTCGCTCAGGTAATGCATGCAAACGCCCGCTGCAGTAATTGCCATGGGCATTTCCTGTATGCCAAAACCTTTTAAGGTTTGGGTATTAAAATGCTGTAATAATTTATCATAGGCAAAGTTGTGCTGAAAAATCCATTCGTCTAAAGTATAGGTATAAAATTTATCTCCAAACTGTTGCTTAAATGCATGCAATTGTTTTTTTGAAACAAGTGTTTCAGAAGGTTTGAAACTTTGCAGAAGTTTATCAATATAATTTATCGGACCTTCAGTGGTCATAAACTCCCCGGTTGAGATATCCAGAAAAGCAATACCTCCGCGTTCATTATCCAGGAAAACAGCAGCCAGGTAATTATTACTCCGGTGATCCAGGATTTTATCATTATAACTCACGCCCGGGGTAATCAATTCGGTTACGCCACGCTTTACAATTTTTTTGGTAAGCTTAGGGTCTTCAAGTTGATCACAAATGGCAACCCTTTGTCCGGCACGTACCAGTTTGGGCAAATAGGTATCGAGTGAATGATGCGGAAAGCCAGCCAGTTCGATATGAGATGCTGAACCATTGGCGCGCCGGGTAAGAACAATCCCCAGAATCTGAGATGTTTTGATGGCATCCTCTCCAAAGGTTTCGTAAAAATCACCTACCCGAAACAACAAAATAGCACCTGGATATTTGGTTTTAATATCCAGGTATTGTTTCATCAAAGGGGTTTCGCTGCCATCCACTTTCTTAGCCATAGCCGCAAAATATAACTTTTGGCGGAGGATTGTGTTTGTGTTTATAAAATGTGGGAATGTTGGAGCTAGAAATGGGGGTTGAGAGTTGAGAAATGAGATTTTATTTTTTCATTCCCATTTCCCATCTCACCTTTCTCAAATCTAGCCCTAAGGCCGGGCGTAAAATCCGGTTCCGTTGTATTCGCGTTTTCCCGGGTTATTCATGCATGTTTCCGAACAACATCCTTCCATTTCTGTGGCGCATTTTTCGCACATTACAAACTGTTCGTTACAATTTACATTGGCACAATTTAAACTGCGTGGGGTGGGTTCAGCACACTTTATGCATTTCGAAATTACCGTTGGATTTACATGATTGATAGGTACCGTAACACGTCCGTCGAAAACATATAAAACGCCATCAAAATCTTTACCACCGGTTTCTTTTGCATAACCAATAATTCCATCATATAATTGATAAACATCTTTGAAGCCATGCTCCAATAAATACGCTGAGGCTTTTTCACATTTGATGCCACCGGTGCAATAGGTCACTACTTTTTTGTTTTTATAAGGCTCCAGTTCCTGCAATTTTGAAGGAAATTCCCGGAAAGTTTCCATATCCAGAGTGATGGCATTTTTAAATTTACCCATGCGGGTTTCATAATTCGAACGCACATCAATCACAACAACATCTTCATGGTCTTTCATAGCCTCAAATTCATTGCCATGCAAGTGTTTTCCGGTTCTGCGGATGGGATTTACATGCTTTAATCCCGAATACACTATTTCCTTCTTGAGGCGTACGTGCATGCGGTTAAATGCCTTTTCATCAAATATATCTATTTTAAAACTGATCTCTTCAAAACGCGGATCTGATTTCAAATCGTCCATATAAATATTGCACTGTTGCGGAGTGCCACATATCGTACCGTTAATACCTTCTCTTGCTATATAAATCCTGCCTGTTATACCCAATTGTTTACAATATTTTAAATGCTGAACCACAAAGTCTTCCGCATCGCAAACCGGTGTATAAAAGTAAAATGCCAGTACCCAAAATTTCGAATTCTTTTTCATATAAGCCGCAAATTTAAGCAATCTGATTCGTTACGAATAATTTTTACCGCTAAATATTCCTTATTTACCTCAATTTTATCGTTCATGTGAATCTTGTTATTACCTTTCCATCGAAATTTAAATCACCATGAAAATGAAAATACGATTATTTGCTTTATCCCTTTTTGTAAGCTCAATACTATTTGCCCAACAAAATACCGAGCTGGCTTTTTCAAAAAGTTATTCGTTTGAATATGAAACACAATATACCAAAGCCATTGCTGTTTTACTCGATCTCAATATCGATACCTATCAGATTAATTTAAGATTGGGTTGGCTCAATTACCTGAATAAGGATTATATAAAATCAGAATCCTATTATAAAAAAGCAGTGGCCATTGAACCGGCATCGGTTGAAGCCCGTTTTGGTCATGTTTTACCTTTATCGGCTTTGGGTAACTGGAATTCTGTTTTAAATGTTTATCTGGAAATTATAAAATATGACCCCAATAATTCGATTGCCAATTACAGGATCGCAAGCATTTATTATAGCCGCAAAGAATATGGCAACGCTTCCACTTACGTAAACCGGGTTTTAAGGTTATATCCCTTCGACTATGACAGCAATTTGTTGTATGGGAAAATATTACTGGCACAAGGAAAAAATATGGATGCCAAAAAATATTTGGGAAAGGCACTTGAATACAATCCACAGTCGGATGAAGTAAAAGCTGAGTTAAAAAAATTATAAATGAATTTTAAAATAAATACCAAATTTATTATTCTGATTAGTTCAATAATCAGTATTTTATTGGTTTCATTTATTGCCCTGAATGCCAACCGGTATATCATGCGTATGTCTGAAAACAATTCGGAGATATACAGTGCATACCGCATTTCAGAGCTGATGAAATCGTTTAAAAACAATATTGGTATTTTAGAAAGTAAACAAAGAGGATACATCGTAACAGGAAATGCCAAGTTTTTAGAAGAATACCGCCTGTGTGAATCTGAAACAAAAACCTATCTGAAAAGTATGGAAAAATATTTTTCAGGGAAACCCGAAGAAGAAGCATTTTACAAGTTAAAAGAACTTACCTATAAAAAACTTACTGAAGGAAAGAACCTCAATACCGGAAGCGGTTTATTTTCCACAGAAAATGCTTCAGGAGGCAGCGGCTTGAACATCATGACTGAAATTTTTGAAACCGTTGATGAAATTAATCTGAGTCTGAGTAAAACAACAAAAGTACTGTTAGACAACAGCATTGGTTATGTAAGCGTTACCCGGTACTGGAGTTTTCTTGCGGTTGCATTTGGAATACTTGTGGTATTAACTGCATTGATTGTTTTGTTAAGAGATTTAAGGATCAGAAACAAACTTGCAGACGAATTACACCTTGCCAAATTACATGCAGAAGACAATGCCATGATGAAGGAACAGTTTATGGCAAACATGAGTCATGAAATACGCACCCCTATGAATGCGATACTGGGTTTTTCGAACCTGCTCCAGAAAACCAACTTAAATCCTGCTCAGGCAGAATATCTGACCGCAATTAAAACCAGTGGGTTCAACTTACTAAACATTATCAACGATATTCTTGATTTCTCAAAAATTGAAGCCGGTAAATTAAATATCGAAAAAATCTCTTTCAATATTCTCAGTCTGCTGGATTCATTGAAATTTATGTTTATGGAAAGGGCCCGGGAAAAGCAAATTGATTTTGAAATTGTGATTGACAAAAACATGCCTGCTTTTATTTTTGGTGATCCTACCCGCCTTACCCAGATATTGGTAAACCTGATCAGTAATGCAATAAAATTTACAAAAAAAGGATCTGTAAAAGTTTGCTGTGAAGTGAAAAACATTGAGCACGATACCGTTCAGTTGGTGTTCAGGGTAAAAGATACCGGAATCGGAATTCCTGCTGATAAAATAGGCCCTGTTTTTGAACGGTTCAATCAGGGCAATGCAGAAACAACACGCTTGTTTGGGGGTACAGGCCTGGGACTTTCCATTGTTAAAAGTCTTGTTGAAATTTTGAATGGTGACATTGCAGTTCATAGCAAAAAGGATATTGGGTCTGAATTTATCGTTACCCTGAGTTTCCCGATTTCCTATGATGACAAATACGGGGTAGTTTCTCCATCAGAAACACGGCTCGTTCCATTTACCCACAAATCATTTCGCGTTTTAATTGCCGAAGACAATACATTAAACCAGAAACTGACGGGCAATTATTGTAAAGCCTTCGGGCTTGAACCGGATATTGCAGAAAATGGTCTGGTAGCCCTGGATATGCTTAAAAATACACATTACGATCTGGTGCTCATGGATATTCAAATGCCGGTTATGGATGGGTATACTGCATCAAAAAAAATAAGGGGAGAGCTGGGCTTAAGCATTCCGGTTATTGCCATGACGGCACATACCATGAAAGAGGAACGGGAAAAATGCCTGAACCATGGAATGAACGATTACATATCAAAACCTTTTAAAGAAGCTGAGTTATATAAAATAATTCATAAATATTTGGGAGAACAAGATGTTCAAAATATTAAAAATAAAAATGCAGAATTTGCTGAACCGGAAGCATCTGAAAAAATAATGCTGACTAAAAATAAAACCGGGGTGGTTGACCTGAATGAATTGTATACCATGGCCAGGGGCAGAAATATTTTTATTAAAGAAATCATTGATATTTTTTTAGGACAAACCCCAAAGGATCTTTCCGAAATGGAGAATGCCATGCTTACGGAGGATTATAAAACAATACAGATTTTGGCACACAGAATGCGTACATCGGTTGGATTTATTGGAATGAAACAACTGTTGCCGGCATTGGGCAAAATAGAAGAACTGGCTGCTGAACATGTAAATATGGACAATATAACACAACTGTTTTACCCGGTAAAAATTGATTGCCTGCTGGCAATTATTGAATTAAAAGAATTGGCCTCTAAAATAGAAATTGAAAAATGAAAATTAAAAAAAACATAGCATTAAATGATTCCGGATTCATATTCGACCCTTCAACCGGAGATTCATTTAATACAAATCCGGTGGGACTGGAGATTGTACAGATGTTAAAGCAGGGGAAAAGCCAAAAAGAAATCGGGGCCTTTTTTTTAAAAGAATATTCGGTTGACGAAGCAACTTTTGAAAAGGATTTTTATGATTTTGTTAATATGCTGAGTAAGCTCAAATTAACAGAAAGAGATGAAAATGAAAAGATATAATATTGCGGTAAGCGGGTTAAATGCCATTGACAGCCCGGGGCCTGGTATATCTGTAATAAGGGCTTTACGGGATAGTAAAAAGTTTGACGTGCGGATTATCGGACTTTCATACGAAACCCTGGAACCCGGAATATATATGCATGAACTGGTTGATAAAACCTACCAGATTCCTTTACCTTCAGCCGGAATGGAGGTGTTGCTGATGCGGCTGAAATATATACATGCCGAAGAAAAATTAGATCTGATTATACCGAATTTTGATGCCGAATTGTTTAACTTTATCAAACTCACTGAAAAATTAAAAACAGATTTTGGCATTCAAACTTTTCTTCCGACACTCGAACAGTTTGAAGCCCGGCATAAAGTGAATCTTTTTGAATTTGGAGAAACGCATCAAATAAAAGTACCCAAAAGCAAAACAATATTCACAAGCAAAGAAATTTCATCCCTGCATTATCATTTTTCGTATCCCCTGGTAGTGAAGGGCAAATTTTATGATGCTTCGATAGTATATACCATTGAACAGGCCTATGCCGCATTTAACAAGATCAGTGCCAAATGGGGCCTACCCATCATTATCCAGGAATTTGTAAGCGGACAGGAGGTAAATGTAACCGCCATTGGGGATGGAAAAGGGAATACCATCGGAGCGGTTCCCATGCGTAAGCAGTATATTACCGATAAGGGTAAAGCCTGGTCGGGCATTTCGATTGACGATGACAAGCTCTTAAAAATGACCTCCAAACTCATTCGCTCAACAAAATGGAGAGGGGGTATGGAACTGGAAATTGTTAAAACCGATGAAGGGGAATATTATCTCCTGGAAATAAATCCGCGTTTTCCGGCCTGGGTATATCTCGCTGTAGGATGCGGACAAAATCATCCGGAAGCACTGGTAAGAATGGCTATGGGTGAAGAGCTCAAGCCTTTTAAAAAATATGATTCAGGAAAATTATTTATAAGGTACTCATATGATATGATTGTGAATCTTAAAGAATTTGAAACCATTTCGACATTAGGAGAACTATAAAAAAATATTTACTCAATGAAAAGATTAGTATATGAAAGACCGGTTATTCAAAGATTGAATGCAGGACTGATGAATAAATACGGTACAAAAACAGAATTTGTACCTTTTACCCATATTGACGGAAATGCAGTAACAGATTTGATTAGTACATACGGCTCACCCCTGTTTGTTATCTCAGAAAAAAAAATCCGTGAAACTTATAAAGATGCGTTGCGTGCTTTTAAAACCCGTTATCCCAAAGTTCAGTTTGCCTGGTCGTATAAAACCAATTACAACAATGCGGTATGCAATGTCTTTCATCAGGAAGGCTCCTGGGCTGAAGTGGTTTCGGGATTTGAGTATCAGAAAGCGATACATAACGGAGTGCCGGGAAATAAAATAATATTTAACGGACCTGAAAAATCAGACGAAGACCTGAAACTTGCCATCCACAACGGATCATTAATTCATATCGATCATTTGGATGAACTCTATATGATAAAAGAGATAGCCGAGGCCACTAAAAAACGTCCTAAGGTTGCCATTCGTGTGAATATGGATACCGGAATTTATCCGATGTGGGACCGTTTTGGATTCAATTATGAAAACGGTCAGGCCTGGGATGCTATCAATAAAATTATGTTAAATGACAAGATGGACCTGGTTGGTTTGCATTGTCATATCGGAACCTTTATGTTAACTCCCGGTGCTTACGGAATTGCAGCAGCCAAGCTTTCGGAACTGGCCACATCCACGATGAAAAAGTATAAAAATAAAATCGAATATATTGATCTGGGCGGAGGCTTCGCTTCAAGGAATACACTGAAAGGTTCATACCTGCAAGGAGCCGATGCATCTCCTTCCTTTAATCAATATGCGGAAGCCATCACTACCGCTATTTTAAATGCAGGTTTCACAGAATCTGAACTTCCTTTGCTCATATTGGAAACCGGAAGGGCATTGATTGATGAAGCCGGTTATTTACTGGGTACGGTAATTTCCAATAAACGATTGTCGGATGGAAGAAGAGCAACCATTATGAATTTTGGTGTGAACATTCTGTTTACTTCATTTTGGTATGATCATAAAATAAGTCCGGCGCAGCATTTCGGACAATACTTTGAAGACACTGTTTTATACGGACCTTTATGCATGAATATTGATGTGGTGCGTGAAAATATTTCATTTCCGCCATTAAAAAAAGATGACCATGTGGTGGTACATACGGTGGGTGCCTATAACATGACTCAGTGGATGCAGTTTATTGCTATGCGCCCAGCCATTGTGATGATTGATACAAATAATAAGCCGCATCTTATCAGAAAAAAAGAAACCATTAACAGCATTCAGGATGAAGAAGTAATGCCCTCTTATCTCAAAAGTTTTAAGTTGTAAATAACCTGTGAAAGAGGCGTTCAAAAATTTAAAAGACAGCATTGCAAACAGCTATAGCCAGGTATTGTTTTCAAACAACCACTGGATGGCACTTCTGCTTTTTACTGCAACTTTTATAAATCCTGCCATTGGCTTAAGCGGCTTTATCAGCGTGGTTTTCGGACTGTTGCTTCTCAGACTATCGGGGTTTAATCCGGCAACTGTTAAAAGCGGATTGTACACCTATAACCTACTTTTTACCGGTCTGGGAATGGGTGCCACGTATCCGTTTAATTTCACATTTGTAATCGTATTACTCATTGCTGCTTTAATTACCCTTTTAATCACAATCTGGATGGCTTCACTGGCATCCCGTTATAAACTTCCCTTTTTAAGTTTACCTTTTGTATTTGGTTTTTGGATTGTATTATTAAATGCACAAAATTTTGATATACTCCTCCTGAAAAATGTAAATGATTCTTCTTACCTGAACATTCAAGGTTTTTTTACATATTCAGGTCTGGATTCTCTTAGAGATTTCCTGTTAAGCCGCTTCCCAAAAATTGTAATCCTTTATTTCAAGTCTCTCGCATATATATTTTTTCAAACAGATATACTCGCAGGATTACTCATATCTGCCGGGCTTTTAATCTTTTCAAGAATTGCATTTACCTTATCATGGCTTGGCTTTATTTGCGGATATATTTTTTTCAGATTTGAATACCCGAACATGACAGACGCGGATTATATCATTCCGGGTTTTAACTATATATTTTCGGCAATTGCCCTCGGAGGATTTTTTCTCATACCTTCAACAGGATCATATTTGCTGGTAATACTGTCAACCCCGGTTACCGGATTTCTAATGGCTGCTGCGGGAAGGATTATTGAACCTTATAATTTGCCTCTGTATTCATTGCCTTTTAGTTTAAGTACTATCCTTTTTTTAACAGCGCTTCTGAACCGCTATACGTTTAAATATTTTCATCTGGTTCAATACCAGTTATACTCACCCGAAAAAAATCTGTATACTTTTCATAACCATATGGAGCGGTTTAAAAACGACCGGTTTACACATATACATCTCCCATTTTATGGAGAATGGTTTATTTCTCAGGGGCATGAAGGAAGCAAAACCCATAAAGAAGACTGGCGTTTTGCCTGGGATTTTGTGGTTACGGATGATCAAAATAAAACCTACAGTTTTCCCGGTGACAAAACCTCAGATTTTTATTGTTATTCACTACCGGTTATTGCTCCCTGTGAAGGTATTGTTGTTAAAATACAGGATGGTATTGATGATAATAAAATAGGTGATGTAAACCTTGCGGCAAATTGGGGAAATACCATTATCGTAAAACACAATGAGTATTTATTCAGTAAAATAAGTCACCTGAAAAAAGAAAGTTTTATTGTTAAAGAAGGCGACCATGTGAAGAAGGGAGATATGCTCGCATTATGCGGAAATTCAGGACGTTCGCCCGAACCGCATATTCATTTTCAGCTTCAGGCAACTGCATTTATCGGGGCCAAAACATTAAAGTATCCAATCAGTTATTATCTGAGCAAAAAAGATGATGTGTATGATTTGCATTCATTTGAATTCCCCGATGAAGGGGAAACTGTTTTAAGGCCGGTTCCCTCCCACTTAATACAGCAGGCATTTTATTTTACACCCGGAATGAAACTTGATTTTAATGTTATCAAAGATTCGGGCAACACCGTTGAAAGTTGGGAAGTATTTACTGATATTTCTAATAACTCGTATCTGTATTGCAGCAAAACCAAATCTACAGCCTATTTTACCAATAACGAAACCCTCTTTTATTTTACAAGTTTCAGTGGTGATAAAACGTCGCTACTTTATTATTTTTATCTGGGAGCCTATAAAGTTTTATTAAGTTATTATCCTGGAATGGAAATAAGAGACCAGCTTTCAATAGAGACCTATTATAATGGGGTATCAAAATTATTTCAGGATTTGATTGCACCCTTTTATATTTTTATGAAACCGGCATACAAGGCAACATTTGCGGATGCCGACAATGAACATACTCCCAATAAACTAAAATTAATTTCCAGTGCATTTTCTCAGGGAAATGCCAAATATGAAATTAAATTTGAATTCGAACTTTCAGGAAATAAAATTCAGAAAATTATCGTGAACCAAAATGGCTTATGTACTACTGCAGAAATTATAGCATCTTAATTATTCTTTATGTTTGTATGTTCAGCTTGCCCCTGAAAGCCACAGATACCCTAACATGGGTATCCGTTGAAAACACCTCTTATAACTATTATATGCAAGGCGACTGGAAAAATTTGGGATCATTTTGTGACCATGCCATTGCAAATGGATTTGATTATTATTTAATCCGGGTTCGCGCCGGGATTGCCTGGTTTGAGCAAAAAGCCTACCGAAAAGCCACACTTCATTTTGAGAAAGCCATTGAATTTAATTCCACAGATTTTGCCAAAGAATATTTATATTATTGTTTTATTTATACCGAACGCTATGAAGATGCACGATATTTAAGCAAATCATTCGATACATTATTTCTGGCATCCCTCATCATAAAACAAAAACCCATCGCCTTTGTCGGCATAGAAGGCGGACTTAAACTAAGCAGTGAAAGCAAGAGTTACAACAATGCCCTGTTTGGTCAAATAAACCTTTCTCATTATTTGTCGGGTGGCATGCCTTTGTTTCATGCTTTGTCTTATTATTCGCAGGATGAATGGCGGTTTAGCGTAATGCAATACCAATATTATTTACAAATAAAACCAACTCTCAAAAAGAATTTACAGCTTTCGGCGGCAGGGCATTTTGTTTATTCTGATGTAAGCATTTATGATACGGTTTATGTTGAACCGCCACCTGTAAAAAAGGAACCCTATCTTACAAAAACACAAACATTGGGATTTATTGGGTCCATCCGGTTAAACCGTCATACTCCACTATTTGATTATTCGATAGGAAGTACAGGCATGCTTTTGGATACCGCAACGCAATACCAGTTAAACAGTGGGATTAGCTGGTTTCCTTTTAAAAATAATCGGCTCGCTATTGGCGGGAATTTTTATCTGCATGCCCTGAATGACCTTACGGATATATCAATTGCCTACGCACCTTCTGTTTCGGCATATCTTTCAAACCGTTTTCAATTATCTGCTTCGTACTTTACAAATAATGGGTATAATATAACCGAACACAACGGGTATTTTGTAAATAATTCGGTAGACAGAACCTCCTCCAGATGGCTAATTACAGGTACTTTGGCCGTATCAAACAAAATACATTTGTATGGCTCTTATGTTTTTGAAAATAAAATTGCCACCTCTATCAATACCCTTTATAACTATCAGGTATTAATGATAGGCATCCGCTTGATTCCCAGATAAAATAAATCAACTCCCTTACGGATTTTAAACCCTTATCCTGTTTTTTTATCAAAACAAAACATAAAAAAACAAAGGAATGTATTTAATTTGAAGCCCTATGATAAGAGCGATTGCTATTGACGATGATCCGATAGCCACCAAAGTAATTGAATTGCTTTGCGATGAACTGGATTATTTAACATTGGAAAAAACATTTAACCAGTCAACCAGCGCATTAAACTACCTGGACCAATATCCGGCTGACTTGTTGTTTCTCGATATCCGCATGCCGGATCTTAATGGGATTGAGCTTTACAAAAGAATCCAACAGGATACAATGGTTATATTTACAACTGTTCACCTTGAATATGCCATTGAAGGATTTAATTTAAATGCAGTTGATTATTTATTAAAACCCTATACCGAAGAACGTTTTTTGCAGGCCGTAAACAAAGCCCGCGAATACTATGCTTTCAGAAACTCCCTGCCGGAAGAAAACAAATATCTTTTTGTGAGAGCCGATTATAGCCTGATAAAAATAAACATGGCACATATCCTGTTTATCGAAGGTCTGGATGATTATCTGAAAATACATATCCAGAATCAGAAGCCGGTTGTAACCCGAATGACAATGAAGGGCATCATGGAAAAACTGCCATCCAAAGAATTCATCAGAATCCACCGGTCATATATTGTACCGTTAAAGCGCATAGAACAGTTAAGAAATAAAGTAGTGCATATAGCAGGCCATGAACTTGCCTTAGGAACAAGTTATGAAATGGAATTTTTGAAAGTGTTTGGGAAGTAAAAGTGAAAAATTACAACCCCTTCAGCGCTTCCAGCTTGCTCCAATGCTCCTTAATGCCATCTTCTGCCATATGTAAAAGGGTTTCTGCCTTTTCCGGGTCTTGCCTTTTTATAGAGCTGAAACGCGTTTCCTTGTACAAAAAATCTTTAAATTCCTGGGTGGCTTCTTTGCTGTCAATTACAAAACGCTCGCCTCTGGGCTTTGATGGGTTGTACCTGAACAATGGCCAGTATCCTGTTTTAACCGCACTCATTTGATGGTTTGCACCCTGTGACATGTCAAACCCATGCGCGATGCAATGACTGTAGGCAATCACTATTGAAGTGCCTTCAAATGCTTCCGCTTCCTGCAAGGTTTTTACCGCATGCATATCATTGGCTCCCATGGCTATTTGTCCCACGTAAGCAGAACCATGTGCAATGGCCTGCATGGCCAGGTCTTTTTTATGCGTGGTTTTTCCGTTTACAGAAAACTTGGCACTTGCTCCAATCGGTGTTGATTTTGATTTTTGTCCGCCGGTGTTTGAATATACTTCGGTATCCAAAACCAAAATATTTACATTTACCCCGGTTGATAAAACATGGTCTAAGCCACTAAAACCAATATCATAAGCCCAGCCATCTCCGCCAACAATCCAATGCGATTTTTGAATAAAGTGTTCAGCCAATATGCTTAACTGCCTGGCTTCAAAAGTTGATAAGCCGCTCAATTGGCGGCGAAGTTCTCTGATATTCTCACGTTGTTGCTCCAAATCAATTTCATTGCCTTGTATATTATCCAATATTTTTTGAACCAAAATGGGTTCCAGTTTGGGGGAAAGTCCGATGAGTAAATTAATGGCTATTTCCCTTTTTTTATCAAAAGCCAGTTTAATGCCCAGTCCAAATTCTGCATTGTCTTCAAACAATGAATTTGCCCATACCGGTCCGCAACCTTCGGGGTTCGCAGCCCAGGGTGTTGTAGGTAAATTTCCGCCAAATATCGAAGAACATCCGGTTGCGTTGGCTACCACCATTCTGTCTCCGTACAACTGGGTTAATAATTTGATATAGGGTGTTTCGCCGCAACCGGCGCAGGCTCCCGAAAATTCAAATAAGGGCTGTAAAAATTGTGTACCCTTAACGGTTTTTACATTTGCCCGGGATCTGTCGAGTTCAGGCAATGCTAAAAAGTAATCCCAGTTTTGCTTTTCTGCATCTCTTAATGGCAATTGTTCCTGCATGTGGATGGCTTTTTGTCCGGCATGTATTTTAGATTCAACCGGACAAAATTCCACACATAAATTACAACCAGTACAATCTTCAACGGCCACCTGTAATGTGTAAGCTTCTGTTTCTTTATTAAATTCTTTTCCGATTGGGTTTGTGTGTTTAAAACTCAATGGAGCATCTTTCAATAAATCCTTGTCGTATACTTTGCAACGTATAGCTGCATGCGGACAAATCAAAAAGCATTTTCCGCACTGCGAGCAACTTTCGGCATCCCATACCGGTACCTCTTCGGCCAGGTTTCTTTTTTCCCATTTGGTGGTTGCAACCGGGTAGGCACCATCAATAGGAAAGGCACTCACCGGCAATTCATCACCTTCAAAAGCCAGTATTTTTGCCAGTACATCTTTTACAAAGTCAGGGGCATCGTCTGAAACCGTTTTTTCTAATGCGATTGAACCGATTTCCAAATATGTGGTATCAATTTTATGCAGATTTTCCAAAGCCTTGTCTACTGCATTATAATTTTTGGCAACCACCAAATCTCCTTTTGATGCATAGGATTTTTTAATGGCGTCTTTAATTTTTCCAATGGCAATTTCGCTTTTTACAACCCCTGAAATGGCAAAGAAACAGGTTTGTAAAATGGTATTTACTCTTGACCCCATCTCGGTTTCGCGGGCAACTTTAGAAGCATTGATTACATAAAATTGCAGATTTTTATCTTTGATTTCATGCTGAATAACAGCAGGCAGGTGTTGCCAAACCTGATCTGCTTCATATGGTGCATTTAATAAAAATACAGCATTGGGTTCAGCATATTTTAACAAATCGTATTTATGTATAAACTGAAACTGATGGCAGGCAATAAAATTAGCCGACTGAACCAAATAATTGGAGCGTATGTGATGATTACTAAAACGCAAGTGAGATACAGTTAGTGAGCCCGATTTTTTTGAATCGTAAACAAAATAACCCTGCACTTCATTCTGAGTTGTTTCACCAATAATTTTGATGGAGTTTTTGTTTGCACTCACGGTTCCATCAGCACCCAAACCAAAAAACAATCCCCTGAATAAATGCTGAGCTTCCAGTGAAAATGTTTTATCGTAAGGCAAACTCAGCTTGGTTACATCATCGTCAATACCAATGCTGAATGAGCGTCTCAGTTTTCCGGAAGCCAGCATCTCAAAAATGCCTTTTACCATACCGGCATTAAATTCTTTTGAAGCCAGTCCGTATCTGCCACCCACAATCTCTACCTCTTGTTCTTCCCTGTATTCCCTTAAGGCATTTACTACGTCCATATACAATGGCTCGCCCAAACTACCGGGCTCTTTGCAACGATCCAGTACTGCAATTTTCTTTACCGATTTTGGGATTGCATTTAAGAATGCTTCTGCATCAAGAGGCCGGTACATCCTCACATAAACATAACCCACCTGTTCTCCTTTTGCATTCAGGTAATCGGTAATTTCATGAACTGTACCTGCACCCGAACCCATGATTACAATTAAGCGATCCGGATTTTCGGCACCATAATATTCAAACAGGTGATATTTTCTTCCGGTTAATTCAGCAAACTGGTCCATCATTTTCTGAACAATTCCGGGTAAGTTTACATAATAAGGATTGCCTGCCTCACGGCTTTGAAAAAACACATCCGGATTTTGTGCAGTACCCCTGATACTGGGTTTGTCGGTTGACATGGCTCTTAAACGATGCGTAATAATATCTTCCACATCAATCATTTCATGAATTACAGAATCCTCAATCAATTCTACTTTCATTAATTCATGGGAGGTTCTGAACCCATCAAAAATATTTAAAAAAGGAATTTTTGATTTTAGTGTTGAGGCCTGGCTAATCAGGGCCATATCCATGGCTTCCTGGGCATTTCTGCCAAACAGCATGGCCCATCCGGTTTGCCTTACAGCCATTACATCCGAATGATCGCCAAATATAGAAAGTGCATGCGTTGCCAATGAGCGGGCTGCTATTTGAAAAACAGCCGGAGTATGTTCCCCGGCTATTTTATACATATTTGGTATCATCAGTAACAATCCCTGTGAGCAGGTAAAGGTTGATGACAGGGCGCCTCCCTGCAGTGCTCCATGCACCGCTCCGGCAGCCCCTGCCTCACTCTGCATCTCAATAATCATGGGAATCTCACCAAATATATTTTTTTTACCTTCAGCCGACCATTCATCACAAAATTCACCCATGGCAGAAGAAGGCGTGATTGGATAAATGGCACAAACTTCGTTGGTTTTATATGCAATATAAGCCGCAGCTTCATTGCCATCCATTATGCGTGTAATCATTGGTTAATCGCGTTGTTTATTAATATAGTGTTTTTAAAAAAAATAAGCGGGTAAACTTAGTCCCGTATTAAAATTAAAAAAATGACTTCAATCAATTAGCAACCTGAATTTAGACAGGATAGCAGGTGGAATTATTTTGGGTAAGTATTTGAATGCCAATTTCGTTTCATATTAAGTAAAAAAATTGAAAAAACAAATGCGAAAAATGAAAATTTTTCATCATAAAAAACAATTTACTTCATTGAAAGAAATGTATTTTTGAGTAGTTAAGTTAATGTTAAGATCATGAATCATAAAAAACCTGATAGCTTACATAGGAATTTGGAATTTCCAGGCTATCCATCGTATCCCGAAAATGAAGATATTTATAATACCGACAGAAGAGCGAGTGAATTAAATCCGGACGATAATTCAATTATTATACCGGAAAAACCAGGCAAGTGGAATGAAAAAGATTTTGACGAAGTACTTAACGGAGATGATCTTGATTTACCCAATATAGAACTGGATATGCATGACGGTCGCTTAGGGATTGAAGACGAAGAAAATGACTATTTCAGTCTGGGCGGAGATAACCACGACGACCTGGAAGAAGACCGGTTAGAATACCCCCGGTTTTGATGTATGATGTACAATGTACGATGTACGATGTACGATGTACAATGTACGATGTACGATGTACGATGTACGATGTACGATTTAAGAAGTACGATTTACGAAGTACGAATGACGAAGTACGATTTGGAAGCAGGTTGTAATTGATTAGATTAGGCTCATTCCTCCTATCTTCCTATCTTCCTATCTTCCTACCATCCTATTTTCCTACCCTCCTACACTCCTACCCTCAACTCATACCTAATACCTAAAATTCGTTAAAACGGCCCGAGCAATCCGGGAATTTTCTTACGGGCTTTTTCCTTGGCTTCTTTTTTAAACTTTTCGTTTTCGGCATTTATTTTTCTTTCTGCTTCGCGTTTTAATTTATCGGCTTCGTATTTGGCTTTTTCCTCTGCTTCCTTTTTAATTTTTTCGGCCTGTAGTTTTGCTTTTTCAGTCTCTGCTTTTATTTTATCCTCAGCTTCTTTCTGAATCTTTGCCAATTCGGCTTTTGCCTTATCTTCAAGCTCTTGTTTCTTTTTATTCAATTCTTCAATCGCTTTATTTTTTAAAGAGCTTGCCTCACTTTTTGCAGCTTCATTCAGGTTGGTACTTACGGTAGGGTTACTAAAAGTTCCCCCTATGCTTAATTGAATCGGAATTACATCACTTAATTTAATATTTGAACCGGCTTGTTTATTTAACTGGGCCAAAGCTCCGTCAATTGCCGTGTTGGCAGCACCCAAATCTTTTCGTGGAATGGATATTTTACCCGTGTAATCAATGGTTTGATCGAGTCCGGTTGAACCGCTCAGACTCATGTTTTGTCCACCCAGTTTCAGGTTAAAAGGTTGTGTATAAACCCGGCCATTTTCGACCTTATAATTAATTTTTGCATTATTGATACGCACCTGTTTATATTCGGGTTTATTGATTAAATCGGCAACTTTATTGATGGCTTTTACATTCTTAATCTCGGCATTTGCAATGCTTAATAAACCTTCCGCAAATAGAGTTGCATAATCAGGCTGCATCTTCTCGTTTAAGGAGGTTTGCATTTTTAGCTGAGTAGTAAAACTTCCCATAACATTTTCAGCAATAGGAGCCATTTTCTTTACCGTGTTAAAGGTTTTAAATGCTTTTTGAATATCCAGATTACTGATACCGAAATTCATTTCCAGGGTAGGTTTCTTCGGATTGGTGGTTTCATAAAAACCTGTGATACTTATGGCTGAACCCAATGTATTTAATGCCACTTTATTAAAAGTTAATTTTTGATCCGCTACTTTTATATTACCCACAAAATTATTTATTTCCATATTGGTATAAAACAATTGCCCTATTTTACTGTTCATACTAAAATCAATTTGTGGAGGTATTTCAAATACAGTCATAGATGCCGTATCATCATTGGCTGCATTTGCGGCTGCAGACTGGTCTTTGGCCATAAACTCATTGGCATCAAAAAGTGAACTGCTAAAGTTTAAATCGCCTCTTAGTACTCCTTTACCCAAATAATATCCAAAGAAATTAGACAACTGACCGCTCATTTGCATATCACTCTTTCCTATTTTTGCATCAAAGGATTTCAGTTCAACAATTTTAGGAGTAAAAGTTAAATATGCTTCTCTTAAATCAAAAGGTTTGGGAAGCGATTTCGTTTCGTAATGAAGCCCTTTTACTTCAATGGTTCCACCCGCATCAAACTCTTCATATTTTTCCTGCTCAATAGCACTTACCCTTCCCTTTGCATTAAAATCAGAATTGATCAAACCACTCACCTTTGTTCCCTCGGGCATGGGCGCAATTTTTACAATATTATCAAGGTTTAATTTCCCTGTTATTGCCACATCAACATATGGGTCGCTTATTGGGTTACTGGCGAGTAAATGGGCATCAAACGGATCGCCTGCAAGTTCAAAATGCAGTTTACTCAGATTTATTTTGGTATGGTCCAAATCGCCGTCGGCATTATTAATGCTCAGCTTTACTTCAACGTTTTCAACCGGCGAAGGCAATGCAGGATACTTAAACCAGCCTCCATTCACATTCAGGTTCAAACCAAATGCGGGTATTATTTTGTCATTATAGGTACCGGTAACAAAGCCATTAAACTCCATTTTGCCTTTTGATTGCAGTTCTTTAAAATCCTTTGTATATAAAGCAGGAATCAAAGACAGAAAATTCTTAAATTCATTTTGTTTGGCTTCGTAAGTAATGTCCATAATCATATCATCGGCAGGCATGGCAAAGCTTCCGTTAAATGCAAATGCCAGTTCATTAAGGGAACATTGATTTTGTTTAAACACAAATTTAAAATTGTTCATGTCCGCATCGATATCTGCTGTGGCACTGGCTGTAACATTTGACAGGTAATTCATTCCGCCCATTCCAAAAGTGAGCGACTGGATATCAATCTTATTGTTCATGGTAAACAATTTCTCCGTAAAATCACCTTCCAGAATATAATTTAAATGTTCCAGTTTGCTGTACATGTTCCCTTCCCGGTCGTCATACACCAGGTAAGCATCATTGATCATCAGTTTTTTTAATTTGATATTGAATTTTGAAGGAGTCGCATCAGCGCTTGCTGCGGCAGCCCCTGAATCTGTTTTAACAATATCCCAATTGGCTTTGCCATTGGCAAGTACAATGGCATAAATCCGCGGTTGATCAATAACCACACTCCGTACACGAATCTGGTTGCCACTGATAACACTTAACAAATCAAGCGTAAGTGAAATTGAATTGGCCGAAAACAATGTATCCTGTTCAAATTCATTAATTCCTGATATGGAGAGTTTGTGAATGCCCAGACTAAAATCGGGAAAGCTTTTAATCAGGCTTAAGTCAATGTTCTCATCAAAATTTAATACTGCATTGAGTTGCTTGTTGCCCTGTTCTTTAACCAGAGAAATAATTTTGCCTTTAAATAAAAATGGTGTTGCCAAAAGGGCAACTATTAAAAACAGAATAATAAATAATGTGATTTTTAATGCCTTCATATAAAATAAATAATCTGCGAATTTAGGTTCTTATCGCAATGTATGGTAACTTTTATGATATTTATGTAAATCTTAACAAATAGATATAGAACCCATGAATGTAAGACGCTATGAATGAAAGACGCCATAAATGGCGTCTCTACCTATTTACTGGGGATGATTAGTTCGAATAAGGTTCCTTCATTTACCACGGAGCTCGCTTTTATCTCGGCGCCAATTTTATCCATTGCATTTTTGGCATTATACAGGCCAATCCCTGACCCGAATTCCTGGGAAGATGCCCTAAAAAACATTTCGTAAATCCGGTCTAAATAAACACTTTCAATACCAATACCATTGTCTTCAATTTTTATATTGGCAAAACAATCAAAAACCACCGCTTTAATTTTAATAAACTTTTTATCATTATCCTCGCGCTGGTATTTGATGGCATTTGAAATGATATTTTGAATGGCAATTGTTAATACCATGGGGTCAGATCTGAACTCTTCTCGCTGGTCCACATTCACTTCAATGCTTATACCTCTGCTTTTCAAATCGGCAGTGTAAATACCGATAATCTGCTCAAAAAGTGCATTAAAATCTACATTTTTAATACTCAATTCTCCTCTTTTTACGCGGTAATATTCCAATAAATTTACAATAAATTCATCCAGCCTGTGAATGTTTTTCTGAACCAGTAAAACCAGACCGTCAATATCATCAATATTAGAATCCCTGTTTAATAAATTGGTAGTTGCCAATATTCCCATCAGGGGTGAACGCAAATCGTGTGAAACACTGTATACAAACCTGTCCAGATCCCGGTATGCTTCTATTAATTCTTTGTTTTTTTGTTCAAGTGAATTTTTTGTGGTATAAAAGTCAAAGGCTTCTTTAACTGCAAAACGTATATCATCTTCAGCCCAGGGTTTTTTAATATACCTATATACCTGACCCCTGTTAATGGCATCCGACAAATTTTGTACATCTCCGTATGCCGTTAATAATATTCGCAGTGGACGCGGATATTCGTACCTGATTTTCTCAAACAACTCAACGCCTGTCATTGTAGGCATTCTAAAGTCGGATATGATTACATGCACTTCTTCTTTCGATAATATATCAAGTGCTTCTTCCGGAGAATTTGCCATTAACACATTAAAATCCAGCCTGAATGCAGCTTTAAAAGACAATAAATTATTTCGTTCATCATCTACATATAGAACAATGGGTTTGTGTGTATTTTGTGCGTTTGTCATAACGTTATGTTAATGTACTTTTAATAGTTTTATTTCAAATATTGATCCTTCACCTTCTTTGGAATTGATGGTAATTGTTCCCTTATGAATTTCGATGGTTTTAAAAACAATCGACATTCCCAATCCGGTTCCATCTCCAACTGGTTTTGTAGTAAAAAAAGGTTCGAATATCTTTTTTTGGACCTCATCACTCATCCCACAACCATTATCGGCAATTTTAAGGTAAATATAATCATTATCAGAAAACGAAGAAATTATTATTTCACCTCCCGGAGCTTCACCAAATTTGGATTTAATTGCATATATCGCATTGCTCAACAAATTGAGGAAAACCTGGTTTAGTTTTCCCGGATAGCAGTCGATATTATTCGCGGTATCAAATTCCTGTTTTACTACTATTTTGCCCAACTGGTTATTTAATATAATCAGGGCCGAGTTAATTCCATCTACCAAATCCACGCGTTGCATGGAATCTTCATCAGAGTGGGCAAATATGCGCAATCCTTTAACAATTTCAGCTGTCCGATGCGCGCCATCATCAATACCCTTTATTAAAAAACTCATTTCTTCCTGCAGATAGCCATAATCAATTTCTTCCTTGAGTTGATGAATAATTTTCTGTTTTTCATCAGCATGTTTATCAGACAAACACAATTCTTCAACTTGTTCAAACAACTCATTCAGAATATTCAGATCGCGTTTTAACGGATTTATATTAGAGGTTACAAAATTGATTGGGTTATTAATTTCGTGTGCTATTCCTGCGGTAAGCTGTCCCAAAGATGCCATTTTCTCCTGTTCCACCAATTGCGACTGGGTATCTTTTAAATCGGTTAAGGCTGTAGATAACTGATTATTTGAGTTCGCCAGATCCAGCGTACGTTCGGTTACTTTTTGTTCCAGGATAATATTTTGTTCCCTGATTAATCTTTCATTTTCCAGTGCAGCTTCCAAAAGTTCCTTGTCTTTTTCCCTCTTCTGTGTCTGAAGGGTATTTATTTTATCGGCAAGTGCAAATGACAGCAAGGCAACTTCAACAGCCGCACCAAAGGGCAAGGTATAACTGGTAAAATTATTAAATGGCAATACGTTAAAGTTTCTTAAAATAAACAGGATGATACCTACAATAAAAATAGACCAGGCGAATAAAAAATAGATGGCTGATTTTAAACCTTTGTTGTAAATTCTGATTGCAGTTATATATACGAGAATACTTCCCGGAATACCTGTTAAATCCATCATTCTGGAACTTGAATGAAACCAACCAAATAATCTGAAAAAAGCTGCAAGGGAATACAAAATCAAAATGATCAAAAGACCTTTATCCAGAGTTGGTTCAGTTCGCTTTGTATGCAGAAAAATTCTTATAAAAACCACAGCAAAAACACCTGAAAGAGCCGGAATAATCACAATGAAATATTTAAATATATGGGTATGATTTCCAAAAAACATAAGCAATGTATGGCCACTTAATGTTATCTGGGCGAACCCAATAAAAAAAATGTAGAGTACATAATAAAAATAACTTTTATCTCTTGTTGAAATGAAAACAAACAGGTTATAAAATATCATCACAAGAATAACCCCTATAAAAATTCCGTAAATTAAATCCCTTTTGTCATTATCTTCATTGGTTAATTCCTGCGTTGAAACAGTGATAGGCAACAACATCAGCTCAGTATTGTGTATTCTAAAGTATATTTCAACCTGCTTGTTTGGAGCAAGCGTAAATGGAAAGATAAAATTGGTACTTCTGAATTTTCTTTCTGTTACAGGTTCATTTAAGTATATATGCTGTGTTGAAATAATGTCATCATTCACAACAAAAAAATCTACTGAATCTATTAAGGGATTTTCGATATTCAAAGTTAATTCAGAGACATTCGAATGATTTACCAAAATACCCTTTATCCAGATTATATCATCGGTGTGATCTAAATTTAATTTGCCCGCTATTGTTTTTTTTGAAATGAAATTTTTATGAATGGATTGAAACGATTCCAGGCCTGAGGGGTCAAAAACAAAGCTGCATTTTTCTACAATTAGTTGTTTATTACCATTAAATATTACAGGCGACTGGGCGTTTGCTGAATATGCATTCACCAAAACGAAACACGTAAAAATTTTAAACTTATTAATTATTTTGGATATGCAAATCATATATAAATTCCATTTGTCCCTTCGGACCTGTTTCAATTGTGATACCTGTTAAATTATTTCTGACATTAAAAATATTTTCACGTTCAAGCGGATTGGCAAAAGGGAGATTTTCCAAATCTCTTATTATTAAAGCCGTGGCGGTTAAATCTTCTTTAGGATAATAAAAAGTTCCGTTATTTCCCAATTCCCTGAGAATGTCAAATCCGACTTTTAAACAATTTTTAAGCGTTCCGGGTGAACACAAAGCTGTTAAATATTTAATATTTAACTGCGAGGCAATGGCAACGCCTACCCGCCCCATATAAATACTTCCGATACCGTATCCTGCCATTTCTTTTGAATTCCACAGACCACAAAATTCTGCCACTTTTAATATTCCTAAATTGTCTGCAAAGGCATAAATTCTATCGTCCAATACTGCAATTGCATCTTCCATGGGCATTCGAAGTGCAGTACTTTTTATCTGTATGCGTCCTCCTCCATAAACCCTTTTAGAATCTTCTGATTCAACTATGATTGCATATGTACAGGGATCATCAATCCAATCAGCATTTAAAGAAGTTACTTTTGTAACCCCGTAAGATTCCAATACCTGATGATGCCCTTTGATATACCTCAAACAGGCTGAATGATCTTCAGTAACCTTAAATGCCCTTATTTTTATCATTATTATTTCATCAATATCTTGTCAAGGGGTCGTCTTAATGATTTAATTGCCATTTCTTTTGCGTGGCCTAATCTAAAAATAAAAATAGCTTCTTCCCCATTTATGAGTGGCAAAACTTGCTTAAACCTAATGCTCAGTTCTTTAAGTTTTAATATATAATCTTCATTATAGCCTTCCCCTTTACCATGATTTAACCGGGCAAACAAAAAAAGTAATTGCGATACCGGTTGAAATGATATTCCCTGTTTATTACATTCAATCCAAACCCGCTCCATTGCGCTACCTCCGTTTACATAGTGCTCGGCATTATAGCCGGGAATAGTAATAATGCCCAGCGCCGACGAAGAAGCTACTGCTTTTTTTGTCATTTTTTTAAAAGCCTCACCGCCTCCAATTTTATCAATCCACTCAATCGTCTTTCTGCTGGAAGCAATTTTTAAAGCCAATATTTCACCTTTGGTTATATTCAATGTTCCGACATCCAAACCGTCTCTTGTTCTTAATACTTCTTCTTTTGTAAAGCGTAATTCCTTATTAAAAATATCATCATGACCTTCGGGATGCATTAGTACCAGTTTTTCACCGCTTGCTAAAATATCTCCCATTAAATCCATTTTATCCGGATCTGTTATAAAGTGCAGTTTAATGGGGTCAAAATGCTTTACAACCATTTGTAAATCTTCAAAAAATTGAACAGGTAATTGTTCCCTTACTCCGTAATTTCTGTTTGTATATCTTATTTTCATGCCATGAATCAAACCACTC
This sequence comes from Bacteroidota bacterium, assembly GCA_030680835.1. Taxonomy (GTDB): domain Bacteria; phylum Bacteroidota; class Bacteroidia; order UKL13-3; family UKL13-3; genus B1. Next base: position 60,817 of record JAUXUD010000086.1, read on the forward strand.
AAATCTGGTACTGAGTTGCTTGATGTAAAACTGATAACTGCTACAATTTTGGGCTGTTTTTTTAAAGGAAATAATTTTATTTGTGTTTGATAACCCAGGGCATTGGTTTGGATGTTGATATTTTCAATCATGGCACCAAAACCAATATAAGAGCCAATATTATTGAAATCCAGCAGTGAATGAGAGAAATAGATATCATGAAATAAAATTAAATGTCCTTTTTCAAAATAGAGTTTCCAGGGTTGTGTATTACCTCCGGATGGAGCCATAATGGCAGCTTCGGCAATAAGTTGTTGTTCACTTTCCCTTAGCTGAAACTTTGAAGGGTTTAAATTGAGTTGCTTACTCAGGCTTTTAATAGTATCCAAACTTAACTCCTTTTCAAATAAATTGGCATCATTATTTTGGGTTACATTCTGAATGGGTTCTGAAATAATTTCATCGAGATCAATATAAAACCTACCGGAAACTGTGCATTGACCCAATAGTATTTTCCTGCTCATTTCGGCAGTGGCACCTCCTCCCATAACCACTGCCGAAGCCAGCTGAGGCCAGCTGCTTATCGAATTGCTTACTTCAATCATACTGGCTTTTACCCGTTCCGAGAGACTATTCAACCCAACCATCGGAAGCAGTATCTCTATCCGTTCTTCCATGTTCAAATCCTTTAATTTCGAAACGTCTATCTCCCCAACAAGGCCGTGAATGATATCTCTGTCCGGCTCCAGGTCAAAGCGTTCAATATCCAGCATACCCCGGTCGCTGGTGTCCATCAAAACAGGTACCCGGTAATGTTTTGCCTTATATCTTGACAGTATTTTTATATCCAATCCATCACATTCTTCTATTAACAAATCCAGCATTCCCCCTTCATTAAAAAAGGCATCTATATTGTTTTCATCAATGCCTTCATTAAAAAGTTTGACTTTTAAAAAAGGGTCTGTTTCTGCAATTTCCCGTGCACATATTATTGTTTTCGACAGCCCGATCTGATGTAGCCCAGCCCTCAAACGATTAAGATTGCTTAAATCAAGTGTATCAAAATCTGCCAGGCGCAATTCTCCGAATCCACGTTCCATGGCAAGTGTTAATGCAACAGATTGTCCAACACTTAATCCGATGATACCAATCTTTTTTAATGCAAGTATCTTTTGCTCTTCAGGTGTAATTTTATAACAATTCCTATTGGTTCTTAAAAATACAAATTCTTCTTCATCCAATATATGAACCATCCTTTTAGTCCACGGATAAAATACCCATACTCCATATTCTTCTGCGCTTTGCCCGGCTAAATGAGTTTGCATCAAACGTTCAATTGTTGCCTCATCAAGTGACTTTTCAGGATTTCTTGTTTTCAAAAGTTCCCTGAGTTGCGAATGAATCGTATCAAAAACAAGAACTCCAGAGTCCGCGTTTTTGTAATTCATGTATTTTTCTCTATCTGCCGGATTAGACAGTCTCATTATTTCGGGAGAAATTGTTTTATCCATACTAACCATTTAAGTATTAAATTTTGCAATTTAAACTCTTTTTATGTTAAAATAAATAAGAAACTAAAAAAAATCCAAAAAAAACATCTTAAATTGTACCTCGATTTTGAAGCTTAATAAAGCAATGGAAGAAAAAGTAAAAGTACTTTATGTTGATGATGAGGAGAATAACTTATTATCATTTAAAGCCGTATTTCGAATGAAATACAAAGTTTTTACCGCCATCAATGCTAGGATTGGCTTAGAACTATTAGATGAAAACCCCGATATTCAGGTTGTTATCACCGACCAGCGAATGCCGGATATTACGGGGGTAGAATTTTTAAAAATGATGATTGAAAAACATCCGAATCCGGTTCGGATTATGTTAACAGGTTTTTCAAACCATTCGGATACAATAGATGCTGTAAACCTTGGGAAAATATTCAGCTACCTTTCAAAGCCCTGGGAAGAAAAACACCTGGGTGAAACCATAGTAAAGGCAATTGAAAAATATAATGAAGAAGACTCCATACGTAAAAAAGCAGAAAAAACAGAAGCAGCAGAAAGAGTTTCTGACCAGATGGAATTCCTGCTCCGTCAAAAACTGTTGTCCTGATTTATTTCAAAAAAACCATAGTTGCACCACCGCCATACTTAATTATGTCGGCATCTTCAAAACCTTTTACGATATCAGTTTGTTTGCTTAAAAAAGTTCTGATTTTATTTTTCAGGTACATGTTTCCAACTCCATGAATATATACAATTTCATTCATTTTATGTACAAAAGCCGATTCAAGTGTTTGAGTAAAAACTTCCATTTGCAATCCTGTGATATCCACACCGGATCCATATCCGGCTGCCACTAAAGCTTCATAATGCAGATCAATAATGTTGGCCGGCCTCGCTTTTAAATCTATGGGCTGAACCGATTGCTTTTCAGAAAAATCTTTTTCTTTCAGTTTATTCAGATTCAAGGGTTCCAATTTTTCATCAATCCGGATTACATATGCTTGCTTGTTTAAAAAGAAGCAATGACGCCAGGTTTGATGAAATGCTTTGGGTTGAAAAGTTATTGAAAAAGAAATGGGTTCAATAAGACGGGTGCATGTATTCTCAATGCATAGGATATGAATATGCATCGGATTCCATTGTTCAAAATGATTTAAATCATATTCGTTCATACTTTTTGTTTCATCGCGCTCCAGTACAATTTTTTGAACCCGCTTAAAAACACCTGCTTCCTTTTGGTAGATTACCATCACCACCTCATCGGTAAAATTATTATGGAAATGCAATTGCAATTTGCTTTCAGCAAAACGTTCAAAAGCCATAAAGATTCCAAGTGGATTGTTATTACTAACTCTCTCTGGCTTTTTAGTTATTTCCTGCTCCGAATTTTCCGAATTATTATCAAAATCAATTTTCAATAACTCACTGATTAAAACCGGAATTTCAAAGTCGCTGTCAACCGTAACCCCAACCAAATTTTTGCCCTTAAGAGAAGTAATTATCCCTTCCATCTTCTCATTCACAAATCGAACCTTATCTCCTAATTTTAACATGACTTGAATTTTTATAATTTATTATAATTGACAATGTTTGTGTAACACCAATCAGGGCGGATGCAATCCGCCCCTACCATCATCCCCCCAAATTAAATTGAATATTTACATTGTACATCGTACATCGTACATCGTACATTGTACATTGTACATTATACATCGTACATTGTACATTGTACATTATTAAACATTAAATTTAAAGTGCATCACATCTCCATCCTGCACAATATAATCCTTCCCTTCCATACTTAATTTCCCTACTTCGCGGCAGGCCGACTCACTTCCATATTGCAGGTAATCGGATAAATGAATTACTTCTGCTTTTATAAAACCACGTTCAAAATCAGTATGAATTACACCTGCTGCCTGAGGTGCTCTAAATCCGTTATGGATGGTCCATGCTCTTACTTCCTGAACTCCTGCAGTGAAATACGTTATCAGGTTCAACAATCGATAGGCTGCATGTATTAACTTAGCAACTCCCGATTCCTCTAATCCCAGATCATTTAAGAAAGCCTTCCGGTCATCATAATTTTCCAATTCGTTGATATCAGCTTCAATAGCTGCACTGATAACCAAAACTTCAGCATTTTCGTTTTTCACATAATCTTTTACCAGGTCAACATATTTATTGCCTTTTACCACACTGGCTTCATCAACATTACAAACATATAAAACAGGCTTAAGAGTAAGCAAACATAAGTCTTCTATATGTTTCAACTCATCTTCATTGGTTTCGAGTGTTCTGGCATTTAAACCCTGCTCCAAATGATTTTTAAACTTTAACAAAGTGGCTTCTGCTTTTGTGGCATCTTTATCTCCGGTTTTTGCTGCACGGGTTATTTTCGTTAATTTTTTTTCAACCGAATCAATATCTTTTAACTGAAGTTCGGTATCAATAACGTCTTTATCCCGGATTGGATTAACCGTTCCATCCACATGAATGATATTATCGTCTTCAAAACATCGGAGTACGTGAATGATGGCATCTGTAAGCCGGATATTACCCAAAAACTGATTGCCCAATCCTTCTCCCTTACTTGCCCCTTTTACCAATCCTGCGATGTCCACAATTTCAATGGTTGTAGGTACAATTCTGTTTGGTTTTACAAAATATGCGATTTTATTCAAGCGCTCATCAGGCACAGTAATTACCCCAACATTGGGTTCAATGGTACAAAACGGGAAATTGGCCGCCTGTGCTTTTGCATTGCTTAAACAGTTAAACAGGGTTGATTTACCTACATTTGGTAAGCCCACGATTCCACATTGTAATGCCATATTTTTTTAGTTGAAGTTTGTTAAAGGTGATCGGATTGAGTTATGAGTTATGAGTTATGAGTTATGAGTTATGAGTTATGAGTTATGAGTTATGAGTTATGAGTTATGAGTTATGAATTATGAATTATGACTTATGAATTATGAATTATGAATTATGAGTTATGAGTTATGGTATGTTTATAACGTTACCTATTACATTGTGCCTAGTAGGTTTCGTCCCGATAGCTATCGGGATCGCTCAACCTGACAGGTATTACATTGTACATCGTACATCGTACATCATACATTGTACATCATACATTGTACATCGTACATTGTACATTGTACATTGTACATCGTACATCGTACATCATATATCGTAATTTAACATCAATGCGATTCAGATTAATTTTTGATAAATTGTTTCATATCGCTGATTAATTTTTCTGCGAGGTTATTGGCAGTAGTTTCGCTTTTACTTTCAGCATAAATCCGGATGATGGGTTCTGTATTTGAACGGCGTAAATGAACCCATTCTTCTTCAAATTCAATTTTTAAGCCATCTACCGAATTAATAGGTTGCCGGTTGTATTTATCTTTTATGTTTTTCATTAAAAGATCAATATCAATATCCGGGGTAAGTTCAATCTTCTTTTTTGCGATAAAATAATCCGGATAGCTTTCACGAAGTGAAGAACATATTTTACCATATTTGGCCAGGTGGGTTAAAAATAAAGCGATACCTACAAGGGAGTCTCTTCCGTAATGCAATTCAGGATATATAATACCCCCGTTTCCTTCTCCTCCAATAACGGCATGGGTTTCTTTCATCAGCTTTACTACATTTACTTCACCTACTGCACTTGCTGCATATCCTCCATCATTTTTTTCGGTTATATCACGCAATGCCCTTGATGAAGATAAATTGGAAACCGTATTTTTTTGAAATCCCAGTTTTTTCAGTCGTTTTGTGTTTACATTCCTGAGCACATATTCGGCAACGGCTACCAGGGTATATTCCTCTCCAAACATGGAACCATCTTCACACACCAATGCCAAACGATCAACATCCGGATCCACAACGATTCCCAAATCTGCCTTGGCACGCCTCACCTCACCTGAAATGGCCGTTAAATTCTCTGGTAATGGTTCAGGATTATGCGGAAACTTGCCATCGGGAGTGCAATATATTTCTACAATATCACTTACGCCCAATGCTCTTAATAACATAGGTACTGCAATTCCTCCGGTTGAATTTACCGCATCCACCACAATTTTAAATTTCCGTTCCCTGATGGCATCAATATCTACCAAATCCAGCTTTAAAATGGCATCAATATGTTTTTGAATATAGGTATTGTTCTCGTATCGCTTGCCCAGTTTATCAACTTCAGCATATTCAATTTTGTCGCTGTCGGCAAGTGAAAGTACTTCTTTACCCAATTCTTCGGAAATAAATTCACCCTTGCTGTTGAGCAATTTAAGCGCATTCCATTGTTTGGGGTTGTGACTGGCAGTTAAAATAATACCTCCCTGGGCACCTTCCATAACAACAGCAATTTCTACTGTTGGAGTGGTACTTAATCCCAGGTCAACTACATCAATTCCCAATCCCATTAAAGTTGCAGTAACCAGGTGGTTAACCATTTCACCAGAGATACGGGCATCTCTTCCTACAACAATTTTACAGGATGCAGCGCCCTGTTTCATCAAAATGCCATAAGCTGCAGTAAATTTTACAATATCCAATGGAGTTAATGCATCTCCGGCCTTCCCGCCAATAGTGCCCCTGATACCCGAAATCGATTTTATTAAAGTCAAAACTATTTATTTTTAAAGGCTGCAAATTTACAACGACAATTGTTAAAAGCAGAAACCCTTTATTCAATATAAGTTAAAAATCTCATACTGAATGACTTTAATGTTAATAAGTTAAAAATCGTAGAATCTCTGGGCAATATTTAATCTAATCCCAAGAGAAAAATATGCAGTATTGCTATCAAACTGAGTGAGGCTAGCACTTGTTTTGCGGTATCCAAAACGAAAATCCAGAAATAGATTGTGCCGGGGCATATAGCTTGCCAGCAATTCACTATAAATAAGCCGGGTACTTATCCCCTGCCCGATGAAATTACCAAATTCAGTGGATGATTTGGTATTGTAATCTAACCGGATGTCTTTACCCCAATTGCTTCCATTTGTGTCATTTCCGTATTTGGCAAAAATAATTTTTGCGGTTATTGTTATCCTGTTTGAAGGCTGATAACGTATTATAGTTGCTGACTCATAAAAATTTGCTCCCAATGGGTGCGCTAAAAACTGCCTGAAATTTGAAAAGGTCTGCTGCGGATTGAATGAGGTATACATGAAGGGTCTGCATATATTGACTTCTGCCTGTAAATCGAGATTGCTCAGGCCAAATGCATCAATGTATTTCAAACCTGTTTGCGATGCCCATTTATTTCCCCACCAGCCCGTGCCGGCCAGCATATTTTTCAATATAAATTCCGAAAAAACAATTTGTCCGTACCATGAAAAATGTTTCAGGAAATTGTATTTGTAGTTAATCCCGATAATTGATTTATCAACGCTGTTTAATCCATTTTCCACCGATTTGTAAAATACAACAGGATTCAGGTAATTGGGTTCAAAACCGGTATTGGTATAACCACTGTCTCTTTGAAATAATATGGTTTCGAAAATTCCCAGATTAAAGTTTTTGCTCAGGTTAATACTTAAGTGATGTGTTGCCATATAGTGTCTGGGTTGCATCGATCTGCCATTTCCTCCGGGAATCGGACGATCTCTTAATTCACTCCAAATATTTGTATAATTCATTTTCCAGATGCGTGTATTTAACCTCAATGTTAAATACTCCGGGCTCTGGTCTGAAATAATAAATGTACGGAACCCGTCGCCAATAAAATTTTTTACATGGCCAAATTGCAGGTCCATATATTTATTAAGCGAACCCGTAACATAGGCATTTGATAAAAAATAGTTGTGATAGGCTCCGTAACTTTTAATAAAATTGGCATTTAATAAAGAACCATCCCTGCTAAAATACTCGCCTACCCAGCTATTGGGCTGAATTATTTCGTCGCTTACCTGGGTATAGAATCCGATTTTATCACCAATATTACCTCTTATTTCAATACCCCGGTTGTTTAACAAGGCATTGGTTCCATTAAATTTATCGGTAGAAAGCTGGTAATAAATAATAGGATTCACAATTAAATTAAAGTCTTTTATTTGAACGCTGTACATAGCCGCTTTACGATGATAAAATCTGTTTAAAAACTTTTGTTTTGATTGGGTATTTTCATTTCTGCTCCACTCAAAATTATCATTGATCAGGTATTCCATGTTAAAATAATCACGATCCGATAACCTGACTTTATTCACCGGAAAGCTATCAATATACTCAGCTATGGCCTTGCGTCGGTAACTTTTTAAAGTAGAATGAAAATAATCATTTGCAAATTCACCTGATTTAATTTCGAGCCTGTCGAGAATATGATTTGATAATGTCCCATAGGGAATATAGGTTTGCTGGGCGCTGGTTGTGGGTAAATTCAATGCAATCAGGAATAATATCCTGATGATGCGATTTAGTTCAGATTTATGTAGTTTTGTTTGAGCCGCCATTAAATATTCAAAAAACAAAAATGCAGTTTGTAAACAACAAATTTATAAAAAAATTTATACCGGCATATTTTACATCCGTTATCATACCGCACTTGTTCTATTTAAACAACCTTTTATTCATTTTCCATGAATAAATTAATACTCTTTTTTATTTTCATCTTTACATTTCTGTTTCAAACAAAAGCTCAGGAAACGGTTGGAAGCATTAAAGGGTCGGTAATTGAAGCCTCGTCAGGGGAACCTCTTGAATTTGTATCAGTTGTTTTGCAACGTCTCCCTGATTCAATATTTGTAAAATCGGTTAACACCCGTAAACAAGGCCAATTTATCCTTTCTGATATACCGGAAGGCACCTATAGACTGCAAATTAATTTTATCGGATTTCAGGATAAATTTACTTCTTCATTTACAATCAGTAAAAGTAATCGGGTTTTATTTTTTGATAGTATTAACATCAGCGCAAAGCTAAATGTTCTGGGTGAAGTTGAAATCAGTGCAGAAAGAGATTTATATGAAACTTCAATCGATCGGAAAATATATAATGTGGCCAGAGACATTCAAAGTATTTCGGGTTCTGCAAGTGATGTTTTGCACAATGTGCCATCCGTTTCGGTTGATATAGATGGGGTTGTTTCGTTAAGGGGTTCTACAAACATTAGTATTTTTATAAACGGCAAACCTTCACCCTTAATGAAGGTTAGCAGTGCAGCAGCCCTGCAGGCTATTCCTGCCGGCAGTATCGAACGCATTGAGATTATTACCAATCCTTCCGCAAAATACAGACCCGATGGAGCTGCAGGCATTATAAATATTGTATTGAAAAAAAATACCCGATCCGGTTTTAATGGTACACTTACCTGTAATGCAGGCAATGACGACCGTTATAATGCGGGTTTAAATCTGAACTACAGGGTAGGCAAAATAAATTTCTCTTCGGTATACGGAATCAGAAAGGATTACCGGAACCGGACCTTCCATGATTTGCGAAAACAATTGGATGCTGCAGGCAATCCTGCAAATACCTATGAACAACAAACACAAACTTCTTACCGGCCGCTTTCACATCATGCCGAAACCGGATTGACATATACGTTTAATAAACATAATGAATTGGGTATAACTGCATCTGCGTTTTATATGGATTTTAAACGCAATGAACAATCGTTCATTAAGAGCAGTGATGAAAATTCAATAATCAACGGTGACATTTTACGCACACGGATTGATCCTGAATTTGAATATGAAAGGGAACTCAGTATGAGCTTTACGCATTCGTTTAAAAAGCCCGACCACTCAATAAATTTAGAGCTGTTAATGGCTGACCAGTTTGAACAGGAAGACAATCAATTTACTGAAATTTACCGCATTCCGGTTTTAGTGCCCTGGCTGAACCATACACGTATCAAACAAGGTTTAAACCTTATTCAGCTTACTGCCGAATATACATTTCCAATAAGTGAAGATGCTGAATTTGAAGCAGGATATATGGGTGAACGCATCAATCAGGATTTAAATTTTTTCGGAGAAAACTATTTGAATGCTCAAAATATCTGGCTTGCCGATCAACAGAAAAGCAGCCACTTTCTTTTTAAGCAGGAGGTACACGCACTCTATGCAACTTATTCGCAGGAAATAGATGATTTTAGTATTTTAACCGGTTTGCGTGCCGACCATACAAATTTAATTTCAAACCTGTTAACATTAGACTCAATAATCCCGCAAAACTACAATAAACTTTATCCTACGGTTCATATAAGTTATGAAATAAAAAAAAATAAGCAAATTCAGTTAAGTTATAGCAAACGCATCAACAGGCCTGAAGGAGATGAACTCAATCCATTTCCGGAATACACGAATCCGAGAAGTATTGATGCAGGAAATCCGCAAATTAAACCGGAACAATTTCATGCTGTTGAATTGGGATATCAGCAGAAACAGGATAAGTATACTTTTTTGCCCACTTTGTATTACCGGTATACCTATGATGCTTTTACCGAAATTTCGCGTTTCATCAACGACACGGTTTTACTTACTACTTTCACGAACCTTTCAAACAGCACAGCCGCCGGACTGGAGCTTGTATTAACCGGCAAAGTAAAAAAGTTTCTCAATTTTAATTTGAACGGAAATGTTTTTTATAACCGGATTGATGCTGCCAACCTGGGTTATTCCATTAATAAATCAGCCTGGTTATGGACCGCTAAACTGGCGGCAAGTTTTATCCTTACCAAATCAACAATCATGCAGATAAATACCAGTTACCGTGCAGCACAGTTAACCCCTCAGGGAAAAACGTTTCCTGTTTTTGTTTTAAATGCCGGGTTGAAAAAAGAAGTATTTAAGAAAAAGGGGGCAATAACATTAACCATTTCTGATGTGTTTAATACCCTTCGTTGGCAGCGGGAAATAAATACACCTGAAATTTATGAAAAATCAAACGGTAAACGTAAATCCCAGATAATCTATTTAGGTTTTACCTGGCGTTTCGGATACACGCCAAAACCCCTGGATGAGGAACTTAAATTTGATGAGAAAAACTAATGAAACAATTAACGCTTTCCGCCCCTGCCCGATCTTCCCGACGAAGATTTTCTATTATTTCTTCCTTCAGATTTTCTTCCCGAATTGCCTCTGGATGCTGAACCCGTGGCAGATTTTTTAAATCCCGGATTTGTGTTTTTTGAAGCAGACTTCTTTACACCTGATTTGGAGCTTCTGTTTCTGTTATCAGGATTTGAATTGTTTTTGGCGACAATTTTTTTGGCAACCTTTTTGGGTGGATTTTGTTTGGTATTTTTTGATTGCGATGCTTCCTCGGTAGCAACCGAATTTTTTACCATTCTGTTAATACCCTCAAGTTCTTTAGATGTTAATTCTCTCCATTCTCCCAATGGCAAACCTTTTAAACCAACATTCATGATGCGTGTGCGTTCAAGCCGGGTTACTTCATAACCGAGGTATTCGCACATACGCCGAATTTGCCGGTTCAGGCCCTGAACCAAAATAATTTTAAATACAATAGCCGATTCTTTTTGTACAAAGCATTTTTTGGTTGTTGTACCTAAAATGGGTACCCCGTTGGCCATTGCTTCAATAAAAGCATCGGTAATGGGCTTATTAACTGTTACCAGATATTCTTTTTCATGATTATTACCTGCGCGTAAAATTTTATTGACAATATCTCCGTTGCTGGTTAAAAAAATCAAACCCTGCGAATCTTTGTCCAATCTTCCAATCGGGAAAATCCGTATATGGTATTTGATATAATCTACAATATTATCTTTAACAGAAGATTCAGAGGTACTTGTTATCCCGGGAGGTTTATTAAAAGCTAAATAAACTGCTTCCTCTTCTTTTTTCGCTTCAATTTTTTTGCCATTAACAGATACTTTATCCCCGGGATAAACTTTGGTGCCCACAGAGGCCTTTCTGCCATTTATCAAAACCATCCCCTGTTCAATAAACGTATCGGCCTCCCTTCTCGAACACAATCCGGATTCACTGATAAATTTATTTAATCGAATGGTGTCATTGTTAAGCATGTCTGCAATTTTAAGCAAAATTTCCCTTGTTATTCTTATTTTCGCCCTCAGCAAAAATTAAGAATGAAGAAACTACTGATAGCCAACCGGGGAGAAATTGCCTTAAGGGTGATGCGAACTGCCAAAGAAATGGGTATAAAAACAGTTGCTGTATATAGCGAAGCCGATCGTAAAGCCCTGCATGTGAGATACGCCGACGAAGCAGTTTGTATTGGTCCGCCACCCAGCAACCAGAGTTATTTACTGGGAGATAAAATTATTGAAGTTGCACTTGCTACAGGTGCCGACGCCATACATCCCGGATATGGATTCTTAAGTGAAAATTCCCATTTTGCTAAAAAAGTAAAAGAAGCAGGTCTCATTTTTGTTGGACCCTCTGCAGAAAGTATGGAAATAATGGGCAGTAAAATTGGTGCCAAGCAGGCGGTATCAAAATTTAATGTCCCATTGGTTCCAGGCACACAAGAGGCACTGCGGGATATTAAAGAGGCAAAAAAAATTGCAGGTACCATTGGTTACCCAGTCCTGGTTAAAGCCTCAGCAGGTGGAGGGGGTAAAGGAATGCGGGTTGTTAACAGTGAAACTGAATTTGAAGCTGCCATAAAGGGAGCTCAATCAGAAGCGCTCGCCTCTTTTGGAGATGACAGTGTATTTATTGAAAAATTTGTGAGTTCACCAAAGCATATTGAAATCCAGATTTTGGGCGACCAGCATGGTAATATTGTTTATTTGTTTGAACGCGAATGCAGCATACAACGCCGGCATCAAAAGCTGGTTGAAGAGGCTCCATCAAGTTGTTTAACACCCGAAATCCGTAAAAAAATGGGTGAGGCTGCAGTGAATGTTGCCAAAGCTGCTCACTATTTCAGTGCAGGTACGGTTGAATTTCTGGTGGATGAAAAACTCAACTTTTATTTCCTTGAAATGAATACCCGTTTGCAGGTAGAGCACCCGGTTACAGAACAAATAGTAGGTTTAGATCTGGTAAAAGAACAAATAAGAATTGCCCGCGGAGAAAAACTGGGATATACACAGGATGAAATTAAGATACACGGACATGCTATTGAATTGCGGGTATGTGCCGAAGATCCCATGAATGATTTTTTACCCGATATCGGCAAACTGATTACCTATAAAACACCACAGGGTTACGGCGTGCGTGTAGAGGATAGTTTTGAAGCCGGCATGGATATCCCCATTCAGTATGATCCCATGATTGCAAAATTAATTACCTTTGGTTCAAACCGTGAAGAAGCAATTAAAAGGATGATACGTGCTATTGCGGATTATCAGATTAGTGGAATTGAAACCACTTTACCCTTTGGAAATTTTGTGATGCATCATCCATCATTTGTTAAGGGCGATTTTAATACAAAATTTATTGAAACCCATTTCAAACCAGAAATGCTCAAACAAAAAAGTGAAGCACATAATGAAATTGCAGCATTTAGTGCGGGAGATCTGTTTTTTGAATATGAAGGAAAGCAAGGCGCTGCCATTATTGAAAATACATCAAGTAACTGGCTCTTGAAAAGGAAGATGAATTAGTCGTTGCAATTTTCATACAATCAGCAATTTGATGTGCAAAATGCTTTGATATTTATGGAGCCTTTTTAGTTATTAATATTCATATTTGAGGTCTATTATGAAAAAACAAATATGCATTTCAATTCTATTGGTTTTGGGAACCCTGCAGGTATTGTTGGCACAAACCAAAACCATTTTGGATACCAAGGTTATTGGTAGTTATTGCAATAATTATTTCGACTTAAATGAAAATGGCTTCATCCTGGTTTATAACAAGAAAAAAGATGTGGATGCAGGTATTGGTAAAAATGCCGACCTGATTAATTTTATTTATTATTTCAGCAAAGACATGTCCAAAAGAATAACGTTTAAAGTTATTTCGAATGGGGAGTTTAATATCTATGCAAGCAAGAATAATTTATTTTTGGTTGACCGGAATTCAACAGATTATTTTGTAAGAGTTTATGATTATTCAGGTAAAGAAGTAGCCAATAAAAAATTCGATCTCTCAGCGATTGGTTTGAGCCAGGGCCAGATTAGTAAAATACATTTTTCGGCTAATGGAAAAATGATGTTTGAAGTTTATGATGGCCACCAGGAACTGCACTTATACACTATTCCACTATTAAGTCCCCATGCTGTATTGTCGGAAATTGACATTGCTTACCCCAGTGCAAATCCGCTGGAGAGCATGAATGTAAAAGGTGACTGGACTTTATTGGGTGAAACCATGGGGTATTATATTATTTGCAGGAAAGGGGCCAATTCCAATTACGATCCCAATGCAATCGCGTACCATATTGCATTTTATGATGAAGAATTTGTATTGTTCAGGGAGTTGTTGTTAGATAATTTTCTGCTTCCCGGCGAACAAATGATGGGAAAAGATGCTGCCCTCAGTTTAAATAGCAGTTTACAAAGTTTTGTGGTATCCTGTTTAATTATGCGTAACCAAAAAAACATATTGCTGGTTGCCAATTATGGAATGGATCCTGCATCCAGTGTGATGCGTTTATTCTGGCATAAAGAGTTTGAACTGATTAATAATGCCAAGTATAAATTTGTTGAAAACGATGGAATGTCGGTTCCTCTCCCGCCTGTTATAAGCAACCGCGGACCGCAAATAAATGTAAGTGTTTTTAAAAGTCGTACCAATGTAAATGAAGAAGCAGTGAATCAAATGGTATCATTTGATGCGCAGGGAAATAATATTTACAATAATGTTCAGATGGGAAACCTGGAAATGCTGAACCTGGACGGTTTTTGTGTTGATAATGAAAACATGTACAGCCGCTTTAAAACCCTGCAAATGGCGCGCACCTTAAAATCTTATTGCGATTTTGACAAATGCGAAGCACTTGATATAGATATTGACCCGAAAGGTAATGAACTGGCAATCATACGCGATGGTAAAAACAACCTGGTGACGATCTATTATTTTAAGGCAAAAAATTAATATACAATGTACGATGTACAATGTACAATGTACGATGTACGATGTACGATGTACGATGTGGAATTTTGTTTGGCGTTTATAACTTTTTTACTATACGACAAAATATAATGAGGATAACTTTTTTATTTTTATTAAACAATACATTTTGAACCTGTTAGCGAGAACATAGTTGTTATTTAGCAAAAGTAAACCTACTTTTGCATTCTAAACCACTTATGAATTTAATAGAAAAGACACAGGACAAACCTATTGAGTGCCCGGTTAGTCATAAAGGACGCACCGGGTTTAAACGCTGGTTTAAAAGGGTTGGGGTTATTGGGTTCCTGTTTTTTTTAATTAAAGGTTTGTTATGGTTGATTATTCCTTTTTTAATTGCCAAAGGAATCATTGATGTAGATTTTAAATTATTTTAAATCTAAAAAAGCTGCCGCAATAATTAAATCTTCCGGGTTGGTTATCTTGATATTTTTATAATCTCCTTCCAGCAGGTTAATCTCATAGCCCGATTCTTCCAATACACCCGCGTCATCCGTAAAATTATAATGGTCTGCCCTGTTATAGGCGTCAAGTATTAATTGTGTTTGAAATGTTTGCGGAGTTTGAACCAGATAATAATTGTTCCGGTTTGCACTTTTATTTCCGCCTAATTCAAGCTTTCGAATCGAATCCTTTAACTTTACTACTGTAACTGCATTCCCTTTCTCTTCAGCCATTTTAAAGCTACTTTCTATGATCTCCGGTTTAACTATAGGTCTTACTCCATCATGAATGGCAACCAAAGATTGCATATCAGTAATTTGCTTCAATCCATTTCTTACCGAATGAAAGCGGGTTTCTCCTCCTTCAATAATCTGATGGGGTATATTAAAGTTATATTGAACACAAAGTGCTTGCCAGTATGCAATCTGTTCTTTGGGCAATACCAATAAAATATCGATGTCGGTAAATTTTGAAAAAGCAGTAATGGTATGCATTAAAACGGGCAGCCCTTTTAATTCCAGAAACTGTTTGGGGATTTCGCTATCCATGCGTAATCCCTTACCTCCTGCTACGATTAATGCATATTTTTTCATGAATGTCAGGTCGAGCGGAGTCGAGACCTATTCTGGGTTATAAACAATTTATTAATTCGTGAACCAATTTAAATTTTGAAAACCAAATTATATTTTATCAACCATTGAGCATTGTTCTCGACTCCGCTCGAACTGACATAAGGCATTTACTTTCCTATACACAGAAAGCAATTTATATAATAATCATCGCATCGCCATATGCAAGCCAGCGGTATTTCTTCTTGATGGCTTCATTGTACGCTTCAAGCATTAAATCAAATCCTGCAAAAGCCGCGGTTGCCATCAATAAGGTAGATTCAGGCGGATGAAAATTGCTAATTAAAACATTGGCAATTTTAAATTCATGGGGCGGAAACAAAAACTTATCTGTCCAGCCTGATAATGCATTAAGTCTATCGGCCGATGATACAGCAGATTCCAATGCACGCATTACAGAATTTCCCACTGCAACTATTTTTCTTTTTTCTACAATAGCCTGGTTAACTATTTTCGTGGTTTCGAGCGGAATTTCGTAAAACTCCGAATCCATTTTATGCTTGGTTAAGTCTTCAACCTCCACAGCCCTGAATGAACCCAAACCATTATGTAATGTTAATTCCGGAAAACGAATGCCTTTTATTTCCAAACGCATCATCAGTTCCCTGCTAAAATGCAGTCCTGCAGTTGGTGGTATTACAGCCCCTACATTTTTGGCAAAAATTGTATTAAACCGCTCTTTGTCTGTTTTTTCAACATCCCGGTCCATGTATTTGGGGATGGGCATTTCACCTAATTTATCAATTAACTTGCGAAGTTCTTCATCGGTACCATCAAATAAAAACCTAATGGTACGTCCGCGGCTGGTGGTATTGTCAACAACCTCTGCCACTAGGTCATCATTGCCAAAATACAGTTTATTTCCTACTCTTATTTTACGGGCCGGATCAACCAGTACATCCCAAAGTTTCATTTCCTTATTGAGTTCCCTCAGTAAAAAAACTTCAATTTTGGCACCTGTTTTTTCCTTACTTCCATACAAACGGGCAGGAAAAACTTTGGTATTATTCAGCACCATTACATCATGGTCGCTGAACATCCCGAGTATGTCGGAAAATTTTTTATGCTCTATTTTGCCTTTTTCACGGTTAATCACCATTAATTTTGATTCATCGCGTGCTTCGGTAGGGTGTTTGGCGATTAAGGCTTCGTTAAAAGGAAACTTGAATTGAGATAATTTCATTTATTGGTAATATGTTTTTATTGCAGGTACACATTTTAGGCTAAGTAACCTAAAATTTCGGACTGCAAATGTAGGTGAAATAAAAAAAAAGTCAACTTATTTCCGTAATTCCCTCATAAAGTCCATATTAGCCAATAAAATAAAAAATCCGATATTTCTTTAAACACCGGATTTTTATCAACTTATTTCATACTTCATACTTCAACTCATACCTAATATCTCATACCTAATAACTCATACCTAATAACTCATACCTAATAACTCATACCTAATAACTCATACCTCAAATTTCAATTCTCAAAAGCCTTTTCAATCTTCAACTTTAAATTAGCCAGATGTGCCCTGGTTTCATCATTTCCGGATGCACTTGTTGCCAGAGTCTTAATCTGGTTCAGTTGAGCCAGTGCAGAAGCTTGTGAAATGGCATCATAGGCAGGTGTTTTTACCATAGCAATCATGCGTTCTACATATAATAATTGTAAGTTCTGACGAATGGTGCTTGTATTGAGTCCTTCTCCTTTAAAACAAGCATTGGTTAAATCTGTCATCATCAACAATACTGAATAGGTATTGCCGTACATACGTGAATCTGATAATCGTTTTAAAACAACGGGATGCAACAAATGCATCAACAAACTACGCTGATAACTTAAAACCCGCTCATGAATTTTTGGGTCTTCGTTATTGCCAAAAAATGAAAATCCCCTGCGTTGATTTTGCAGGTATGGGTATAATTCGTTCTGAACACCAAAAGCGGTAGCGGAAAATGCATATTGTGACAGTGCCGCCATGGCTCTTTTTTGATCGGTATACGAAACCGGAGTAAACGCTTTTCCTGAACCCGGGTCACCTACAAAAGTACGGTTCACGTATATCCCGCCAATATAACGTGAAATAACATTTACGGCTGAATAAAATTCGTTTTGTGCAATGGCGTATGCCTGTCGTAATTCCTGGTAACTCTGGTTGGGTTTACTGTATTTTTCTTTAATACCTCCCATTAATTGTTTGCTTAACTGTACCCGTTCTATGCAGTATGAAATTGCATCACCACTCATATCATTAACATTTACTCTCGGGTCAATACCACCACCATAACCACGCATATCATCTGCATCATTTCCAAAAATCAGGGTGCTGTCGTTTGAACGCGACAATAATTGTTTCACTCTTGCCTGTTCTTTATCTGTATCTGCCAATCCCGGTGTGTATCCAAACTCTATTGCCCATAAATCATATGGGCCCGGACGGGTTGTAAAATAATCCCCTTGTTTTTTCGAATCCAAAGCAACATTTGCCGAAGGGTAATCCATAACCGATGCAATTAATCCAATCTCACGGGTTAAATTTTTATTGTGGATCTGGTCAGGCTTTAACATCTGGCTGGCTTTCATATTGTGATTTAAACCCATGGTATGACCCATCTCATGCATTACCAGATAATAAATAGATTGCTTGAGGTATTCCCTTTTTTCTATTTCGCTAATCCCTTTTAATTCCAAAACCTGGCTACCAAACAAGGCAGTTTGATGGAGATAATCTACTGCATCACAATAATTATTCATTGATTTTTTTGAACCAAAATTCACAGTATTGTTTTGCATGGCTGAACCCGCATCAAAAAATTCTTCCTGCCTGATCCGGTTGGTAATAAAAATATATTCCAGCATGATGTCGGCGCCTAAAATCTGACCCGTTCTGGGGTCGACAAAACTTGGGCCATAACCCCCAAACGGCGGTTGCGGCGAACTGGTCCACCTGAGTACATTATAGCGGATATCACCCGCATCCCAATCTGCCGTATCGGGTTGAATTTTAACAACCACTGCATTTTTAAAACCTGCTTTTTCAAAAGCCAGATTCCATTTTTCACCGGCTTCTTTTATGGTACTTCTGAATTCCAGGGGTGTGGTATTTTCAATCCACCATACGATGGGCTCAACAGGTTCGGATATGGCAAGGTTCGTATCTTTTTTAACCAAATTCCAGCGATGAATCACATCCCGGTAGTCAACTGTTTTCGTTGTAGTCATATCATCCACTTCTTCCAAAAAGTATCCGATACGCGGGTCGTCAAGCCGGGGCTTGAAATTATTTATGGGCGCTTCTATCAGGGTATGCTGAACCGTGATACTCACAGAACGTTCGTCGGTTACTTCTTTACCGCCTCCAACAGTTGGAGTTGGATTATCATATACATATTCTACAATTACATCGGTATTTTTTTCATAGTTACGTAAGGCAATAAATTTGGTTTTTTCCTTGCTCAGGCTGCCCAGATTAAACTGCATCATGCCTGCACCCGGAAATGGACTTGGCTTTATCTGTGAGAAAATTTCACTTAAAAACAAGGCACTTCCATCCAATAATATTTCACCTTTTTTTAAATCTTCTGCCACAATTTTCTGACTCACCAGTGTGGCATTGCTGATGTTTGCATGCGCCGATTTACTGATGGGATTGGCGGGATCAAAATAAAAGCCGGTGTTTAAAACCGTAAATTCAATTTTATCGAAGTATCTTTTGATGGTAAATACTTTGTTGTCTCTGAAACTGCCTCTGAAATGACCGGCAGCCACTACCCCATCAACCGTATACGAAAAATAAATATATTCCTTGTCCAACTGTTCCTTTTTAAGCAACAGAAATACATTCCCGCTGGCAGTATCCTGATACAAAGGAAAAAGTCCGGGCATCTTTTTACAGGGTTTAATTTTGTCGGCAATGGTAACTTTAGCAGCACCTGCGGCTGATGTTGCTGCTCCAACAGGTTTCTTTTTAGTTTTACTGCTTGCACACCCTGCGATAATCAAAACCGGAATCAAAAGGAATATAATTTTTTTCATAGTTTGGTTAAAGGCGCAAGTAAATAAATAATATCAATTAAAATCAACAATTTAGGATAAACGGTTTATTTTCGCATGTTAGGCAATTACAATGGCTCTGAGCTCTAATTAACCTATTATATCAAAATTAAAATGAAACTTTTCAATACACCTGCTACGCTAAAAAGAACTTTTTTTTATTCAATGGTAATTTTCGCAATTATTGGAATTACCTCATTGATTCCCTCCTGCCTGATTCATAAAATCGGAGGTGCTTCTCAAGAATTACCTTCCCGGATACAGCAGAACTTAAGCTCCGGTGCTGCATTGCTCATACGGCAATCTCTGGTTGGTATTGATTCAATAGGTTTACAGGATTATCATACACATATTGCAGGAACCGGTGTAAATGGAAGCGGGAATTATGTGAATGCTGATATGCTTTCCTGGTTTCATTTTATAAAACATTTTAAGTTTAAAGTATATATGAGCGGTTCAGGAATAAAACACATAGATAAAGCCGACCCTGAATTTATTGAAAGATTGGCAGACTTAATTAAAAACATTCCTCAGCATGGTAAATTTTGTATACTGGCTTTTGATCAGTATTACAATTCGGAAGGAGTACCCGATTCGTCTAAAACAGAATTTTATGTGCCCAATGAATATGTTTTTTCACTCGCAAAAAATTTCCCTGATTTATTTGTTCCTGTAATTTCTGTTCATCCCTATCGTAACGATGCGCTCTTTGAACTTGAGAAATGGGCGTTGCAGGGAGGGCAAATGGTAAAGTGGTTGCCCAATGCCATGGGTATTGATCCGTCAAACGAAAAATGCACTGCTTTTTATCAAAAAATGAAATCCTTAAATCTGGTATTATTAACACATGCCGGAGAAGAAAAAGCAGTGGATTCGAAAGATGATCAAAAATATGGAAATCCATTGTTATTAAGAAAACCATTAGACGCAGGAGTTAAAGTGATTGTTGCGCATTGTGCCAGTTTGGGGGAAGGTATTGATACAGACAACGGGGGTATTATGAAACCGAATTTTGATTTGTTTATGCGAATGATGCAGGATAAAAAATATGAAGGATTACTGTTCGGCGATATATCGGCACTAACTCAGGATAACCGTTCAGGCAGGCCATTACAAACCCTGCTGGAACATACAGAATTGCATCACAGGCTTGTAAACGGAAGCGATTATCCCTTACCCGCCATTAATGTAATTATACGTACAAAGAAACTTGTAAAATCAGGATATATTACAGAGGCAGAAAGAACCTGCCTGAATGAGATTTATGATTTCAATCCCTTACTTTTTGATTTTGTATTGAAGAGAACAATTAAGTCTCAGAATAAAAAACAATTTCCCCCTGCCCTGTTTATGAAAAACATATCTCTTGGAATGTGAATCGGTATGGTTAAATAATCCAGCGGAACAACAAAAACAATCCCCCGGAAACCAGGATACAAACAGGCAAGGTAAGTAACCATGCCATTGCTATGGTACTGATGGTTTTGGATTGTAAGTTTTTTACACCTTTGCTGGCAACCATACTTCCCGCCACACCGGATGACAGTACATGCGTTGTGCTTACCGGCAGTCCCAACCAGGTTGAAAAACCGATTGTTGTTGCTGCAACAAGTTCGGCACTGGCGCCCTGCGCATAGGTTAAATGCTGCTTGCCAATTTTCTCACCAATGGTTTTAACAATCCGTTTCCAACCAATCATGGTGCCCAATCCGAGACTTATAGAAATCATCAGGATTACCCAAACCGGTGCATATTCTGTTGTTCCTTTTAAAGCATCAACCGATTTTTTCAGTTTTGTTTTGTTAGTTAAACTTAAATTCAGGTTTTTGCTGACCAGTAATAATTTTATGGCTTTGTTCAATAAAATCAAATCTTTGCGAATGCTCATTTTTTCATGATTGTTATAATCAATAAACGATTTTCCATTTCCCAGATACGTTTGAAAGTCTATTAACAAATTAATTGATTTTGAATATTCAAACCGTTCATCTACCGTTAATTCTTCAGGGTTTATTTTAGCCAGTATCGAATTTATTTCAATCACATTTTCTTTTATATCTGATGTATTTTTTGAAATGTCCAGGGTAAAATATCCGGGAACAATGGCAATCAAAATCAGCATCACCAATCCTACGCCTTTTTGTCCGTCGTTTGAACCGTGTGAGAAACTCACTCCGGTGCATGTTAACAACAGAATTAAACGAATCCAAAACGGAGGAGGCGCATTGCTAACGGGCTCTTTAAAAATAATCCTGTTTTTTACAACCTGTCGTAAAACATACATTAACAATATGGCAATACTGAATCCCAAAAGCGGTGAAAACAAAAGAGATAACCCAATATCCGCTGCCTTACCCCAGTTAACATAATCGATTGATGTATCGTCTGCAATTAATGAAAAAGCGATTCCGACCCCTAAAATGGAACCTATCAAAGTATGTGAACTTGAGCAGGGAATACCATAATACCAGGTACCCAGGTTCCAGAATATGGCAGTAATCAGTAAAGATAATATGAGTGCTATATTGTGGGATATATCTGTATCCAGTAAAATTTCTGTGGGCAATAAATTTGTGATGCCCATGGCAACTGCAATTCCGCCGGCAAATACTCCGATCGAGTTCCATATTCCGCTCCATATTACCGCAACCCAGGGTTTGAGTGAATTGGTATAAATAACCGTAGCAACTGCATTGGCCGTATCGTGAAATCCATTAATGAACTCGAATATTGCCGCTGCCAGCAGGCAAATAATAAGAAGAATCGTAAAGGACGTGTCTAATCCAAACATAGTTAAAAATTATACAATGATAAGCTGAACCTGTTCTTTTTCAATGTTAAGAAATTTTAAATTAATTGTTAAGCTGAGAATTAACCATTTATCAAATAATAACTCATAAATCAGGAATTGTTTTTACTTTCGCTGCCTTTAAACAAAACCTTAAAATGAAGAAAATTTATTACATGCTGGCAACCATCTTGTTGCTTTCAAATTTTGCGGCAAAAGCAGACGAAGGAATGTGGATACCTCTTTTGCTGAAAAAATACAATTATGAGGCTATGAAAGCCAAAGGTCTTAAATTAACTCCTGAGCAACTGTATGATGTAAACAACAGTTCTCTTAAAGATGCAATCGTTTGGTTTAATGGAGGCTGCACGGGTGAAATTATTTCAATGGAAGGATTGGTATTAACCAACCATCATTGTGGTTACGATGCCATAGCAGCCAATTCAAGTCCGCAAAACAATATACTCGACAGTGGATTTTGGGCCAAAAATCATGGACAGGAAATTCCGGTACCGGGCATGTGGGTTTCAATCGTTCAAAGAATTGAAGACATCAGCGATAAAGTGATGTCGGAATTAAAAGGGGTTGATGAAAAAGACCGGGCTGCTAAAATACAGGAAGTATATAAAAAATTAATTACAGAAGCCACCAAAGGAAATACATATGAGGCACAATGCAGGGAGATGTTTAAGGGAAATGCCTATTATCTTTTTGTATTCCAGCGATACAACGATATTCGTTTGGTTGGAGCTCCTCCGCAATCCATTGGTAAATTTGGAGGGGAAACGGATAATTGGATGTGGCCGCGCCATACCGGCGATTTCAGCATGTTCAGAATATACGCCAACAAGGAAAATAAAGCGGCAGGTTATGCTCCTGATAATGTGCCTTACCAGCCAAAACATTCATTGCCAATCAATATCAAAGGTTATAAAAAAGGGGATTTTGCCATGATTTATGGATTCCCCGGAAGAACCAACCGCTATGAGTTTTCCAAAGGCGTACAGATAACTACCGACATCATTGACCCGGCTATTGTTGCCCTGAGGGATGTTCGTTTAAATGCCTGGAAAGAACAGATGAACAAAGATGTTGATATCAGATTGAAATTATCTTCAGATTTTGCAAGTGTTGCCAATTACTGGAAATATTATGCAGGTGAGGCCGAACAACTCAAAAAAAATAAAGTTTATGATATAAAAATTAAGGAAGAACTTGCTTTTGCCAAATGGGCTAAAGAAAAAACTGAATACAATAAACTTTTAAGTGATATGGATTCCACCTTCGCGGTATTCAAACCCATCAGCCTGCAACGTATCTATATCAATGAGGGAATCCTGGCTCCCAATATTTCAAAATATGTTTCCTATGCTACTGCACTGGATGAAACCATACAGAAAGGCGATGCAAAAAAAATAGCCGCTACCAGGGAGCAATTAAAAGAAGCCATTAAGGAACTTCCCTATGCACCCATGATTGCAATGGCAGATAAAAGAATTTTCGACAGCATTTTGGTTTTGTATTACAACAATATTCCCAAAGATCAGCAAGTAGCTTTAATGGGTGAAATCATCAATAAATATAATTCATCCAACCCACGTGAAGCAATCAGAATGTATACGGATTATGTTTTTGCGAATAGCATTTTTTCTGACGAAGCGCTGATGCAGGCCTGGTTCAATAATCCCAGACCGGCGGCTCTTAAAAACGATCCTGCATATATTCATGTAAAGGCATTCCGCGATCATTATATCAATACCTTTAAACCTAAGGTGGACAAATTCAATGAGAGCATTTCTGCACTAGGACGTATTTATATTAAAGGCTTGATGGAAATGAATCCCAAACGTAATTTTTATCCCGATGCAAACTCATCGGTAAGATTAACTTACGGAACCGTGAAACCTTATATGAAGTATCCACTGATCACCAATCTGGATGAGGTTGTTGTTAAACATCAGAAAAACTCAGGTAACCCGGAGTTTAATGTACCTCAGCGTTTACTCGATTTACACAAATCGAAAACCTACGGACACTATGCCATGAAAGACGGTAAGTTACCCGTTGCTTTTCTTACCGACAACGACATCACAGGCGGTAACAGCGGCAGTCCGGTAATTGATGGTGAAGGCCGGATAATTGGTTTGGCATTTGATGGCAACTGGGAAGCCATGAGCGGAAATATTCATTTTGATCCCGCCAACAAACGCACCATTTGTGTGGATATTCGCTATGTAATGTTTTTAATAGATATTTATGGTGAAGCACCACATATTGTAAAGGAAATGAAACTGGTTGAATAAAACATCCGGCTAAAATCATTTATTTATTAAGAATCTGAACGAACTCAAATAGTTAATAAAATTGATTTTGAGGCGTTTAGTATTATTTTAATTCATTTTAATGCAGGTATGATTGAAAGCAGGTGTTTAGTCCGCTCAATTGATATAATTTGCGCCCCGAAATCAACACGATTATGGGGTTTAATAATATTATCAAATTTTTCACACCTAAGGACAAAGTGTTTTTTACACTTTTTGAGCAGGTAGCCGTAACTGTAGCCCAGATGGGCAAATTATTAAAAGAGGTAGTAGCTGAACCTGATTTTGAAAAAAGGGGCATACTCATTAACCAGATGGAAGATTTGGAGCACAAAAATGATGAAACCACGCACCAGATTTTTACCGAACTGGGGCTCAATTTTATCACCCCATTCGATCGGGAAGATATTCATTACCTGGCTACTTCACTTGATGACATCTGTGATTATATATATGCCTCGGCCAAGAAAATTAACTTTTATAAAGTGAATCCGGGTGAAACCGGAATTCAAAAAATGGCTGATATTATCTCACTGGGTTCAGAATCAGTAAAGACTGCAGTTTTTGAATTACGCAATATGAAAAATATTAGAAATATCACGGATGCAATTGTGAAGGTAAACAGCTATGAAAATCAGGCTGATGATTTATTTGATATGTGTATTGAGCGTTTGTTTGAAACCGAAGACGATGTGAAAATGCTGATTAAGAAGCGTGAAATTTATCAGGTGATGGAAATTGTAACCGATAAATTTGAAGATGCTGCCAATGTAATGGAATCCATCATCGTAAAATACGCATAATCCTCCAATATGAGCTATCTCATTATTATCATTGTGTTGGCGCTGGTATTTGATTTTATCAATGGATTTCATGATGCAGCCAATTCTATTGCAACCATTGTTTCCACCAAAGTATTAACTCCTTTTCAGGCAGTAGTTTGGGCAGCCTTTTTTAATTTTGTGGCCTTTTTTATATTTAAAGATCATGCAGTAGCCAATACCATTGGTAAAACCGTACATCAGGAATTTATAACCCTGTCTGTAATATTTTCTGGTTTAATTGCAGCGATTATCTGGAATCTATTTACCTGGTGGTATGGAATTCCTTCCTCATCGTCGCATACATTAATTGGTGGATTTGCAGGAGCCGCAATTGCACATGCTTTTGAAACCAAAGGAATGATTTCAATAAGCAGCATTGTTGAAATGGATAAAATTTCAAAAACGGTATTGTTTATCTTTATGGCACCTTTAATAGGCATGACAATTTCAATGTTCATCACACTGGTTACCATCATGCAGAATGTTTGGATCCGGGTTGCCATTATTTGTGTCTCGGCCGTTGGAGTCTGGTTCCTTTTTAATCATCTCGAGCAAAACAAATTACAGGAAAACCTGGCAAAATATTACAATATTGATAAGCTAAAAAAAGAAGTTGTTAAGCACCCCGAAGTACAGGTAAAGCTTGATTCTGCAGTACACTTTGTAACTCTGGCTGAGCCTTTGTTAACCAGTTACAATAAACTGGGGCCGGCAATGCTGGCCCATATGATAAAAGAAGAAGTTGATCCGAAAATTGATGTTAAGAAACTGGATAAGGCTTTGGCAAAAGCAGATAACTCAAATATTGTGTATGGAATCATGTTTGTAATTTTCATTTTTATTGCAACTTTTATTTACGTCGAAAAAATTAAAACCCCCAACGCACATAAAATGGCCATTATGTTTAAAAAACTGCAATTGGTATCTTCGGCAGCATTTAGTATTGGTCATGGAGGCAATGATGCGCAAAAAGTTATGGGTATTATTGCAGCTGCCATGATCGCAAATGGAAATTTATCGGATATTAAACAAATGCCAGACTGGATTCCATTGGCGTGTTATACTGCCATTGCCCTGGGCACTATGAGCGGTGGCTGGAAAATTGTTAAAACCATGGGAACAAAAATTACCAAGGTTACTCCGCTCGAAGGTGTATGTGCTGAATCTGCCGGAGCCTTTACACTTTTTATGACGGAACAAATGGGAATACCTGTGAGTACCACACATACGATAACCGGCTCAATAATTGGGGTTGGGGCTATCAAAAGATTATCAGCCGTTCGATGGGGTGTTACCGTAAATTTATTATGGGCCTGGATTTTAACGATTCCGGTTAGTGCCACCCTGGCTGCAATTACTTATTATATTGTACGTTTGTTTTAAGATGAAAACAATACATACATGCATTTCTACGATTTTAATTTTGTGCTTTTTGCAGTCATGTAGTTTTGATCCAAGAGCACAATTGCCTCAAACAGGATCCTTTGGAAAGCCGTTTAATGAAGATTCGGCACTAAGTGTTGAAGCCATTTTATCAGCATCAGATTCAATTACCAAACAGCAGTTACAGGTGAGTGGGATCATTGATAATTATTGCAGGGGAGAAGGCTGCTGGCTTACGCTAAAAAATGCAAACGGAACGGCTTTACATACTGAAATTGAATACAAAGCATTTCAATTACCACGTAATATCGACGGGAAAACTGCGGTGGTTCAGGGCTATCTGGTTAAAGACAGTGTTGATGGAAAACAGGAAACCAAATTTGTAACCAGTGGAATTATTATAAAATAATGCAAAAAAAATCCCCCGCTATTGGCGGAGGGATTTCTTTTAAACTTTTTCAAGTTCCGAAGCAGCCAGCTTTTGAGCGTATTCCATAATAAGTTCAACGCTGGTTTGGGAGGGTTCAACCGACAATTTATTTAGCGCATTGATACCGCTTTTTAATTGCTGGTACTGCTGAAAAAGTACCGGGTTCCGGGCAAGTTCAGCATTCAATTCAACTACCTCTTCATCGGTAAGTTCGTTGTACAAATAAAGAAGTAAATGGTTTTCAGTGTAAATTTTAGGCATAAGCATGTTTTACAGATTTAACAGTAAAACGGAGCTTATTATTTATTAGTATACGGTTTCTTAAAAAATACTTAATTAATTTTCAGATTCCAGTTTAGTTGACTCATAATGAGGGTCATTATCTTTTGTATGCAGAACTGTAATGGCTGTATCCCTGTAATTAAATCTGAACTCCTTTTGCAACCATCATTTTACGCAAATTGTTTAATGCATACCGCATACGTCCAAGAGCTGTGTTTATACTCACACCGGTCTTTTCTGAAATTTCTTTAAAACTCATATCACCCCAATGGCGCATAATCAAAACTTCTCTTTGTTCTTCAGGCAACAATTTAATTAAGTTTTTCAATTGGCTTTCGCTTTGATACTTAATAATTTTATCTTCATTGCTTTCTTCGGCAATTACCAGATAGTCGAAAATGCCATTTCCTTCACTGTCGGTAATGGTTACATCGCGCTTCATTTTACGGATATAATCAATGGTTAAATTACGGCCAACACGAACTGCCCAGCCTGCAAATTTCCCTTCTTCATTATAATTACCTGAACGTAGCGTATGGATAATCTTAATAAAGGTTTCCTGAAAAATGTCTTCAGCCAATGGCCTGTCGCGCACCAACAAATAGATAGCAGAAAATATACTCCTTTTGTGGCGTTTGATGAGTTCTTCAAGAGCAGTTTGCGTGCCAGATTGATATAGCGTTACCAGTTCGTGGTCACTAATTGTCTGCATGTTCATGGTTTTAAAATTTAGGGTTGAACCAAAGCGGATATTAGTGTAGATTTTTTATCTATAAGCTATACGATTTTTTGTGTAGTTGATTTGTTTGTTGAATCAAATTTAGCAAACAAAATGGTAAAAACAAGCGTTAGTTAAAAAAAAATTAATTATTCCCAGAATACTTTTTTAATTGAAGCCTGATGCCTATATAAAATACGCTGGTTTGAAATGGTATTTCAACAAAAACAGGATCATTTGAAAGTTTAATACGACCAAAATAATCTGTATATTTTTCCTTGCCAAAATGCGCATTGGCATAAAAATATTCATATCCCAGACTTAATGAAACGCTTCTATTCAGATATAAATTGGTTCCGATACCGATAGAATATGCAATTGTAGAAGCCTTTAAGATATTGTATTTGGAGAAACCGTTAACGAGATTAAATGAATCCTGAAGAATCGTGTATCCAAAAGTACTAATCCATGCCATTCCAATACCCGCTTTAATATTAAGATCAAAGTTTTCGGCAAAAAAATTAAATTTAGGACCAATTAATAATATAGATTGATTCCATGGTTTATAAGCCTGTACAGACTTATTTTTATCATCAATAAACTTGTAAAAATTATACGCTGCTTCTTCATTCATTTGATTACAGTTAAAAGTATATTGAACAAAGGGGCTAATCGTCCGGCCCTTACTATTTGCTTCAAAAATCAGGGAAACATGATATCCGAGTTTAGCCAATCCCGGAGCCCTGTTGGTAAAATCTGTACTTGCATACAAACCATGAGGTATACTGGGACCTGAAATAACAGTAAGCGTTTGCGCCTTTGTTAATGAAGTGTTCAGGAAAAAATATAGGGTAAAACAAATAAGCGCAAATGTTTTTTGTAAACTTGCAGGAATTCCTTTTTTGGGGATCATAGTAATTAATTGCAATGCAAGATAAAGATATTTTGATAAAAGGTGCACGGATGCACAACTTAAAAAATGTGGATGTACGGTTTTTACGCAATAAATTAACAGTTGTAACCGGAGTTTCGGGAAGTGGCAAAAGCAGTTTGGTATTCGATACTTTATATGCCGAAGGACAACGCAGGTATGTTGAAAGTTTATCGGCATATGCAAGGCAGTTTTTGGGTAAAATGAACAAGCCCGATGTAGATTATATTCATGGCATCTCTCCTTCTATTGCCATCGAGCAAAAAGTAAATACAAGAAATCCCAGAAGCACTGTTGCTACCAGTACCGAAATTTATGATTACCTCAAGCTGCTTTTTGCACGCATTGGAATCACATACTCGCCGGTTTCGGGAAAAGAAGTTAAAAGACATACCGTTGAAATTGTTTCTGATTTTATCTTAAGTCATCATGAAGACACCAAAATTTTCTTATTGGTTCAAACCGTTGGAATTAATTTAGCATTAAAAAAAGAACTCGAGCTGCATTTGCAAAATGGATTCTCCCGAATCTATACAAATGATGAGATTCTGGAGATAGAAGATTATCTGCCCACATTGATGGAACCTGAATCGAAATCAAAATCAAAAAAGAAAGCTGAACCCAAAGCAAAAAAGGAAAATAGTGAAAAGGTTTATCTGTTGGTTGACCGTTTTAAAGTTCTGCACAATGATGAAGATTTTGCAAACCGGGTAAACGACTCGGTTCAAACCTCATTTTATGAAGGCCATGGAGAAATCGTGCTTCAGATTAATGAGGAAGATAAAAAAACCATCCATGCTTTTAACAACCGTTTTGAACTGGATGGAATTGTATTTGAGGAACCCAGCGTTAACTTTTTTAGTTTTAACAATCCGTATGGCGCCTGTAAAACCTGTGAAGGGTTTGGCAATGTAATTGGTATTGATGAAGATTTGGTTGTTCCCGATAAAGGTTTAAGTATTTTTGAAGATGCCATTGTACCCTGGAAAGGTGAAAAAATGCAGGAATGGAAAACGCATTTTGTAGCATTAAGCCGTAAAAATGATTTCCCGATTCATAAACCTTATCATGAACTAAACACCAAACAACTTGATTTTTTGTGGCAGGGAGATGCAAGCTGGGAAGGTTTAAATGGTTTTTTTAAAGAGCTTGAACGCAATACCTATAAAATTCAATACCGGGTAATGCTGGCCAGATACCGGGGTAAAACGGTTTGCCCCGATTGTAAAGGCACACGGCTCAGAAAAGACAGCAGTTACGTAAAATTAACTCCGGCTGATTATAAGGCAAAATACAATCATACCGATTCAGATGAAAGAAAATCGCTTTCTGAAGTTTTATTGATGAGCATTGATCTTGCGTATTCGTATTTCAGGCAATTACACCTAAAAGAATCGGATCAAAAAATTGCCAAAAGAATATTAACTGAAATTGTTACCCGTCTCGGCTTTTTGCAAAAAGTGGGTCTGGGTTATTTATCGCTGAACCGTTTGTCGAATACCTTAAGCGGAGGTGAAACGCAACGCATTAATCTGGCAACTTCATTGGGTTCAAGTTTGGTTGGTTCCTTGTATATTTTAGACGAACCGAGCATTGGTTTGCATAGCCGTGATACCGAAAAACTGATTGAAGTTTTAAAATCATTACGTGATATTGGCAATACGGTAATTGTGGTTGAACACGACCAGGATATTATGGAACACGCCGATCAGATAGTGGATATGGGCCCTCTGGCCGGTATCCAGGGTGGTGAGATTGTGGCAACCGGAACTTTAACCGATTTGAAAAACAATACCGCAAGTTTAACAGGCAGGTATTTAAACTTTATAGAAAAAATTGACATTCCTGAAAGAAGAAGAAAATGGAGTCAGTATATTGAAGTAAAAGGTGCACGACAAAACAATTTAAAAGGTTTTGATGTGCAGTTTCCCTTAAATATTTTAACGGTTGTAACCGGTGTGAGCGGCAGTGGAAAAACCACATTGGTGAAAAGTATTTTATACCCTGCCCTGCAAAAACTGATTGGCAATTACAGTGGAGAAAAAACGGGTAGTTTTGATAAGCTTGACGGCAATTTAAAAGCAGTACAGCAAATTGAATTTGTAGACCAGAATCCCATTGGGAAATCATCGCGTTCAAACCCGGTAACTTATATAAAAGCATATGATGCCATCAGGGAACTGTATGCCAATTTGCCTTTGTCGAAAACAAGGGGTTACAGGCCCCAGCACTTTAGTTTTAACGTTGATGGAGGCCGGTGTGAAACATGCCAGGGTGAAGGTGAAATAACCATTGAGATGCAGTTTATGGCCGATGTACATTTGCCCTGTGAAGAATGCGGAGGTACCCGGTTTAAAGAAGAAGTGCGTGAAGCTCAGTATAAAAATAAAAGCATCAGCGATGTATTGGAGATGAGTATTGATGAAGCCATCCTGTTTTTTGAAGATGAGAAATCGCTGGCCAATAAATTACGCCCCTTGCAGGAAGTGGGTTTGGGTTATATCAAACTGGGGCAATCTTCAAACACTTTAAGCGGCGGTGAAGCCCAGAGGGTAAAGCTTGCTTCCTTTTTGGGCAAGGGTAAAAACAGTGAACCGGTATTGTTTATTTTTGATGAACCTACCACCGGTTTGCATTTTAACGATATCAAAAAATTGTTAAAATCATTTTATGCATTATTGGATCAGGGCCATACCATTCTGGTGATTGAACACAATATGGATATCATAAAATGTGCCGACTGGATTATTGATTTGGGAGCGGAAGCAGGTACAAACGGGGGCAACCTTGTATTTTGCGGATTGCCGGAAGATTTGGTAAATATAAAGGAAAGTTATACGGCAAAGTATTTGGCGGAAAAGTTTAAAGAAGGAAAATGAGATGTACGATTTACAATATACGATGTACAATGTACGATGTACGATGTACGATGTACGATGTACAATGTACGATGTACGATGTACGATATACAATGTACGATGTATGGGACATTGAAGGCAGGGGCAAATTGCATTTGCCCTTTTTGAGGTTTTGATACATTTAACATTTACGATGTACGATGTACGCCCCGATAGCTATCGGGGTACGATGTTTTGTATATTGACATAATGGTTGATCTATGATGTTATTTTATTATATCCACAGTGTGGGCGAAAGGGTGTTTTGGATTGTGGGAATAAAAAACTATTTTTATTTCCAAATAAAATTACCCAATGCCTATACAGAAATTAATGGTTGCCAACCGTGGCGAAATTGCGATTCGCGTTTTTAGGGCGGCAGTTGAACTGAACATAAAAACAGTTGCTATTTATACTTATGAAGACCGTTATTCATTGCACCGTTATAAAGCCGATGAAAGCTATCAGATAGGAAAAGAAACCAACCCCCTGAAACCGTATCTGGATATTGAAGAAATTATTCATGTGGCCAAAAACAACGGAGTGGATGCCATACACCCGGGTTATGGATTTTTGAGTGAGAATGCAAATTTTGCACAACGCTGCAAAGAGGAAGGAATTGTTTTTGTGGGTCCATACCCGGAGGTGATGCGACAGTTGGGTGATAAAATGATGGCTAAAAAAGTGGCTATCGAAGCTGGGGTTCCGGTTATTGAAGACAGCCATATTGATTTGATTGATTATGCTTCCTGCTTAAGTGAGGCAAAACGCATCGGTTTCCCTGTAATTATTAAAGCAGCTGCAGGAGGTGGAGGCCGGGGGATGCGTGTGGTAAAAGAAGAAGCTGTTTTGGAAAAGAGTTTTAATGAAGCGCGGAACGAAGCCAAGGTAGCTTTTGGCGATGACACCGTTTTCTTTGAAAAATACATTGATCAGCCCCGTCATATTGAAGTACAAATTATGGGTGATAACCATGGCAACCTGGTACACCTGCATGAACGGGATTGTTCGGTTCAGCGCAGGTTTCAAAAAGTGGTTGAAATAGCTCCTGCACCTTCCATCAGTGAAAAAACAAGAGATGCATTGCATGCTTATGCTCTTAAAATGAGCCATCATGTAAAGTATAATAATATAGGCACTTTTGAGTTTTTGATGGATAAGGATGAACATATTTATTTTATTGAAGTCAATCCGCGAATTCAGGTTGAACATACCGTAACAGAAGAAGTTACCGGTATTGATATTGTTAAAAATCAAATCCGCATTGCGGGTGGTTTTAGTTTAAAATCGCCGGAAATAAATATTCAAAGTCAGTCGGATATTAAGGTAGAGGGTTATGCTGTACAGGTACGCATTACAACAGAAGACCCTGCAAATGGGTTCAAACCCGACTACGGAACCATTATTGCATACCGCAATGCAGGCGGACCGGGAATCCGTTTGGATGAAGGCAGTGCATATCCCAATGTAAAAATATCGCCTTTTTTTGATTCGCTTTTGGTAAAAATAACGGCTAGCGGACGCAACCTTTTTGAAGCATCAGAACGGTTGTTAAGGGTATTAAAAGAGTTTCGCATAAGAGGTGTAAAAACCAATATCAGTTTTCTTGAAAATGTATTACAGCATCCCACCTTTTTAGCCGGACAAACAACCGTTAACTTTATTGATTCGCACCCCGAGCTGTTTAAATATTCAAAGCGTCTCGACCGGGGAACGAAGGCTTTAAAATACATTGCCGAAATTATTGTAAATGGAAATGAGGATGTAAATTTTGTAAATCCGAATGCAAAATTCAGGAATCCGGTGGTACCCGATTTTAACAGGTATGCCCCCTACCCGGCAGGTTCAAAAGATTTGCTGAACCAATTGGGAAGAGATGGTTTTACGAAATGGTTAAAGCATGAAAAAGCCATTCAGTATACCGATTGCACTTTACGCGATGCACACCAAAGTTTGCTGGCCACGCGTATGCGAACTATTGATATGCTAAAAGTTGCCGAATCGTATGCCAAAAATAATCCCCAGATATTTTCATTGGAAATGTGGGGTGGGGCTACCTTTGATGTGGCTCTGCGTTTTTTACATGAAGATCCCTGGCAGCGGCTTCAAATGCTGAGAGAAGCCATTCCCAATATTTTATTCCAAATGCTTATCAGGGGATCCAATGCGGTTGGCTACAAGGCGTATCCCGATAATCTGGTAGAACGTTTTATTGAAGAATCGGGTAAAAACGGAATCGATATTTTCAGGATTTTTGATTCGTTAAACTGGATTGAAGGAATGCGGGTTAGCATTAAAGCCGTAAATGAACGCACACAGGGATTGGCAGAGGCATGCATTTGTTATACCGGAGATTTTCTGGATCCTCAAAAAAACAAGAAATTTAATATGGGTTATTACCTGGATTTAGCCCGCAAACTGGAAGATGCAGGTGCGCATATTTTAGGCATCAAAGACATGGCCGGTTTGTTAAAACCTTTTCAGGCCGAAAAATTAATTCTTGAATTAAAAAAAGCGATTGATATTCCCATTCACCTGCATACCCATGATACCAGCAGCATTCAGCCTGCAACGTATTTAAAGGCCGTAGAAGCAGGAGTTGATATCATTGATGTGGCATTGGCGAGCATGAGCGGTTTAACTTCACAGCCTAATTTTAACTCCATAGTAGCCATGATGAAAGGCCATGAACGCGATCAAAAAATGAACCTGCATTCCCTCAATGCATTTTCAAATTACTGGGAAGCGGTTCGCGAATATTACTATCCGTTTGAACACGAATTGAAAGCAGGAACCGCAGAAGTTTATGACCACGAAATTCCGGGCGGACAATATTCAAATTTGCGCCCGCAAGCCCGCAGTCTGGGTTTGGAAGATCAGTTTGAAACCATCAAGCAAAACTATGTATTGGTAAATCAGTTATTTGGTGATATCGTAAAAGTTACTCCCAGTTCAAAAGTAATTGGTGATATGGCATTATTTATGACTGCCAATGACTATACCGAAAAAGATATTTTTGAAAAAGGAGACAGCATCGCATTTCCGGAAAGCGTAATAGAAATGTTCCGTGGCGATTTGGGTCAGAACCCGGGAGGCTTTCCGGAAAAATTATCAAAAATAATTTTGAAAGAAAAACTTTCTTATAAAGTGCGTCCCAATGAGCATTTGGCAGCAATTGATTTTGAGCAGGCATTCACAGATTTTCAGGAAAAGTATGGAAGTGAATATAATTTCCTGGATTGTTTATCCTGGTTATTCTATCCAAAAGTTTTTGAAGATTATGCCACGCATAAGGAACTGTTCGGAGAACTGTACCACTTACCCACACCTGCTTTCTTTTATGGTTTAAAAAACAATGAAGAAATATTGATAGAACTTTCGGCGGGCAAAAATATTTTAATTCGCATGTTAAACGCAGTGGATGAAGGAGACGGAAAGAAAGCTGTGTTTTTTAGGCTCAACGGACAAACACGCAGCATTGAAGTAAAAGACAAGAAACACCAAAGCAGTAAAATAAGCAATAAAAAGGTAAGCAATGAAAACGAAATCGGTTCGCCACTGCAAGGGCGTTTATCAAAAGTATTGGTACAGATTGGAGATACTGTTGAAAAAAATACAGGTTTATTTACCATAGAAGCCATGAAAATGGAAAGCACTGTAATCGCTCCCAGAGATGGAAAAGTTGTAAAAATATATCTGAATGAAGGGGCATTGATAGAACAGGATGATGTGGTGGTGGAGCTGGAATAAATGTTTGAGTTATGAGTTATAAGTTATAAAAAATTCGAATTAAGTATATTGTAATACCTATTAAATAAAATGATACGCATCAAACCTTTTCTAAGCATCTTTTATTTGTCAACAATCATTTTTGGTTCAACAAAAAGTTTTTCCCAAAACACATCTGAACCAGAAATCCATATAATAACAAACATTATACATTTACAGGAAACTGCCTGGAACAATGACAACCTCGACAGCTTTATGTTGTTTTACTGGAATTCGCCGGAGCTTAGGTTTGTTTCAAAGAAGGGTATTAACAAGGGCTGGCAACAGGTGTACGACAGTTATAAAAAAGGCTATCCGGATAAAACCAAAATGGGTATATTAACTTTTGATATAAAAAGTATCGAGTTAATTGACAAAAAAAATGCGGTAGTTATTGGAGGCTGGGAAGTAAAAAATGATACCGGAACACATGCCGGATATTTTAGTTTATGGTTCAAGAAAATGAAAGGACATTGGGTGATTGTGGTGGATCATACTTCCTGAAAGATGAGTGTGTGAGGGTAGGAATATGGGAGGGTGGGAATTTAAATATCCTACCCTCTTACCCTCTTACCCTCCTCTACCTAA
This sequence comes from Bacteroidota bacterium, assembly GCA_030680835.1. Classification (GTDB taxonomy): domain Bacteria; phylum Bacteroidota; class Bacteroidia; order UKL13-3; family UKL13-3; genus B1. The sequence continues at coordinate 97,370 of JAUXUD010000086.1, forward strand.
ACGGCGAGTCCTTTTCTTTGGCGATTGTTTTGTAAATAATCTTATCAACCCATTTGGGAAATATTTTATTTACTATGAATGTGATTTTGCTTAGCAGGGTTAATATTTCGGTTTCTTTTCTTTCTTCTACCATATACAGTACCCTTTCGGCTACACGGGCTGCCGGCATTAATTTATTTTCATTCAGGGGGCTTTCAGATTGTGGTTTTCCAATTGCATTGAGGGCAGTATTGCGAATATTGGAAGAAGTGTATCCGGGACTCATCACCCCTATATGTAAACCTGTTTTTTGGTTTTCTATTCGCAATGATTCCATAAAACCATTGAGTGCAAATTTTGAAGCAGAGTATCCTGTTCTGCCCGGTAGTCCTTTATATCCTGCAAATGAACTGATGGCAATCAAACTTCCTTGCTCTTTTAATAAAAAAGGCAACGCATACTTTGTGCAATACACAGCGCCCCAAAAGTTAACATCCATTAATTTTTTAATCACTTCGAGTTCGGTATCTATAAATAATGCCCGCATGCTAATTCCCGCATTGCTTATAAAAACATGAATTTTACCAAAGCTAATAATGGTTTGATTGACTAATTTTTTACAGTCCTCTTCCAGACTCACATCACATTTAACCATGATCACCACAGCTCCCAAACCTTCACATTTCTCCTTAACTTTTTGTAGCTTATCCAGGTTTCGGGATGCCAAAACCAAATTTACCTTTTGCCTGGCAAAAACGTAGGCACACGCCTCACCAATACCTGATGAAGCCCCTGTAATAACAACTGTTTTACCAATAAGGCTCATTAATTATAAATTTAATTATTTCTTCCAGAGAATCGGGGTTCCTTCTGCTATGGTTTCGGGAAAGTCTATTTCCATCCCATCCAGCGTTTCTTCAATTGCATCTTCAAGATATACCGCCGTAACCATGGATTCATTTTGCCAGCAATCATCAATGGCTCCTTTGTAAACCAACTCGCGTTTCCGGTTAAACAAAAACACTTCGGGGTTCACTTTTGCTCCAAATTTCTTAGCTATATCCTGGGTTTCATCCTGTAAAAACAAAAAGTGCAAATCTGCCAATCCTAAGCGTTGGGCAACAAATTGCATTTTTTCAAACGAATCTTCAGGTGCCTGTGAAGCATCATTTGAATTAATCCCAACGATGCCCATGCTGTCATCTTCATACTTTTCGAACAAATTAAGTAAGCGCTGCGCATACGACTTTGATATAAGAGAACTGTTGCAGGTAAAAACAACAGCCAATGCATATTTATCTGCATAATCAAAATGTGTATAGTATTTTCCATCAAAGCCTTTTAACCTAAACTCCGGTAATTTATCCCCTATTTTTAACATGATTTTGTTTATTTGGTTTGGCAAATTAGAGAAATGGCGCGAATTGAACAAAATATACCGTATTTAGATAGCTTATTAAAATTACTCCTTCAATTACAAGGGAATAACTGTCAAGTACGAAATATATAGCATGTTATTTAAAGCAGCTTTTAATAAACTTTCTTGTCAATTTTGAAAACTTAAGCGTAATTCGCCTGTTCATGCAAGTTAAAGAGGTACTTAATTTATCAGACTCACGGGCTTTTTTAAAAGTTACAAAACATTTATACCAGAATGACCCGGTATGGGTGTGTAGTCTGGATAAAGATATCAATGAAATCTTTGACAAAAAAAACAATCCGAATTTTGAACATGGAGATGCAAAAAGATGGATTCTTTTAAATGATAAAAAAGAGCTCATTGGCAGAGTGGCAGCTTTTTATAATCGCAAAAATTTTATTGCCGGTGAATCCAATTTAGGAGGAATTGGTTTTTTTGATTGCATTAATGACCAAAATGCTGCAAATCTCTTGTTTGATACCTGTAAGAACTGGCTCCAATCAAACCAGATAGCAGGCATGGATGGTCCGGTTAATTTTGGTGAAAAAGATAAATTCTGGGGTTTGATGGTTCAGGGATTTTTAAATCCTTCCTATCAGGAAAATTATAATTTCCCTTATTACAAAAGTCTGTTTGAAAACTATGGGTTCAGAAAGATTTTAGAACAAACCACTTCAGAAATAAGCTTAAAAAAATTTAAAATTGAACGCTTCCAAAAGCTTTCTGCAAGGGTTTTGAACAACCCCAATTACCGGTTCGAACATTATAAGGCAAATGAACTGGGAAAATATGCCAAGGATTTTATTCAGATTTATAATCAGGCATGGGCGCACCGGCCCGATTTTGTTGCAATAAACTTTGACCGGATTGAAACGACATTGCGTTCGCTAAATCCCATTTTACTGGAAGAAGCAATCTGGTTTGCCTATGCCAATAATGAACCTGCCGGGTTTTATGTGAATGTAATAGATGTGAACCAAATATTTAAACACATGAATGGTAAAATGGATGTATGGGGGAAACTGAAATTTTTGTGGTATAAAAAATTCGGAAAGATTAACCGCATCCGGGGAATTGTTTTTGGGGTCATTCCAAAATATCAGAATTTAGGGCTTGAAACGGGCATGATTATGCGCTTGTACAATGCCATGAAAAAATACCCGGATATTCAACACTCGGAATTGGCCTGGATTGGCGATTTTAACCCCAAAATGCATAGCTTGTTTGAAGCATTGGGCGCTGAGACTACGAAGATTCACTATACGTATCGGCTGGAGTGGTGAATAAAAGGCCCTTAGCCATTGGCTCCTGGCCTTTAGCAAATTTGCTTAAAAGAAAAGCATCTGCTCATCTCTGTAAACTTTTAGCCAGAGGCCAGCGGCTAAAGGCCGGCAATGCCCGGTTAAATCAATTCATCATTGGCTTTTTGCAATTACTTCAAGCTTATTGACAACAATTAATGTAAATTTGTGGAGATGAGAAAAACTGTATTTATTTTATTTGTACTGTTATTTGGACCACAGCTTTATGCACAGCAACAGGCATTTAAAATGCGCTTGTTGGCAAACTACAATGATTCCAATTTACCCAAGGTTGATATTACCGATATATGGAACGATTTAACCGGTTATTTTGAACCTATCAAAAAAAGAGAATACATTATTGCTGGAGGTACCGACAGCATTTATTTTTTTGATATTACCGGAACTTCAGAAATAAAACTACTGCGTTCGGTTTGGGGCACATCACGTATGGCACGAAACCGCGATTTTGAAACCTATAAACATTATGTTTATTGTGTGTCGGATCAATCGGGAACTTATGGTTCGCTAAAAGTATTCGATTTGCAATACCTACCCGATTCCATTCCCCTGGTATTTGAAAGTGCAATCCTGGGCTCATCAACACATACTATTTTTATTGATTCAGTGAGTGCCCGTATGTATATGTGCTCCAATACCAAACCACCCGGTCAAGTATCGGCAATGGATATTGTTTCATTAAAAAATCCGGAATTACCTGTTTTGCTGGCTGAACTTAAAGTGCCCACAGTGAATGGATTTCCATTGTTTAATATGGTACATGAAATGTACGCCCGGAATGATACTGCCTATTTAAGTTGTGGCAATGCAGGCCTGTATATTTTTGATTTAAGGGATACCGGCAATCAAACTTTGCTGGGCAGTATTAATGAATATCCCGACCGGGGTTATAACCATAGTTGCTGGCTCGATAAAACCGGCCGATACCTGATGTTTACCGATGAAAACATGGGTCTTGATGTAAAAATATTTGATATTAAAAACATGGCTGATCCCAAATTTGTGAGTCAGTTTAACAGCAACGAAAATGCCATGCCCCACAATGCATACTGGGTGGGTGATCTGGCCTATGTTTCATCCTATCATGACGGGGTAAGAATCTATAACGTGAAAGATCCCGGCAATCCCATACAGGTAGCCTGGTATGATACACACCCCGAAACACCTGAAATATATGGAGGCTACAAAGGAGCCTGGGGCGTTTACCCATACCTGCCCAGTAAACGAATTATCGCAAGTGATTTAACCGGTGGAATTTTTGTATTTGAAGTGGATAGCGATTTGGTGGGATTAATACAAACTGAAAAAGCTGCTGAGATGTTTAACATGTATCCCAATCCTTCAACGGAATGGCTAACTGTTGAAAGTAGTTTTTCTGAACAAACACGATTGCAAATAATGGATTTGCAAGGTAAAGTTTGTCTTATACTAAATATTGAAAAAGGCCTCAACAAAATAGATCTGTGTGATTTGACTCAGGGTACTTATATTGTTAAAGTACAAACTTCAAACTCTTTTGTTTATAAAAAGCTGCTTCGATGGTAGGTTCAAAACGAAAAGCAATCTCATTAATTTTAGTAATTATTTTATACTGTACGGGTCATACTTATTCCCAGATTGCCCATAAAATGAAGCTGCTGGGAAATTTTAACAAACCGGATTTAACAGTTATTTCAGGCAATCAAACATGGAATGATTTAACGGGTTATTTTGACCCAAAAACACAACGTGAATATGTAATTACAGGAACTACCGACAGCATTTATTTTTTAGATATAACCAATCCGGCAAACATTAAACAAGTGGATGTTCGGTTTGGAAAATCGATTTATGCAAGGAACCGCGATTACGAAACATATAAACACTATGCATACTGCGTGTCGGATCAGGCAAGTGGAATTGGGGCATTGCAGATTTTTGATTTGCAATACCTGCCCGATTCGGTTCATAAAATTTATGAAAGCAGCAGTCTGGGTATTTTTACACATACCATACATATAGATTCAATGAGTGCCCGTTTGTATATGTGCGCAAATACCAAAACGCCGCAGCCCTTTTCTGCCATGGATATTATTTCCCTTCAGAATCCCGAACAGCCTGTATTTTTAGCAAAACTGGAAGTTCCTGTAAAACCAGGCGGTAGTCCGCTATTTGATTTAGTTCATGAAATGTATGTGCGTAACGATACCGCATACCTGAGCTGTGGAAATGAGGGAATTTTTATTTATGACCTTCGCAATCCCGGTAAGCAATCTATAATTGGAAGCATCAATGCATATCCCGATAAAGGTTATAATCACAGCTGTGTGCTGGATAATACAGGTAAATTTATAATGTTTACGGATGAAAATGCAGGACTGGATATTAAAATATTTGATATCAATACTTTGTCGGATCCAAAATTTGTAAGTCAGTTTAACAGCAGCCCCATGGCCACCCCGCACAATGCATACTGGCATGGAGATCTGGCTTATGTTTCCTCCTACCACGATGGCGTTCGGGTGTATGATATTAAAGATAAATCAAACCCGGTAATGGTTGCCTGGTATGATACGCATGATACGATTGAAGATTATTTGGGGTATAAAGGATGCTGGGGAGTTTATCCTTACCTGCCCGGCCGACGTGTTGTGGCAAGTGATATGACGTATGGAATTTTTGTATTTGAAATGGACAGTAACCTGGTAAGTATGCCTGAGTTAAAGGTTTCAAAAATTGATTTTAGGTTATTTCCCAATCCGTTTACCGGAAAAATAAAGCTTGAACTGAATCAAACAGGAATGGAACCTATTGATTTTAAAGTTTATAACCTATGTGGCGAAATGTTATTGCATTCCCGTATTACGGAGGCTATTTTTGAAGCCGATTTAAGCAGTTTAAAAAGCGGCATCTATTTTGTGCAGTTGGCAAATAAGAATTTTAGTCAGTTCAAAAAAATTATAAAAACGAATTAATCCAGGTGCAACAAAATAAAATCCATTTATTAGTATACATTTTGCTGGTGTCGGCAAAATTTATTGCTGCACAAAGCGATTCAATTGCTGCGCTTAAATACCCTACCCGATTTATTACAGAGCATGATTTAGACAGAAACCAGAAATGGCATTTTATAGATACCGCTATCAATAAAGATGAGAACTACCAACACTTATATAAGAAATACGGCATTTATCAGGACCTGGGTAATGTAGGAACACCCGGAACAAATATGTTTTTTGATCCCGGCAGAGCAAACGATTTCAGACTTGGGTTCAACCCGTATAAAGCATATTATAAAACCCCGAAGGAAACCCGTTATTATACCACCCGCATTCCTTATGCCGATTTGAGTTATACGCAGGGGATAATGGAACTTTTGATGCTGAATGTTAAGTTTTCGGTGAATGTTACTCCCCGCTTAAATATTGGCGTTGATTACGACCGCGTAACTTCCATGGGTTTTTACCCCCGGCAGTATACCAGTGGTTATTTCACCAATATATATTCAAGCTACCAAAGTAAAAACAATCGGTACGGACTGCTTGCAAATTTAAATTTTAACCGGGGTGTGCTCGATGAAAGCGGAGGCATCAGAAGTGATTCCCTGTTTGAAACCCTGAGGGGAACCAATAAAGCAATTTCTGTAGTGCTTGAAAACAGTCAGAGTCGTTTTAAAAACATGAGCTTTTATACCCGGCAATATTTTTATCTGGGAAAAAGCAATGAGGTGATCAAGGGAGATGATACCAGCTATATACTTTCTCAAACGGGATTTATTTCCCATACACTAAGCTATGATTACGATCGGTTTTTCTTTGACAACCCGGCCGGAGATACAAGCATTGTACTTTTTCCAACAAAGAATTTTGATACCTTAAATGTATTTTATGATTCGATATACAGCAAGACCCTGATGAATCGTTTTGCCTATGCATACTGGACAAAAAGCAATGAGCATCAGCAAAGCTTTATTGAGTTTGCGATTGCGCATAAATATATAGAAGTACATCAATATGATTTAACCCATACATACAACAATATATGGGGTGAAGCCAATATGGAACGGATTGCCAAAACCCAAAACAACCTGGGCTTAAAATTACATGGCTCGTATTGTATGAGTGGTTATAACCAAAACGATTTTAAAGCTTCGGGAGAATTAAAATTGCTGACACCTATTTTCGATTTAACAGGCAGTATCGGCAACCAATTATATACCCCCGATTATACACAGGTTTATTACCGCTCGAATCCATTTGTATGGAATAACCGCTTCTCTAAAATTGTTGTCAATAATTGGGGAGCTGGAATTATTACGCGGGGTTTCAGGAATAATTTCAGATTTAATTTTACACAGTATCTCATTTCAAACTGGGTTTATAACAGCTTATCGGTAAACCCGGTTCAAAGCAATCAATTATTGCTTGTTCATACGCTGGAAGCAGAAAAAACCTTTCAGGCCTGGTTATTCTATTTTGAAAACCGTTTGATATATCAAAAAGCAAATCTGGATATTATCCGCATGCCTGAGTTCTCGGCTATACTGCGATATTATTTAAAAGCTTCTTTGTTTAAAAAAGCATTGTTATTTGAAATTGGGGGTGAGTTGTTTTATAATACAGCCTATTATGGCAATGCCTACAATCCATCGGCAAGGGTATTTTATCTGCAAAACCAAAAGGAGATTGGTAATTATCCGATGGTAAATGCATTTATTACCGGGCAAATAAAAAAGGCAATTATTTTTGCCAAATTCGAACACGTTAATATGGATATGAAAAATACGGGATTTTATTATACTCCCGGATATCCGCTACCCATAAGGGCTTTCAGGATTGGAATCAGGTGGCGGATGTATAACTGATGTACAATGTACGATGTACGATGTACGATGTACAATGTACAATGTACGATGTACAATACATGATGTAAGATGTATGTACGATATTTTTTATTCTCAATTTTTCAATAATTAGTTGATATTTGAAATATCATACCTCAATCATGTATAAACATTCATTTATATCTGTTAAAAACGTATCTTGGTTTTTGTTCATTCTGGCTTTTTCATTTCTACCACAAAACATTGCCAATGCCCAAACAGATTATGTAAAACGGGTAAATCCAATGATTGGCACAGGCGGCCATGGGCATACTTTCCCGGGACCGGTAGCACCCTTTGGCATGGTTCAGGTTGGACCGGATACCCGCATTGACGGAAGCTGGGATGGCTGCAGCGGTTATCATTACAGCGACTCCATCATCTATGGGTTCAGCCATACCCATTTAAGCGGTACCGGTTGCAGCGATTATGGCGATATTTTATTGATGCCTGTTGTTACAGACCTGAAAGTAATGGGTGAAGAACATAGTTATTTAAATAACAAAAATTACAGTTCATCATTCTCTCACCAAAATGAAATTGCCAAAGCCGGGTATTATAAAGTGAAACTTGATAAATATAATATCACTGCCGAATTAACTACTACAACCCGCGTGGGCATGCATCGGTATCAGTTTCCAAATACCAATCTTGCATCCATCGTAGTTGACCTGGTTCACCGTGATGCGGTAATTGATTCGTACCTTGAAGTTGTGAATGATTCAACTTTACGGGGATACCGCAGAAGCAAAGCCTGGGCAGCAGATCAGCGTGTATATTTCTATATCCAGTTTTCCAAACCGATGAGAAACTATGCCAATGGCAATGATTCGGCAATAATGGGAATGCCGGCTGCGCGTGGTAAGAAAGTAAAAGGTCTGTTTACTTTTGATGCCCTGGATGGCAAACCCATTATGGTGAAAGTTGCTATTTCGGGTGTGGATATGGAAGGAGCTCAAAAAAATATGGAAGTCGAATTGCCTGACTGGAATTTTGAAAAATGCAAAGCAGATTGCGAAGCTTTATGGAACAAAGAACTCAGCAAAATTGATGTTAAAGGGGGCACAGCCGATCAACAGGTAATTTTTTATACTGCTTTATACCATTGCTTTATTCATCCCAGTATTGCCAATGATGTGGATGGAAGATATATGGGCAGAGACTTTAAAATTCACCAAACAGATGGCTTTAATTATTATACCGTTTTTAGTTTATGGGATACCTTCAGGGCATTACATCCACTCTTTAATTTGGTTCAGCGCGAACGCAATATTGACTTTATAAAAACTTTTCTGGAACAATACAAACAGGTTAAGCGCCTGCCTGTATGGGAGCTGAGCAGCAATGAAACCGAATGTATGATTGGCTACCATGCGGTGAGTGTGATTGCCGATGCATACGCCAAAGGGAACAATAACTTTGACCTGGAGCTTGCGATGGAAGCCTGTTTAAAAGCAACGGAGTATGATCGTTTTGGCATCAAACAATTCCATACCAAGGGATTTTTAGAAGTAGATGATGAAAGTGAATCGGTGAGCAAAACACTTGAATATGCCTATGATGACTGGTGTGTAGAAAATTTTGTTTTACAGGCGTACTATAGTCAATCACGTCATTATAAAAGTGGAATTAACTTTACAAGCAGTCAGTTTAATCCTGCTAAAGCATGGAGAAATATATTGGATCCCGAAACCGGTTTTATGCGGCCACGTTCCAATGGCGGTTTTTATACACCCTTTAACCCCGCTGAAGTAAATAACAATTATACCGAAGCAAATGCCTGGCAGTATTCATTATTTGTGCCGCATGATATTTATGGATTGAAAACAGCTTTGGGAGGGGATGCAAAGCTGGAACAAAGACTTGATGAAATGTTTAATGCAAACAGTAAAACGGAAGGCAGGAATCAAGCAGATATTACCGGTATGATAGGTCAGTATGCACATGGCAATGAACCCAGTCACCATATGGCTTATCTGTATAATTATGTAAACAAGCCCTCAAAAACCCAATTCAGGGTGAACCAAATTCTGAATGAGATGTACCATAATGCTCCCGATGGACTTTCGGGCAACGAAGACTGCGGACAAATGAGTGCCTGGTATGTAATGAGTGCGATGGGATTTTATTCAGTTTGCCCGGGTGTTGATAAGTACGCAATGACAGGCTCCTTGTTTGATGAAGTTACGTTTAATTACAATTCGAAAAACAAAGTACGGATGCAACATATTCGATCCGATAAAAATGATATTTACATAAAAAGCATAAATTCAAATCGTCATTTCTACCCTATTGATCTTCCGAAAGATATGCAACACGTTACCCATGATATAAAACCTATAACTTTGGTCTGGAATTCACCATTTGTTATTCATAACAAGGATACTTTATTATTTTATGAGTTTTATTATAATTCAAAACCCAATGACAGTGTTGAATTAAAAACTTATGGTGAGCGGGATGTGGAAATGATAAATTTTCGTTATGAAGACCCGTATCCAAACAATCAGGTTTTGGCACCCGTAATTTTTGCTGACAAAAAAACCTTTAAAGACAGTTTATTGATTCGCGTTAAAACAATCAATGATCTTTATTCATATATCTTTATACAAAGCAGTATTACATCAAAACAAATATTTAAAAAGGAAAAGGAAGACTTGAAATTTTATATATATAACACATCTAAAATAGTAGCGAGAAGTTATAATTATTGCAATTATGGCTCCTATAATAAAAATATTATTTGCGGAGATAGCTCAAGCCTAGAAGCAAACTACTTCAAGATTCCACATAACTGGACTGTAAAGCTTTATTCCAAATACAACAAACAATATACTGCCGGAGGGGATGATGCGTTGATTGATGGAATTCGTGGAAGTACTGCATGGCGCAAAGGGGGTTGGCAGGGATATCAGTACCAGGATTTTGAAACCATTATTGATTTAAAATCAATACAAAACCTGAGCTTCTTTTCTTCAACATACCTGCAAGACCAGCGTTCATGGATACTATTGCCAACGGAAGTTTCGTATTTTATTTCTGAAGATGGTATAAAATATGAAGTTGTTGGTAGTGTAACCCATGCTATTGCTCCCAATAATGAAAAGCTCATTATCCATAATATGGAACTCAAACTGGCCAAAGCAAAAAAAGCCCGTTATGTAAAAGTAAAAGCCAAAAACTTCGGTAAACTTCCGCAATGGCATATTGGTTACGGCGATGAAGCCTTTATTTTTATTGATGAGATTTTAGTGAAGTAGAAATGTACGATGTACGATGTACGATGTATGATGTACGATGTATGATGTACGATGTATGATGTACGATGTATGATGTACGATGTACGATGTACGATGTATGATGCACGATGTACGATGTAACTTGCCTTCCGTAGCTTTAGTGAGGGCAGGATGTAGAATCAAATCTTTGGACGCGTATTTCTTAACGCTGTGTTCTTTGTGTGCCTTTAACTCCGTGAGCTTTGTGTTAAAATGAATATATCACAATAACCAATATTTATGTTGAATAACTGATTAAGGGTTATCCGGTTTTCCAAATCACTTCTTAGTTTGCTATTTTGATTTCAATAAGTTTTTTGATATCCTTAATAATGGTTTTGTCTTTAACGGCAACCCGGATGCCCCGGCCTTCTGCATATACTTTTGCCAGTCTTAATTCTATTTTTATAAGTTCAGAAACATTGCTATCAAAAATGATATCGCTGGCTTTTTGCCCGAATACAAAGGCGGCCTTAAAATAATGTTCGCGGGGCAATAAATACATGATAACTCTTTTTTTGTCGCTGATGCGGAAGCTCCAGCCGTATTTCTCACTTGTATAATTCCACGATTCAACAGCATCGGGATTGGCTTTTTTTGTGTAACTGGCAAGTAACTGCCATAATTTAAAAGTATCGCCTAATGCATTTTTAAGTGCTTCATTAGTGGGTGTATTTGCTATTTGGTTAAAAATGCTTTTCATTATTCCGATGCAATCTAACTAATGTTTTGTTTTCCAGTTCGCTTTTTTTTATTCTTTTCATCCGTTAAATTAAAATTCTTCCAGGTCCAGCATGTAATACATAGCTTTTTTTTGTTTCTTTCTTTAATACCTCAACTTAATACGTTTTCTGTATTTTATTCCGTCTTATCCTCTTCCTTTTTGTTGGCAGTTTGGTCTGAGCTGTCCGCTCCTTTTAAATAGGTTGGTAAGTTTAAGCCAGCCATATTAAACAAATCGTTAAGTGGCGGAACCGTTTTCATCATTCCTGAAACAAAGTTTGCAGTAGTGGAATTTCCATTATCACCTTGTCCATTCCCGGAATCCCAAACTGTAATTTTGTCAATCTTAATGTTTTTAACCGCTTCTACTTGTGTTTTAACCAGTTCAGGAAGCTTTTCCAATAACAGTAATTGGAATGCTTTACTTGGATCGCCACCGGCAGCTTCAACAACTTGCTTATAGCCTTCTGCCTGTTTGGTAAGAATTTCAAAAAGTCCCTTGGCTTCTGCTTCCATTTTGGCAAATATTGCATCTGCTTCCCCTTTTGCATTTTCTCTAATGGTTTCTGCTGCTGCCTGTGCTTCAATAATTGCTCTTTGTTTGGCTATTTCAGCAGGAATTACAATATTGGCAATTTGAGTTGAACGTTCTCTTTCTGATCGTGCTAATTCGGCTTTTTGTTCGGCCAGATAAGATTCCTCTAAAGCTCTAGCCTGTTGAACTTTTTCGGCAGTTATTGCAATCCGTAATGATTCTGCTTCTTTTTCCCTGCGCAAGGCATCAGAATTTGCTATTGCAATTTTTGCTTCGTTTTCACCTTGTATTGCAATTGCATTTGCCTCAGATGTTTTCACCCTTGTATCTCTTTGTGCTTCTGCTTTACCAATCGTTTCATCTTTTGCTGCTGTTGCAATGCTTATTTCTCTGTCTTTTTGAGTAATTGCAATTTTTACATCCCGGTCTCTGTGTGTTTCTGCTATTTGAGTATCTTTTTCCCTGTCGGCAAGTGCTTTTCCTGTTTCACCTATTTTCTCCTGTTCAGCAACACTAATCTTTGCTTCATTAATCGCTTTGGCGGCCGCTTCTTTTCCTAATGCTTCTATATAACCCGATTCATCTTTGATATCAGTTACGTTTACATTAATTAATTTCAATCCAATTTTCTTGAGTTCACTATCAACATTTTTTGAAATATTATCAAGAAATTTATCACGGTCAGAATTAATTTCTTCGATTGTCATTGTAGCAATTACCAAACGCAATTGACCAAACAAAATATCTTTAGCCAACTCTTGAATCTGTTCGGATGATAAACCTAAAAGTCTTTCTGCTGCAGTATTCATACTGTCTGCCTCTGTTGAAATGGCAATTGTAAAACGGCATGGGACATCCACTCTGATATTTTGACGGCTTAAGGCATTTGTAAGATTTGCTTCGATAGATAAGGGTTTTAAATCTAAAAATGCAAAGTCCTGGATTACCGGCCAAATAAAAGCGCCCCCTCCGTGAATACATTTGGCAGACGTGCCGCCTGTTCTACCATAAATCACTAATATTTTGTCGGATGGGCAGCGTTTATACCTTGAAACTAATGCCGAAATTGTTACGAATAAAACTACTGCCGCAACTACAATGATTATTATTGGTGTCATTTTAATTTTATTTAAATTGTTTCTACTATCAGAATATTGTTGTTTTCTATTTTTACTACTTTTACTACTGAACCGGATTGAATTAAATCATTTTCAGTCATTGCATCCAATTCGTGAAATGCACCATTCACACTAATCATAATTTTACCTCTCCCTTTTTTATTTCCGGGAATAGTTAAATATACTTCAGCAGTTTTGTTTAGGGTATTTTTGATTTTAAATGAATTGTCTTCAGCTAATTTTTGTACCTGTCTGATGATGATGAAAAACAAAAAAACAAAAATAATTCCTACAAACAACGATAATATTATTAAAAGAGGTCTGCTTGAAATTGTTGTATAAAAAGAAATTCCCGTCCAGCTAAATCCTAAAAGAAAATTAATCAGGTTTCTTAAGGAAAATAGTTGGAATGGGGAGTCACCTCCTGTCAAGTCCCCATCAAAATCAGCTTCCAGTCCATCTGAAGCGTCAGCACCTATAAAAGTCATGACGGTTTGAATAATAAAAATTACACTTGCTGGAATAGCAATAAACCAAAAAGTTTTTAACAAAGGTTCTAAATTTTCTAATATTTCCATAGATATTAAGTTTAAGAGTTTGCAACTATAAAGCCGGAATCATAGAGTGAAAAATCTTTTCTGAAATCAAGGATGTAAAACTTGCGATAATATTTGGTAAAAGCAAATTTATGTTGAGGTGAGTTATTAAACAGCTTGGTGGTTTTCCCAATACTCTTTTGGTGTTACTATTCTTGTTTTTTTGTACGTCTGAAATGTGAAGTCGCTTGTGTTTCCGGTAATTATAAAGTCTGCTGAACTTTCATCTGCAAGTTCAATAATCTTATTATCGTCAAGGTCAGAAACTACGTCAAGTTTTATTTGAGGGTCATATTTTATTGATTTGATTTCAATGTCAACAAGTAACATTTCTGCCTTAACAATAAAATCGGGATATTTTGCAAATTTCGGTCGGGCTAAAACGTCATAATATTCGACCAGAAGTGCTGGAGAAATACAGAGTTGAAATTTATCTTCAATGAATAGTTCGTATATGATTCGGTAAGGATAACTTCGTTGGATTAGTGACGAAACGAATACATTGGTGTCAATTACGATCTTTTGCATTCTTTCTTACTGCTTTGACTTCGTTTGTAATTTCATCCATAGTCATTTTTGAAAGTTCGTATTTATCAGCAAGTTCTATGCACCTATTTAAATTCTGACGCGTTAATTCCTTACTAACAAGATCAATAAAATCAGAAAATGTCAGTTTATCGGTCTTAATTCCAAATTTGCTATATTCTATTTCCGAAATTGAAACGTTTAATGTTCTCATAATTTTAATCTTTATCCAAATTTACAAAATAATATTTATCTTTTGCAAGTTAGTTGAACTTTGTGAATTCGGATAGTAGTACCTCCAATCAGTTCAAAATAGCGTTGAACAAAACCTTCATAGAGAAATTCTCCTATCTTCAGGATATAACTTGAAATGCAGATTCGAATTTAACAGAACATCTTTAATAAAACGTTCAACCCTTTCCGGGTTGCAGTTTCTTGGGGTCGCCAGTTACCACCGGATTTCATCGGGGCTATTTTTGTTCAATCCATTCAGGATTGGAATATGAAATTGAATTTAGCGGATTCAATAGCATAGCAATACAAATATTTTTATATATACAGTATTAATTCGATAGTTCAACTTCAAATTGCCATATTATGCCATATCTTTTGATTTGTCGTAACTCTCCACAGTTTTAAACAGAATTTCACTATATTTAAAAAGGTCATCAAGAGTTGCAATTTCTTTTTTGATTTCCTTTTTCTGGTCGTCCATGATGCCAATATATTTTTTTGCGCCTAGGTAAAGCCTGCAAATAGTTTTTCTATTATTATCATCCAGTAAAATTGCAAAATAAGATTGTGCATCTCTAAAAGCTATTCTGTTCACACTTATTTTTTGTCGTAAAATTGTTTTCACAATCATAAACGCCTCACGTTCTTCTTCAGTTGTTACAACTTTGCTTGCTTCTTCAATCTGTTCTGCAGCATGAAGAGCAGCGGATTCTTTAGTAGCTTCATCTTCTTTTGACAGAGCGGTTTTTAAACGTTCCGTTATCAGGTCACTAATATGCTGTTGTACAGATTTTTTTGTTAATGCAGTGAACTGTTCCAAAACCTTTGCAGTAATCATACTCGGGTAAACTTGTTTTGCAAAGTGTTTTACAAAATCTGCTGACGGGCTGTTGAGCTCTTGCTGAATTAACTGCTTTAATTCATTCATATATTTGAGTTCGCTTGCAGTATTTACAATACTTTCAATATCGAAATTAGTTTTGTGAAACTTCTTTAATTCTTCAATTTGATTGTCCTTAATTTCTGTAATATTAAATTCTAAAAACGGTTTTTCGTCCATTTTATTTGGTGCAACCAGGTCGGAGTAAAAGCGATAAATAATACCATTTGTCAAAAGTCCAAACTTTGCCTTCGAAACATGAAAGTAACGTAAAAGCTGACCGTCATGTATGCTTAAATTTTGTGCCCAATGTTTACATTCAATTAATATGGTAGGAGTACCATCCTTGAAAATTGCGTAATCAATTTTCTCGCCTTTTTTTAGTCCAATGTCCGAAACAAACTCAGGAACCACTTCAAGAGGATTGAACACGTCATAGCCTAATGCTTGTAAAAAAGGCATAATGAAGGCGTTCTTTGTAGCTTCTTCCGTTGAAATTTGGTCCTTGAGTTTAGTTACTCTGTCACCGATTACTTTAAGTTGGTCTTTGAAGTCCATATGATTTGTTTCTTTAGGTTATATATACAAAAATATTCTTTTCTTTATATTTTACGTAATACCATAATAATTACAAAATAATACTCCAAAACAACTAACTGTAATCAAACCTCATCAAAAACCGTAACTTACATGAATTTCACTCCCCCAACCCTACTACTCCTCCACCATCTTATTAATTTTGGGTTGGATAAACCAGATTCCGATTGGGAAAAACCAAAGCATTAGAAATTCGCCGGCGAAATCTGTGAACTTCACGGCTCTTTGCAATTCTGCTGTTTTAAAGGTTTTGGCTACTAAATAAGTTGCATAAATAACACAAAACACTGAAAAAAGATGAATGGGTAATATAATCCAGAACAGGCTTCTAAAAATACTGAAATCCGGAGGTTGATCGGTTTGAAAAATTCCGCTCATGATAATTAGAAAACCTATCATATAAAAGAATGAGTAGATCAATACAATAAAAAATAAAATTTTAAAAAGTATTGTATTCAAAGGTATATGTGCAGGAACCTTTTTTTGTAGTCCGATTGCAATTGCCCAAAACCAGGTAAAAAAGGTTACCATAAAAATAAACGTAATAATGGGAATGAATTTAAAGTAAAGATACATCTGCTCAGGCTCTGGATTTGATTCATGACTGATATTGGAAATCATAGAAACCATTATAATAATTTGTGTGCACACAGGAGCTCCAAATGTCCAGATGAAAAGTTGCCAGTGTTTCATTTTTAAAAACCAGTCAATCATCTTGTAAGTTTAGTGAAATAAATTTAAATTAATATGCATTTTTTTATTTTATTTTCACTATTTATATTCATTATTAATAGTTAAATTCAATACATATCTAAACTAATTATTGTGGAACACCAAACAGGGCGGATGCAATCCGCCCCTACCCATTTTCCTCCATTCATTCCCTCTCCCTTTCATTCCTTCCTACCCTCATACATTCCCACTCTCCTACCCTCGTTTCTTCCTACAAATCCGAAATCCGCACCAGCTCTCCCATCCGGATGCCTTTCTCGGTTTGCTGAACCGTGCAGGCTTCATTGAATGGATCGTGCTCAAAAAACAGGATCTGATTTTCGGCAACGGCGGTTTGCAGGATGGCTTGCTTTTCTTTCATGGTTTCCAGCGGACGAACATCATAACCCATTACGTAAGCGGTTGGAATATGTGCCATGGTGGGTATTACATCGGCCAGGTAAATTACTTTTCTGCCTTTGTAGGGAATGATGGGATGTACCATTTGGTTGCTGTGACCTGTAGTATAAAGAAGTTCAATTTCAGGATGAAAACGCTCACCCTTTTTAAACAGCTTTAACTGTCCGCTTTCCTGTATGGGAATAATATTTTCTTTTAAAAAACTGGCTTTCTCCCGGGGGTTGGGTGACTGACTTTCATTCCAGTGTGCTTCAGCAATCCAGTAAGTAGCATTTTTAAATGCAGTTTCGTAACGGGTATGTTCCGGGTTCCATTGTATGCTTCCGCCGCAATGGTCGAAATGCAAATGCGAGAGCACCATATCGGTTATATCTGCAGAAGTAAATCCATGTTTGTTTAATGATTTTTCCAAAGTATCATCGCCATGCAGATAATAATGGCCAAAGAATTTTTCATCCTGTTTGGTACCCATTCCGTTGTCAATCAACATGAGCCGGTTTCTGTCCTGAACGAGCAAACAACGCATGGCCAGTCGAATCATATTATTCTCATCGCCTGGGTTCAACTTATGCCAGATGCTTTTGGGCACTACGCCAAACATGGCACCTCCATCCAGTTTAAAAAATCCGGTTTCTATGCTAAATAAATTCATGCCGGCAATTTAAGGTTTCAATGGTTTTATTTTACAACAAATTCCATTAATCTTGTTGATGATGAAAACAAGATTCAGAACCCTACCGCTTTTAGTTAGCCTTATGTTTTTTTTGCATCAGGTTTCGGCTCAGGAAATAAATATAAAAAACGAAAAGAAAGGCGATACAACCATACTTTTATTTGCCGAACAAATGCCTGAGTTTCCAGGAGGAAATGAAGAATTGTCGAAGTATCTTGTCAATAATATTAAATACCCAAAAATTGCCAAGGAAAATGGTATAGAAGGCAGATGTATTTTAACATTTGTGGTATGTGATAATGGTAAAATATGTAATATTGAATCCGTTCATAAAGTGGGATGGGGACTGGACGATGAGGCCATACGGGTTATTAAAGCTATGCCCGCCTGGACACCGGGGATGCAAAATGGAAAACCGGTATTTGTTACATATACTTTACCCATTAGATTTGAAATGGAAGTTCATGTAAATACAGATACCATTTTTTATAACAAAGCCTGGCAAGTATGTTCTAAAGACAATGCAAGTTATATACGGATTATTAAACCCATCATGAACCAATTTGCGGTAAATGATTACTATTATCCCTCTATGAAAATTCAAATGAAGGGCATATACAGCGACATTAACCACGATAAAGAACTAGAAAACGGAACCTTTCAGTATTTTTCTGATTCGGGTTATAAAACATCGGAAGGAGATTTTTATGAAGGCAAGAAGGAAGGTAAGTGGAATTACTTTTTTGAGAATGGTTCTGTTTGGTATACCAAAACATTCAATTATGACAAGCAGGATGGAGAATGCATTACATTCTATCCAAACGGTTCAAAAAGAAGAATGGAAATATTTAATAACGGCATTTTAAAAAAAGGAATTTGTTATACCCCGGAAGGCAAAGATACTAGCTATTTTCCCATGGAAGAAAGGCCTGAATTTCCAGGTGGTGACGAAGCATTGTCTAAATTTTTATCACAAAATATTCAATATCCTCCGGAAGCAAGAGAGAATGAGATTGAAGGTAAGGTGATGGTTCAGTTTTCTATTGATAAAAATGGGAATCTTCAGGATATCATGATCATATCTTCACCGGATGCCAGTTTATCGACCGAAACATTAAGGGTAATGCACCTAATGCCTCAATGGAAACCTAATCGTTTTGAAGGAATGTATGTTGAAGAAAAAAACACATTACCGGTTCGGTTTCAATTAAAATAAAAATACCATGCAAATTCATTTTATATCAATTGGAGGTGCCGTGATGCACAATATGGCCATTGCACTTCATAAAAAAGGCTATCAGGTTACGGGCAGTGATGATGAGATTTATGAACCTGCTGCATCGCGCCTGCAAAAGTATGGTTTGATGCCAAAGACTTTTGGGTGGGATACTGACAACATTCATGCAGGCCTCGATGCCATCATCCTGGGTATGCATGCCCGCAAAGACAATCCCGAAATGCTCAGGGCACAGGAACTTGGATTGAAAATATATTCCTTCCCCGAATACATGTATGAGCAAACCAAAGACAAGTTAAGAATAGTTGTGGGTGGCAGTCATGGTAAAACAACCACTACCGCCATGATATTGCATGTACTGCATTATTTTAACCTGGAGTTTGATTATTTGGTGGGCTCACAACTGGCTGGATTTGAAACCATGGTGGGTTTGAGTAATACTTCTAGAATTGCAGTTTTTGAAGGCGACGAATACCTCACCTCAGCTCTTGATTTACGTCCGAAGTTTCATGTATACCAGGCGCAGGTGGGCATTATCACAGGCATTGCATGGGATCATATCAATGTATTTCCCACTTTTGAAAACTATTTATATCAGTTTGAAAAATTCATTAAAGACTTGCCCAAAGAGGGCTGCATTATTTATTGTGCCGATGATGCGGAAGTAAAAAAACTATTGGATGAAACCGAAATTTCAGCTGAAAAAATTCCATACCATACGCCTGCTTTCGAAATACATGAAGGTCATGCAACATTAACAAATATTGAGTATGATGGCAGCTTACACAAAATACCCTTAATGGTATTCGGCACCCATAACTTTCAAAACATGATGGCCGCCAAACATGCCTGTATCAAAGCGGGTATAACCGTGGCACAATTTTATGAAGCCATACAAAGTTTTAAAGGCACCTCAAACCGGCTTGAAACCATTCATGAAGATGCACGCAGCATGATTATAAGAGATTTTGCGCATGCTCCTTCCAAATTGAAAGCAACAGTTAATGCAGTTAGGGAGTTATATCCTGAACGCAAACTCATTGCGATTTATGAGTTACATACCTTTAGCAGTTTAAATAAAGATTTCCTGCCGCACTATAAAGATTCGTTGGGTAAGGCCGATGTGCGGGCGGTATTATTCAGCAAACACGCGCTTGAGATCAAGAAAATGCCCATGCTTGACTCGGAAGAAGTAGCCTCCGGTTTTGGGGAAGACGTGTCTGTTTTTACCGATAAAAATGAATTGCGGAAATTTATTGAACGCCATTATACCGGCAATGAAAATTTGTTGCTGATGAGTAGCGGAACCTTTGATGGGATGGATTTGGAGTTTTAGATTTAGTTATACGTTATTGCCTTTTAAAAACACATAGGCACAATAGGAAAACACATAGGTTTCACATAGATTTTCTATGTGAAACCTATGTAAATCTATGTGCCTATGTGTTTAATTCCCGCAATTATCAACAACCAAAACCATCCTACAAAGACCCTAAACTCCCCTTTAAAGCCAAAATCTTCTGCAAGGCATCCGCTTGTTTCTGCCTTTCCTTTTCAACCAACTCAGGTTTGGCATTGGCCATAAATTTTTCATTGCCCAGCTTCGCATCAACCGATTTCAAAAAGCCGTCCAGATATTCAATTTCCTTAGTAATCTTTTCTTTCTCAGCACCGGCATCCATTTGCAGATTCAGTACCACATATATTTCATCTATATCAACAGGTAACAAAATTGCATGCTCAACTTTTTCTTTAACAAATGTAATTGCTGAAACATTAGCCAGCTTTTGAATCAGGAACATATAGGGTTTGTAGAGATTTTCACTGTTGGCTTTAATGAATATTTCAAAAGACTCTTTCGGACTTAAACCCTTTGCATTACGCAGGTTTCTGATTTGTTGTATGCTTTCAAAAACGCGTGATAAATCAGGTGTAGGCAAATCTGAAACCAATTTTATTTCAGGATATTTTTCAATACAAATACTCTCACCCTGTTTGCGTTCAGCCATATTTTGCCAAATTTCTTCGGTGATAAAAGGCATAAACGGATGCAATACTTTCATCAGTTCTTCAAAGAAAATTACGGTTTGCTTATAAGTACTTTCATCGATAGGTTCACCATAAACCGGTTTTATCATTTCGAGGTACCAGGCACAATAATCATCCCAAATGAGCTTGTAAATACTCATCAAAGCTTCGCTTAAACGATAGTCTTTAAATTTATCTTCTGTTTCAATCAAAATGGCATTAAACCTTCCTTTGAACCAATCGATACTTATAGCATTTGCCTTTAAAATATCATCATTAAAAGCACTATCCGGTTTCACTTCCCAACCGTTTATCAACCTGTAGGCATTCCATATTTTATTGGCAAAATTACGGCCCTGTTCTACCATGCTTTCATCAAACAAAATATCATTACCTGCCGGTGAACAAATCAACATGCCCATTCGCACGCCATCGGCACCAAACTTTTCAATCAAATCCAAAGGGTCAGGTGAATTGCCCAATGATTTACTCATTTTACGCCGCTGTTTATCACGTACAATGCCAGTATAATACACGTTGCTGAATGGCTTCTCTCCCCTAAATTCGTAACCTGCCATAATCATGCGGGCAACCCAAAAAAACAATATCTCAGGTGCTGTTACCAGGTCTTGCGTAGGATAAAAATACTTGATATCGGCATTGTCTTTATCTTTAAAACCATCAAAAACAGATATCGGCCATAACCAGGAACTAAACCAGGTGTCCAGTACGTCTTCATCCTGGTGGAGGTCTTCTGGCTTTTGGCCTTTAGCCTTTAGCCCTTGGCCATTAGCTATTTCTATTGCTTGCCGTGCGGTTTTTGCAACTGCAACAAGATTTCCTTCGTTGTCATACCAGGCGGGAATGCGTTGGCCCCACCAAAGCTGACGGCTGATGCACCAGTCTTTGATGTTTTCGATCCAATGCCTGTATGTGTTTTTCATTTTGGCGGGATGAAATTGAATTTCATCGTTCATCACTGCATCCAAAACCTGTGGATTCCGTTCCATGAATTTTTTCATATCCACCCACCACTGCAAACTCAAACGGGGTTCAATTACTGCTCCGGTTCTTTCGCTGGTACCAATCTGATTTTTGTATTCTTCCACCTTTAAAATATGCCCTGCTTCTTCCAGATCAATAGCAATTTGTTTGCGCACGGCAAAACGGTCTTTACCAATATAACGCGTATCTTCTGCATGCTCATTTAAAAAGCCTTCTTCAGTTAAAATATCAATTACAGGCAACTTGTATTTTTGTCCCAAGGCATAATCATTTACGTCATGCGCAGGAGTAACCTTGAGGCAACCGGTACCGAATTCCATGTCAACATATTCATCGGCAATAACCGGAATTTCTCGTTTGATAAATGGAACCAAAGCTTTCTTTCCAACCAGGTGTTTAAAACGTTCATCATTGGGGTTTACGCAAATGGCAACATCTGCCAAAATGGTTTCGGGACGGGTAGTAGCAATCGTAATAAACTGCCCTGTATCGTCGGCCAAAAAGTATTTAATATAATACAATTTCGAATTTACTTCTTTATGAATTACTTCTTCGTCGCTCACCGCGGTTTTACCTTGCGGGTCCCAGTTTACCATTCGCAATCCGCGGTAGATCAATCCTTTTTTATGCAGGTCAATAAACACATCAATAACCGCTTCACTCAAGCTGGGTTCAAGTGTAAAACGGGTTCGGTCCCAATCGCAACTTGCTCCCAATTTTTTAAGCTGATCCAAAATAATGCCGCCGTATTTTTCTTTCCACTCCCAGGCATAACTCAAAAATTCATCGCGGCTCAGGTCCGATTTTTTAATACCTCTTTCGCGTAACATCTGCACCACTTTGGCTTCGGTTGCAATCGATGCATGATCGGTACCCGGCACCCAGCATGCATTTTTACCCTGCATCCGAGCCCTTCTCACCAATATATCCTGAATGGTATTGTTAAGCATATGGCCCATATGCAAAACACCCGTAACATTTGGTGGAGGAATCACAATGGTATAAGGTTCTTTTTCTGAACCCGAATCCGCATGAAAAAACTTCTGCTCCAGCCAATAGCTGTACCACTTATCTTCAAATGCCTGCGGTGTATATGTTTTTGACAATTCTTTGTTCATGGTTTAATTTTTTTACTTTTAAAAAAAAGACCCCGACCCAAATGAATGAGCCGGGGTCTCTTAAGTTATTAAAATCTACCCTCTTTTTTCTTTTACTTTGGCATTCTTTCCTTTGGCATCACGCAAATAGAACAAACGAGCCCTGCGGACTTTTCCACGCGACAACAATTCTATTTTATCGATATTGGCACTATACAAAGGAAATATTCTTTCAACACCTACTCCGTTTGAAATTTTACGAACGGTAAAAGTTTCGCTTAATCCGGCGTTTCTGCGTTGTAACACAATGCCCTGATACTGCTGAATGCGCTCTTTTACACCCTCGCGGATTTTATAATGAACATTAACAGTATCACCTGCTTTAAAATCAGGAAATGTTTTACCTGTTATGAATTCTTGCTCTACAAATTTTATTGCGTCCATGATTGTGTCTCTCTTTTCTAAAAAATCGGACTGCGAAATTAGTGATTCTGCATCAAAATCAAAAATATCCTTTGAAAATAGTTTCACATTTTTGCCCAACTGTCCACATTTCAACTCTATTTACCCAAATCCGGTCGCCGCTTGGCCGTCCGTTCGAGGCTTTGCTCATGGCGCCATTCGTCTATTTTGGCCTGATGACCCGAAAGCAGGATATCAGGTACCTTCCAGCCTTTATATTCGGCCGGGCGGGTATACACAGGCGGGCTAATCAAATCATCCTGGAATGAATCGCTTAATGCCGAACACTCATCGCCCAAAACACCTGGGATCAGACGTATAATAGCATCAACCATTGCGGCTGCGGCCAGTTCACCTCCGCTTAATACAAAATCCCCCAAACTTAATTCCCTGGTTACCAAATTTTCGCGTACGCGCTCGTCAACTCCCTTATAATGTCCACATAAAAATATCAGATTGGCTTTACCCGATAACTGATTGGCAATTTTTTGGTCAAACAATTCCCCGTCCGGACTGAGATAAATCACCTCATCATAACTTCTGAGGGTATGCAGGCTCTGTAAACACAAATCAATGGGTTCCACGCTCATAACCATGCCTGCGCCTCCACCAAAGGGGTAATCGTCCACATTTTTGTGTTTCGAAAGTGAAAAATCGCGGATATTGTGCAAATCGATGTTTACCAATTGCTTTTCAACCGCCCTTTTAACAATGGATTGGCTAAAAGGTCCGTCGAAAATTTGGGGAAATAAGGTTAAAATGTCGATTTGCATATGAAGCCGCAGTGGTTAAATTTGTTTGAGCAAATATAGACAATCCAAAACCTTAAAATTATGAACGCCCACATAAATTCAATTTGCAGCCCCAAAATATTGCTTCTTGCTTTTATTTTCGTTTTTATGCTCAACGCAAAGGGGCAGGAAACTGAGGATAGCACTCCCGAAGAAACAGGCAAAAAATTTAAGGCTGCCAAAGGAAAACCTGTAATGTACAATGCATTTGGAGCCGGTTTAGACCTGGGAACCGCCGGGGTATGGGAAAACAAAATGGTTGGCGGCAACCATGTGAGTTACCGCAAGTTAGGATTTGGCTTAAGCTGGCGTTTTGGAATTAAAAACTACGAAGAAATGAAAAAGGGGATAAGTATGGTTACATATGAAAATGCAGTGATTGACAGCATGCTGACATCAAAATACTTCAATACGTACTCTTATTCCATTATGGCTGATTTTGTATTTAAAATTACAAAAAAAATACCTATTTATATTGGGGCAGGTGTAATACGCCAAAGGCAGTTTGTTGAAATCTATCCACCTTGGAAAAACCCCGGTGAAACGGAATGGACCATTAACCCGAATGAAGTTAAATTTGTACCCAATTTTACAGCGGGGGTGTTTGTGCCTTTATTTAGCCGCCTGGTTTTAAATGTGGGATATGATCATGTACCCCAAATGGTTTTTGTGGGATTAAGCATTTCAGGGCCGTATAATTACCAGGATATTGATATGTGGTAAAAATTTTTGTCCCGTTCCCGTTCCCGTTCCGGTAGGGACAGGTCGCGACCTGTCCCTACCGGAACGGGAACGGGAACGGGAATGCATGTAATAGGACAACGAACACTGGTTATTTTTCTGGTTGTTTTGGTGGATAAACAACTTTTTTGGCTTCTTCGTTATCCGGATCAAGCTCCAGAATTTCTTTAAAATATTCTTTTGCTTTTGCTTCGTTGTCTTTGTTTAAATAAAAGATTCCGATATAACGGTAAGCTGCTATTAAATTGGCCTTGTTCTTGTCTTTAAGAGCTATAAATTTAACTGAATCAGCCTTTAATACTGAGATAAATTTTTCGAAATTCTCTTTGGCAATTTCTGTTTTATAGGTTGGGTCAATGTTTGAATTGGCATTGCCCCTCCATAAATATGCTTCCGCATATTCGGGTATCAGTTCATTTACTTTCATAAATGCGGTATCGGCTTTGTAGAAATTTTTTGCATAATAATGCATTTTACCCATCAGAAAATAATCTCCGGCGTTGGTCCTTTTGGCTTTGGTTAAATAGAATTCATAGGTTGCCGCAGCTTCCTCAAAGCGTTTCATTTTATTGTAGGTTTTGGCAATTTCTTTGTATATTTCAACATTCGCAGGGTTCATTTCCAATGCTTTGTATAAATTGATGAGTGCCAGTGAATCTTTCCCTGAAACCTTGGCCTGCAGCATCCCCAGATATTCATAATCGGCAGCAATAATCTTTTTTGGATCCACCTTTTTCATGTAATATTCCAATGCAGCCAGCCCCAGTCTTGCTTTTTCAATATCATTTTTCAAAGCAATTACTTCATAGGTTGAATAACCGCGTAACCTGTATAATATTAAAGTTAGGGTGTCCTTTTTTTGAAGTTCTTCAATCTTTGTAAGGGCCTCATCGTACTCCTTGCTTAAAAACAAAATCCGGGCAAAACGAATCTGATTGGCGGTACTGGGTTCAGAATGCTGCAAATATTTTAAATAGGTTTCTTTTGCCTTTTCAAATTTATGCTGGGCATAATACAACTCAGCCTGGTATTTTAAGGCAGGCGCGTACAATGAATCTTTTTCAAATGCTCTGTTTAAATCACTCTGTGCACTTTCGAAATTTTTAACGCGCAGCCAAATTACAGCAACACGTACATAGGCTTTGGGGTTTTTAGGATCAACAGCAATGGCCCTTTCATAAAACGTTGCTGCGTTACCCCCATCATTTCGCTCCAGGTAAACATCACCACCGGCAATCAGTAAATTATAATCTCTTTTGTTTTGGTCATAACCCATCCTGATGAGTACTTCTGCTTCATCCAGCATTTTTATATTGTCGTTGCTTACCATTCCGGTAGCTACTAAAGTTATTGCCCGTATATCTGTATAAGTGCCATTTTTAGCCATGCTAAATGAAAGGGCTTTATTAAAATACTCAGTTGCTTTTGCTTTATTTCCCAGCATCAGTTCAATTTCACCCAGGCCCGCATAATTGGCGGGATTGGCCGGTGCAATTTTTATACCTGCGTTATAGTTAAACTCGGCCGAATCAATATTTAATAAGTTGATGTATGTTTGACCCAAATAATAATAATAATCGCCATTGGATGGGTTGTTTTTTACCAATACTCCAAATATATCCCGTGCAGCCTCATATTTTTCAAAATCGATTAAGCGTAAACCTACCTGGTAAAGTTGCGCTTTTACACTCAAAGAGATGAAACCCAAAAATACTGCAATTAAAAAACCCTTTTTCATTTTTATTCTTTTTAATGTTTATTGTACAATTGTACGAATTGATGACCGGTAAGGTACCAGTCCTCCCTTTAAAATAATTTTTTGTCCCGGTTCACTTCCCATGAAACTTACAAAGCCCGTGCCAAGTCCCTCTTTAAGTTCCCGGCTGTTTACAATAATGGTTCTCCAATAAGGATACTGCTTTAAGGCTATGTTTCCCTGAATGGGCTTATTGGTAATGCCCGCAACCCGCATAATTACCGGTTCAATTTCGGCTACCTTGATATTATCCAGAAAGTACCGAACCACCGAATCATCTTTATCACTGATCCAGCTCACGCCAATAATCCCTATGGCATTTTTATTTTCTTCCACATACTTTATAACGTCAGGATTTGATTTAAGTGCAAATGAAGTTTTGCCCAGTTTATTTCCATTTAGCACACTGTCCTGCAACAAGCGCACCGCCCCTGAAGTAGGATTATCAAATACAATCTGAATTTTACCCAGGCTGTTATTTTTATTAAGCTGATCCCATGAATTGATTTCCCCGCTCAACAAAGCCTTAACCTGTGCCCTGGTAAAAATGGTATCCCTGTTTGCAGGATTTAAGATAAATGCAATCGCATCATATCCAATTTTGAAGTAGCGGGCATGACTTATTTTCTGTTCATTCAACTGCAGGGTTTCTTCTTTGGTGAGTTCGCGGGTAATGATGGCCATACGGGCACTGTCGTGGAGCATCATGCGCACAGCCTCCTGTTCACTGCAATAAACAATATTGATGATTCCTTTAGGATACAAATGTTCGAAAACCATTTCTTCGGCTTCGATAATGGGGCGCAGACTTTCATCACAACTTACCGTTATTTCACCAATGGTAGTTGTTTCAACTTTTTTGTTTTGCGAGTTATTGGTACAGGCAAAAATACCCGTAATCAAAAAGGTGAAAACTAGTTTATTTATATTTATCATGACTTAAATACCCGGTATAAACGAAAGCTGCCATAAGCAACCAGCATTATACTGATAAAAGTTTTTGTAAATATATCTATGTTTTCTAAAAAAGGAAAGAAGAAAAAAATGAAGCCCATAACAATATAAAAAACGCCCATTACAGTGCTAAAGTATTTAAAAATTCCGGCAACTTTATGCTGGCGTTTTTCTCTGATTTCTTCTAATTGTGGGTTCAAGTTTATATTATTAACAAAGCCTGAACCACACCCTGCTGAAATGCTTTGCACTGCAAAAAGGTGTGGTTCAGGCTGATTATACCAATTAATTTAACTGAAAACGTATGGGTAAGGTAAATGTTACATTTACCGGCTTGCCATTTTGTTTTCCGGGCGTCCAGGGTGGCATCATTTTTAGCACACGCAGTGCTTCTTCTTCGCAACCCCATCCAATTTTTTTACCCGGCATTTCAATTCTCGAAATTTTTCCATCGTTACCCACCACGAAGGTAAGGATTACCCTGCCTTCAATTCCGTTCTCGCGGGCCAAAGGTGGATATGAAATATTTTTGCTGAGGAAGCGTGTAAGTTCGGCTTCGCCACCTGGGAATTCGGGCATTTGCTCAGCGTATAACAGTACTTCAGTTTCTCCTTCCCCTTCTCCCCCTTCTGTTAAGCTTGCATCTACGCCATTGGGATCACCCTCTACGGTTTCTTTGCCTGCTTCTTTGTCTTTCATCTCCTCCTGAATCGGAGGTGGTTCATCTTCCGGCACTTCTTCATCGGGCTTTATCTCGGGTGGTGTAAACTTAACCGTGCTCTTTAAAGGAGGCGGAGGCTCCACCGGTGGTGGCGGGGGTTCGTTTTTATCAATCGGAGGCGGTTCTTCCAAAGTGTTTACTTCGGTTATTTTTTCAATATTCGTCTTCGGAATTTTTGATTTAATATAGTTGTAAACCACCGGGGCTGATATAGAAACGGTGAATAAAATTACAGCCAAAATAATTCCTTTAATGGTGTACTCATCCCCTTTTTTGCGCAGTACATACGCACCATATTTTTGGTTCCTCCCTGTAAAAATCAGGTCAACCCATTTACTGTCGAAAATATCTAGTTTCGCTGCCATCTTATTAAGGTTTTACGGCCATTGCTGTTTTAATTAATTCCTGCTCTATCGGCGTTATATCAACGATTGCATATCTTCCAATATTGCAGATGAGCATTTCATCCAAAATGTCTACCAGGTTTTTATATTTTGCCTTATCGTCGGCTTTTATCACTACGATTAATGCGCTCGGGTTCGATTTAATGGCAAATATCCGGTCTATCATTTCCTGTTTTGGAATTTGGTTCAGGCGAAACATTTCCTTTAAAATTGGAATTGAATCGTAGTTATTGTGATTTGCACGGTCAAGTAATTCTTTGTTTCGGCTCAGTAAGGTTTCGCGTATCCCTGATTTACTAAAGTTTGTGATTACCGGAGTTTCCGGTTCGCCAGTCTTTTCATTGATATAATAATAAACAATTTTATCATTTTCAGCCAATAAAAGTGTTATTGCCTGGGAAGCTTTAACTTTAGTGATTTCTTCAATGTTTATATCCTTTTTCACCGGCATATTAATTTCCATGGTTTTTGGCTTGTTCATGGAAGTAGTAAGCATAAAGAATGTAATGAGCAGGAAGCCCAAATCTACCATGGGTGTAAAATCAACACGGGTTGATAATTTTTTGCCATGCGGTTTACCGCCTTTTTTATGATGACCACCGCCGCCGCCTTCTATTTCTGCCATTGTATTATTTATTTTCTACCGTTTCGGTAGATAGGTTGGTGATAAAATTAAAACGATTTACATTTTTATCCTGTAAGGTAGCAATAACCTGCTTTACCACCGGAAAATTTGCATCCTGATCGCCTTTAATGGCAACGCGAACTTTATTGTTGATTAAGCGCGATTGCCAGATCCAGTCGGCCAGTTCATTGTTTAAAGAATCGGAAGGGATACCGGTTTGAATAAACTTAGATCTTTCGGTGGTACTTACTGCAAGTAAACTTTTTAACTGATTTAAAGGAACGCCAAAACTCGACATTAAAGTGAATGTTTTTACTTCTTCAGGGGTAAAAGTAATGTTATGAATTTTACCTACATTTTTAATCAAAGCTGCTTTGTATTGTTGTTCCTGAATTTCAAAAAATACGCGACCATCATTACTAATGGTTATGGTCATCATATCTTTGTCAGGCAAAGGTACTTCGGCTACCGAAGAAGGTGCATTAATGGTCACCGGTTCTTCGGGTTTGAACTGCGTGGCGAGCATAAAGAATGTAAGCAACAGGAAAGCCACGTCTGTCATGGCCGTCATGTCTACTGAAGTGCTCTTCCGCGGAATTTTTACCTTAGGCATAATCTATTTTATTTCTGGTTATTACTTTACTATTGAAATGCATGTTAGCCTACCCTGGCTTTAGCGAATGGGCTACTATTTGTGCTTTTCGGCAAAAGTTTGCACGATGCTGTATCCGGCTTCGTCAATCGTAAACGTAATTTTATCTATTTTGGTTGTAAACACATTGTACATAATAATGGCAATGGCTGAATTACCAATTCCCAAGGCTGTATTAATCAAAGCTTCGGAGATACCGTTTGCCAAACCTACTGAGTCGGGTGCTCCACCGGTACCTAAAGCCGAGAAAGCACGAATCATACCCAATACCGTTCCCAACAAAGCTACTAATGTTGAAACCGATGCCATGGTAGCGATGATTACCAGATTTTTTTCAAGCATTGGCAATTCAAGCGTAGTAGCTTCTTCCAGTTCTTTTTGAATGGCCAGAATCTTTTGATCTTTATTTAAATCGGTAACGGTTTCCATTTCCCTGTACTTAACCAGTGCAGCTCTTACAATATTAGCTACCGAACCTTGTTGTTTATCACATTCTTCAATAGCTGCATTTGAATTATTAGCAGATAAATGACCCTGAATTTTGCGCACAAAACTTTCGGCATTTCCCTTACCCTGAGCTTTGCCGATCGTAAGAAAGCGTTCAATTGAAAAAGTGATGCTCATTAATACCAATGCCAGCAAAATCGGAACTATCTTACCTCCTTTGTACATGAGTCCTAAAACGTGCCCTACTCCTTCAGGTATTGGATGACTTTCAGAATCGCCTCCTTCAAAATTTGATGGATTTCCTAAAACATAGACATAAATTAAAATGCCTGTTATAACCAGGATTGGAATCGCAAAAGAGGCAAACTGGCGCTTCAATGCGCTTTCTTGTTTAGGTGCTGCTACCTTGTTCATGTGTTTTTTATTTAAAGATTAAGAGTTACAAAAAAAGTCAATTATTAGCAATATGCAAGTTGCATCAAATATTATTTTAAAGTTAAATGATAATTTGATGACAATTGGAGTCTGTCTATAATGTCCTCTGGCAGCGTTATGCTCATCCCCAAATGCTCATGTACACGCACCCCCGATAGCTATCGGGGGCGCTTTTTGGGGACTTGGCATGCCTCGCCAGAGAACATTCTAGCTCAGCCTCCCGACTAAATGGACAGATCATTATTAAAACAAGTTAACTATTGGTGCAGGATACAAACCCAATGCTAAACTTATAGCCAGACAAACCCATAAAACCAGGTTGTAATTGAAAGTTGTTTCCACTTTTACTTCGTTTGCCGGCTGACCATACATGGCCAAAATGACCTTAAAATAGTAATAAATACCTATCATTGAGCCTACTATGGCGACAATGGTTGTGATGAAAAATCCATTTTGCAAAGCTTCTGTAAAAATGAAGTACTTTCCGAAAAAGCCCATGAAGGGTGGAATACCTGCAAGACCCAGCATGGCAATACTTAAGGCAGCAGCCAAAACCGGTTTTTTAGTTCCCAATCCGTTAAAGGCATCAATGTTTTCGGAGTTTGCCGCCTTAAACACGGGCATGGCAACTGCAAATGCGGCTATGGTTGAAACCGAATAGCCCAATAAATAATATAACAAGGCTGCCACAGGCTGCGATTTTGAGCTTAAAATAATTAGCATAAGATAACCGGCGTGTGATATTCCGGAATAGGCAAGCAGCCGTTTAAAATTGGTTTGAGACAAAGCCATCAGGTTACCTACCGCCAATGTTAAAATTGCAGCTATATTTAATACAAATTCAAAATGAGGGGTACTGTAAACAAATACTGCCGAAACCAGCTTATAAAAAGCAGCAAATGCAGCAACCTTTACCAGGGTGCTCATATAGGCAGTTATCAGAACCGGAGCGCCTTCGTAAACATCGGGTGCCCAAAAATGAAACGGAGCAGCAGATACTTTAAAGAGCATGGCAAAGATAATTAATACAATGCCCGTATAATATAAAGGTGAAATATTTTGGCTGTTTAATATTGGGTATTCTGCAATTTTCTGAATATCAAAAGAACCGGTTGAACCAAACACCAATGCGATTCCAAACAATAAAAATCCGGAGGCAAATGCACCCATTAAAAAGTATTTGAAACCGGCTTCATTCGAGCGCTTATCGAATCGTTTGCTACCCGCCATAATATATAATGCAATAGACAGCGTTTCGATTCCTAAAAACAGCATGGTTAAATTGCTGAATGAAAACATCATTAGGGCACCCACCAGTACAAAGCAGAGTATGGTCATATAATCGCTTATATGATGCTCCTGATCGGCATAGTATTCGCTTGACAAAATAAAAACAAGAAGTGTAATAAAAATTGCGAGACTGCCAAAAGCCACTGAAAAATTATCAACCTGTAACATTCCATAGAAAGTTTGGTTCATATTCCAGTCCTGTTGGTTCAAACCAAAAATAAGGGCCAGACCTAAAACTAAAACCGGACCAATTAGTTTGCGCAGGTTTAATATCTCTGCAACCATGCAAAAGAAACCCAGTAACGATGTAAAAATTAATGTATTCACGTGCTCATTTATTATCTTTTTTCAAACAGAATTATTCTGGTGTTCATTTTTAGTTCTACGAATTTACTTTAACAGCAACTTAATGGCCGGCTCGGTTAGGTCTAAAATAGGTTTCGGATAAATACCCGTTACAAAAATCATTATACCGATGCTGATCAAAACTACTTTTTCATTCCATAACAAATCCGGGAAATTCATGCCATCCATTAAACTTTCGCCCAGCATTACTTTCTGATACATTCTGAGCATATAAACAGCACCTAAAATGATGGTTAACCCGGCAAATGCGCCCAGCCAGATATTAAACTGGTAAATCCCATACAATAACATAATTTCTCCCACAAAGCCATTGGTTAGTGGCAATGCAACCGAAGCCAGAACGATAACCATAAACCACGTGGCAAACTTTGGAGCTGCCAAGCGGATTCCACCGAGGCCTTCAACCTGGTAACTCTGGGTACGGTTAAAAATAATATCTGCGCAAAAGAATAAACCCACCACATTGATACCATGGGCCAGCATTTGAACCAAACTTCCCTGCATACCTGACAAGGTTAATGAAAATATACCTGCACTGATTAAACCCACATGGGCTATAGATGAATAAGCAAACAGTTTCTTAAGATCGCTTTGTTTAATCGCAATGATTGACGCATAAACCACACCGATAACACATAAGGTAATGGCAACTGCCTGCCATTCTTTGGTTCCTGCAGGTACGATGGGAATTAACCAGCGGATTAAACTATAGGTTCCCATTTTAAGCATGATACCCGAAAGCAGCATGGTTCCCTGAGTAGGCGCCGAACGATACGTATCGGGCTGCCAGGTATGGAATGGAATAATAGGAATTTTAATTGCAAAGGCAATAAAAAACAACCAGAATACCCATGTTTGATTGCAATTGCAGGTAGGGTTTGAGGTTAATATATTCCAGTCTAAAGAGTGGTTCGGACTTCCGGTATAGAGAAACACAAATCCGAACAACATTAATAAACTGCCTGCCAATGTGTAAATGAAGAACTTTAATGTTACCTGGGCTCTGTTTTCTGAACCCCAAACGAAAGAAATAAAGTAAATTGGTATTAATGCAAGTTCCCAGAATATATAATAGATAAAACCATCAAATGAAATAAATACACCTACCAATGCAAACTGCATTAACAGCATTAGGCTGTAAAAAATATGAGGTCGTTTAATTTCCCTGTTAAAACCGCTTAATACAATTAATGGAAGCAGCAGATTTGTTAAAATAACCATCAGCATACTGATTCCATCCATTGAGAAATGCAGGTTGATGGCAGGTTTTACTACCCAAACCATTTGAATATCGAATGGCTGGAAACCTTGCTCTTTAAATACCTGATAGGCATAGTAGGTGGCTCCTAATTGAACCACAGTAAAAGCCAGTGCTACAATCCTGCTTGTATTACCTCTTGTTAATAACAAGAGCAATGAAGCCAGCAGCGGGATAAATAATAATATTAAACTAAGCATGTATTATTTGAAATAAACATATAAATAGGGATCCACCAATTGACAATACAATAAAACCATGATACTGATAACCATTGCAAAAATGTAAAAGCCGGTATTTCCGGTTTGAACCAGCCGGATGGTACGGCCTGTAAATCCTACAACCCAGGCTGCTGCATTTACAAACAAATCGATAATCAGTTTATCAACCAAAACAAAAAAGATATCGCTCATTACCATTAAGGGGCGAACAAAAATCATATCGAAAAGCTCATCAACATAAAACTTGTTACCCACCCATTTTGCAAATCCTTTAACTTCGGCATCGGGTTCAGGCAATCCTTTTTTACTGATGTATATATTATAAGCTACAATGATACTCACAATAGCTGCCAATGTGGCGATACCCATCAATACCCATTCAGTGGCATGATTGAGATGATGCTCTGCTCCCATAATACTTACTGAGCCTTCAAAAACCGGCGACAAATAGCGGCTAAAAACATGTGCGCTTCCAAAAGCTGCAGGCAAACCCATAAAACCACCCACAACAGAAAGTGCTGCTAATAATATTAATGGGATGGTCATGGTAGCCGGCGATTCATGCAGGTGATGTTTTTGTTCATCGGTACCCCTGAATTGGGTGTTGAAAGTAAGGAAATATAACCTGAACATATAAAAGGCAGTTAGCATAGAGCTAAAGCTTAATATACCCCAAATGAGTTTGTGATTGGCAAATGACTGTGCCAGTATTTCGTCTTTTGAAAAGAAACCGGCAAAAGGAAAAATTCCTGAAATTGCCAATGTTCCAATTAAGAAAGTGATATAAGTTATTTTGATATATTTACTCAGCCCACCCATATTCCGGATATCCTGTGCACCGCTCATAGCATGAATAACACTGCCAGCTCCCAGGAATAACAATGCCTTAAAAAATGCATGGGTTACCACATGAAACATGCCGCTGCTAAAGACGCCCAATCCCAGAGCTGCAAACATAAGTCCGAGTTGAGATACAGTTGAATAAGCGAGTACCTTTTTAATATCGTTTTGTTTCAGGCCAATGATTGCTGCAAATAATGAAGTGGCTACTCCTATAATCAATACAAAATCCAAAGTAAAAGGAGCCAGTGCAAACAGAATATTTGAACGGCAAATCATATAAATACCCGCAGTAACCATGGTAGCTGCGTGTATTAATGCTGATACGGGAGTAGGACCTGCCATGGCATCGGGGAGCCAGGTATACAAAGGAATTTGTGCGCTTTTACCCATGGCACCAATAAATAACAAAAGGGTTATGGTAACCAAAAGTGCTGAACCTTTTTCATGAGTTTGTGCTGCAATCATAACGGAAGTAAAATCAAGTCCGCCAAAATAAAACAGCATAAAAAACATTCCGATCAAAAATCCCAGGTCACCGATTCGGTTCATGATAAAAGCTTTTTTGGCAGCATCGTTAAATGCATCTTTTTTGAACCAGAAGCCAATGAGCAAATAAGAACAAAGCCCTACACCTTCCCAGCCAATAAACATAACCAGGTAGCTGTTACCCATAACCAGCAACAGCATGAAGAAAATAAAGAGGTTCATTTGCAGGAAAAAGCGGCTGAAACCTTCATCGCTGTGCATATAGCCAATGGAATATAAATGAATTAAAAATCCAACCCCGGTTACCACCAGCAACATTACCAATGATAAGGGATCAATCAGCAACCCGAAAGCAAGATTGATATCTCCCCATTTAATCCATTCAAAAACGGTAAAGTTTAAAGACTGGCCTTCCGGAAGATTTACAAATATGTATACTGTGCATATAAATGATGCTAAAATCATTGCACTTGCCAGCCATCCGCTTCCTTTTTTTAAGGTTTTACCAAATAAAGTAATTAAAAGGAAACCCAGCAATGGGAATAACGGAATAAGTATTGCCGGGGTCATCAATTTTGTTAATTCTATAAAGTTATCCATTTCCTGGTTCTATCTTTTTTTAGATTTATTGTGTGGCTTCAAGCAATCTTTTTACCACTTTAATTTACTCAGTACATTGATATCGGTGCTGGCTGTATTTCTAAAAATACTCACCAAAAGTGCCAATCCAACGGCAACTTCGGCGGCAGCAACCACCATAATAAAAAACACAAAAACCTGACCTTCGGAATTTCCTGCATAAGCCGAAAAGCTAACCAGTAAAATATTTACCGAATTAAGCATTAGTTCAATGCACATTAAGATAATGATTGCATTTCTTCTGAAAAGTACACCCATAACACCTATTGAAAACAAAATGGTGCTTAATACCAGATACCAGCTTTGTGGATTTGAATGTTGTATTACTTGTTCCATTAGTTTTTATCTTTTTTAGCTAAAACCACCGAGCCTATCATTGCTGCAATAAACAAAACGGAAGTCATTTCGAACGGAAGCAGAAATTCTGTAAAAATTTTTGTGCCTACTTTTTGAACGTAGCCCACGTCTGAAAATGCGGGTGAACTGTATTCGGGCAATGTGCTTGAATGCATGGCAGCAAGCAGAACCAGCATTAACAAACCGCCGGTAATAATTGCTGCAAATTTGGGTAAAGGTGATTTATGTGGTTCGCTTTCTTTGTTCAGGTTCAGCAACATTACTGTAAACAACAATAGCACCATAATGGCCCCGGCATAAACAATAACATGAACGATTGCCAAAAACTGTGCATTGAGCATTACATAATGACCTGCAATGGTAAAAAAACAAAAAATCATCCACATTACACTGTAAATAGGGCTTTTTGAGAACACTACAAACAAAGCACTCACAATAGTGAGAGATGCAAGTATAAAAAATAAGATCTGGCTACTCATTATAATTCTTTGGCTCTTTACGGTTTGCGATATTAATTCATATATGTGAAAACAAGAAAGATTTATCTGATAAAAACAAGTGATAAAAATTAGCTTTTTATTTGATACGCTTTCTTCCGCTTGCTGATATCTACTCTTTTATCAATGGGTTCAACCAGAATATCTTTCCCGAAAATAAATTTCCCCCTTGAATACTCTGATGGAACCAGCCGGTCGGTCAGGTAAATAGCATCTTTCG
The DNA here is from genome assembly GCA_030680835.1 of Bacteroidota bacterium. Lineage (GTDB taxonomy): Bacteria > Bacteroidota > Bacteroidia > UKL13-3 > UKL13-3 > B1. The sequence continues at coordinate 134,774 of JAUXUD010000086.1, forward strand.
GACAGGCTTCTTCACAGAGTCCGCAGTAAATACAACGCAGCATGTTGATTTCATACGTTGCGGCATATTTTTCCTCGCGATACAGGTTCTCTTCCCCTTTTTTGCGTTCGGCGGCAATCATGGTAATTGCTTCGGCCGGACAAGAAACCGCGCATAAACCACAGGCAGTACAATTTTCCCTGCCTTGTTCATCGCGTTTTAAAACGTGCATTCCACGGTAAACCGGGGCAAATGCACGGGTTTGCTCGGGATATTTCAAAGTTGCTTTTTTTCTGAACAAATGCTTGATGGTAATTGCCAGGCCCATAACGATGGCCGGGAGATACAATTTCTCCATCCAGGTCATTTGTTTGTTTACAACAACTATCGATCGGTTTGTAAGTTGCATATCGTTGCTTTTTTCGATTGATTAATTTCCAAAATAAGTTACCAATGCTCCGGTAATTAATACATTAATAATAGACAAGGGCATGAGCACATACCATCCCAGCCTCATCAATTGGTCGTAGCGGAAACGCGGTATGGTCCAGCGTACCCACATAAAGAAAAAGATGAAGAAGAATATTTTACAGAAAAGTACGCCAACACTTATCAGGCTTACAATATTCATGGGCAAATGGTTCCCTAAATAATCTATTCCCGGGAAGTTATACCCTCCAAAAAACAGACATGAAATTACTGCAGCGGAAATAAACATATTGATATATTCGGCAAACAAATACAAACCCAGTTTCATGGACGAGTATTCGGTGTGGTACCCTCCTATAAGCTCCGATTCTGATTCTGGCAAGTCGAAAGGGGTACGGTTGCATTCGGCAAATGCACAGGTGAGAAATATGATAAAAGCAACAGGCTGATAAAATACATTCCAGTTGATACCCGAAACATTTATAAATCCGTATAATTTTCCTTCGCCCTGACTTTCAACAATCGAGTTCAGGCTTAAAGAACCATTACTGATTAAAAGAACTGTGATTACACTCATTCCCATCGCAAGTTCGTAACTGATCATTTGACTGGAAGCACGAATGGCACCCAGCAATGCAAATTTGTTGTTCGATGACCAGCCTCCAATCATGATTCCATAAACACCCAGAGAAACTATTCCCAAAATATACAGGATTCCCACATTGATATCGGCAACCTGAAGACTATAAACCTGTCCACCAATTTCAATAGACCTTCCCCAGGGGATTACGGCACTGGTCATTAATGCCGTGACCATAAACAGACTCGGACCTAAGATAAAGAGCCATTTATCGGAAAACATTGGGATAATTTCTTCCTTCAAAAACATTTTTGTGCCATCGGCAATGGGCTGCAGCAAACCATATGGGCCCGCACGGTCCGGTCCAATCCGGTCCTGCAAAAAGGCTGCAACTTTTCGTTCGGCGTATGTGCTGTATGCAGCAATACCCAGACTTACCAAAAAAAGTGTTAAAATCAGTATCGATTTAAATATTAACAAACTCATTAATTGCTTCCTTCCTCAATAGTAATGGGTGTAACTACATTCAATTTAAACTCCTGAGGTTTGGTAAAAACCTCGTAATGATTTGCCGAAATTACCGAGTGATGGTGGATATGTGCAGGGCCTTCAATTGTCCAGTCACCAGTATTTTTCTTGTCGAACCGGCAGGTATTGCAAATAAATTCTTCCACTTCACCCCATTGGTCTTTTCTACCTGTAACACGTAAGACTTCCTCTCCTTTATACCATAAATTCACTTTCCCGCTGCATTTATCACAATTTCGGTGCGCCTGCATGGGTTTGGTAAACCATACCCTGCTTTTGAACCTGAATGTTTTATCGGTTAAAGCACCAACCGGACAAACATCAATCATGTTTCCGGAAAAATCATTGTCGATGGCCTGGTTAATATACGTAGAAATTTCGGAATGGTCACCTCTGTTAAACACGCCATGAACCCGTCCATCTGTAATTTGTTCGGCTACTTTTACACAGCGGTAACAAAGGATACAACGCGTCATATGAAGCTGTATTTTTGAGCCGATATCAATTTTTTCGAAAGTGCGCCGTTCAAAATCTGTACGGGTTTTAGCAGAACCATTTTCGTATGAAAGATCCTGAAGTTGGCATTCTCCTGCCTGGTCGCAAATGGGGCAATCCAGCGGATGGTTGAGCAATAAAAACTCTACCACACTTTTGCGTGCCTCAATTACTTTGGTAGAAGTAAAATTTCCCACTTCCATACCGTCCATTACATGGGTACGGCAGCTTGCCATTAACTTTGGCATGGGTCGCGGGTCCTTTTCTGAGCCTTTGGTTACTTCTACCAAACAGGTACGGCAATAACCGCCACTCGATTTTAATTTACTGTGGTAGCACATGGTTGGTGGTGCTACCTCGGGTCCAATCATTCTCGCTGCCTGCAGAATGGTTGTTCCGTCTGCAACTTCAATTGTTCGTCCGTCTATTGTTACTTTTGGCATTTGTTATTCTTTTTCAAAAATATATTGAATGGCATTGCCATTATTATTTGTGGTTAACATAAGGGTACCGCTAAGCTTGTAACCTTTTGAGGCAATATTGTTGATGGAGCGGGTTAGCTGCGAACAGCCATCACTGTTTGACACAACCGACAGGAACTTTTTTTCATCCACGTTTCCGTTTTCATCCACAATAAACTGCTTGCTCGATAATGTACTGACTGTTAAAGTAAGATATTGTTTCGGTACAGCTGTTTGTTTAAATGCAGTCAGCAATGAAATGCCCGCAAGGGCAATAATGGCTATGATGATCATTTTAGTTTTCATAGTTATGGTTTTTATTTATATGTTTTATTTTTTCTCCAGAACATACTCGGTAACATAATTAATTTTACCGGTTACAGTTGTGCCTACCAATCTATAACCTTTGGCGTAATAATCATTTAAAACTTTGGTTAAGTTTTTCAGATTATAATTAAAATTTGTTTCCGTAAACATCTTTTGAGGAATCCTTTTGAGCTCACCTTTATAGTCGCAAATTACTATTGCGGGTGCCATCAGTTCACCGATACTTTCGATATTCTTCACGATAATTACATGCGAGGTAGAGTCGGACAGAATAATATCTTCGTTAACAGAACTTTTACTTTGGTTCTTTTCATTAAATGCAAAAATAAGCGTGAGGCCGAAAATGGCTATAACACCTAATAAAAAGAATTTTGTTTTCATAATTTTCACTTTAATAGTTAATAATTAATAGGTACTTGAAAAACTTCATCGATTTGTTTTTCTGCATACACTTCATTTGGGTTTTTCACGTATTCTTCAAATTCACTCCTAAAATGACGAATTGCACTGGCAACAGGCCATGCAGCAGCGTCACCGAGCGGGCAAATAGTATTTCCTTCAATTTTTGCCTGTATTTCCAGAAGCAAATCAATATCATCCCGGGTTCCTTTTCCATCCAGAATTTTATGAAGTATTTTTTCCATCCATGCAGTGCCTTCGCGGCAGGGGCTGCATTGTCCGCAACTTTCATGATGATAGAACCGGGCAAAAGTAAACAGGTTTTCAACGATGCTGGTGGTTTCATCCATTACAATAAATCCGCCTGAACCCAGCATGGTTCCGGAAACAAATCCTCCGTCCGACAAACTTTCATAGCTCATTAAACGTTTTTCGCCATTGGCTAAAGTTAAAATTTTATCGGCAGGTAGAATGGGAACTGAAGACCCACCGGCAACCACTGCTTTTAATTTTCGGCCATTTAAAATACCTCCGCAATATTCATCACTGTATATAAAATCTTCAACGGTTATTCCCATTTCAATTTCGTAAACGCCGGGCTTGTTAATATGTCCGGATGCCGAAATTAACTTGGTACCTGTTGATCTTCCGATTCCGATTTTTGCATATTCATCGCCTCCAAAATTTACAATAGAAACCACGGAGGCAATTGTTTCAACATTATTTACAACGGTAGGACAGCCATATAAACCTGCTACTGCCGGGAAAGGAGGTTTTATGCGCGGGTTTCCGCGTTTGCCTTCCAAACTTTCGAGCAAGGCCGTTTCTTCACCACAGATATAAGCACCTGCACCAACATGAACATATATTTCCAAATCGTAACCTGAACCTAAAATATTTTTACCGAGCCAGCCGTTTGTACGGGCTTCTTCAATGGCTTTTTCAAGAATTTTAAGGATATAATAAAACTCACCACGTATATATATATAAGCGGTATGTACACCCAAGGCAAAACTTGATGTAATCATTCCCTCAATAAGTAAATGCGGAATGCGCGACATCAGGTAGCGGTCTTTAAAAGTACCGGGCTCACTTTCGTCGGCATTGCATACCAGGTATCTGGCAACACCTTCTGGTTTTGCCAGGAAACTCCATTTCATTCCGGTTGGAAATCCGGCTCCACCCCTGCCCCTCAAACCCGATTTTTTTACTTCTTCTACCAATGCTTCGGGAGTCATGGTTTTAACTGCTTTTTCAACCGAAGCATATCCACCCATTTTCCTGTAAACATCGTATCCCTGAATTCCCGGAATATGGTCGTGTTCTAATAATAATTTTCTTCCCATGGGTATTAATACTTATCTATAATAACCTCGTCCAAATATGTTTTGCGTTTATTTTCCGCTGTACATTGTTCAAGAATTCCATCCACTTTCTGATGGGTTAGATTTTCATGGAACTGTGCACCAATCATCATCATCGGGGCGGTACCACAACTGCCCAAACATTCCACCGTTTTTATTGAAAACATTCCATCCGCGGTAGTTTCGCCATCTTTTATACCTAATTTCTTTTCCAGATGCTCTATGATTTCATTCGCGCCACGTAACCAGCAACTGCTTGTACGGCAAACCTCAATCAGACATTTTCCTTTCGGTTCAAGATTAAACATGGAATAAAAAGAAGCCACCTCATAAACTTCTACATTTTGAATATGTAAGAGTGAAGCTACATAATCCATGGTTTTTGAACTTAACCATCCGTCAAATTCGGCCTGAGCCAAATGCAGCAAAGGGATTAATGCTGACTTTTGTTTTCCCTCGGGGTAACGACTTATTATTTTATTGACCAGGGCCAATGTATTGTCGCTAAATTTTATATCCACTTGTTCCGTCATACGTTCTGATCCTTTACTGTTATACTATGGTACTATGCATCCAGCTCGCCTGCAATCACATTCATACTGCTCATGGCAACAATTGCGTCGCTTAAAGTTGAACCTTTAATCATTTCGGGGAAAGCCTGATAATAAATAAAGCAGGGTCTGCGGAAATGCAGGCGATACGCTGCCCTTCCTCCATCACTCACCAGGTAAAATCCCAGTTCGCCATTTCCACCTTCAACACTGTGGTAAACTTCACCAACCGGAGTTTCCGATTCACCCATTACAATTTTAAAATGCCAGATTAATGCCTCCATTTTGTTGTAAACATCTTCTTTAGGCGGAAGGTAAAACTCGGGAACATCGGCGAAAAAATTTCCTTCCGGTAAATTGTTAAAGGCTTGTTTGATAATTTTCAGGCTCTCCCACATTTCCTGCTGACGAACCATGAAGCGATCAAACGTATCTCCATGAATACCCACCGGAATTTTAAAATCGAAATCCTCGTAACTGCAATATGGGTTCATTGCCCTTACATCATAATCCAAACCGGTTGCCCGCAAATTAGGACCTGTAAAACCATAATATAGGGCTCTTTCGGTGCTTATCGGACCGTTACCTATGGTTCTTTCCATAAAAATACGGTTTCGTTCCAGCAAATTGGTAAACTCTTCCAGTTTTTTAGGAAATTCAGCTATAAATTCTTTAATTTTTTGAATGCAGGCTTTGCTGAAATCGCGTTCAAGCCCACCTATTCTACCAATATTTGTAGTTAAGCGGGCCCCGCAAATTTCCTCGAAAATATCATAAATTTTTTCACGCCATTGAAACACGTAAGTAAAGCCTGTTAATGCACCGCAATCCACAGCTATTACCGAATTACAAACCAGATGATCTGAAATACGTGCCAGTTCCATGATGATTACCCTTAGATAGTCAACTCTTTTTGGAGTTTTTATTCCCAAAAGTTTTTCAACCGTCATATGCCATCCCATATTGTTAATAGGCGACGAGCAATAATTCAGTCTGTCGGTTAAAGGGGTTATCTGGTAAAACGGACGGTGTTCAGCTATTTTTTCAAATGCCCGGTGAATATAGCCACAGGTTTGAACTGCATCTACAATAATCTCACCATCCATGGTAAGCACATTCTGAAAAATACCATGCGTGGCGGGATGTGTAGGCCCTAAATTGAGAGTTGTGTATTCCGATTTATCCGGATTTATTTCTATTGAATCTAAGAGGTTTTCCATAAACTTATCTTCCAAAATAGGTATCGTCTTTGTCTGTACGTGTCTGGTCTTCCAACGGAAATTCTTTCCGCATCGGGAAATAATCCATTTCATCAACATTCAAAATTCTCTTCAGATTGGGATGGCCTTCGAATATAATTCCATAAAAATCGAATGTTTCGCGTTCCTGCCAATTGGCAGATCCGTAAATGGAAGTTACGGTTGGCAGTGTTGGATTGTTTATATCCATAAAGCACTTAATGCGCAAACGGATATTATTAACAAAGCTGTGTAAGTGATAAATCACTCCCAATTCTTTACCCTTATGATCTGGATAATGAATGCCACATACATCCGTTAAAAACTGCATTTGAATTTGAGGATGGTCTTTTAAAAAAGTAACGACAGGTATTATCTGGTTTTTATCCAGTTCAATCGTCAGCATGCCATAAGGTTCCTCTGCCGAATGGATAAAGGCTGCGAATTGATCCTGCAGCGCTTTTAGCAAATATGCATTTGTTATTTCACTCATTAATGAATGCCGTAAATGGCCAATAAAGCTTTATATTCCGGAGAATTTCTTCTGTTAATCGGTTCGTTTCTTACCAGTTCCTGAATTTTCATAAGGCCTTCAATTAACTGTTCAGGTCGGGGCGGGCATCCCGGTACATATACATCAACCGGAATTACCTTGTCGATACCCTGCAAAACTGAATAGGTATCAAAAATACCTCCGCTGGAGGCACAGGCACCTACCGCAATTACCCATCTGGGTTCAGCCATTTGCAGATACACTTGTTTTAAAACCTGACCCATTTTTTTTGCAATGGTTCCTGTAACCATTAATAAATCGGCCTGGCGGGGCGAAAAGCTGATGCGCTCCGAACCGAAGCGGGCCAAATCGTAATTGGATGCCATGGTTGCCATAAACTCGATTCCACAGCAAGATGTTGCAAATGGTAAAGGCCAGATGGAATTGGCGCGGGCCATCCCAATCGCTTTTTCGAAACTGGTTGCAAAAAAACCAGGTCCTTCCAAACCCGGAGGCGCATTTTCTATTTTTATAACCGACATAGTTTAATTTTAACAGTGTTTCTCATACCCATTGCATGACAAAATTTTTTGATAATCTATTCCCATTTTAATGCACCTTTTTTCAGGATGTAAAAAAATCCCAGTAAAAGCGTACCCGCAAACAAGAGCATTTCTAAAAATCCGTTTGAACCTAAGGTTTTAAAGTTTACAGCCCATGGGTACATAAAAATTACCTCCACATCAAAAAGCACAAAAAGGATGGCAGTTAAAAAGTACCGGATTGAAAAAGGCATCCGGGCATTTCCTTTTGAATCAATGCCACATTCAAATACCTGAAGTTTCTCAGAAGTTTTTCGTTTCGGGCCAGCCATGTGCGAAACAACCATGGCAAAAACCACAAAACCCATGGCTACAATAAACTGGATAAAAATTGCTATATAATCGATTGTTGTTGACATATTACTTTTTATAAACCCACGCAAAAATAGATTTTTAGAACATTAATAATCTTTTTTTAATTTTAAAATACTCCAAAACACGCAAACATTTACAAGTTTATGATATTGAGTTCCTTACACGTTCCGAATAGGCCCTGATTGCAGTTCTCAAATCCACATTTTCGTTTTCAACCCTTTTAAGAATATCAATAGCAGCCAAAACATGTGTTAATTGTTCCCCCTCATCATCCCCTTTAACTTCCAATTGAACCGGTTCTCCATTGCAAAGCTTTTCTTCCAGCGATTTCAATTCTGAGAGTGTTCTGTTTTCGGCTAACTCTTTTATCACTGCTAATTTCATTTCAGTTAAAAACTTGTTGAATTATTTTTTCTACACTTTCTTCTTTGGCGGTAGTATCCCCACTTACCAGAACACCGTTTTTTATCGCGGCAAAAAAAGGAAGATTATTCACCGAGGCAAACTTTCTGGCTTCGGGATTTTCTTCTGCGTTTATTTCAAGAAACAAGGCTCCGGAATATTCACTTTTATTAGAAATTTTTGTGTATTTGGGTGCGAACAAACGGCAACTTCCACACCAATCGGCATAAAATTTAACGATTACTTTTTCATTCGTTTGTATCAGTTTCGAAAATTCCTGATCAGTTACTTTTTGAACCATATTGAATTTGAAAAATGTATTGCCGAATTTATAAAATTTTAGAACCGGTTAAATATTCGCTTGCAAGGATAGAAAATTAATGAAAGTAAATAACTGATTAAAATCAATTTAATTTGAATATGACCTTTTGATTAAACCATTTTGGCTTCATTCCAAATTTCATCCATTTCGGCAAGTGTCATTTCAGTTAGTTTTTTATTCATCTCATTGGCTCTTTCCTCAATAAACATAAAGCGCTTTATGAATTTTTGATTTGTATATTCCAGCGCATCATCCGGGTTTAAGCCCGATTTTCTCGCCAGATTTATCAACGCAAAAAGTAAATCCCCAAATTCTTCCTGAGATTTTTTATGATTATCTTCCTTTTCCAACTCATGTTTTAATTCATCAAACTCCTCATAAACTTTGGCCCAAACCTGATCTGCAGTTTCCCAGTCGAAACCCACCTGTGAAGCTTTATCCTGCATTCTCAGTGCCTTTACCAGAGATGGAGTTCCTTTTGACACTCCGCTCAAAACCGATTTATTACCTTCTTTTAGTTTAATCTGTTCCCAGTTTTCCTTCACCTGCTCCTCTGTTTCTGCTTTAAAATCGCCATAAATATGCGGATGACGGACTATGAGTTTGTCACATAAACTATTCATTACATCTGCAATGTCAAATGCCTTTGTTTCGCTTGCTATCCGTGCATAAAAAACAATGTGCAGCATTACATCACCCAACTCCTTTTTAAGTTCCGGCAAATCGTTTTTGATAATTGCATCCGTCAACTCATACGTCTCTTCTATGGTTAAATGCCTCAAACTTTCAAGGGTTTGCTTTTTATCCCAGGGACATTTTTCACGCAATTCATCCATGATATCCAATAGGCGTGAAAAGGCCTCCAATTTCTGTTGTTTATTGTTCATTTTAGTTTTTAAACGTTTGCCATTTATATGGTTTCATAAATTACCAAACCCGTTCTTATTTTGGGTTCAATCCATGTGCTTTTGGGGGGCATAATTAAACCTGCTTCGGCAACTTTTTTTACTTCATCAATGGTGCTCGGATAAAGAGTTATGGCAATACTGCTTTCTTCTTTGTCAACACTATTTTTCAGATTTAAAATTCCTTTACTTCCATCCAAAAAACTGAGTCTTTTATCCGTTTTACTGTCAATAATTCCAAATATCCTTTTCAATATATACTCCTCAACTATATTCACATCCAGATTTTCCAATATACCATTGAGCTTCTGTTCAAATTCAGGTTTTAATTTTATCAGGTAAGCATGTTTATTGAAATACACTCCAAACTCTTTTTTGTTTAAAGGCTGAACCGGTAAATTACCGCTGGGTATTACCTCGAAATATTTTTTCAATTCACGAAGAATATTGGAATTAACCAATACCTCATCTTTAATGAGTCGGTGATACTCGTATATATGCAGTTTTGAAAATGGAATCAGGCATACTGGAAAAAAGTTGTGAAACGCATCGCCATCGCTATTTTTTGAACGTTCCTGCACACTGAAAGCAGCACAACCTGCAGTACGGTGATGACCATCGGCAATGTACAAATAGGTCATTGCATTAAAAGCCCGTTCAATGGCCAGTAAGTCTTCTCCTTCAGTTACCACCCATAGGTTATGCTTCAACTGGTCAATGCTTATGAAATTATATTCCGGTTTATGACGGAGGATATATTTCTCCAGGATTTCGTCGATAACCTGATTATCGGGATAGGTTAACAATACAGGGTTTCCCAGACCCTTAAAAAATGAAATATGCTCAGCCAGTTCGTTCTGCTTTTCGGTTAAGGTGTTCTCATGTTTTAAAATATTGTTATTTAAATAGTCATCAACGCTGGCGGCGGCTATCAGTCCTGTAAAAGCTTTACTTCCATGAATTACCCGGTAAATATAAAAACTTGCCTGAGCATCTTTCTTTAATATTCCTTTTTCCTTAAATGCATTCAGATATTCCAGTCCAATCGGGAAATGCTTTTCAGGGTTTTTCTTTTCACCCGGAAAATTCATATATGGTTTTACTACATGTAAATAGCTATTGGGGTTATTGTAAAATTCGTTATGAGATATCTCCGGATGGCTCGAATCATAAGGTTGTGCCGAAACCTGTCCGGCCAATTCCTTTGCCGGTCTCAATCCTTTAAATGGTTTAATTGTAGCCATGTTATTTAAAAATGAGGTTCAACCCGTTAAACAGGTTGAACCTTTCTTTTATTTGTTTGATTAATTATTTTTTAAAAAACTCAATTACTTTCTCAGCAAGTTCAATACTGATACGGTTTTGGGCTTCTTTAGTACTGCCTCCAATATGCGGACTTACAGACACCCGGTTATGCTGTAAAACGGCCATGTTTACCGGAGGTTCTTTTTCAAAAACATCCAGTCCTGCAAATGCAACCTGACCACTATCGAGGGCTGCAATTAAATCGGCTTCATCAATAACGCCCCCGCGCGAACAATTAATAAGTCCAACCCCTTTTTTCATTTTAGCCATCATAGTTGCATCTATCGGAGATTTATGACCTTCTGCAAACGGAATATGAAAGGTGATGAAATCGCTTTGTGAAATAACCGATTGCTCGCTCACGGTATTCATATTTAATTTAATCCTTTGGTTTGAACCCAGCATGGGCAAATTCAGGATTAACTCAACTTTATCAACATACGGATCAAAAGCAAGTACCTTCATTCCCATGCCAATTGCAATTTTAGCTACCTCCTGCCCGATTCTGCCAAAGCCATAAATGCCCATGGTTTTGCCCTGCAGTTCAATTCCGTTTGAAGCAACTTTTTTAAACTCTGCAAATTTTGTATTTGCTTCAAGCGGCATCAACTGATTTGTATATTGTAAAAACCTGCTGCCGCTAAACAAGTGTGCAAATACCAGTTCCGCCACGCTTATTGAAGAAGAAGCAGGTGTATTAATTACCTTAATCCCTTTTTGCCGGGCCGCCTCCAGGTCAATATTGTCCATTCCCACTCCACCTCTACCAACCAATTTCAGGTTCGGACAGGCTTCAATAATGTCTTTTCTTATTTTTGTTGCAGAACGTACCAAAACAGCATCGAAATTTTTTAAAGACTCTGCTAATTGTTCCTGAGGTACTTTTTCTGTTACTACTTCAAATCCGGCAGCCGTTAATATTGCTTTCCCGTTTGCATCAATGCCGTCATTGGCTAATATTCTTATCATTTTATTTACGAGTTACGATGTACGATGTACGATGTACGATTTTTTTACTTACTACTTACTATTTTGAGTATTTCCGGTGTTTGCTGTTTCAAAATATTGCATGGTTTCTACAAGAACTTGCACACTGTCTATTTCCAGTGCATTGTATAAAGAAGCCCTTAATCCACCTACCGAACGATGTCCTTTTAACCCACTTAAATTTCGTTCTTCACATAATTTTAAAAAAGGTGCTTCAAGTGTTTTATCGTTTAATACAAAATTTACATTCATACGGCTTCGGTCTTCAGGTACTACAGTTCCTGTAAACAAATTGTTTCTGTCAATTTCGGCATATAATAAATCCGCTTTGGCTTTATTTCTTACTTCCATTGCTTCCAGTCCAATCGATTTGATCCAACGTAAAGTATGCATGCAAACAAAAATTGCGAATACCCCAGGTGTATTGTACATGCTTCCGTTTTCAATGTGAATCTTATAATTTAACATGGTGGGCACTTTTGCATTGGCCTTTTCAAGAAACGACTTTTTAATAATTACCAGAGTTGCACCGGCAGGGCCCATATTTTTTTGAGCACCTGCATAAATCAGATCAAATTTTGATGCATCAATCTTTCGGCTGAAAATATCAGAGCTCATATCACAAACCAGGGGAACCGGACATTCGGGAAAGCTGAACATTTCGGTGCCATAAATTGTATTGTTACTGGTGCAATGAAAATAGCAGGCATCTTCCGGTATTGCATAACCTTTTGGTATATAACTAAAATTTTTATCCTCACTGCTCGCCAATACATTCACTTCACCGAATAATTTTGCTTCTTTTACAGCCCTACTTGCCCAAACGCCTGTATTTATATAGGCTGCCGTTTTGCCCGGGGTTAAAAAATTCATGGGAACCATGTCGAACTGCAAACTGGCTCCTCCCTGTAAAAAAACAACTTCATACTCATCGTTTAGGTTCAAAATTTCCTTAACCAGCTGACAAGCTTCGGCAACAACTGCCTCAAATTGTTTGCTGCGGTGCGAAATTTCGAGGAGTGAAAGTCCCATATCCGAGAAGTTTTGGAGGGCTGCTACACTTGCGTCAATGGCCGATTTCGGTAAAATTGCAGGACCGGCCGAAAAATTATGTACTTTATTCATTTGTGATTGCGTTGATTGCAGTGCGAATTAATAAAACCTTAAGCGATTTATATCAAAGTAAATGATTTATTTTTGCCAACCATGAAAAAACTCATCATATTTCTGCTGGTTTCTTTTTTATTTTCATATTCATCCATGGCTCAAAGAAAGTTAAAACAACTGGATGAAGAAGAGGCTCAAAAGAAAGAACAATTTGAAGGTCCCCAAAAAAACAGATTTTATGACCCAGAAAAATGGACCTTTGGGGGGAACTTAGGGGGAAATTTTTACCCTGGGGGCTACTTTTTCATGGCTCAACCCATTGCCGGATATATGGTTGCCGAAAAAACAATGCTGGGTATTGGAGCCACCTATATGTTTCAAAGTCAAACGTATTTTGGTAAAAAATATACAAACAGCATTTATGGTCCCATTTTGTTTGCCCGGCAATTGGTTTTAGAACAAGTTTTTGCACATATTGAATATCAACCCTTAAATTACGGCATGTTCGACATAACTACGAATACCGAAAAAAGACAATGGGAAAACATACTTTATGCAGGAGTTGGTTATGGGGCCAAAAGAGGTGTATATATTATAGCACTATATAACGTGTTGTGGAATGAAGGTGCCAGTCTTTACTATAGTCCATGGGATATAAGAATCGGTATTTTATTTTAACATTAAAATTTATTCAGGAAGGCAAGAAATAATGAAGGTTTGCATACAAGCGTAAAAGCAATCCCATAAAGCGCCCCGTAAAAATGCGCATCATGGTTTATGTGGTCATTGGTATTCCGTGAGGCATAATGCGAGTATAATAAATAGAGTCCTGCAGCAATATACCCTGGTATTTCGATGATTCCATATAAGTACCATTCGCGTTTGGGTTCAAATAAAACAGCAGCAAATAAAATTGCCGAAACGGCACCTGATGCTCCCAGTGCCCGGTAATCGGTATTGTTTTGTTGTTTAAAATAAGTTGTAATATTGGCGGCTGCTATGCTGCTTATATATAGTATCAGGTACAAAATCATACCTACTGAACCAAAATTTAAATTATAAAAATGTTCAACCAGGGGACCAAAACTCATGAGAACAAACATATTTACAGCCAGATGAACAAAATTTGCATGTAAAAATCCGGAGCTGATAAATTTATACCATTGGTTTTTTTTCTTTATTTCGTAAGGGTCAAAAATCAAACTATTTAAAAAAGAAGCGTTGCCAAAAGCGGGAACACTTACCAATACAGTAATAATAATAATGGGAACCGTTAATCCTGAAAACATTTGTCAAATATGTAACTTTTGAATGAATTATGGTAAGAATCGGAATATTAAGTGATACACATGGTTTTTTAAATCCCAAACTTTTTGAGTTCTTTAAGGATTGTGACCAGATATGGCATGCCGGCGACTGGGGAACCCTAGAGTTGGTTGAGACCCTTGAAAAATTTAAGCCATTGAAAGCTGTTTATGGGAATATTGACGGAAAAGAAATCAGGCTTAGGGTTCCTGAAACATTGTTTTTTGAGGTAGAAAAAGTAAAAGTGTGCCTGTTGCATATAGGCGGTTATCCCGGAAACTACGCTCCCGGATTTAAAAAATTGCTAAAAACCCATGAAATTAACCTGATGGTTTGCGGGCACTCACATATTTTAAGAGTGATACGCGACACTCAATATAATTTTATGCACATTAACCCGGGAGCTTGCGGGAACAATGGTTTTCAAAAAGTTAACACAGCGATACGGCTTAAAATTGAAGAAAAAAAATTGTTTGATCTGGAAGTTTGGGAACAAAAAAGGGAATAGTTTTACGCAACCTGCACAACAAATTTGGTGACTTCCATAAATAATTATTAATTTGCTAATCGTTTTAATTAAAAATGAATATTATGAGAAAATTTTTATTCCTATCTGTATTATTCTTTGGTGCAGTTTGTTCCAACGCGCAGAATCAACCAAGATTGGGTTGTGCAACAGATATTGAATGGCAGGAACAGGTTAAAAGAAGTCCTGAATTGCTTCAGATGCAGAAGCAATTTGAAGATGGGTTTGCAAAGATTAAAGAAACCTATAATCCGGAAGACTATAAAGTTAAAAATGGTTTGGGCAAAAAAGCCGCAAAGTACATTATTCCTGTGGTTGTGCATATTTTTCATGCAAATGGTTCTGAAAACTTAAGTGATGCAACGGTAACAAATGTAATTGCCAATATGAATAAGTATTTTAGCGGAACCATCAATAATATAGGTTCAGTTAGAGCACCTTTTAAGTCACTAATTGCCGATTGTGAATTTGAATTCAGGTTGGCCAGAAAAGACCCGGAAGGCAATTGCACCAACGGAATTGTGCGGGTATATACACCCGAGACTTATAAAGGAAACGATATTATTAAAGCTTTAAGCGTTTGGGATACGAAACGGTATTTAAATATTTGGGTATGTAATTCAGTATATTCGGGAACAACCCAGGTAGGTGGATATGCCTACCTTCCCTTTGGTGGCGGTTTATCTTCCAAAAGCGGCGTAATTTTGGTAGCATCCGGTTTTGTTGGAGATAATACAGCAGCACACGAGGTTGGTCACTGGCTGGGTTTATTCCACCCGTTTCAATCAAACGACAGTTGCAGTGCATCCAACGATGAAATAGACGACACCCCTCCGGTTTATTTTAAACCTCCAACAACGGGTGGTGTATTGATTGGAAGAGGAAATCTTTGCGGAAACCCAACCTATAATACATGTACAAGTACTTCACTTCCTGATAAGATTGACTATCCGGATATGCAGGAAAACGTGATGGATTATTTTAGTGGCTCGTGTAGCGGGTTGATGTTTACATTGCAACAGAAAGCACGCATGATTTATTGCATGGAAACTTTCAGGCCTCAGTTAATTTCACAGGAAAACCTGGTAGCTACAGGCACTGATGTCGCATCGGTTTCAGATTGTGCCCCTATTGCCGCATTTAATACCAAAACGCAAACCATTTGTGCCGGAAGCAGTGTAGCATTTATCGATTTCTCCTATAATGCTGCAGGTATCAACACCTGGAGCTGGGAGTTTGAAGGAGGAAACCCCAGTACTTACAGTGGCAAAACACCTCCGGCAATCGTTTATGCAAATGCAGGAACCTATCCTGTAAAATTAACAGCCACCAATACCAAAGGATCCGGTACAACTACTTTTACCAATTACATTAACGTGTTACCCGCAAATTCTGCAAAATTACCGGGTTGGAGGGCAACTGCAGATTGGTGGTATCTAAACAACTGGCAACAGGAAGGGTGGAAATTCGATTACCAGTTTTCATCGAACAGGTTTGCAAGGGTAAATACCTCATACGACAACAATGCCAGTATGATGTTGCCACAGGATCCCTATAATCAAAAGAACAGTGTATCCAATGAATTTACGTTAATTTCTCCCTCCTTTAATTTTGAAAATACTTCAAACCCATATATTGCCTTTAACTATGCATTTGCACGCGGAACAATGTTTAATGCACCTACAGAAGAATCATTAATCCTGTACACTTCAAGCGATTGTGGAAAGACCTGGAATCTCAGGGCTAGTCATTCACTCGCAAACGTTTCAAGTATAGGTGCAACAACTACACTTGCAAGCACTATTAATTTTGAACCAAGCGAAAAAGCAAAATGGAACGAAATGGTATATAAATCTTCCACATTTCCCAAAACACCCAACCTGATGTTTAAAATAGTGTTTACTTACAAGGGAGGTAATAACTTTTACCTTGATAATGTGCGGGCCGGTGATGGTGCTTCGAGTGGTATCAGAAGTCAATCTGCTTCTGAAACAAGTTTGATGGTTTATCCAAATCCATTTTCAGGAACCGCAACACTTACATACGAATTAAAGAAAAACCAAAGTATCAGCATTCAGTTATTCGATTTACTCGGAAAGGAAATGTGTAATCTTTATGAAGGATTACAAATTGCCGGAAATCAAAGCATATTGATTGATAATTCAAAACTAAACCTGAAAGGTGGCGTTTACTTTATAAAATTAAGCACCCACGATAATTCAGTAACCCAAAAAATTATTATCGAATAACCCTGCTGATATTCAATGAAAAATCCCTGTAAACATAAGTTTGCAGGGATTTTTCATTTATAAATTTGGGGGTA